>NZ_JBEZFV010000005.1:0-481011 GCF_040649655.1 Micromonospora sp. NPDC048905 | reverse complement strand
GCCTCCGAACGCGACATCCTGCGCCGTACCGTCGACTCCCCCCGCGATCTCGCGTCGTTGGCCTGGCGCGCCCGGCTGTTCTCCCCCGACGGGTACGTGAGCCCGCCCAGGGCTGATCGGCTACGGTCACCGGCATGACCTGGGAGGATCTCGACGCCCACCTGGACCGGGTGCCCGGCACCGTCTCGGCGTACGTGGGACGGCTCGACGCGTCGCCGACCTGGACCCGCCACCCGGACGCCGCCCACTATGCGGCGAGCACCATGAAGGTGGCGGTGCTCGCCGCGCTGCACCGGGCCGCCGATGCGGGCACCCTGGACCTGGACGCCCCGGTCCCCGTGGTGAACGAGTTCGACTCCGCCCAGTCCGGCGCGCCCCGGTTCTCCTGCGCGCAGCACTACGACAACGACGACGCGGTCTGGGACCGGGTGGGCGGCACGGCCCCGCTGCGCTGGCTGGCCGAGCGGATGATCGTGCGCTCCAGCAATCTGGCCACCAACCTGGTCATCGGGCACGTCGGGCTGCCCGCCGTGGCCGAGGTGTGGGCGCTGACCCGCGCCCGCGCCAGCGTCACGGGTCGGGGCATCGAGGACTTCGCCGCCCGCGCGGCCGGCATCACCAACACGGTCACCGCCGCCGACCTGGCCGCCCTGCTCGGCGCGCTGGCCACCGGGGCCAACGCCCCGGGTCGGCTCGCCTCACCAGCGGCCTGCTCGGCCATGCTGGACGTCCTGCTCGCCCAGGAACACCGGGAGGACCTGGCCGCCGGCCTGCCCGAGGGCACCCGCATCGCGCACAAGAGCGGTTGGGTACGCGGTGTGCGCCACGCCGCCGGCGTGGTGCTGCCCGCCGACGCGCCGCCGTACCTGATCGCCGTCTGCACGACCACCGACCCGACCGACGGCGACGACGAGACCGGGGCCGACGCCTGCCTGCTGATCGCGCAGATCTCCGCGCAGGTCTGGGCCGCACGCAACCAGCTCTGACCCTGGATCCGTCCGTCCGGCTACGCTGCTCGCACCCCCACCCCGGAGCCGTCGATGCCCCGCAGTCGCACCGTCCTGCTCGCCTTCCTCGTCGTGACGGCGGCGAACCTGCTGGCCAACGCCACCGGCGGAGGCGTGGCCTTCCTGCTCACCAAACCGCTGCTGATGCCGCTGCTGGCCGCGTACCTCTGGCGGGCCAGCGCCGAACGCGGAGCCCGACCGGACCGGCTGGTGCTCGTCGCGCTGGCCTTCGCCACCGGCGGCGACGTCGCGCTGATGATCGAGGGCACCGGCTGGTTCCTCGCCGGCATGGCCTGCTTCCTCGGCACGCACCTCTGCTACGTCGCGGCCTTCACCCGGTACGGCGCCGCGTCCGCGCTGCGCCGTGCGCCGCTGGTCGCGGTCCCCCTGGGGTACGCCGTGCTGACCGTCGCCGCGCTCTGGTGGATGTGGGCGGGGCTGACCGACGTCGGGCTCGCCGTGCCGGTGGCCGGCTACGCGCTCGCGCTGGCCACGATGGCCACCACCGCCGCCACCCAGGGCTGGCGGGTCGGTCTCGGCGCCGCGCTGTTCCTCGGCTCCGACCTGTTGATCGCCGCCGGGGTGGCCGAGGTGGCCCAGCCACCCGGCGCACCCGTGCTGGTCATGGCCACCTACGCCGCCGGCCAGGCGCTGATCGTCCTCGGCCTGGCCGCCCGCGTCGGCACACCCCCGAGAGTGCCTGTCACTCCAGCAGTTGCGCCCGCAACGCCGTGAGGTCGGAGTCGGTGAGCCCCAGCCCGTCCCGCAGGTACGCGTCGAACGAGCCGTGCACCCTGCGCACCTCGTCGTAGCCGGCGTCGAGGTACTCGGCGCGCACCTCCAGCACCGGCAGCACCGCGTCGACGTCCAGCTCCGGCTGCCGCCGCCGCATCGCCTCGACGATCACCACGCGCAGGCTCTCGGTGAGTTCGTTGTTGCGCAGGTAGTCGGCGCGGACCGTCGCCTCGTCCACCCCGAGCGCCGTCAACAGGATGACGGTGAGCCAACCCGTGCGGTCCTTGCCGGCGGAGCAGTGGTAGACCAACGGCAGGTTCTCCGGCTGCGCGGCCAGCCGGACGGCCTCGGCGAAGCCGACCCGAGCCGACTCGCCGGTGACGAACCACCGGTAGATGGCCGCCATCGCCCCCGCCGTGCCCTGCCGGGCCAACTCCGCGTACGAGTCCAGGTCGTGGCCCAGCAGCACCGCCGAGACGTACGTGAAGACCGGGTGCTCCGGGTCGTGCACCGGCAGGCACACCACCCGTGGCTCACCGGCCAGCCGATCCGCCGGTGCGACCTCGATCTCCGCGGGGGCGCGCAGATCCAGCACGCACGCCGGACCCAGTTTCGCGAGCACCGGCAGGTCATCGTCCGTCAGCCGACCCAACGCCGGGGTCCGGATCAGCTGCCCCACCCGGACCCGCCGGCCGTCGGCGCCGACCAACCCGCCCAACTCACGCGCGTTCGGAGCGCCCACCAGCCCCCAGCTCTGCCCGGTCATCCGGTCCCCCATTCGGTCGCGTGCCTGCGTATAAGGTGCCTCACATGACGATCTCGGAGGTACGCACCCACCGGGTTTCCGCCCCCTTGCACACCCCGTTCATCACCGCGCTGCGGCGTACCACCACTGTGGACACGCTCGTCGTCGAACTCGTCGACACCGACGGTCGCTCCGGCTTCGGCGAGGCGCCCCAGGTCTGGCAGGTTACCGGCGCGTCGGTCGCCGGCGCAGGGGCGTGCGTCCGCGAAATGCTCGGTCCGCGGTTGATCGGTCGTGACCCGGACGACCTGGTGACCCGTTGCGCCGAGGTGCAGCGTGCCGTCGCGGGCAACGAGGCGGCGAAGGCGGCGGTGGACGTCGCCCTGCACGATCTGGCCGCCCGGCGGCTGGGCGTACCCCTGGTGCGGTTGCTCGGGGGGACCACGCTGCGGGTGCCGACGGACGTCACCCTGGCGGTGGGCGACGCGGTGGATCTGGCGGCGGCGGCGCGGCAGCGGCAGGCCGACGGGTTCGGCGTGCTCAAGTTGAAGGTCGGCACGGATGCGAGCACCGACCTGGACCGGGTACGCGCCGTCCGCGCGGCAGTCGGCCCCGGGGTTCGGATCCGGCTCGACGCCAACCAGGGCTGGACACCCCGGGAGGCGGTACGGGTGATTCGTGGCATCGAGGACGCCGGGCTCGACGTGGAGTTGGTCGAGCAGCCGGTGGCCCGCTGGGACCTGGACGGGCTGGCCTGGGTCAGCGACCGGGTGTCCGTGCCGATCCTCGCCGACGAGGCGGTCTTCGGGGTCCGTGACCTGGTGGAGGTGATCCGCCGCCGGGCCGCCGACCTGGTCAACGTCAAGCTGGCCAAATGTGGCGGGCTGCAACCGGCACGCACCCTCCTCGACCTGGCCAGCGCCCACGGGCTCGGCACGGTGGTCGGTTCGATGATGGAGAGTCAGGTCGGCATCGGGGCGGCGGCGAGCCTGGTCGCCGCGTACGGCACGACCGCGGTCGCCGACCTGGACGCCGCCTGGTGGCTGGCCTGGTCCCCGGTGCGGGGCGGCATACGCTACGACGGGGCCACCGTGGTGCTTCCGAACGCCCCTGGCCTGGGCATTTCCGGTCTGGCTGAAGCAAAGGTGCAGGCCGGTGCTTGATGAGCGTTGGTTTCTTTCATAAGGTTCCCCTGGACAGCCGACTCGATCTGGGGGTTGACGTGGAGCTGCAACCGGGCCGCGAGGCCGTCGTCCGAGTCGCGGTGGCAACACTGTGGACCTCGCCCGAGGCGGTCCGCCCGGTCGACCGCCCCGCGCTGACCGCCGGCGCCGACATCCCGGCCTGGGTCTCCGGTCTCAGCACCGAGCAGCAGGTCGGCGACTGTGTGCTGAGCCAGCTGCTGCTCGGCGAGCGGGTTCTCGTCAGCGAGCTACGACCGGACGGCTGGGCGCGAGTCGTCGCCGTCGAGCAGCCTGCCGCCAAGCTGGACCCGCGCGGCTACCCGGGCTGGCTCCCCGCCGACCAACTGGCCGCCGTCGACCCGGCCACCGGCGGCGACCGACCGCTGGTGGTGGACGCCACGGTCACCGCGCTGCACGCCGCCCCGGCCGGACCGGTGGTGTTGTCCGGTGTCGTCGTCGGCACCCGTCTGGTGCCGGCCGGCCCCGCCCGCGACGACTGGCGCCCGGTGCACGCTCCGGGGCAGGCCGCGCCGCTCTGGCTGCCCGACAGCCACCTGGTCCCGGCCTCGGCGGCGTCGCCGAACGCCGAGCAGGCGCTCGCGGTGGCGCAGCGGCTGCTGGACGTGTCCTA
Source organism: Micromonospora sp. NPDC048905 (assembly GCF_040649655.1). NCBI lineage: Bacteria > Bacillati > Actinomycetota > Actinomycetes > Micromonosporales > Micromonosporaceae > Micromonospora > Micromonospora sp. NPDC048905. Next base: position 476,709 of record NZ_JBEZFV010000005.1, on the reverse strand, counting down.
CATCTGGGGTGGTCTCTCCGCGCACGGCATCGACTGCTCGGGTCTGGTGCACCTGGCCTGGCGGCGGTTCGGGGTGCTGCTACCGCGCGACGCCGACGACCAGGCCGTCGCCACCACCCCGCTGGCCCTGGGGGCGGAACGCCCCGGCGATCTCTACTTCTTCGCACGGCCGGGCCGCGCGATCCACCACATCGGCATCGTCACCGCCCCGCCCAGCGACAGCGGCGAGCGGCGGATGTTGCACGCCTGCTACCGGCGGCGGCGGGTCATCGAGGAGCCGCTGCCGGCCGACCGGACCGCCACGCTGGTGGGCGCGCACCGGGTCTAGGGGTGCTGTCCAGGGACGTTGGTCAACCTGGTGCTGGCCGGGTGCGATCGCCGCACCCGGCCGGCGACAGATCAGTGCCGGGCGTCGGCTAACTCGCGGCGCCGGTCCCGGGAGGACTTGATCAGGCTGGCGGCGGTGGCGATGCCCAGGGTGCCGAGGATGACCAGCAACGACAGCCAGATCGGGATGTGCGGCGCCCAGCCGACGTGCTCGCCACCGTTGATGAACGGCAGGTTGTTGTCGGCCAACGCCTCCAGCACCAGCTTGACCCCGATGAAGCCGAGCACGACGGCCAGACCGTAGCTCAGGTAGATCAGCCGGTCGAGCAGGCCACCGAGCAGGAAGTAGAGCTGACGAAGGCCCATCAGCGCGAAGACGTTCGCGGTGAAGACCAGGTACGGCTCCTGGGTGATGCCGAAGATCGCCGGGATCGAGTCCAGCGCGAAGATCAGGTCCGTGGTGCCGATCGCGATCATCACGATCAGCATCGGGGTGAACAACCGCTTGCCGGTCGCGTGGGTGGTGAGCTTCGCGCCGTCGTACTCCTTGGAGATCGGCAGCGCCTTGCGGCTCCACCGGATCAGCACGTTCTCGGAGAACTCGTCCTCGTCCGGCTCGCCCTGCCGGGCCAGGTTGATCGCGGTGTAGATCAGGAACGCGCCGAAGATGTAGAAGACCCAGGAGAACTGCGAGATCAGCGCCGCACCGGCGGCGATGAACCCGCCGCGCATCACCAGGGCCAGCACTATGCCGACGAGCAGCACCTTCTGCTGGTACTGCCGGGGCACCCCGAAGCGGGCCATGATGATCACGAAGACGAAGAGGTTGTCCACCGAGAGGCTGTACTCGGTGAGCCAGCCGGTGTAGAACTGCCCGGCCGGGCTGGCGCCGGCGGTCAACCAGACGCCCGCCCCGAAGAGCAGGGCAAGCCCGACGTAGAAGGCGACCCAGAGGCTCGACTCCCGCACACTCGGCTCGTGCGGGCGCCGACCAATGATCAACAGGTCGACGAGCAGGACCGCAGTCAGTACGACAAGCGTCCCCGCCCACACCAATCCGGACACGTCCAACGTTCATTCCTCCGGCAGACACGCGGCGTCGGGCACACCGTACGCCCCCTGCGGGGCTGGTGTGCCGCTGTCGCTCACTCTGGTGACTGTCGGAGGTCTCTTCCGCCGCCACCCTGCAACAGCGGTGGCGACCTACGGGGCCGGGTCGGTCCGCCGTGGTTCCGACAGGTCGACCGTGCTGACGACTCCGTTGCGGGGGAATACTCCCCTCCTCGGTGACCATTGTTGCCCACCACGCCCCGTGATCACACCCCGGGCACCCGGTGTCGCCGACCACCCGATCGAGGGCCACGCCGCGTATGGCTTCCTAGGAGGCTAGTGCAGGTGGGGTGCGGCAATCGGGTCGCTGAGGGACCACCCGGCGGCGAGCAGGTCGTCGCAGGCCCGCACCGCCCGGGCCAGCCGCTCGGCGTGCGACCCGGTCAGCTCCACCACCGGCACCCCGCACCCCGCCAACTCGGTCCGGAACCGCTCGGTCATCCAGGCCCGCAGGTGCTCACCGTCGCGCAGCCCGTCATCGGTGAACGGCACCCCCCGGTGATCCGTCAGCAGATACAGCGCCGGCCGACGGGCCGCCGCCCGCACCTCCTCCGACGCGCTGCCCAGGTAGCGCTCCTCCCACACCGCCGTCGCCCGCGCGTCGGTGTCGCAGACCAGCAGTGGCCCGCTCGTCCGGGCCGCCGCGTCCTCGGCGGCCTGCTGCTCGCGGACCACGGCGCGGAAGTCGTCGGAGTCCCAGGTGACGTCGAACACGGTCGCCTCCGGCACCCGCTCCCGCAACCGGGCCAGCTTGGCAGCGGTCAACTCCCGGCCGTACTCCGGCACCCAGGACGTGCCGTAGTGCTCGGCGAGCGCCGCCGCCATCGTCGTGGTCCCGGTCGACTCGGCCCCGACCACCACCACCCGCCGGACGAACCACGCCCGCACCGGCGGGCTCAGCCACCGCCAGGAACCCGCCGGGTCCGCGCGCACGGCCGTCCCGGACACCGGCACGGTCCGCCGGTCCGGATCCACCGCCACGGGTACGGCGCCGAAGCGGCGCGCCAGCTCGGTGCCGTACGCCTCGGAGGAGAACACCGCGTCCACCGGCCCCGGCCCGACCGCCTCGCGGAACACCGCGCAGTGCGCGTCCCAGACGGCCGGATCGGCGTAGTCCACCGGGTGGTCGTCGTACCGGCCGACGAACCGCACCCACGGCGTGTCCGCGTGCACCTCCCGCAGCCAGTCGAGGCGCAGCGGAAGCGGAATGGACTCCCGGCGCGAGGGTGCCACGACGACGGTGACCTCGGCGCAGCGGTCGGCGGCGGCCACGATCAGCGCGTGGTGCCCGGCGTGCGGCGGGTAGAACTTGCCCACCACCATCCCGTGCCCGAACTCGGCGACGCCGGAGCGCGACGGCAGGCGGGGCACCGGTGGACGGCCCGGTCCCTCGGCGCTCACGCGGTGGCCGGGGCCGGACCGGGCGGGACCGCCGTCGGCCGACCGGCCCGACGCAGGTCGGCCCGCCAGGCCCGCAGCCCGAGTACGCACAGGGACAGGAAGACCAGGTACAGCACGGCGGTCAGGTGCAGCCCCTTGTACGCGTACAACGGGATGTAGATCAGGTCGGCGGCGATCCACAGCCACCAACTCTCCACCCGCTTGCGCGTCTGCCCGTACGTCGCCAGCAGGGACAACGCCGTGGTCAGCGCGTCCGCCAACGGCACCGTCGAGTCCGTGGCGCGGTCCAGCAGTACCCAGAGCGCGCCGGTGAGCAGCACCCCGGCTACGGCCAACGCCAGCCACTCCCGCCGCCCCGTCCGGCTCACCGTGAGCCGGCTGCGCCGCTCGCCACCGTAGAGCCACTGCCACCAGCCGAAGCAGCCGAGCGCGACGTAGACGACCTGGAGACCCGCGTCGGCGTACAGCCCGACGGTCCAGAACACCAGCAGGAGCAGCAGCACGTTGGCGATGCCGATCGGCCAGTTGGCGATCTTCTGCCGGGCCACCAGCCACACGTTCAGCACACCTGTCGCGAACCCCAGCAGTTCCGCCCAGGTGGTGCCCGTACCGGCCACCCGAAACGCGGTGCCGGTGAGCCAGTCAATGATCACGAGGCCACCCTAGGGTCTGTCGCCGACGTCGGAACAGACCCCGCGACACCACCGCCACCGACCGTCGTGGGAGGCTTTCCGGCATGGTGCTTGAGGTCGCGTTGATCGACGTACTGCCCGGACACGAGGACGCGTTCGCCGCCGCGTACGCCGAGGGTCACCCCGTGCTCGCCGGGGCAACCGGCTGCCGGTCCGTCCGGATGACCCGGGGCATCGAGTCCCCGACGCGCTTCGTGCTGCTCGTCGAATGGGACTCGGTCGAGGCGCACGAGAAGAACTTCCGAGCCACCGAGCGGTTCGCGCAGTGGCGGGCGCTGATCGGGCCGCACTTCGCCGGGCCTCCCGTGGTCGAGCACTTCCTCGACGTACCGGCCTGATCCGACCACCGGCCCGAGCGACTCTGTCGTACCCCGCGGTTAACGTGCTCCGCGCACGCGTCGGCCGCCGGTCCCGACGGTCTCGGGGGCGCCGGGCACGGTGGCCGCGCGGCGTGCCTCCCCGCGCGCTACTCGCCGGCGCGCCGGGCCAGCGCGGTGACCGTCTCCTCCGGTGACAGCGCGGCCGCCAGCAACGCCTCGGTCATCCGCTCGTAGCGGCCGACGTCCGGCACGGTGGCCAACCGGACGTCGGTGGTCAACGCCTCGATCATCACCGTCCGCGGGTCCGCCGGGTCGGGAAAGGCATAGCAGGAGTACGGCGTGAGCGGGTGCAGCCCACCGCCGGCCGCTCCACGTGGCAGCAGTCGCACCGTGACATGGGACAGCCCGGTCACGGTGACCAGGTGCCGCAGCTGCTCACGCCACACCGCCACCGGCAGGTCGCCCGGGTCGCAGACGGCCGCGGCGAGCACCGCCGTGTAGCGCGGCGGATAGGCGCGCCGCAGCACCTCCTGCCGCAGCGCACGGGCGCGCACCTCGGCCTCCACATCGATCTCCGGCGTGAACTGCGCGCCGGCCTCCACCAACACCCGGGCGTACGCGGGCGTCTGGAGCAGCCCCGGCACAACCGTCGGCTGGTACTCGACGATGTCGGCAGCGCCCGCCTCCAACTCGGCGTAGGTGCGCTGCCGTTCGCTCATCTCGCCCAGCGTCTTCCACCAACCCCGGCTGGTCGCCGCATCGCGAGCGATCACGATCAGCGCGTCCCGGGCCGGAGTGGGCACCTTGTAGATGTCCAGCAGATCGAGCACATCCGCGAGGTCCGGCCGGCTCTGACCCAGCTCGATGCGGGACAGCTTCGACGTCGAGGCCCAGCCGAGCCGGTCGCAGACCTGCTCCAGGGTCAGCGCCTCGCGCCGACGAAGTTGGCGCAACTCAGCGCCGAGACGTGCACGTCGAATGACAGGACTCGTTGGCAGCGGCATCCCGGCCTCCCCATCGAGGGAGCGTACGCAGGACGATCACCCAGTGCAATAGTTTGCTCGCTCACCGCAATCAGGTCATTCGGCGCGGTCGGGGAGCCGGGCCGGCCGGGCTCAGGGCCGTTCCAGCCGAACTCCGGGCCGGCACCGGTCCTGCTCAGGGCCGGCACCGGTCCTGCTCAGGGTCGGTAGGTGCCGAAGGCCCAGACGTTGCCGGCCAGGTCACGGGCGGCGTAGTCACGGGAGCCGTAGTCGGTGTCGAACGGTTCCTGGGTGATCTCCGCCCCGGCCGCGCGGGCCTGTGCACAGTGGGCGTCGACGTCCGGCACGGCCACGTACACCAACCAGTCGTCTCCGGCCGGCCTGGACGTCGCATCGGCCCGAGCGCCCAACATGACCATGCCGCTGTCGAAGACGAGTTCGGCGTGGGCGACCGAACCGTCCGGTGCGTCGTGTACGGCGTGCACCTGGAAACCAAAGGCGGAGCAGAGCCAGTCGATCGCGGCGCGGGGATCGGGATAACGGAAGACCGGGTAGACGGTTCGCATGTCCACAGTGTGCCGCCGGCGGCGGGAGCCGGATTGGACGAATGTGACCTCGGCGGGTCGGTCCAGGCCTGTTTCGGGATCGAGCACGATCAGGTGGGGCGCGAGGTCCGCTACGGCGTGCCGCGCCCTGGCCGCGCCAGTCCGCAGGCCGCCCTCTCCCACATCGGCCCGCTCCGGCGACAGAGCGGCGCAGACCCGCATGATCCCCTCGACTTTCCCGACGTCGGGCTATCCGCGCCAGTCGGATACCGCGACTTTCAGGAACCCGAGTGGATCGACAGTCAGGCCACCGCTGGTCGGTGCGTCAGCCGGACGGTGTCGACCGGGCGGCGAGCAACGCGGCCGGAGTGTCCCCCGCGAACTGGTGAAAGTCCCGGATCAGGTGGGACTGGTCGTAGTAACCGCATCGCGCCGCCACCGCGGCCCAGTCGATGGCCGGCCCGCTGCTGAATGAGGCCGCGCTGGACGGGTCCGGGCTGGACGGCCCCGGGCTGGACGGCCCCGGGCTGGACGGCCCCGGGCTGGACGGCCCCGGGCTGGACGGCCCCGGGCTGGACGGCCCCGGGCTGGACGGTCCCAAGCTGGACGGGTCCGCGTCGGCCGCGGACTGGCCAGCGCCGGTCGGCGGGCCGGCACCCGGCTCGATCACGGGGGTTGGCCCCACGTCGCCCAGCGCCGTGCACGCCTGCTGGAAGCGCAGCAACCGGGCGACCATCTTGGGTGGCAGCCCGATCTCCTGCCGGAACCGGGAGGCGAGATGCCGTCGGCTCCAGCCCAGCTCGTCGGCGAGCACACCGACGCGCTCCTGGCCACCGCTGGCCACGAGCCACCGCCACGCCCAGTCGAGACGGGCGTCCACGGGCGGCGACGCCGCCAGGCGGCCGGCGAGCACCCTGTCGAGCAGGGCGAACCGCTCCGGCCAAGACGCCGTCTCGGCGAGCTGGCTCCGCAGCCGATGCAGCCACCGGCCCGGGAGCTGCCCGACGCCCACGGCACGATTGGTCAGCTCGCTCAGCGGCAGACCGAGGAGCCGGCGGGCGGTCAGTGGGGCGAGCAACAGCTCGACGCCCTCCCCCACGCCCACCGTCCGCGTGGTGCACCAGCCGTCGAAGGTGCCGGCCACGAACGAGTCGACCCTGCTGGCACCACGCTCCGCGCTGCGCGGGTCGCGCACGTCCAGCGGAGCGCCCCAACCCAGGATCAGCACCACGAAGACGCCCGCCGACTCCCGGCGGACCAGTGGAACGTCGGCCCGTTCCCGGTAGCCGACGTACCGGTCGACGAACGGGCGCAGGCTGACCTCGGGCAGCCCGAGCACCACCTCCCCGACCGGTGCCGCCGTGGTCATCCCCGACCCATCCTTCGCTCACCCTGGCGGGCCGCGCCCCTCGGTGGGGCGCCGCTCACGCTCAGCCGCTGGTCGTCACTTCACGCCGGCGGCGTCCATGCCGCGCAGCTCCTTCTTCAGGTCGGAGACCTCGTCGCGGATCCGGGCCGCCAGCTCGAACTGCAGCTCGCGGGCGGCGGCCAGCATCTGGTCGTTGAGTTCCTGGATGAGCTCGGCGAGGTCGGCTCGGGCCATCCCCTCCCGTGACGTGGTCGTGGCGGCGCCCCGGCTCCGGCTGCGGGTCTCCTTGACCGGCGCCTTGCCCCGGGACAGCTGACGCACCGCGCCGCCGACCCGCGAGTTTTCGGTGTCCTCCGCCTCGCGGTAGATGTCGTCCAGGATGTCGTGGATCTTCTTACGCAACGGCTCCGGGCTGATCCCGTGCGCCTCGTTGTGCGCGATCTGCTTGGCCCGACGCCGGTCGGTCTCGTCGATCGCCGCCGCCATCGACGGGGTGATCTTGTCGGCGTACATGTGGACCTGACCGGAGACGTTACGGGCGGCCCGCCCGATGGTCTGGATCAGCGACCGACCACTGCGCAGGAAGCCCTCCTTGTCGGCGTCGAGGATCGCCACCAGCGACACCTCGGGCAGGTCCAGACCTTCGCGGAGCAGGTTGATGCCGACCAGCACGTCGTAGTCGCCCTTGCGCAGCTCGCGCAGCAGCTCCACCCGGCGCAACGTGTCGACCTCCGAGTGCAGGTAGCGCACCCGGATGCCGTTCTCCAGGAGGTAGTCGGACAGGTCCTCGGCCATCTTCTTGGTCAGGGTGGTGACCAGGACCCGCTCGTCGCGATCGGTCCGCAGTTTGATCTCGTGCATCAGGTCGTCGATCTGACCCTTGGTCGGCTTGATCACGACCTCCGGGTCGACCAGGCCGGTGGGTCGGATCACCTGTTCGACGAACTCGCCCTGCGCCTGCTCCATCTCCCAGGTGCCCGGGGTCGCGGAGAGGTAGACCATCTGGCCGACCCGCTCCAGGAACTCGTCGAAGCGCAGCGGCCGGTTGTCAGCCGCGCTGGGCAGCCGGAAGCCGTGGTCGATGAGCATCCGCTTGCGGGACGCGTCGCCCTCGTACATGCCGCCGATCTGCGGGATGGTCACGTGCGACTCGTCGACCACCGTGAGGAAGTCGTCGGGGAAGTAGTCCAGCAGGGCGTGCGGCGGGCTGCCGGGCAGCCGCCCGTCCATGTGCATCGAGTAGTTCTCGATGCCGGAGCAGAAGCCCACCTGCCGCATCATCTCGATGTCGTAGGTGGTGCGCATCCGCAGCCGCTGCGCCTCCAGCAGCTTGCCCTGCCGCTCCAGCTCGGCGAGCCGCTCGGCCAACTCCACCTCGATGTCACGGATCGCCCGTTCCATCCGCTCCGGGCCGGCCGCGTAGTGGGTGGCCGGGAAGATCACCAGCTGGTCGACCTCGCGGACCACGTCACCGGTCAACGGGTTGAGGTAGTAGAGCTTCTCCACCTCGTCACCGAACAGCTCGATCCGGATCGCCAGCTCCTCGTACGCCGGGATGATCTCCAGCGTGTCGCCGCGGACCCGGAAGGTGCCCCGCTGGAAGGCCATGTCGTTGCGGGTGTACTGGATGTCGACCAGCCGCCGCAGCAACTGGTCGCGGTCGAGCTCCTGCCCGATCTGCACCTTCACCGCCCGGTTCAGGTATTCCTCCGGGGTGCCCAGGCCGTAGATCGCCGAGACGGTCGCCACCACGATCACGTCGCGGCGGGTGAGCAGCGACATCGTCGCCGAGTGCCGCAGCCGCTCCACCTCCTCGTTGATCGAGGAGTCCTTCTCGATGTAGGTGTCGGTCTGGGGGATGTATGCCTCGGGCTGGTAATAGTCGTAGTACGAGACGAAGTATTCGACGGCGTTGTGCGGCAGCAGCTCGCTGAACTCCTTGGCCAGCTGCGCGCAGAGCGTCTTGTTCGGGGCGAGCACCAGGGTCGGGCGCTGCAACCGCTCGATCAACCACGCCGTGGTGGCGCTCTTGCCGGTGCCGGTCGCGCCGAGCAGCACGGTGTTACGGTCGCCGCGCCGAACCCGACGCTCAAGGTCGTCGATGGCTGCCGGTTGGTCGCCGGCCGGCTGGAAGTCACTGACGACCTGGAAGCGGCTGTCCAGCCGGGGAATGTCGAGCGCCATGCCATCAACGGTACGCCGGAGGTCCGACAGGTTTGGCCGTCACGGCAGGTACGTGATCAGCTTCAATATTCCCATTGTGTGGCCCATGTCACCGGGACTACCCTCTCCATGTAGGCCGCTCGCGGCGGCCGACCGGGCCGGTGGCCAAGCCGTCATCACGGCCGGCCGCCCCCGGCACTGCGGTCGCAGCACCCGGCTCGTCCGGCGTGCGCACCCGTGTGGTCGCGCTCGAGGCGCAGACCGGCCGCCGCGAGCGCCCCTGCTCGTCACCCCGGTGCCACTCCGCCCGTTTCACATCCGTGGACACCTCTGCGACCCCGCCGCCCGACACCACCCCCACGGCCGCCCCCCGACCGGACGGCACCGGCCGGCGGAACGCCTCCGCGGCGGGGAAGCCCAGCACGTCGGCCGCCGGACGGCTCGGCACCGGGCGCCACCGCACCGACTCGGCTGACGCCACCGCTGCCCCCCGGTCCACCAAGAGCGGGTCGGCCACGAGCGGGTCGGCCACGAGCGGGTCGGCCACGAGCGGGGCGCTCGCGGGCGGACCGCTCGCGGGCGGGTCAACCGGGAGCAGGTCGCCCGTGAGCGGGGCTACCGGCAACGGGGCCACGGCCAGCCCACCCGTCACCGAGCGGCCGACCGACATTGACCGACCCACCGCCCGACCCACCACGACCCGACCCACCACGGCCCGACCCACGACCCGACCCACGACCCGACCCACCACCGACCGCCGAAGCGCCACCGGCCGAGACTCCGACCGGACCCCGACGACCACCCGGCCCGACGACACCACCGACTCAGCCGCCGACGCGACCGACACCGCCGGTCCGGGTGCGGCCAGCCACCGACGCCGTACCGTGCTGTTGCTGCTCGGTCTGACGGCGGTGACGTCCGCGACGGCGTTGGTACTCGGCTTGTTGAGCTGGGCGCCCGACCCACCCGAGCCGGCCCGACCGCTGACCCTCATCGAGGGCGAGCGGCTGGCCGCTCTGCGGGTCACCAACCTGCGGGATCTGCGCGCCGGGGTCCGCGTCACCGCGGGCGTCGACGCGACCCGGATCGAACTGGTGGGCTGGGTGGACTGGTCGCGGTCCCTGCTCTACCTGGACGTGGGCGGACCCGGAGCGGGTGCCGAGCGCGGGCTGTTGCAGAGGGCCGGGTCGGTGCTGGTGATCCGGCCCGACCCGGCCGCGGTGCCCACCCCCGCCGCACCCCCGCTGGTGCCTCCGGCGGATCGGTGGCGGCTGCACCGCCTGACGCCCGGGGCGAGCCTGGTGCCGGTGCTCGACCTGCTCCTCGGCCTCGCGGCCGACCGCCCGGACGCGGACCCGGCGGCTCCGGGTAGCGCAGCCCGGTGGATCGCCCGGGACACCATGGCGGGCGGCCCGGTGGACCTCCTCCAAGCGCCGCTGCTCGCCAGGACACCAGCCGCAGGCAGCACCACGGCGGGCAGCACCGCCGCAGGCAGCACCGCGGCAAGCAGCACCGCCGCAGGCAGCACCGCGGCAGGCAGCACCGCGGCACAGGTCCCGGGCACCGGGCCGACGGGCAGCGGGTCGGCGAGCACCGAGGCGGACGGGCAGACCCGGTACTGGCTCGACCAGGACGCTCGGCTGCACAAGCTCGTCACCCGGTTGCCCGGCGTCGGCCCGGTCACGGTGACTCTGCACCGGGCGGACCGGCCGACCCTCCGCCCGGTGGACGCCCTCGGCGGCCGGCCGGGTCTGCCCCGCGCGCTGACCGACGCCGAACAGCGTCGACTGGACCGGCTGCCGGCCCGGCTACGCGCCCAGGGCGGTGCGGCGGTCACGCTCACCGCGCCGACGGGCACGGACACGAACCTGCGCGGCGCGGGCTGGTTGAGCTGGACCACGCGGACCGCGTACCTCTCGGTTGCCGACCTGGGCGTACCGGATCGTCGGACCCTGCTGCGACGCGACGCCGCCGGGCTGGCCCGGGCGGACCTGCCGGCGGCGGCCGGTGGTGGCGGCACGGCGGAGGCACCGGGCCGACCACCCCTGGCACCCCCGGCCGGATCGTGGCGGGTCTCCCGATCCGTCGGGGAGGACGTGGGCCGGCTCGTCGACGCGGCGGTGGCCGCCGGGTCGGTCGGGCCACGCGGTGCGGCCGTGCGGATACGCGAGGACGTCACCGCCGGCCGGACCGTGGACGTCGTCGAGGTGGGTCCGGCCGGCGCACGGCTGCGCTACTGGGTCGACCGTGACGGGTCGCTTCGGCGGCTGGAGCTGCACACCAGCGGCAACGCGTGGGCCCAACTGGATCTCCAACCGGCCGCGGTGCCCCGACTGGCCCCGGTGCCCCGACCCGCTGCGAAACCTCGGGCCGGCGCCCGCTGAGCTCAGGGCCGCCAGCCGGTCTGCGCGGCCCACTGGTCGGCCCGCAGGTACTCCTCGTCGAACCACGGGTCCCGGGCCGTGCCGGAGTCGCCGGCGGCGGGCGCCGCATCGACCAGGTCCCGCTTGAGTTGCAGGTACGCGGCGCGCTGATCCGGGTCGGCCCGCAGGTGGTCGCGCATCAGCAACGCGTACCGCCAGCCTGGCGACCCGTCCAGCCGCACGTGCAGGCGAACGGGACGAGCCGGGTCCGCGCTACCGTGCAGCCGCTTCTCCCACCGACCGCTGCCGGCCGGGCGCGGGTCGTCCCACCACTGCCCCGGCACCCGCGGGAACCCGGCGTTCGCCAGCCGGTCGGCCAGCGCCCCGTCGGCGTCGGCGAGGCTGGAGACGGCCACCTGCACGTCGATGACGTCCTGGGCGGCGAGGCCGGGCACCGCAGTCGAGCCGATGTGGTCGATCCGGAGGGCGTCCGAGCCCAGGGTGTGCCGAATCCGGGCGGCCAGCCGCGCGTACTGCTCCGGCCAGCTCGCGTCGGTCCCCACCGGTTCGTCTTCGCCCGGCGGGACCACCCGCCGTTGACGCAGGTTGTCTTCGTAGGGCCGCAGCCGTTGCCGCCAGAGCGTGTCGACGGCGTCGTGCAACGCCGCCAGGCTTCCGTCGTTGCCGAGCACGACGTCGGCCGCCGCCCGGCGACGGGCGTCGTCGGTCTGGGCGGCGATCCGCCGCTCGGCCTCCGCGTGACTCATCCCCCGGTCGCGCACCAGCCGTTCCAGTCGGGTCGACACGGCCGTCTGCACCACGACCACCAGGTGGTACGTGGGCGCGAGACCCACCTCGACCAGGAGCGGCACGTCGTTGACGACGATCGCGTCGGGAGGTGCCGCGGCGGCCAGTTCGGCGGTACGGGCCCGAACCCGGGGGTGGGTGATCGACTCCAACCGCCGGCGGGCGGTCTCGTCGGCGAACACCACCGCGCCCAGTGCGGCACGGTCCAGCGCGCCGTCGGCGTCGAGCACCGCGTCGGTGAAGGTGGCGACGATCTCGGCCAGCCCCTCGCTGCCCGGTGCGACGACCTCTCGGGCCACCCGGTCGGCGTCGATGAGCACCGCTCCCCGCTCGACGAGTCGCGCCGCCACCGCGCTCTTGCCCGACCCGATTCCGCCGGTCAACCCCACCCTCAGCACCCGACCAGTCAACCGGATCACCAGCCCTGCCGCCAAACCCGCCACGATCGTGCCCGCGACCGACGCGGCCTCCGCCCCGACGCCCCGCGACCGACGCGGCCTCCGCCCCGCGCCCCGCGCCCCGCGCCCCGCGCCGCGCGCCCCGCGCCCCGCGCCCCGCGCCCCGCGCCCCGCGCCCCGCGCAAGATCGTGCTCGATCCAGGTTGTAGTGGTGTCCTGGTTGTTCGAGGCCCCTGTATCCAGGATCGAGCACGATCTTGCGAGCCCTGCTCGTCGGGGAGATCCACATCATCGTCCGGCACCGCGACGACCCGGGCGACGAGGTCCGGTGGTCGCCTGGGAACGGCGAAGGCCCCGCCCCCGACGATCCGTGGATCGTGAGGGGCGGGGCCCGTCGTCGTTCAGTCGTTCAGCGGCTCACTTACCGCCGGCGAGCTTCTCCCGCAGTGCGGCGAGCGCCTCGTCGGTGGCCAGCGTGCCGGCCGGCTCCTCGGCCTGCCGGCTCGGGGCCGGGCTGGACGAAGAGGTGGTGCCACCGCCACCGGTGCCGCCAGCGGCCGGAACGACCGGAGTCGGGTTGGCGGCAGCCTCGGCGTCGGCGGCCCGAGAGGTCTGCACCTGCTTGGTGTGGGCCTCCCAGCGCTGACGAGCCTCGGCGTACTGGTTCTCCCAGGTCTCGCGCTGCTTGTCGTACCCCTCGAGCCACTCGCCCGTCTCCGGGTCGAAGCCCTCCGGGTAGATGTAGTTGCCCTCGGTGTCGTACGTCGCGGCCATGCCGTAGAGGGTCGGGTCGAAGTGCTCCTCGCCCTCGACGAAGCCCTCGTTGGCCTGCTTGAGCGACAGCGAGATCCGGCGGCGCTCCAGGTCGATGTCGATGACCTTGACCATGACCTCGGAGCCGACCTGGACGACCTGCTCCGGGATCTCCACGTGGCGCTCGGCCAGCTCGGAGATGTGGACCAGGCCCTCGATGCCGTCGTCCACCCGGACGAACGCACCGAACGGCACCAGCTTGGTGACCTTACCCGGCACGATCTGCTGGATCGCGTGGGTGCGGGCGAACTGCCGCCACGGGTCCTCCTGGGTCGCCTTCAGCGACAGCGAGACGCGCTCGCGGTCCAGGTCGACGTCCAGGACCTCGACCTCGACCTCCTGGCCCACCTCGACAACCTCGGACGGGTGGTCGATGTGCTTCCAGGACAGCTCGGAGACGTGCACCAGACCGTCGACGCCGCCAAGGTCGACGAAGGCGCCGAAGTTGACGATCGAGGACACGACGCCCTTGCGGACCTGGCCCTTCTGCAGCTTGTTGAGGAACTCGGTGCGCACCTCGGACTGCGTCTGCTCCAGCCAGGCCCGGCGGGACAGGACCACGTTGTTGCGGTTCTTGTCCAGCTCGATGATCTTGGCCTCGAGCTCACGCCCGACGTACGGCTGCAGGTCGCGCACACGACGCATCTCGACCAGGGACGCGGGCAGGAAGCCCCGCAGCCCGATGTCGAGGATGAGGCCGCCCTTGACCACCTCGATGACCGAACCGCGGACGACGCCGTCCTCGTCCTTGATCTTCTCGATCGTGCCCCAGGCCCGCTCGTACTGTGCCCGCTTCTTGGAGAGGATCAGACGACCCTCCTTGTCCTCCTTCTGGAGGACCAGGGCCTCGATGTGGTCGCCAACCGTCACAACTTCGGCGGGGTCCACGTCGTGCTTGATCGACAACTCCCGAGAGGGGATGACACCCTCGGTCTTGTAGCCGATGTCGAGCAGGACCTCGTCCCGATCGACCTTGACGACGGTGCCTTCGACAATGTCGCCGTCATTGAAGTACTTGATGGTCTCGTCGATCGCGGCGAGGAATGCCTCCTCGGAACCGAGATCGTCGTGGGTGACCCGGGTGGCGCTCGAGGGGGCCTCGATGCTGCTCGTCATGTGGGCGGTTGCTCCGGTCGGTGGGTTGTCACAGCAGGCTGGTGTCGCAGTGACCTGTTCGCGCCAGCGGATCCGCCGCCGGGCACACCGAACGATCGCCTAGTGAGATCATGATGTGGCTCCGACGACCGCGCACCTGCTCCCTGCCGAGGCAACGCGATCCGCGAGCGCATCGTCTAGCCTACCGTGCGCATTACCACAGCGTGCAAGCCCTCCCGGCTTCTCTCCGCGCGGTGACCTGCGAAAGACGAACAATCGCCCGGAAAAGACCCCTGCTGTCTCGTGCGTCACAGCAGCCTCAGGAGTCGCCTCGGCCCGCGCTTGATCGACTCGACCTCCGGGACGTCCCAACGGCCCGGACACCTCGAGCACACGGAAACCGAGTCGATCAAGGGCACCCACGTGAGGAGTAGCGCAGATCTTGGACGCGCCGCCGCGCCCAACGGGTGGGTGGGGCCTAGCGTGAGCGCGTGGATGACGACAGCCGGGTCACCCGGCGCCGGGTGGGTGACGCCGAGGCCCGGCGCGCCAACCGCGGCTGGTGGGACACCGACGCCGACGACTACCAGGCTGAGCACGGCGCGTTCCTCGGCGACGTGGACTTCGTCTGGTGCCCGGAGGGCCTGCGCGAGGCCGACGCCCGGCTGCTCGGGGACCTGCCCGGCCGACGGGTGCTGGAGGTCGGCTGCGGTGCGGCCGCCGCCGCCCGCTGGCTGGCCACCCAGGGTGCCCGGCCGGTCGCCTTCGACCTGTCCGCCGGCATGTTGCGGCACGCGGCCGAGGCCGCCGACCGCACCGGGGTACGCGTACCGCTGGTGCAGGCCGACGCACTCGCCCTGCCGTTCGCCGACCGGTCGTTCGACCTCGCCTGCACCGCCTTCGGCGCCATCCCGTTCGTGGACGACTCGGCGGCCCTGCACGCCGAGGTGCACCGGGTGCTGCGCCCCGGCGGGCGGTGGGTGTTCTCGGTGACCCACCCGATGCGGTGGATCTTCCTCGACGACCCTGGCGAGGGCGGACTGACCGCCGTGCACTCGTACTTCGACCGCTCCCCCTACGTCGAGCAGGACGAGTCCGGCGTCGCCACGTACGTCGAGCAGCACCGCACCCTCGGCGACCGGATCCGGGAGCTGGTCGGTGCCGGCTTCCGCCTGCTGGACCTGGTGGAGCCGGAATGGCCCGAGGGGCACGAGGGCCTCTGGGGGCAGTGGAGCCCGCTGCGCGGTCGACTCTTCCCCGGCACCGCCATCTTCGTCACCGAGAAGCCCGCGGAGTGAGCGCGTCGCACCCGCAGTCCGCCCTGCGTCGCATCGACCACCGGTAGGCTCGTCCCATGAGCGCCGAGCCCATCCCGACATCACCTGGCCCCTGGTGTCCGGACCCGATGCGGCAGCAGCGTGCCGACTACACGCTGGAGGACCTGCTCACCCTGCCGGACGATGCCCCCCGCGTCGAACTCGTCGACGGAGTAATCCAGGTGACACCCTCCCCCACCCTGGGCCATCAAGACATCTCGTTCCTCCTGCGCATGTGGCTGCACTCGCGTGTGCCAGCTGACCTCCGCATCGCTCAGGCCGTCGGAGTCGGGCTCAGTTTCAACGCCAGCCGACAACCGGACGTCCTGCTGTGCCGGGCCGAGGTGCCGTCCGGCCGGTCGCTGCTGCGTCCGGCGGACGTGGTCCTCGCCGTGGAGATCGTCTCGCCGGGGACGCGACGGATCGACCGATTCGCGAAGCCCGGCGAGTACGCCGCCGCCGGCATTCCCTTCTACTGGCGCATCGAGCAGGACCCGGTGCACGTCTACGCGTACCGGATCGGCGACCGGGTGGGTCCCGGCGGTGAGCGGCAGTACGAGCTGGTCGCCGACGGCGCCGACGTGATCGAGCTGGCCGAGCCGTTCGACATCAAGCTGCCGATCGCCGAGATCACCCCGTAGCGCGTCGCCGGAACGGCCGTTTCGCCGCGCCGGTGTCGGGTAGCCGAGGAGCATGGCCGAGCAGCGATTCCGCAGAGGCGACCAGGTTTCCTGGTCGGCCCACGGCAGCCGCGCGTACGGCGTGGTGCAGGACACGATCACCGAGCGGACGCGGATCAGTGGGCGGGCGGTGAACGCGGCCCCCGACGACCCGCAGTACCGGGTCCGCAGTGACGGCACGGGCCGCGACGTGGCCCACCGACCCGAGGCGCTGCGTCATGAGCAGAGCTGACGACCAGGGCCGGGACACCTATCGGGAGTTCACCGAGGCGGTGAACATGAAGCCCCGGGAGCTGTCCACGTGGCTGGAGACCGACGAGTCGAAGCAGGTGGGCTGGCACAAGGGCGGTCGCGCCGGTGGCGGCGAGTCCGTCGGACACGAATCCGGCCGGAAGATCATCAACCTGCTCCGCCGCAAACGGGGCGACCTGTCCGAGGGTGACTACAAGCACATGCGCAAGGTGGTCGGCTACGTACGCCGACACATGGCGCAGCGCCCCTCCGGCAACGTCCGCGACACCAAATGGCGCTGGTCTCTGATGAACTGGGGCCACGACCCGATGAAGTAGCCCGTGGGCCCGTCCCCACCACGGCACTCCGCGGCGAGATCCGCAACTTCGGCGAAGTTGCTGCCTCAGAACCCCTCGACCCAGCACTTTCCCCGAAGTTGCGCAGATCTTGCTACGAGGCGCACCGCGCCAGCGCCGACAGCCGGTGCCCCGGCGAGGGTGGCGGCACGGGCGGACACAGGCGAGCGGAAACGGATGGGCAGCACGGGTGGGCGGCACGGGTGGGCTCGCTTGATCTGGCCAGCGCCCACCATGCCAATGGCCGCGACCAGGATGACCCGGTCAGGGGTTCCGGGGCAGCCCGACCCACGCAGGGATCAAGCCTGACCGCCCGGAGTGGGTCGGGCTGCCCCGGAACCCCCACACCGCAACCAACACACAAGGTCAGTGATCAGCGCTGTTCCAGTCGCGGCCCTCGCCGACCGACACCTCCAACGGCACCGACAGCGGGTACGCCCCGCCCATCTCGTGCCGGACCAGTGCCTCCAACGCCTCCCGCTCGCCGGGGGCGACCTCGAAGACCAACTCGTCGTGCACCTGCAACAGCATCCGCGAGCGCAGCCCGGCCTCGCCGAGCGCGGTGTCGACGTGCAGCATCGCCACCTTGATGATGTCGGCCGCGGAGCCCTGGATCGGGGCGTTGAGCGCCATCCGCTCGGCGATGTCCCGGCGCTGCCGGTTGTCGCTGACCAGGTCGGGGAGGTAGCGGCGGCGACCGAGGATGGTGGAGGTGTAGCCGTCCTGGCGGGCCCGGGCGACCACCTGGTGCAGGTAGTCGCGCACCCCGCCGAAGCCGGCGAAGTAGTTTTCCATCAGCCCACGTGCTTCCTCGGTGTTGATCCCGAGTTGCTGGGACAGGCCGAAGGCGCTCAACCCGTACGCCAGGCCGTAGTTCATGGCCTTGATCTTGCGGCGCTGGTCGGGGGTGACCTCGTCGAGCGGCACCCCGAAGACCGACGAGGCGGTGGCGGCGTGGAAGTCGGCGCCGGAGTTGAACGCCTCGATCAACGCGTCGTCCGAGCTGAGGTGCGCCATGATGCGCATCTCGATCTGGCTGTAGTCGGCGGTGAGCAGGCACTCGTACCCCTCACCCACCACGAAGGCCCGACGGATGCGCCGGCCCTCCTCGGTGCGGATGGGGATGTTCTGCAGGTTGGGCTCGGTGGAGGAGAGCCGACCCGTGGCCGCGACCGTCTGGTTGAAGGTGGTGTGGATCCGGCCGTCGTCGGAGACCGACTTGAGCAGGCCGTCGACTGTCGACTTGAGCTTCGCCACGTCCCGGTGGCGCAGCAGGTGGGCCAGCACCGGGTGCGGCTGCTGCGCGTAGAGCCACTGCAGGGCGTCGGCGTCGGTGGTGTAGCCCGTCTTGATCTTCTTGGTCTTCGGCAGGCCCAGCTCGGTGAAGAGGATCTCCTGCAACTGCTTGGGTGAGCCGAGGTTGAACTCCCGACCCACCGCCTCGTACGCACCCTGCGCGGCGGTCTTGACCTCACCGGCGAAGTGCGCCTCCAACTCGTGGAGATAGTCGTTGTCGGCGGCGATGCCGGTGCTCTCCATGGTGGCCAGGACCCGCATCAGCGGCAGCTCCACCCCGGCCATCAGCCGGGCCGACTGCTCGCCGTCGCGGGACAACTCGGCGTCGATCGCGTCGGCCAGGTCGAGGGTCGCGCGGGCCTGGAGCATCAGGTTCTGCTCGACGACGCCTTCGTCGCCGAGCCCGTCGAGGGTGAGCTGACCGGACTCCGGGACGTCCACCCGCAGCTCGCGGTGCAGGTAGCGCAGCGCCAGGTCGGTGAGGTCGTAGGAACGCTGGTCGGGGCGGGCCAGGTACGCGGCGATCTGGGTGTCGCGGACGATGCCGGCGAGCTGCCAGCCGTGTGCGGCGCTGGCCAACACGGCCGGCTTGCTGTCGTGCAGCACCTTGGGTCGTTGCGCGTCGGCCAACCAGGCGGCCAGGGCGCCCTCGTCGGTGGCGTCGAGCCCGGTGGGGTCGACCCAGGCCGCCGCGCCGCCGGCGGTGGCCAGCGCGAGACCGGTGATCGAGGCGGTGTGTCGACGGTTGGGGCCGGTGTCGAGCTTGACCGCCAACCCGACCGGGGTGCCGGCCGGGACGTGCGTGCTGAGCCAGCCGGCCAGCGCGCCGGGCTCGGTGAGCACCTCGCCGGTGAGGTCGAAGCCGGACTCGGCCTCCGGCTCGACCGACTCCAGGTACTGGTAGAGACGGTCGCGCAGGATGCGGAACTCCAGCGTGTCGAAGACCTGGTGCACCGCCTCCCGGTCCCAACCGGTCCACCTGGCGTCCTCCGGGCGCAGTGGCAGCTCCAGGTCGGAGACCAGGCAGTTGATCTCGTAGTTGCGGATCACGTCGGCGAGCCGCTCCCGCAGGCTGTCGCCGGCCTTGCCCTTGATCTCGTCGGCGCGGGCGATGACGCCCTCCACGCCGCCGTACGTGGTGATCCACTTGGCGGCGGTCTTCGGGCCGACACCCGGGATGCCGGGCAGGTTGTCGCTGGTCTCGCCGACCAGCGCGGCGAGGTCCCGGTACTGCTGTGGCGGAACGCCGTACTTCGCCTCGATCGCCGCCGGGTCCATCCGGGCCAGGTCGGAGACGCCCTTACGCGGGTAGAGGACGGTGATCTGGTCGTCGACCAGCTGGAACGCGTCGCGGTCGCCGCTGCTGATCAGCACCGTCATGCCCTGGTCACGCGCCTGGCAGGCCAGGGTGGCGATGACGTCGTCGGCCTCGAAGCCCTCCTTCTCCACCACCGGGATCTGGAGCGCCGCCAGGACCTCCTTGACCAGGCTGACCTGGCCCTTGAAGTCGGTCGGGGTCTCGCTGCGGCCGGCCTTGTACTCCGCGTACTTGTCGGTGCGGAAGGAGCGGCGGGAGACGTCGAAGGCCACGACGATGTGGGTGGGCTGCTCGTCGCGCAGCACGTTGATCAGCATCGAGGTGAAGCCGTACACCGCGTTGGTCGGCTGACCCGTCGTGGTGGAGAAGTTCTCCACAGGCAGGGCGAAGAACGCCCGGTATGCCATGGAATGTCCGTCGACGAGAAGCAGGCGCGGTGTCGTAGCTGTCACGGCAGCGACTCTAGCCCGTCCTACCGACAACCCTGGCCGGCGGCACCACGCGCGCCGACGACAAAACGCACAGCCCGCCGCGCGACGCCGACGTCAGAACGGACGCCCGCCGCGACGGCGACGGCCGGCCACCCCGCACGGGATGACCGGCCACCACACAGGTCACTCAGGCGACGCCGAGGTACGCCTCCTTGACCGCCGGGTCGTGCAGGAGCTGCTCGCCGGTGCCCTCCTTGACGATCCGGCCAGTCTCCAGCACGTACCCCCGGTGGGCCCGGGAGAGCGCCTGCTGGGCGTTCTGCTCGACCAGCAGGATGGTGGTGCCCTGCTCGTTGATCCGCGTGATGATCTCGAAGATCTGCTGGATCAACTTGGGCGCCAGCCCCATCGACGGCTCGTCCAGCAGCAGCAGCTTCGGACGGGTCATCAGTGCCCGACCCACCGCCAGCATCTGCTGCTCACCGCCGGAGAGCGTGCCACCGGCCTGCTTCCGGCGCTCGTGCAGCCGGGGGAACAGGTCGAAGACCATGGACAGGTCCTTGGTGATCTCGGCCTTGTCCCGACGGGTGTAGGCCCCCATCTCCAGGTTCTCCAGCACGGTCATGCCGGGGAACACACCACGTCCCTCCGGTGACTGCCCGATGCCCCGGATCACCCGGAGGTCGGCGCGGAGCCGGCTGACATCGTTGCCCTCGAACTTGATGCTGCCGCCGGAGATGGCGTGCAGCCCCGAGATCGCCTTCATGGTCGTGGTCTTGCCGGCGCCGTTCGCGCCGATGAGCGCCACGATCTCGCCCTGGTCCACGTGCAGGCTGATGCCGTGCAGCGCCTCGATCCGACCGTAGAGCAGCTTCAGGTTGTCGATCTCAAGCAGCATCCTCGACACCTCCCAGGTAGGCCGCGATCACCTTGGGATCGTCGCGCACCTCGGCCGGCGACCCCTCGGCGATCTTCTGCCCGAACTCCAGCACCACCAACCGGTCCACCACGCCCATGACCAGGCGCATGTCGTGCTCGATCAGCAGGACGGTGACGCCCGAGTCGCGGATCTTGCGGATCAGCTGCAGCAGGGCCACCTTCTCGGCGGGGTTGAAGCCGGCGGCCGGCTCGTCGAGGCAGAGCAGGGTGGGATCGGTGGCCAGGGCCCGAGCGATCTCCAGTCGACGCTGGTCCCCGTACGACAGGTTGCGGGCCAGGTCGCCGGCGCGGCCCTGGATGCCGACGAACTCCAGCAGCTCGCGGGCCTTCGCCTTGCCCTGTCGCTCCTCCCGCCAGTGCCGCGGCAACCGCAGCAGGGCGCTCGGGACGCTGGTCTTGTGGTTGGCGTCCGCGCCGACCTGCACGTTTTCCAGTGCCGTCATCTCCGGGAAGAGCCGGATGTTCTGGAAGGTACGTGCGATGCCCATCTTGGTGATCTGGAACCGCTTACGGCCGCTGACCTTCTCGCCCCGGAACCGGATCTGCCCGGTCGTCGGGGCGTAGACGCCCGTCATCGCGTTGAAGCAGGTGGTCTTGCCCGCGCCGTTCGGGCCGATCAGCCCGAGGATCTCCCCCTCGTAGAGGGTGAAGTTGACGTCGTTGAGGGCCACCACGCCGCCGAACCGCAGCGTGACGTGGTCGACCTCCAGCAGCGGCTTACGACCATTGGTCGGGGTCGGCTCGCTGACCACCTCGTCCGGTGTGGACGAGGTCTCCGGCGGGGTACCCACCGTCGTCCGGGCATCGATCGCCATGTCCCGCTCGCTGGTGGCGTCGCGCTCGCTACCCATCCGTGGCTCACTCAACGACAGCCACCTCCTTCTGCCGGTCCTTGAGCTCGGCGGCGCGCCGCCGGTTCGGCCAGAGACCCTGCGGTCGGAAGATCATCACGATGATCAGCAGGATCCCGAAGATGAAGTAGCGCAACGACGTCGGGCTCACGTCGAAGTCGTTACCGAAGACGGTAGCCGTCTCCGGCAGGCCGAAGACATCACCCACCGACCGCAGCCACTCCGGAATGTAGATGACCAGGAAGCCACCGAGGATCGCACCGCCGATGCTGCCCGCGCCACCGAGCAGCACCGCCGCCAACACCAGAATCGAGTTCTCCAACGAGAACGTCGAGGAGTTGACGAAGTTGGCCTGGCCGGCCCACAGCGTGCCGGACAACCCGCCGACCGCCGCGCCGATGGCGAACGCCCACAGCTTGAACCGGAAGGTCGGCACGCCCATCAGCTCGGCCGCGTCCTCGTCCTCACGGATCGCGACCCAGGCCCGACCCACCCGGCTGTTGGCCAGGTTACGGATCAGGAAGACGACACCGATGATCACGGTGAGCAGCAGCCAGTAGTACGGCTTGAACTCGAACTGGAAGATGGCGGTACCGTCCGGGTTCTTGCCCGGCGGGTGAGCCACCTGCGGGATTCCCCGGTCACCGTTGAAGATCCAGTCCTGGTTCTTGGCGATGATCCGGATCATCTCCGCGAAACCGAGCGTCACGATCGCCAGGTAGTCACCACGCAGCCGCAGCGTCGGAGCGCCCAGCAGCACACCGGACAGGAACGCCAGGGAGACCGCGATCGGCACCGTGACCAGCCAGGGCCACGGGCTCTCCAGCCAGTTGTACTCGGTGATCAGCTTGCTCTCCGGCGACGTCAACAACGCCACCGTGTACGCGCCGACGGCGAAGAAGCCGAAGAAGCCCAGGTCCAGCAGGCCCGCGTACCCGACCACCACGTTGAGACCGAGCGACAGCAGCACGATCCACGCGCAGTAGAACAGCACCGCCGCCATGTCGTTGCGCGTCGTGTACAGCGGGATCCACAGACCCGGAATGTTCAGGTACTCGTAGAACCACTTGTTCGGCAGGACGTAGAGGAAGGCGACGAAGGCCAGCAACCCGGTGATCCGGGCGGACTTCGGCAGGCCGTCGACCCGCCGACCGAAGGCACTCGATGCGGAGTGCCAACGCTCTCGCAGAGCGGTCATGCCCGCGCCCTCCCCAACGACTCGCCCAGCAGACCGGTCGGCCGGAACATGAGCAGGACGATCAACACCACGAACGCGATGAGATCCCGCCACTGCGAGCCGAACAGCGCCGACCCGTAGTTCTCGACCAGACCCAGCAGAATGCCGCCGATCGCCGCGCCCCGCAGGTTGCCGATACCGCCCAGCACCGCGGCGGAGAACGCCTTGAGGCCGAGCAGGAAGCCGATGTTGTACCGGGTGTTTCCGCTCTTCATGTCACTGAAGACAGCGGCCACACCGGCCATCAGACCACCCAGCACGAAGACCAGTGCGATCACGCGGCTCTTGTTGACACCCATCAGCGCGGCGGTGTTCGCGTCCTGCGCGACCGCGCGGATGCCCTTGCCGAAACGGGTGCGGTTAACGAACCAGTCCAGCCCGACCATCATCAGGATGGCCACGCTCAGCGTCAGCATCTGCACCGGCGTGACGCTCCAGCCACCGATGCTGAACAGCGTGTCGGAGGGCAGCAGAGCCGGCGAGCCGACCTGGCGGCGCTGGGTCAGCGTGCCCATCAACTCCATCAGCGCGTACGACGCGCCGATGGCCGTGATCAGGAAGGCCAGTGGTGGCGCGTTGCGCCGCCGTAGCGGACGGTATGCGGTAACCTCGATCAGTAGTGCGACGCTGCCGGACAGCAACGCCGCCGCCACGATCGCGAGTGCGATGAGGAGCAGCGCCTTACCCACCGACGGAGCGCCGCTGTTGCTATCAAGCCCGAAGGCCGCCCAGGTCCAGATGGCACCGAACGTGCCGATCATGAAGACCTCGGAGTGCGCGAAGTTGATCAGGCGAAGTACGCCGTAGACGAGGGTGTAGCCAAGGGCGATGAGCGCGTAGATCGCTCCTTGCACCAACCCGGTTGTGGTCAGTTCCGGGAAGCCCCGGACGAGTTCTGCAAAGTCCACCGATGCTCCGAAGGGTGTTGCGCTGAGTCGACGCGGCCGGGGTTACACACCCCGGCCGCCTCGAAACAGCTCTGTTCGTCACGCCCTCAACCTGTGACCCCCAACGGGATCAGGCCTTCGGGACCTCCACGTCAGGAGCCCACGCACCGGCCTTCGCCTTGAAGGCCCACACCTTGACCTGCGCCGGGTCCAGCTCGCCGGTCGGCTCCCACTTGTAGGTCACGCCAGAGGCGGAACCGGCCTTGTTGTAGGTGGAGAGGAAGGCCTGGATGTCGGCGCGGGTGGTCTTGCCGCCCTTGATCGCCTCGAGGTAGATGTTGGCCAGGTCGAACGACACGTCCGCGTACACACCCGGGTCCACGTTGTACTTGGCCTTGAAGTCGGTCACGAAGGTGCCCTTGGCCGCGGTGGCGGGGCCACACGGGCAGGTCGCGATGGTGCCCTCGACGTCCTTCTGCCCGGTCACCGACAGCATGTTGGCGTCGTTGATGCCGTCGCCGCCGATGAACGTGCCGGTCCAGCCCGCAGCCCGCAGCTGCTTCAGGAACGGCGCCGCCTCCTCGGTGTAACCCGCGTAGAACAGCACCGTCGCGCCGCTGGTCTTCACCTTGGAGATCTGCGCACCGAACTCCTGCGCGTTGTCGACGACCTTGTCGGTGCCGATGATCAGCGAACCGAGGCCCTTCTTGGCCTCGTCAGCCAGACCCGCGCCGTACGCCGACTGGTCGTCGATGACGAAGGCCTTCTGGGCCTTCAGCACGTTCTTGATGTAGCTGGCGATCGCCGGACCCTGGGAGAAGTCGTTACCCACACCGCGGTGGAAGACCTTCCAGCCCTTCTCCGAGAGGCTCGGCCGCGTGGCCGACGGGCTGATGACGGCGAGACCCGCGGTGTCGAAGATCGGCAGCGCGACCTCGCTCTCACCGGAGAACGCCGGTCCGACCATCGCCACGATCTTCGTGTCGGCCGCCGCGCTGGTCGCGAGGCCACCGGCCAGGTCGGCCTTGCCCTGCGAGTCGAACGCCTGAACGGTGACCTTGCAGTCCGCGTTCTCCGCGTTGTACTTCTCCACGGCCAGGTCGGCACCCTGCTTCATCGGGGTGACCAGGCCGGCGTCGGCGCCGGAGAGCGCGCCGAAGAAACCGATCTTGAGGTCGCACGCCTTGTTGGCGGAACCTTCCGACGTGCCCTCGTCCTTCTTACATGCGCTGGCGCCGCCGGCAACAAGCGCCAAGATGGCGACGCTGCCGAGGACGCGCACGAAGTTTTGCCTCAAGGCTGGAACCCCTCCTCCGTCCAGAAGCCCGCCGGCACCTGGCAGAACGCCAAGGCGACAACGGACCGGACCGTTCACCCGGTCTGGGGCGGGACGTTATCCCACAAGCACTACTCACCGTAAGGTGTCGTAGGCGGCATTGACTCAACCGTTACCAGAGAGGGGGAACCTCGCGTTTAGATGTCACATCGGCGGATGTCGACAACCCGTCAGACGTGCCCGGAAGGCGCGAACCACACCTTCGCCGCCACCCCGTCATCGACGGTGACCACCATCCGACCGTCCTGCGTCGCAACCGCCCCCGATGTGTCCCCACCAGCGGAGACCTCCACCGGCAGCGCCACCGGCACCCACGACGCGCCATCCGCGGCCGACCGCCACAGCCGATGTCCGTCGGCCGCCACCGTCATCGCCAGCAACACGTCACCACCGCCGGCGGCCGCCTCCACCCCCGCCACCGCCCCGGTTCCCGTCGCCCCGAATCCGGCGACCGCCCGCCACTCGCCCGCACCCGTCGCCGTCCCCGGCGACCCGGCGC
Organism: Micromonospora sp. NPDC048905; assembly: GCF_040649655.1. Lineage (NCBI taxonomy): Bacteria > Bacillati > Actinomycetota > Actinomycetes > Micromonosporales > Micromonosporaceae > Micromonospora > Micromonospora sp. NPDC048905. The sequence continues at coordinate 450,946 of NZ_JBEZFV010000005.1, read as the reverse complement.
CGGGCACGAACGCCCACGCCTGGAACCCGCTGCCCCGCACTCCCAGGGCGTGCACGACGGCACCGACCCGGACGAGACGCTGCACGATCTCGTCCGCGTTCGTCGCTGGCAACGCCAGCCGCGTCCACGTCCGGCCCTCCCCCGACCAGACGAACGGATCACGGTCGGCCCGGTCCGCCGGCCGGCCGGCGCCACCGACCAACCAACCGTCGGGTACCGCGAGCGCATCCGTGGCGATCGTCGTCAGCCTCGAATCACTTGCCAACCCGGGGGCGTCGTCGACCAACGCGAAGCCGGCCGCGTCCGGGGAACGCCACACCGCCGCGCCGCCCGTCCGGGCACCCGCGATCAGCCACCCGCCGGCGCCGCCCGCGATGCGGCTGACGCTGACCGCGTCCGGTCCGCCGTACAGCTCGAACTCCGCCGGCACCTCGGTCAGACCGCCGTCGGCGTCCTGCCGCCACGTCCGCACCCGTGGATTGCCGTGCGCACCACCCGAGCGGGCCCCGACGACGGCGATCCGGCCCTCGTGACAGCCGACGGCATAGAGGATCGCGCGCTCGCCGTAGTAACTGATCGGTCGCGACGGCAGCGGCACCCAACCTCGGCCGTCCGCGCTGCGCCAGGCCGCCGGCCGGGTTCCGCCGTCCGCGGCACCCACCGCGCCGACCGCGTACCACTGACCAGCGCAGGCGGTCACATCGCGCACGATGAGCCGACCGGGGGAACCCGGGGGCACCGGCAGATCCGCCTTCTCCCACCGTGGGCGGACCGGTTCGGGTGGGCGCTCGTCCTCGGTGGCCCGGCAGCCGGCGAGCAGCGCGACGGCAACCACGAACATCGCGATCGCACGCCGGACCGACACGCAGGTGATGCTATCGATCCGATCGCGCGCGGCCGAGCCCCTGACAACGATCAGACGGTCGGCTGCTGCGACACCTCGCCGCCGGCGGTCTCCGCGAGGATCCGCTCGGCGACCTCCTTCATGGTCATCCGGTGGTCCATCGCCGTGCGCTGGATCCACTTGAACGCCTGCGGCTCGGTCATCCCGTACGTGGTCATCAACGCGCCCTTGGCGCGCTCCACCGCCTTGCGGATCTCCAGGCGGTCGGTCAGGCTCGCGACCTCCGCCTCCAGGGCCGCGACCTCGGAGTAGCGCGACAGCGCGATCTCCACCGCCGGGACCAGGTCGCTCTTCTGGAAGGGCTTCACGAGGTACGCCATCGCGCCCGCCGCCCGCGCCCGCTCGACCAGGTCACGCTGGCTGAACGCGGTCAGGATGATCACCGGGGCGATCCGGGCGCCGGCGATCCGCTCGGCGGCGGCAAGCCCATCCATGATCGGCATCTTGATGTCGAGGATGACCAGATCCGGCTTCAGCTCCTCGGCAAGGCGGACGGCTGTCTCACCGTCCCCGGCCTCCCCCACCACCTCGTAACCCTCTTCGACGAGCATCTCGGCGAGGTCCAGCCGGATCAGCGCCTCGTCCTCGGCGATCAACACGCGCCTGCGCTCGGCATCCGTCGGCATCTCAGCCACCAGCCCTACCCCCACCAGTCATGAGCCGACACCAACCCGACCGGGTGTCGCCGCCCTCAGCGTAGTAGGTAACCTATGGGAGGCCACCAGAGCATTCGGCCAAGCGTCCCCGTATTCCAACCGGCAGAGAAGCGGAGCTCAAACCTCCGACAGTGTGGGTTCGAATCCCACCGGGGGCACCAAAGGTGTCGTACGGCTGTTCAAAAATCGTCATGTGCATCCACCTGAACTACGCATTCGTGCGCGGCAGCAGCACCTCGCCGGCAGTACGGTCGCCGAGGTTGCCAGACGTCTGAGACTTCCGTACCCGACGGTCAGGGGCTGGTGCAAGCACCAGGTCGAGCCGAGAAGGTCCAGCAGCGAGCTTCGTTGCTTTCGCTGCCGGCCGGAGGTCAAGAATCAGACAGATCCGTCTGCATACCTCTACCTGCTCGGTCTCTACCTGGGCGACGGGCATCTCGTCACCTCCGCACGGGTACCGGTGCTGCGCATCGCTTGTAGCAGCAGTTGGCCGGGCTTGATCGAGGCGTGCGACGTCAGCATGCGGCAGGTGCTCGCGGCGAAGGTCCAGCGCGTCCAACAGCCTGGTTGCGTCAGCGTGCAGAGCTCCGGCAAGCACTGGCCATGCCTGCTTCCGCAGCATGGTCCCGGCAAGAAACACGAACGTCGAATCATTCTCGCCGATTGGCAACGGGACATCGTCGCGACGCATCCGGGTGACTTCCTGCGTGGGTTGTTCCACTCCGACGGCTGCCGGTTCGCCAACCGGGTGACCGTGCGCGGCAAGTCCTACGTCTACCCGCGCTACATGTTCGTCAACGAGTCGGCCGACATCATGGCGCTGTGCCAGTGGAGCCTCGACCTGCTGGGCATCGCCTGGCGGATGAACCGACCCAACTCGCTGTCGGTGGCGCGGCGCGGCGCGGTCGCCGCCCTGGACCGGCACGTCGGCCCGAAGTACTGACCGCTACCTGCGCGGATCACCCCGATCGTGGAAGCCTGGCAGACGCGCGGGCGGATGGCCGGTGGCGGGTTCGACGACAGGGGTGGGAACTGATGCGGGTGGTCATCTTCGGCGCGACCGGCATGGTGGGCCAGGGAGTGCTGCGGGAGTGCCTGCTCGCCGACGACGTGCGGGAGGTGGTGACGATCGGCCGGCGGCCGACCGGCCGGCAGGATCCGAAGCTGCGGGAGCTGACGGTCGCCGACGTCGGCGAGTTGGACCCGCTGCGCGCCGAGTTGACCGGCGTGGATGCCTGTTTCTACTGCCTGGGGGTGTCCTCGCTGGGCCTGGACGAGGCGGCGTACACGCGGGTCAGCTACGACTACCCACTCGCGGCGGCGCGGCTGTTGGCGGAGGTGAGCCCGCGGGCCACGTTCGTCTACGTTTCGGGTGTGGGGACCGATTCGTCGGAGCGAGGTCGGGTGATGTGGGCGCGGGTCAAGGGTCGTACCGAGAACGCGGTGATCGATCTGCTGCCCAACGGGTACGCGGCCCGGCCGGGGTTCATCCAGCCGACGTACGGGGCGGTGTCGAGGACGCGCTGGTACCGGGTGCTCTATGCGGCGACCAGTCCGCTGGTCCCGGTGCTGCGCCGACTTTTCCCCAACCAGGTCACCACCACGGACGGGATCGGTCGGGCGATGCTGCGGGTGGCCCGGGAGGGCTCGCCAACGCGCGTGCTGGGTAACCGCGAACTGCGCTGATCAGGCGATCGTTTCGAGGGCCTGGGCGAGGTCGGCGCGGAGGTCTTCGGCGTCTTCCAGGCCGACGGAGAGACGCAGGAGGCCGGCCGCGGGTTTCGCGTCGCCGTCCACCGGGCGGTGGGTGAGCGAGGCGGGGTGCTGGATGAGGGTGTCGACGCCGCCGAGGGACACCGCGTGCGTGATGAGGTGGCAGGCGCCGGCGACGGCGGCCGCGGCGGGTGCGCCGCCGCGTACCTCGAAGGCGAGCAGGCTGCCGGGTCCGGCCATCTGGCGACCGACCAGCGCCGCCGGGTCGTGCGCCGAGGGGTGGTGCACCCGGTGTACGGAGGGGTGGCCGGCGAGCCAGCCGGCGAGCTTCTCGGCGCTGGCCTGCTGGGCGCGCACGCGCAGCGGCAGGGTCTGCAGGCCGCGGTGCAGCAGGTAGCCGCCGAGCGGGTGCAGGATCGCGCCGGTGACCGCGCGGACCTGACGTAGTCGCGCGGCCCAGTCGGCGTCGCAGGCGACGATGCCGGCGAGGACGTCGCCGTGTCCACCGATGCTCTTGGTGGCGCTGTGCAGGACGAGGGTGGCGCCGTGCCGGGCGGGTTGTTGCAGGACGGGGGTGGCGACGGTGTTGTCGACGAGCAGCGGGACGTCGCCGGCCGCGGCGGCGAGCGCGGCGATGTCGACCAGGTCGAGGGTGGGGTTGGCGGGCGTCTCGGCGATGACCAGCGCGGTGTCGGGGCGGATGGCGGCGGCGACCTCGTCGGGGCGGGCCCAGGTGACGGTGGTGCCGAGCAGGCCGGTGGCGAGGACGTGGTCCGTTCCGCCGTAGAGGGGCCGGACGGCGACGACGTGCCGGCGGTCGTCGCGGGCGGCGGCGAGCAGGGTGGCGGTGAGGGCCGCCATGCCGCTGGCGAAGGCGACGGCCTGCGCGGTGCCTTCCAGCTCGGCGAGGGCGGTTTCGAAGCGGGCGACGGTGGGGTTCCAGAGCCGCTGGTAGACGGCGCCGCCGGCGCTGGGGAGGGTGCCGCCGGTGGCGAGTTGTTCGTACGCGGCGCCGCCGTCGTCGACCGAGGGCAGTGGGTTGGTGGTGGACAGGTCGATGGGCGGCACGTGCACGCCGAGGGCGCGGAGGTCGTCACGACCGGCGTGTACGGCCCGGGTGTCCATCGCTGTCATGCCGGGTAGCGTCGAACATCTCCTGCTTGGGAAGCAATGGTTCGGCAGATGATTCTGTCCAGGGCATTGGTTTCGACGGAGGATTCGGGTGAGGATGGCCGGATGTCTCCTGAGCCGAACGATGTGCGGCCGTATCCGGCCCTGGACGAGGTGGACCGCGCGATCCTGACCGAGCTGGCGGCGGACGGCCGGCTGCCGAACAACGCCCTCGCCGAGCGGGTGGGGGTGGCGCCGTCGACGTGTCTGACCCGTACCCGGGCGCTGCGCGAGCGGGGCGCGATCCGCGGCTTCCACGCCGAGGTGGACCCGGCCGCGCTCGGGCTGCCGTTGCAGGCGCTGGTGTCGGTACGGCTGACCGCGCACGAGCGGGCGGCGGTGGATGCCTTCCGGGCCCGGTCGGTGCGGCTGCCCGGAGTGGTCTCGGTGTTCCACGTGGCCGGTGCGGAGGACTACGTGCTGCACGTGCGGGCGGCGTCCGGTGACGCGCTGCGCGACTTCGTGCTGGACCACCTCGCGGTCGATCCGGTGGTGCAGCACACCCAGACCAGTCTGATCTTCGAACAGGCGCGCGGGATGGGCTGAGCAGCGGGTGAGCTGGCCGACGAAAACCCGTTTGCCGGAACAAAGCCGGCCCGAGACGGGTTGGCTGAGCGTGTGATCACCGTACCGTTGTCTGTTCTTGATCTTGCCCCGGTCGCCAAGAGCACCACCGTCGGCGCGGCCCTGGAGGCCACCACGGAGTTGGCCCGCCGCACCGAGGAGTTGGGCTACCACCGGTTCTGGGTGGCCGAGCACCACAACATGCCGGCGATCGCCAGCTCCGCGCCCGCCGTGCTGCTGGCGCACCTGGCGGCGAACACGTCGACGATCCGCCTCGGCTCGGGTGGGGTGATGCTGCCCAACCACGCGCCGTTGGTGGTGGCGGAGCAGTTCGGCACCCTGGAGGCGCTGCACCCCGGCCGGATCGACCTGGGCATCGGGCGGGCGCCGGGCACCGACCAGGTGACCGCGCTGGCGCTGCGGCGCACCATGGAGGGCCTGTCCGCGGAGGGTTTCCCACGCGAGCTGGCCGACCTGATGAACTACTTCAGCGGGGAGAAGCCGGGGCAGATCATCGCCACCCCGGGCCACGGTGAGCAGCCGGCCGTGTGGCTGTTGGGCTCCAGCGGTTTCAGCGCCCAGCTCGCCGGCCTGCTCGGTCTGCCGTTCTCCTTCGCGCACCACTTCAGCTCGGCGAACACCCTGCCGGCGCTGGCCCTGTACCGGCAGAACTTCCGACCGTCGCAGTGGCTGGACAAGCCGTACGCGATGGTGGCGGTCAACGCGGTGTGCGCGGAGACCGACGAGCGGGCCGAGTGGCTGGCGGGGCCGAGCGCGTTGTCGTTTCTGAAGTTGCGCTCCGGCCGGCCGGAACCGCTGTCGACGCCCGACGAGGCGGCGGCGTACCCGTACTCCGAGATCGAGCGGGAGTTCGTCCTGCAACGCCGCGACGGTCAGGCGATGGGCTCGCCGGAGACGGTGCGCCGGCAGCTCACCGAACTGGTGGAACGCACCGGCGCGGACGAGCTGATGCTGACCACGCTGGTGTACGACGTCGCCGACCGGGTGCGGTCGTACGAGTTGATCGCCGAGCAGGTGGCGGGCGGTCTGCACCGGGGGGCATGAAACACGATCTTCACGTCAGCGTCACCCTGCCGACCCCGATGCTGCCTAATGTTGGTGCCGGTGGTGGTACGGCATACCCGGTCGGGACGGGTCGGGAATGCCGCGGTGTGGCGCACCGGGCCGGAGCTGAGCGGATTCCGCGGCTGCGGCCCGGTGCCTGCCACCCTAGGCGACCCCGCTCGGGTCCGCCAGGGGTCAGATCAACGTAGGTAGATATTCGGGGTGGGTGGGCTGGCCATTCCGTCGCCGATGAAGAACCCCGGGTGTGGCGGCTGGTTGTAGGCCGTGTTCTGCCACGCGATCGCCACCCGGTACTGCGGATCGTGCATCAGGGTGTGGATCCGGGTGCTGGTCGGCGTGGGTGTGCTGTAGATGCGCAGGGCCCGACTGTCGCTGGTTCGCCAGATCACCTCCTCCCGCCAGTCACCCAGGATGTCGCCGGAGAGCGCCGGAGTGGACTTGGTGCCGTTGTTGGACGCCACCTGGTCGCCGGTGAGCAGCCGGGTCTCGCCGCCGGTGCCGTACTTGTCGATCTTCGTGCCGTCCAGCAGCTCGCGGATCGGGTCGCCGTCCCACCAGGCGAGGAAGTTCGCCGACGACGGCTTGCGCCCGATGTTCTGACCTCTGGTGTTGGCCAGCCCGCCGACCGCCGACGACCACGACTCCGCGCCGGGGCTGCCGGCCCAGATGTCCGCCGAGACACCCCGGCCGTTGTCGCCGGAGGCCGGCGTGGACCACAGGATCTGACCGGTACGGGCGTCGGCGAACCAGGAGCTGGGCTTGCTGGCGTCCTCGTCGACCTTGAACACCTCCAGGCCGGCGCGGCCCGGGTCGAGGTCACCGACGTGCATCGCGTCGCCGTGCCCGTTGCCCGTCGAGTAGAGCAACCGACCGTTGTCGTCGATGGTGGCGGCGCCGTAGACGATCTCCTGGCGGCCGTCGGCGTCGACGTCGGCCACCGAGAGCTGGTGGTTGCCCTGGCCGGCAGCGGCGCCGTTGCCGGAGGAGTTCGAGTCGAACGTCCAGCGCCTGGTCAGCGTGCCGTTGCGGAAGTCCCACGCCGCGATCACCGCGCGGGTGTAGTAACCCCGGGCCATGATCAGCGAGGGGCGCTGCCCGTCCAGGTACGCGGTGCCGGCGAGGAACCGGTCCACCCGGTTGCCGTACGAGTCGCCCCAGGACGACACCGTGCCGCGCGGCGGGTCGTAGCTGACGGTGGAGAGCACCGCGCCGGTCTGACCATTGAACATGGTCAGGTACTCCGGACCGGCCAGCACGTAGCCGCCGGAGTTGCGGTGGTCCGCCGACGACGAACCGATGAGCTGGCCGGTGCCGGAGCGGGTGCCGTCGGCGGTCTTCATGGCCACCTCGGCGCGGCCGTCGCCGTCGTAGTCGTACACCTGGAATTGGGTGTAGTGGGCGCCGGCCCGGATGTTGCGGCCCAGGTCGATCCGCCACAGCCGGGTGCCGGTCAGGGTGTACGCGTCGACGTAGACGTTCCCGGTGTAGCCGGACTGCGAGTTGTCCTTGGCGTTCGACGGGTCCCACTTGAGCACGATCTCGTAGCTGCCGTCGCCGTTGAGGTCCCCGACCGAGGCGTCGTTGGCGCTGTAGGTGTAGCTCTCCCCGCTGGGGGTGGTGCCACCGGCCGGGACCTGCAACGGCACGTCCAGGTAGCCGTTGCCGAACTGCAGCGCCGGTGCCGACGCCGCCTGTTCGGCGCCGCCGACCACGGCCCGCACGGTGTACGCCGAGCCGGCCGCCGCGCCGCTGTCGAGGTAGGTGGTGGCGCCGGTGATCGGGCTGGCATTGACCCTGATTGATCCCCGGTAGAGGTTGAACGCCACCCCGGAGGTCTCGGTGCCGAGCAGCCGCCAGGACACCAGGTTGCCGCTGCCGGAGCGGACGCTGACCAACCCTCGGTCCAGGTTCTCCATCTGTTTCGCCCCGGCCGGAGGTGTGGTCGGAGGCGGAGTCGTCGGGGGTGGCGTGGTCGGGGGTGGCGTGGTCGGGGGTGGCGTGGTCGGGGGCGGAGTCGTCGGCGGTGGGGTCGTCGGCGGTGGGGTGGTCGGTCCGTCGGTGGCCGGGGTGCCGGTGCAGGTGGCGCCGTTGAGCGCGAAGGTGGTCGGCACCGGATTGCTGCCGGTCCACGAACCGTTGAAGCCGAACCCGGCGCTGCCGTTGGTGGCGATGGCGGCGTTGTAGTCGACGTTACGGGCGGTGACCTGGGCGCCGGACTGGGTGACGGCGGCGCTCCACGCCTGGGCGACCTGTTGCCCGGCGGGGTACGACCAGGTGAGAGCCCACCCGTCGACCGGGTCGCCGAGGTTGGTGACGGTGACGTTGGCGCCGAAGCCGCCCTGCCACTGGTTGGTGATCTGGTAGTCGACCCGGCAGCCGACAGCGGCGGCCGAGGCGACCACCGTGCCGAGGGTGCCGGCCACGACGGCGGCGGCCGTCGTGCCGGCGAGCAGGATCAGCCGATGTCTGGACGGGTGCATGGACTGCCTCCGAGGATCCGCGGGTGATCGCGGCGGCCCACCGGCCCTGCCCGGCACGCACAGTGGACCCGTCTCGCCGCTACGGCGGCGGACGGCGATCTGATCGGGGGTGAAACGCCCTGGAACTCGCGGATCCGACTCACCGCGCATCGTAGGGCAAGCGCTTTCCGAACCGCAACATCGATGAGCGTTGTTCGATGCCGCACCGGCCTCCCCTTGCCCCGACGATCGATGCCTGATCAACTCCTTCGGATGAGTGCTCCCCACATGGACCCCGCCGAGTTCCGTCGCGCCGGCCACGCCGTCGTCGACTGGATCGCCGACTACTGGACGACGCTCGCGCAACGACCGGTCACCCCCGCCGATCCCCCCGGCACGGTGGCCGCCGCTCTGCCGACCGCACCACCCACCGTCGGCGGCGAACCGGTCGAGGCGGTCCTCGCCGACCTGGATTCGATCGTCCTACCCGGACTGACCCACTGGCAGCACCCCGGCTTCTTCGGCTACTTCCCCGCCAACACCTCCGGCCCGAGCGTGCTCGGTGACCTGGTCAGCTCCGGGCTCGGCGTCCAGGGCATGCTCTGGGCCACCAGCCCCGCCTGCACCGAACTGGAGACGGTGCTGATGGACTGGCTGGCCCAACTGCTGGACCTGCCGCAGCGGTTCCGCTCCACCGACACCGGCGGTGGGGTCATCCAGGACTCGGCGTCCTCGGCGACCCTGGTGGCCACCCTGGCCGCGCTGCACCGGGCCAGCGCTGGCCGCTGGCGCGACACCGGCCTCGACAGGCGCTACCGCGCCTACACCTCCGTGCACGGTCACTCCTCCATCGAGAAGGCCGCGCGGATCGCCGGGCTGGGCAGCGACGGCGTCCGTCCGATCGCGGTGGACCCGGACAGCCAGGCACTGCTGCCGGACGCGCTCCGCGCGGCGATCGAGGCCGACCTGGCCGTCGGAGACGTACCCGCCATCGTGGTGGCGACCATCGGCACCACCTCCACCACCGCGATCGACCCGCTGCCCGAGATCGGAGCCATCTGCGCCGAGTACGGAATCTGGCTGCACGTGGACGCCGCGTACGCCGGCTCCGCCGCCGTCTGCCCCGAACTGCGGTGGTCCCACGCCGGCGTGGAGTACGCCGATTCGTACTGCTTCGACCCGCACAAGTGGCTGCTCACCGGATTCGACTGCAACGCGTTCTGGGTGGCCGACCGCGCCGAGTTGATCGACGCGCTGACCGTGCTGCCGGAGTATCTGCGTAACGCGGCAACCGAATCCGGCGCGGTGATCGACTACCGGGACTGGCAGGTGCCGCTGGGCCGACGGTTCCGCGCCCTGAAGCTGTGGTTCGTGGTGCGCTGGTACGGCGCCGAGGGGCTGCGGGCACACATCCGCTCCGGGGTGGCGTTGGCCGAGCGGTTCGCCCAACGGGTGCGCGCCGACGACCGGTTCGAACTGACGACAGCACACCCCTTCGCGCTGGTCTGCTTCCGGCTGCGCGCCGACGACGACGTCAACGCCGCGCTACTGGCCGCGGTGAACGCCACCGGACGCGTGTACCTGACGCACACCCGCATCGCCGGCCGCTACACGCTGCGACTGGCGGTCGGCTCGCCGCAGAGCACCGAGGCGCACGTGGACGAGGCCTGGACACTGCTCGCCGAGGCGGCCGACAGCCTGCCCACCCCCTAGGTTCTGTGGGGTCGTCGTCGCGTGACCCCTGCACCCCGCGCCCTTGCTGGCGAGCACCTGTTCGAGGGGCCGAGAGGGGGTGTCGAGACGTCCTCGGCTGTCAAGGTCGTGCTCGATCATGGATGTAGTGGCCTCCCGACGCCTCGTGGCCACTACATCCACGATCGAGCGTGATCTTGGTGGCTCGACCGTGGCGATCGCGACGTCTGACCGGGCGTCGCTTCATCCCGCGCCCCGCACCCCGCGCGCACCCCGCACCCCGCACCCCGCACCCCGCACCCCGCACCCCGCACCCCGCACCAAGATCTACGCAACTTCCCTGATGTTGCTGCCTCCGACGCGCGCGCGGCAGCAACATCCCCGTTGTTGCGCGGATCTTTCTGGCGAGTGCCCGTTCAAGGGGCCGGGAGCGGGTGTCGAGACGTCCTCGACCGTCAAGGTCATGCTCGATCATGGATGTAGTGGCCACGAAGCGCGGGGAAGCCACTACATCCACGATCGAGCGTGACCTTGGTGGCTCGACCGTGTCGATCGCGACGTCTGACCGGGCGTCGCTTCATCCCGCTGCCCCCAGATGGGTTCAGCGAGTGGTGGGCGTACCCGTGGCGGCGAGATCGGCCGCGACCGCGCCGGCGGAAGCAACGACGGGCACCTCGGCGGGCGCGCTCGCGGCGGGCACGGCCGCGGCGGGCACGGCCACGGCGGGCACGGCCACGGCGGGCACGGCCACGGCGGGGGAAGCGCCTGCGGCCTCGGCGGCTTCGGCGCGAGCCCGGCGAGTGCGGCGAAGGGCGCGCACGGCCAGCACCAGGGCGGCCAGCCAGCCGGCGGCCAACAGGGCGTACGTGACAGGGCGGACCGGGCCGTCGAGTTCGGCGGAGCGAATCAGCGTGCGGGCGTTGGTCAGCACGATCACGCCGCCGACCGCCGCACCGAGCAGTTGGGCGGGCACGATGCGCACCAGCCAGGCGGCCAGCGGGGCGGCGATGAGCCCGCCGATCAGCAACGCGGCGACGGTCGGGAGCAGAAACCCCTCGGAGCCCAGCCCGATCAGGAAGCCGACGCTTGCCGCACCGGCCACGACGAACTCGGCGGTGTCCACCGAGCCGATCACCTTGCGGGGCTCCATCCGCCCGGAGACGAGCAGCGCCGGGGTGGCCACCGGACCCCACCCACCGCCGCCGGTCGCATCGACGAAGCCGGCGACCAGGCCCAGGGGTCCGAGGAAACGTCCGCGTAGCCGGCTGCCGACGCGGTCGGTGCGTAGCGGTCGGGCGAAGCGGACCAGCAGGTACGCGCCGAGCGTGAAGAGGATGCCCGCCATCCACGGCGCGGCCGCCTTGGTGGAGATCGAGCTGAGGAGGGTGGCACCTGCGAAGGCACCGATGGCGCCGGGCAGGGCGATGCGGGTGACCACCCGCCAGTCGACGTTGCCGAAGCGCCAGTGCGCGAACCCGGCGGCGAGCGTGGTGCCGATCTCGGCCAGGTGCACCGAGGCCGAGGCGGCGGCCGGGGCGACCCCGGCGACCAGCAGCAGAGTGGACGAGGTCAGCCCGTACGCCATGCCGAGCGAGCCGTCGATCAGCTGCGCGACGAGCCCGACCAGAGCGAGAACCAGCAGCTTGCGCACGAGCGCCCCCTGACTTTTCGGTATCTCCTATCGACTTGGTCGACAATGCGGCACGGGGCGGCCTCGGTCAAGCCTCTGATCGGTGGATGGGACGCCGCCGTCCGACGCACCACGGTCGATGCGAGCCGCGCCGCGGCAGACACCGCCGCGCCACACGGCGGCGTGACGCGGCAACGGCCGGAGACGCGGCGCAGCGCGGGCGACCAGCGCGACGCCGGCGAACCAGGCCAGGACGGCGGGCCAGCGAACCCGGCCAGCGCGACGCCGGCGAACCAGGCCAGGACGGCGGCCCGGCGAACCAGACCAGGACGGTGGGGCGGTGGTCAGATCCAGGCGCGCGGGTCGGCGACCAGTTCGGTGATCCGCGGGGGCAGGGTGCCTGCGGCCACGTCGGCGACGCTGACCAACTCCAGGATCTCCCGTTCGCTGGCCCGGAGAGCGATCCAGACCTCTTGGAGCGCGCGGGCCGGGCCGTGGTAGCCGAGTTGCTCGGGACGCTGCCCGCGGACGTGGGCGAGCGGGCCGTCGATCACCCGGATCACCTCGGCGAGCGAGATCTCCTCGGCCGGGCGGGCCAGCCAGTAGCCGCCCTCCGGGCCGCGCTGGGCGTGCACGATGCCGCCCCGGCGCAGTTGCAGCAGGATGCTCTCCAGGAACTTCGGCGGGATCTCCTGGGCACGGGCGATCTGGTCGGCCGTGACGGGCCGGCCGCGCCCAGGACCACTGGCCGTCGCGGCAAGCTCGGCGGCCGCGCGGAGGGCGTAGTCGACCCGGGCGGAGAGGCGCATGTCGGCAAGGTTAGCCCCCGGTCAACCGGCCGGGCGGGCGACCCTCGGCCGAACGGATAGGCATCGATGGGACCCGCGCAATTCACGCCGGTTCCGGCAGTCGACGAGGACCGGTCAAAGTGCGCCATGATCCACCGTGAGGTGGGGGCCGGAATGCCGGTCTGGCGCGTCCTTATGCTGGGCGGGGGCGCGACCGCCAGACCGTTGCAGCGGCGCCGGGCAGCACATTGATAAACATCGGGGGGAAGGCAACACGATGACCGATATCGCCACACGCACCTGGGATGGCATGACCATCCCGGTCGCTGGCACCTATCTTCTCGATCAGGCGCACAAGCGGATCGGTTTCCTGTCCCGGCACATGATGGTGAGCCCGGTGCGCGGCGAGTTCGCCGAGGCCACCGCACAGATCTTCGTGGCGGAGGACCCGCTGCTCTCCTCGGTGACGTCGACCATCATGTCGGCCAGCATCACCACCGGAAGTGTCGACCGGGACACACATCTGAAGAGTGCCGACTTCCTCGACGTGGAGCGCTATCCCACCCTCGAATATCGAAGCACCGGTATCAAATGGCAGGGCCAGGAGGATCCCATCTTCCAATGGGCCCGCCTGCGTAGCCACCGGCTCGGCGGACGGGGGCGGAGTCCGATTGTCCCGCCGCTGTCCGAGGGCACCCCCGGGCGATTCGTGCTGACCGGTGAGTTGACCGTGAAAGGAATCACCCGGGCTGTCGACCTGGAGGTGAATTTCGGCGGTGCCCGTCAGGATCCGTACGGGCAGAACATCTTCGGGTTCAGCGCGACGGCTGAGATCAACCGCGAGGACTACGGCCTGCTCTGGAACGTCCTGCTGGAGAGCGGCGGGGTCCTGGTCGGCAAGACGGTGCAGATCGAGATCGCCGGCGAGGCCATCCACCAGGCCTGACGGGCGTCAGCGCCGCCCGGGGTCTGCCGGGGACGCCACCGACGGTGTCAGGCGCCCACGCGGCGCAGCAGGCCCTCCTGGACGGCACTGGCGATCTGCTGGCCGTCCGTGGTGAACATCCGCCCGGTGGCCAGCCCCCGCGCGCCGGACGCCGACGGACTCAGACAGTCGTAGAGGAACCACTCGTCGGCGCGGAACGGCCGGTGGAACCAGAGCGCGTGGTCCAGGCTCGCGCCGACCAGCCCGCCCGGCCCCCACACCTCACCGTGTGCGGAGAGCACCGAGTCCAGCAGGGTGAGGTCCGAGGCGTAGGTGAGCGCGCAGGCGTGCAGCAGCGGGTCGTCGGGCAGTTTGCCGTCGATGCGCATCCAGACGCGCTGGTGCGGGTCGGCCGGCCGGTCGCCGGGACGGACCCAACCGGGCTCGCCGACATAGCGCACGTCGATCGGTCGCGGGATCTGACCCCACATGCCCAGCCGCTCCGGGTAGCGGGAGAGTCGGTCGGACATCGTCGGCACGTCCTGCGGCGGCGGCACGTCCAGGGGGGCCGTGACCTGGTGGTCCAGGCCCTCCTCGGCCCGCTGGAACGACGCCGACATGAAGAAGATCGGCTTGTCGTGCTGCAGGGCGACCGCGCGGCGGACCGAGAAGGACCGGCCGTCGCGGATGTTCTCCACCTGGTACGCGATCGGCTCGGCCGGGTCGCCGGGGCGGACGAAGTAGCCGTGCAGCGAGTGCACGAACCGCTCCGGGTCGACGGTGCGGCCGGCGGCGACCAGGGCCTGACCGGCGACCTGGCCGCCGTACACCCGTTGTGGGCCGACCGGGGGGCTCATCCCCCGGAAGGCCATGTCGCCGGTCGGGTCGAGGTCCAGCACTTCCAGCAGCTGGTCGACCGCCGCCTGGCCGACCGCGACCCGACCGTCGCTCACTGCAGCGCCCGCGCCGACGCCGCGTCGACCAGCGAGCCGAGCTGGTGTACGCGCAGCGTGTTGGTCGAGCCGGGGGTGCCGGGCGGGCTGCCCGCCACGATGACCACGTAGTCGCCGGGGTTGGCCCGGTCGAGGCCGAGCAGCGCCTGGTCGACCTGGCGGAACATGTCGTCGGTGTGCTGCACGAACGGCATCAGGAACGTCTCCACGCCCCAGGTGAGGGCGAGCTGGTCGCGCACCTCGGGGACCGGCGTGAACGCCAGCAGCGGCAGGTCGCAGTGCAGGCGGGACAGCCGTCGGACGGTGTCACCGGTCTGCGAGAAGGCGACCAGGGCCTTGGCGTTGATCGCGCGGGCGATCGACGAGGCGGCGACGGTGAGCGCGCCACCGTGGGTACGCGGGTCGTGCTGCAGCCGGGGCACGCCGATCGAGCCGGCCTCGGTGGTCGTCACGATCTTGGCCATGGTGCTGACGGTCAGCACCGGGTACTTGCCGACGCTGGTCTCGCCGGAGAGCATGACCGCGTCCGCGCCGTCGAGCACCGCGTTGGCGACGTCGGAGGCCTCCGCCCGGGTGGGGCGGGAATTCTCGATCATGGAGTCGAGCATCTGGGTGGCCACGATGACCGGCTTGGCGTTCTCCCGGCACAGCTGCACGGCACGCTTCTGCACCAGGGGGACCTGGTCCAACGGCATCTCGACGCCGAGGTCACCGCGGGCGACCATCACGCCGTCGAAGGCCAGCACGATGGCCTCGAGGTGCTCCACCGCCTCCGGCTTCTCGACCTTGGCCAGCACCGGGCGGTACACGCCCTCCTCGGCCATGATGTTGTGGACGAGCTTGATGTCCTCGGCCGAGCGGACGAAGGACAGCGCGACCAGGTCGACGCCCAGGCCCAGGGAGAAGCGCAGGTCCTCGGCGTCCTTGTCCGACATGGCGGGCACGCTGACCGCCACGTTGGGCAGCGAGACGCCCTTGTTGTTGGAGACCGGGCCGCCCTCGGTGACCAGGCAGCGGATGTCGTTGCCGGTGACGTCGGTGACCTCGACGGCGACGCGGCCGTCGTCGATCAGCAGGCGGTCACCGGGCTTCACCTCGTGCGGCAGCTTGGTGTAGGTGCAGGAGACCCGCTCCTTGGTGCCGAGGATGTCGTCACCGGTGATCACGACCGAGTCGCCGGTACGCCACTCGTGCGGGCCGTCGGCGAACCGACCGAGCCGGATCTTGGGGCCCTGGAGGTCGGCGAGGACGGCAACCGGCTTACCTGCCGCCTCGGACGCCTCCCGGACCAGTCGATAGACCGCCTCGTGGTCGGCGTGACTGCCGTGGCTGAAGTTGAGCCTCGCCACGTTCATGCCGGCCTCGACGAGACCCCGGATGCGCTCCGGGGACGAGGTGGCGGGACCAAGGGTGCAGACGATCTTCACACGGCGTGTCACGCCCATCAGGCTAGTCTCTCCTTCAGGTCGGACGCGGGGCCGACCCATTGCAGGCAGCGGAACAGGTGTCCAACGACGCGCGGCGCGCGTCGGACCGGCGGGCGGAACCGCACCGGGAACGTTGTGGCGACGGGCAACGGCGACCGCGCGCGGGGAATCGTACGCCTCCGGTGCCATGCGCTGTGGGGGTGCTCCCGGCGACGGCCCGTCATCAGTGCCCCGACGGGGGCAGGGTGGGCACCGCGGTGAGCAGCTCACGCGGGTCGTAGCGGCGCTTGGCCCGGCGCAGCCGCGCCCAGTTCGCGCCGTAGGCGAGCCGGACCCGGTCGGTCTCCTCCGGGGCGAGCAGGTTGGGATATCCACCGGGCAGGGCGTGCGGGGCGAGCGCCGCCGAGGTGCGCTCGGCCCACTCGCGGTGCGGCCCGGCCTGCTCGCCGGGCGGCCAGACCGCGATGATCTCGGTCAGCAGGTGGTCGCCGCGCAGGCCGAACGCCGTGTCGGCGAGCCGGACCCGGGTGGCCGCGCCGTGGAAGTGGTGCACGGCCAGCGCCGAGAACGGGGAGCTGACCTGCCGGGCCGCGTCGACGAGCACGTCCGCCGCGCTGTCGGTGAGTGCGGGCAGCCAGCGGGTCCGCAACAGGTAGTGGTTGCCGTCGACCATGCCGCCGTCGAACATCCGCAGCGCTTCCGCGTACGGCATCGGGGCGATCTGGTCGACGAGTGGGGTGCCCAGAGCGCGCAGCCGATCCATCCACGGCAGCCCGGCGTCCAGGTCCGGGCCGCTGTAGAACGGGCAGACGAAGATCACCGGTTCGCCGGCCGGGCCGGGCAGGAAGCCGGTCATCACGGTCAGCTCGTCCGGGGCCTCGGCGACGAGCGCGCCGTAACCGCGCAGCACGGCCGGCGCCTCGGCCAGCGGAAACATGATCATGCCGGCCAGCACGCCGGGCAGTCGATGCGCGCGGAAACGCAGCTCGGTGACCACGCCGACGTTCCCACCGCCGCCGCGCAGCGCCCAGTACAGCTCGGCGTCGTGCCGGGGGTCGGCGGTGACCCGGCGACCGTCGGCGAGGACCACCTCCGCGCCGAGCAGATTGTCCAGGGTCAGACCGAACCGACCACAGAGCGGACCGTACCCGCCGGCGAGGGTGAGCCCGGCCATGCCCACGTCGCGGACGACGCCGGTGGGCACCACCAGGTCGTACGGGCGGGCGGCGGCGAGCAGCTCGGCCGTCGTGGCACCACCGCCGATGGTCACCGTGGCCGCGTCCGGGTCGACCTGGACGGCGCGCAGACCGGTCAGGTCGAGCACCAGGCCGCCGTCGCGCAGGGCCCGGCCGGCCCAGTCGTGCCCGCCGGAGCGGACCGACAGGGGCAGGTGACAGCGGGCGGCGATGCGGACCGCGTGGGCCACCTCGTCGGCGTCCTGGCAGTGCGCCACCAGCACGGGTGTGCGCTGGACCGCGCCGTTCCAGAGCGTCGTGGTGGTGGCGTACGCGGGATCACCCGGCTCGTACAGGCGGTCGCCGAACAGGGCGCGCAGCCGGGTGGTGGCCCTCGCGACATCGGGGGTGGCGGCGGAGATCATGGCGACTCCTCGACCGGGGCCGACCCATGGCTTCCGGGTGCGCCCCGGCGGCGGCCCTCGCTGGGCGCGACCGTAACACCGGCAGGCCGTCGAGCGCCGTCGCCATCACGACAGCCACCGATTGACCGACCAGTCAGCTTTCCGTCTTGACCAGCGGAAACTCCAGTGAACCGGCCGGGCAGAGGAAGGTCAGCACGTCCACCCGGTAGAGCCCGGCCTGCACCGCCGGGTCGGCCTCCAGCACGCTGCGGACGTCGTCGACGCTGCCGGTGCGGGCCAGACCGAAGCCGATCGGTGGCTCCGGCTCGCGGGCCGGCCCGTCCACCGAACCGGCTACCAGGATGATGCCGCTTCGCTGGAGCGCCTGCATGTGCTCGGCGTGCTCGGCCTGCAACCGCTGCACGGTCTCGGCGGGCAGGACCCGTCCGGCCGCGCCGGGATAGATCACGATGCACTCGTACGTGTCGAGCGCGAAGTTGACCTGCGGCACTCCCGCCATGGGTGCTCCCTCCGCCGCCGCGCCGAACGGCACGGGCCCCGCCAGCGTCGCACGGACATCCCGGTCGTACCGGGCGCTTGCCGGCAATCCCCCTCGACCCGCACACGGCGTGTCCACGCACACAGTCGGCCAACGGGCGGCATGCCTGTCGACGTGCGGGGGATGATCTACCCATGGCGACAAACATCAGTGAGCAGCCCGCGAAGGCGTCCGGCACGTACCGGATCGGCGGAGACGTCACCGTCAACCGGCTCGGTTACGGGGCGATGCAGATCACCGGCCCCGGTGTCTGGGGCGACCCGAAGGA
The DNA here is from genome assembly GCF_040649655.1 of Micromonospora sp. NPDC048905. Classification (NCBI taxonomy): domain Bacteria; kingdom Bacillati; phylum Actinomycetota; class Actinomycetes; order Micromonosporales; family Micromonosporaceae; genus Micromonospora; species Micromonospora sp. NPDC048905. The sequence goes on along the minus strand of NZ_JBEZFV010000005.1, from coordinate 432,573 downwards.
CCCGGCGGAGGCGGTCCGGGTCCTGCGCCGGGCCGTCGAGCTGGGCGTGACGTTCATCGACACCGCCGACTCGTACGGGCCGTTCGTCTCGGAGCTGCTGATCCGCGAGGCTCTGCACCCGTACGCCGACGACCTGGTCATCGCGACCAAGGCCGGGCTGACGCGCTCCGGCCCGGGCGACTGGCGTCCGGTGGGCCGCCCGGAGTATCTGCGCCAGCAGTGTGAGCTGAGCCTGCGCCACCTCGGCCTGGACTCGATCCCGCTCTACCAGTTGCACCGGATTGACCCGAAGGTACCGCTCGCCGATCAACTGGGCGAGTTGGCGCTGTTGCAGCAGGAGGGCAAGATCCGACACATCGGGCTGTCCGAGGTGAGCGTGGCGCAGATCGAGCAAGCACGCGCGATCACCACGATCGCCTCCGTGCAGAACCTGTACAACCTCGCCAACCGCAGCGCCGAGGACGTGCTGGAGTACTGCGAGCGCAACGACCTCGCGTTCATCCCGTGGTTCCCGATCGCCACCGGTGAGCTGGCCCGCCCGGGCGGCCCGCTGGACGCCATCTCCACCGCCCACGGCGCGTCGCCCGCGCAGCTCGCGCTGGCCTGGCTGCTGCGCCGCTCGCCGGTGATGCTGCCGATCCCCGGTACGTCCTCGGTGGCGCACCTCGAGGAGAACGTGGGCGCGGCCGACGTACGGCTCACCGACGACGAGTTCGAGTCGTTGGCCAAGGCGAGCTGACCCGCCGGTGCGGACGCCGCCGGTGTCAGTCGGCGGCGTCCGGGCCGGGCTCCCGGGCGGCCCGCAGCGCCTCGGTCGCCTGGGCCAGCAGGTGAGCCGAATCGGTGCGTCCACTCACCTGTAGTTCCACCTCGGTGTCGCCGGCCTGGATCCGGACGCTGGCCTCGGTGCGCTGCTGGTCGACCCAGGACTGCAACAGGTTGAACAGGCCTGGGAGCAGCCCCTGCGCCAGCACCGCGATGATCACCGCGTCGGTGAAGCCCGGCCGTCCCCCGCCGCCGCCGGCCTGGCGGATCACCGGCCGGTACTGCGGGTTGCGCTGGATCCAGTCGAGCAGGGCGACCGGCGGTGGCTGCCGGTGCCGCGGGCTGATGGTCAACCGGACGGGTTGTCGCGCGGCGGTGTCGCTGTCGGTCACGGTCTCTCCCGGTCAGTTGGTGGCGGGGCGGAAGGCGATGGTGTCCCCGTCGGCGGTGGCGACGCCCGCCACGGTGAACTCGTCCTCGTCCGTGAACGGGGTGTTGGTGCCGAGGTACGAGGTGGTGGTGCCGCTGGCCTGCACCCGGCCCTGGCTCTCGCTCGGGGTGAGGACCTGTGCGCTGGCCGGGCCGGTCAGTTCGACGGCGATCTTCGGGTACTCCAGGATCTTCCAGGTGACCTTCTGCGCGGACCCGCCGTAGTAGCGGAACGGGCAGCCCGGCGGCGCGGCGACCGTCTGCGTGGCGCACTCGTCCAACCAGGCGCGTACCTGGGCCTCGACGGCCTCGCCGGCCGTCGGCTTGAGCACCGGGGCCAGTTGGAGGGCCGCCGTGCTCTGCCCCGGGGCGACCGCCACGATCTCGCTCGGCGTCTCACTGAGCGCGGTGGCCGGGCCGGTCGCGGTGTACTCACCGGGCAGCAGCACCAGTGCGGGACCCTCGGCGGCGCCCGGCAGCGCCACCCCGTTGAGCTGCACCCCGGGGCCGGCGATCGGGGTGTCGAGCGAGGTCAGCCCACCGCTCACCTGCCAACCGTGGAAGAACCCGAGGGTGGCCTCGTCGTCGCGGCGCAGGGCGACCTCGGTGGTGCGCCGCTCCCCGGCCAACCGGTACGCCACGGTGGCGGTGGCGCTGTCGCCGTCCCGGTCCATCTTGGTGATCTCAACGTCGGTCGGTGGTCGATAACCCTTGTCGCGCACCAGTTGGGCGAGCAGCTTGCGGTCGGTGACGCCACTTCCGTCGCTCCGGAAGCCGAGCGCGGCGTCGCTGTCCCGGTCGGCGAGTGCGGCGAAGTATCCGTCGACAGTCGCCTGCGGCCGGAAGAACGCCCACTGCACCACGCCGAGCCCGCCGGTGCCGACGCAGGCCGCCAGCACGAGGGCGCCGACCAGCAGCCAGGTGCGGCGGGTGCCCACCGGGCCGGAGTGGCCGAACAGCCGCTCGACGGTGACGGGTTCGTCCGCGGCGGCGGCCACCGCGGGCGCCGACGCCCGCTCCAGCGCGTCGAGCCGCAGCTCGTGCGGGGGGTGGGTGGCGCAGACCGCCTCGTCCCAGCCGCTGCGGCCGGTCTCGAAGGACAGTCGCCGCTCCAGGACGCGCCGCATCCCGTCGACGTGCCCGGTGAGCACGGTGCCGAGGTCGGCCCGGTACTCGGCCGCCCGCACGTCGCGGGCGTGCAGCGGCAGCACCACGTAGCGCATGGTGAGCAGCACCGGCCAGAAGAACAGGAAGACCACGAAGTTGGTGCCCGGGTGCGGGAACGTCCGCATCAGCCAGGTCGGCAGGGCGTGTGCGAGGGTCAGCGGCAGGCCGACACCGCGGACGAAGGCGCTGGTGATCTCGTCGCCGGTGCGCCAGTGCACCAACTCGTGGCTGAACAGCGCGGCGACCTCCTCGTCCGGCTCGGTCAGCACCGCGGTGGTGATCACCACGTGCCGCGCGTACGTGCGGGCGTTGCTCAGGACCGGGTCGTCCTCCATCAGCAGCCGGGGCACGCTGTGCAGGCCGAGCCGCCGGGCGCACTCGCCCAGCACGGGGCTCAGCCGCGCGTACTCCCGGCGGCTGGGCTGGCGGGCGCCGGAGACCACCAGCAGACGCGGTTCCAGCAGCACCCGGTAGAGGGTGTAGAGCACCCCGATCAGCGCCGCCGCGGCCACCGTGCCGACCAGACCGGTGACCACCGTGAACGCCCCGTCTTCGGCACCCAGCCAGGGCGCCACGAGCACGGCGAGGAAGCCGATCAGGAACCCGGCGACGAAGCCGGTCACGCCGCCGAGCACCCCGCCGGAGCGGGTCAGGAACGCCTCCAGCAGGGAGCCGATCAGCGGGGCGTCGCGCAGCACCTGGGGCACCTGGTCATCGGCGCCCAACCCGCCGACGAAGAGCCCGGTGACGGCGAAGGTGAGGCCGCTCCAGAACGCCAGGAGCAGCGCGAGCGGTAGGTAGAACCAGGTGGCGACGAACGCGCCGAGCACGCCCCGCCAGTCCCGCAGGATCCCGGCACGCAGCCAGACCAGCGCACTCGGATAGCCGGGCGGCCGGTCGGCGAACCCGCCGGTGGGTGGTGGGGCGGCGGCGGTCGGTGGCTCGGCCGCCCGGACGTCGAGCTGCGGCACGGTCGGCGGGGTGCCCTCCGGGGGCACGCTGTGCGGCTCGGTCATGCGCGCTGCTCCTCTGGGACGTCACGTCTGTCCCAACTGGACAGCGGCAGCAGGCTATCGAGCACCTCTGATGTGCGGCACCCCCTTTCCCAGGAACGTCGCCCACCCGACATTCACCGTCGCGCACCCCCGGGTGGTGAGCGCGAATGGCATGCTGTGGCCGTGGTCGCCGACGAACCTCCCGAGCGCCAGTTACGGGTGATGCCGTGGTGGCTCGTGCTGGTCGGTCTGCTGGTCGCCGCCGCCCTGGGCTGGCTGGTGCTCGACCTGCTGCTCGCCGAGGCCGACCGGGCCAGCCAGCCGGACACCCGCGCCACGCTGCGCATCGACGCGATCCGCACCGGCCTGACCGTGGTCGCCGGCACCGGCGGAGGGTTGGCCCTGCTGCTGGCCGCCCGTCGCCAGTGGATCGCCGAACGCGCGCAACGGCACCAGGAGAGCGTCGCCGCCCGCGACCAGGCACACCGGGACCGGGTGCAGGCGCACGCCGAGTCGGTGGCCGAGGCGGCGCAACGCCAGCAGGACCGGCACTCCGGTGCGGCCGAACACGACGCGGCCGAGCGCCGGCTGACCGAGCTCTACACCCGGGCCGTCGAGCTGCTCGGCAACGACAGCGCGGCGGTACGCCTCGGCGGCCTGCACGCGCTGGAGCGCCTCGGTCAGGACAACCCGGGGCAGCGCCCGACGATCACGGCGGTGCTCTGCGCGTACCTGCGGATGCCGGCGCCGGACGGCGAGCCGCGCGAGACGGAGGTCCGGCGCACCGCGCAGAGCGTGCTCACCCGGCACCTGCGCGCGGACGACGCGGCCCACTGGCCGGAGGTGGTGCTGGACCTGACCGGCGCCGCGCTCGTCGACTTCGACGCCACTGGCTGCACGCTCGTCGACGCGACCTTCACGGCGGCGACGTTCACCGGCACGACCACCTTCGCGGGCGCGACGGCCCGGGGGCGTCTCCTGCTCGGGGCGGCGACCTTCGGCGACGTGGCCTTCGACGGGCTCGCGGCCGATGGTGAGGTCCTGCTGGACGGCGCTCGCGTCGGCGGTGTGGCCAGCTTCGACGGGGCCGCCTTCACCGGTGGCCTGTCCTGTCGGCGGTCCACCTTCGCCGACCTGACCTCATTCCGCCGGACGGTCTTCGGTCAGCCGACCAGCTTCGACGCGACCCGTTTCGAGGACGCCGCCACCTTTCAGGAGGCCGTCTTCGACGCTGCCCTGTCGATGGAGCACACCGAGTTCGGCCGGTCGGCCACCTTCCACTCCGTCCGCTTCCGGGGCATGGCGTTGTTCCGCTGGACGGTGTTCGGCGCGGAGGCGTTGTTCGACCGGGCCCGCTTCACCGACGCCGCGAACTTCGGCCGGTCCCGGTTCCACCGCATGACCAGCTTCCGCGACGCGGAGTTCAGCCGGCCCCCGCAGGTCGATCAGGCCAGGGCGGTTGTCGACCCGGGTCACCGCTGGCCGACGGGCACGGTGGTGGAACGCCTCGACGACGAGTGGCTGCTGCTGGTCGACCGCTGACGCCGGGTCAGCGCACGGTGGCGCGCAGCCCGTCCAGGGCCACACCGAGCACCCGGTCGCGCTGCTCGGGTGACGGGAACTGGGCCATGGTGAGGCCGCTGATCAGGCGCACCACGTCGTCGAAGCCGACGTCGGCACGGACCACGCCGGCATCCTGGGCGCGGCGCATCAGCGGCTCGCCGGCGGCGTAGATCTCCGTCCGGCAGCTGGTGAAGATCTCCGAGTCGTGCAGCAGCTGCTCGGCGAGCGCCCGCTTGGTGGCGACGTACGCGACGAACCGGTGCAGCCAGGCGACGAGCGCGTCCCACGGGGGCAGCTCGCCGAGGTCCTCGGCCGAGCGGCTCAGCGCCCGGACCTCCTCGACGTAGACGGCCTCGAAGAGGTGCCGTCGGCTGGGGAAGTTGCGGTAGAGCGTGCCGATGCCCACCCCGGCCCGCCGGGCCACGTCCTCCAGGGAGGCAGCAGCGCCGTGCTCGGCGAACGCCTCGCGCGCCGCCGCGATCAGGGCGTCGTAGTTACGCCGCGCATCGGCCCGCTTGGGCCGCTGGGCGAAGACCTCGGGCGCCTGCCCCGCGCTGGTCATGACGTGCGTCACCTCACCCTGGTTGCATCCGGAGGCAACCCTCCGCTAACTTAGTGGAGGCACCCCTCCGGAAACCCCGGAGGCCTGCCTCCGGTTAGCTTACCTCGGGGTCCGCCCGATCGCCGCCTGGCCACCCGATCGCCCGGACCCGACAGCCCTGCCCGTCGCAGATGACGGGCTCAGTACGTACTCAGGGAGTTCTCTCTCGTGGCAGCAACCTCCCGGCGCAGCTCGCGCCGGCTCACCTTCACCGTGCTCGCGGCCGGTGCCGGGTTCTTCGCGATGCTCCAGTCGCTGATCACCCCGGTGCTACCGACCATCCAGCAGGATCTGCACACCTCCCAGAACACCGTGACCTGGGTCCTGACCGCCTACCTGCTCTCCGCGTCGATCTTCACGCCGATCCTCGGACGGGTCGGCGACATGGTCGGCAAGGAGCGGATGCTCGTCGTCTCGCTCGCCGCGCTCGCGCTCGGCTGCCTCCTGGCCGCCATCGCGCCGAACATCGGCGTGCTCATCCTCGCCCGGGTCGTGCAGGGCATCGGCGGAGCGGTCTTCCCGCTGTCGTTCGGGATCATCCGCGACGAGTTTCCGGCCGCCCGGGTCTCCACGGCCGTGGCCTCCATCTCGGCGATCGTCGCCGTCGGCGGTGGCCTGGGCATCGTGCTGGCCGGCCCGATCGTCACCACGCTGGACTACCGCTGGCTGTTCTGGATCCCGATGGTCGTGGTCGGGCTGACCGCCGTGGCCGCACACCTGTTCGTCCCCGAGTCGCCGGTCCGGACCCCCGGGCGCATCGACTGGCGCGCCACCCTGCTGCTCTCCGGCTGGCTGGTGGCGCTGCTGCTGCCGATCAGCCAGGGCGCGACCTGGGGCTGGACCTCCACCCGGGTGCTCGGTCTGCTGGCGCTCGCCGTGGTGCTGCTGGTCGGCTGGCTGGTCGCCGAACTGCGCTCGAAGAACCCGCTGATCGACATGCGGATGATGCGCCTGCCCGGAGTCTGGACCACCAACCTGGTCGCCCTGCTCTACGGCGCGTCGATGTTCTCCGTCTACGCGTTCCTGCCGCAGTTCGTGCAGACCCCCACCGCCGCCGGTTACGGCTTCGGGGCGAGCATCAGCCAGGCCGGTCTGCTCATGCTGCCGATGCTCGTCGCGATGTTCGTCGCCGGCCTCGTCGCCGGCCGACTCCAGTCCGTCTTCAGCGCCAAGGCGCAGCTCGCCACCGGTGCCGCGTTCAACGTGGCCGCCTCGGCGATGCTCGCCGCCGCGCACGACACCCGCTGGGAGGTCGCCATCGCCGGCGGCCTGGTCGGCCTCGGCATCGGTCTGGCCTTCGCGTCGATGGCCAACCTGATCGTCGGCAGTGTGCCGGCCAGCCAGACCGGCGTGGCGACCGGTATGAACGCCAACATCCGCACCATCGGAGGCGCGATCGGCGCCGCCGTGGTCAGCGGCGTGATCACCGCGCACCCGCAGGCCAACGGCCTGCCCCGGGAGGCCGGCTTCACGACCGGGTTTCTCGTCCTCACGGCCATCGCCCTGGCCGCCGCGCTCGCGGCCCTCGCCGTCCCGTCCGCCCGGCGGGCGTCGGCCGGTCGCCGGCCGTCCACCGCGACGATCGTCGAGTCGGAGCTAGCCGGCGAGTTCGCCACCATGCCCGCGACCCGCTGACCGTTCGTGACACGGCCCGGGCGGTTCGCCGCCCGGGCCGCGCCATGTTCCGGAGTACGCTGGCCGCTCCCCCACCCACCGCCCGTCGTCTTTCAGGATGCGCCCATGTCCGAGTTGCTGACCGCCGACCGCATCAACGAGATCGGCAACCTGGGCTTCGAGAGCCCGGACCCGGCCGCGCTCGTCGCCGAACTGGTGGGCGCCGTCGACGAGGGGCGCGTCGCGGACCCGGACGACACCGGGTACGCCCTGCTGGTCGCCGTGGACATCCTGGAGCAGGCCGGCGACCTGGCCGACGCGCTGGCGCTGGCCACCCGCGCCGTCGCCGAACAGCCGGACGACAACGCGTACGCGCGCGGGGTGCGCGGCGGCCTGCTGCTGCGCCTCGGGCGTACCGACGAGGGCATGGCCGAACTGACCGCCCTGCGTCCGCTGCTGGAAACCGACCCCGACTCCATGTATCTGATCGACGAGCTGGCCGAGTCCGGCCACAGCGACACGGCGCTGGAATGGCTCACCGGGGCGCTGGACGCCATCCTGGAACGGACCCGGACCCAGCAGCACGCATCCGAGGACGCCCAGGACGAGGCCGCCGCCATGATCTACGGCCTGGCCCAGCAGCGACACGACCTGCGCGAAGAACAGGGCCTACCGCACGACGAGTACGACAACCTCGCCGACCGCCTGCGCGCCGCGAGCGACCACGCGCTCGACGCCCTCGACGACGGCCCGGCGACGCTGCTGTTCTGGCCGCAGACCGAGTTCACCGCGCTGCTGTTGCGCTGGCCCACCCTCGCCGACAGCTACCCCGCCACGTGGGACGAGCACCGCGCCCAGATCGAACGCGCCCTCGTCGACGCGTCCGCGATGGGCGGCGCGGACCTGGGTGTGGCCGTCGGCACGGTCGCCGACCTGGCGGCCTTCGCCGACAGCGAGGGCAGCGACCCCACCGACGAGGAAAACCAGGACGAGTACGCCGACTCGCTCACCGGCCCCGACCTACGGGCCTGGCCGCCCGGCCGCAACGACGCGTGCTGGTGCGGATCGGGCACCAAGTACAAGAAGTGCTGCCTGCCGCGCTCGCGCGGCTGACGGTGTGCTCGCCGCCCGCGCGGCTGACGGTGCGCGTGCCGCTCGCGCGGCTGACGGTGTGCTCGCCGCCCGCGCGGCTGACGGTGCGCTTGCCGCTCGCGCGGCGGGCCGGTGGGTGTCGTGCTCGCGCGGCCGGCCCTCAGGACGCTTCGCGGAGGCGCAGGTCGGCCAGCCACACCTCGGCCAGGTCGCTGAGCTGGACGCCGAGGACCTCACTGAGGCAGACCACCGTGCCGAACGCGGGCGCCGGGAGCCGACCCACCTCGATCTTGCGGAGCGTCTCCGGCGAGATGCCGGCCGCCAGGGCCACCTCGACGAGGGGACGGCCACCTCGCGCGACCCGAAGCGCCGCACCGAGACGTTGACCCGCGGCGATCTGCGCGGGGGTGAGCGGTGGGCGAACCATGTGAGCAGGATAGATCTGCCGTCGCGGACCAGCAACGCCATCCGGGCGGACGCGCCGAGGCGTGGTATAAATATACCGCTACGGACAGGGAGGGTTGGTCGTGATCGAGCTTAAGTCCCCCGAGGAAATCCAACGGATGGCCGTGACCGGCCGGTTCGTCGGCGAGTTGCTGGCGGAGCTGCGGGAGGTCGCCGCCGTCGGGGTCAACCTGATGGACCTCGAGCGCCACGCCCGCCGTCGGATCAAGGAGCGGGGCGCCGAGTCGTGCTACTGGGACTACGCGCCGTCGTTCGGCCGCGGCCCGTTCCGCAACGTCCTGTGCCTCTCGGTCAACGACGCCGTGCTGCACGGCCTGCCGCACGACTACGTGCTGCGCGACGGTGACCTGCTGAGCATCGACATGGCGGTCGGGATCGACGGCTGGGTCGCCGACTCCGCGCTGTCCGTCATCGTCGGCACCCCCAGCCCGGCGGACCTCAAGCTGATCGAGGCCACCGAGGTCGCGCTTGCCGCCGCGATCGACGCCGCACAGCCGGGCAACCAACTCGGTGACGTCTCCGCCGCCATCGGCGAGGTCGCCCACCGCTACGGCTACCAGGTCAACAACGAGTTCGGCGGACACGGCATCGGCCGTACCATGCACGAGGCCCCGCACGTCGCCAACAAGGGCCGCCCCGGCCGGGGCATGACGCTCAAGCCCGGTCTGACGATCGCGATCGAGCCGTGGTTCTGCCGCGGCACCGACAAGATCAAGTTTGACGAGGACGGGTGGACGATCCGGTCCGCGGACGGCTCACGCACGGCCCACTCCGAGCACACCGTCGCGATCACCGAGGCCGGCCCCCAGGTGCTGACCACCCGCCCCGGGCAGGGCACCCGGCCGGCCGACCGCAGTGGACAGTCCACCGCGACGTCCTGAGCGGCGCACCTCCGACCAGCCCGCCTCCGAACCGGCCCCACCTCCGAACCGGCCGGCGCACCTCCCAGCCGGCCCACCTCCGAGCCGGCCCGACGAAGGAGACGATGCCGTGACGGCACCGGAGCAGCACGAGACGATCGAGGACAGCCCGGTCGGGTGGGTCGCCGAGCACATCCGGCGCTACGTGCAGACCGACGGCGCGGACGGCGACACCTTCTACGGCGTACCGTCGCTGCTGCTCACCACGCGCGGACGCCGCACGGGCAAACTGCGCCGCACCGCATTGATGTACGGCCGCGACGGCGACAACCACCTGCTGGTGGCGTCCAACGGAGGCGCCAGCACGCACCCGGCCTGGTATCTGAACCTGAGCGCCGACCCGACGGTCGAAGTGCAGGTCGGCGCGGAACGATTTACCGGGCGGGCGCGGACGGCGACGGGCGAGGAGCGGGCTCGGCTCTGGCCCGTCATGACGAAGGTCTTCCCGACGTACGCCCGCTACCAGAAGGGCACCGACCGCGAGATCCCCGTCGTCGTGATCGAGCGGGCGCCCTAACCGGGCGCTCTAGCCAGGGAAGCGGATGACCGGAAGGTCACCGCCGTCGCCGTACGCCTTGACCTCGCTGGTCAGCACCGCGGCGTCGTGCTCCAGCACAGCCATCACGGCAGCGGCCAGGTCAACTCGACCGGTGACGACGCGCCAGTACGCCAACTCCTGCCAATCCTCACCCCAGGTGGGCAGCACCGCCCAGGCGGGACGTCGAGCAGTCGGTGCAGCGCCGCTCGATCGCCCGGATCGTCCGCCACCGCCAGCACCTCGGCCGCCCCTGCCGCCGGCACACCGAATCGAACGCCGTCCTGAGCGACCTCGTGGATCGGCTCGGCAACGTCCATGGATCCCGCCACGTAGGCGAGCAGCGCGGACCGATCCAGTATCAGCCGGACCGAGGGCGCGTCGGGACTCGTCATGCCGCCGGAGCCTGGCTGCCGGAGCCGTCGAGCATCTCAGCTGCCGCCCGGCGGGACCGGTCACGCAGGGCGGCGCGTCGCCCAGGCGACCATTCCTGCTCGACTTTAGCGCTTTGGACCCTGGCACGGGCCTGCCCCTCCGCCGTCACGGTCATGATCGGACTGAGCGAGCACCCTACGTCGCCACCTCAAGCAGGCCACGCGACAACGCATCCGCCCGCACATCATGCAGCGGCGTCAGGCTGTCGCCCCGCCGCACCTTCCATGCGCTCCAGCCGTTGATTGTCGGCTTACCGGTGGCAGTCGACCCGGCCGGGGAGGGTGACTCGAACGCTTCCCCGCTCTCCAACTCGATTTGACCGGCTTCATTCATATGCGCGAGGTAACGATCGCGCTTGTAGGTGAGAACCAACTCCTCACCAACGCTGAGCGCCCCGACAGTGACAAGTCTTGCGACGGTAACGCCACCGAAGTGAGCCCGGGTACGTCTGGCTACGGCGGCAGACACGCGCTGAGCAGGGACAGCGACAGGAACGTCGCTCTGCTCGATCACGTGCCGCGCGACAGTGGGCGGCAGGTTGAAACCGAGCCGCTTCGGGTCCCAAACGATCTCGCATAAGCGCTCGTAGAGCTGCTGTCGCAGCTCGATGGCTGACATGTCGAACCTGGCCACCGGATGGAAGATCTTCTCCAGCCGATATTTCTTGATCACTCCCTCCGTGAAGGGTCGGTTACGTTCCTGGGTAGCTTTGTGCAGCGACGCCGCGAGGTGATTCTGGCCGCGGTACCATTCGATTTTCTGCTCATACGGGGCGTCCTGATAGCTGGCGTTATGAGACTTCCTGAGCAGCAGCAGCGCGCCGATCCGATTGCGCTGCACCCTGAAGACCGACTCGGTCTTAACCTCGGGCTGGTGACGTTCGAACTTGTTCGCCCAAATATGTTCGATCTCGAACGGCTCATCCTTGTCGAGATACCGGGCGATCTCGTTCGGTCGGCCACACTCAGTCTCCACGAAGGCCGTCAGTCGTGCGAGCAGGTACCTGACCTGAGACCGGTTGTCCGCTCGCAGCCCGTACCGCTTGACCCCGGTGAAGTCGACATCCAGCTCAGCTATGCGCCGCCCCAGCACCTTCGCCACAGCATCGATGTCCGGACAGGCGCGAAGATCGAGAATCACCGGCAGGACGTGGGTGTCCAGATCATCCGGCTTTCCGATCCGGTTGTTCACGGCCATCCGGACGAACACCAGGTCGAGGTAGGCGGCAACCAGGAACGCCTTCTCTCGGAACTGGGCGTCGGTGTCGTCAGGGTCGATCGCGGCCAGCAGGAACGGCATCTGGTCGATCTCGTTTTTGGCATTATGAAACAGCGGTTCGAGACTGGGCTCCAGGACGCTCGTCGCCGCGTGCAGCGAGGCGTACCGCCCGGAGAGGCGCGCCAGATCGTGTTCGATGAAGCGCGCGAAATCCGGCGCATAATTCAGGTTCATTCGACGCGAATCATTCTCCTGCACCCAGCCGTGGAACGATACCGTGATGTCGGCGACCTCGTCGGCGCTCTGTGCGTACCGGCCGATGAGCAATGCTTGAAGAAACTTTGCCGCTGCCTGCGGGGCGTGATTGTCGACCCTGGCCAGGATGCCACCCCACGCCTCCCCCAACCGGGCCAGGTTGTGGCCGTTGCTGGCGCGTCGCAACAGGAAGCTCTTCAGAAGATCAGCGGGACCGAGCTGTACCCCCCGGTCGTTCATTGTCTCAAATATCTCCCAGCCCTGCCGGCGATTGTTGGCGTTGATGCCGACAAGGCAGACCCGGTTGAGCAGCCAATGAATGAAAAGCGGTAGGGCTTCGTCGCGGACGGATTCCGGCAGCAGCTCGTCAAGCTCCTGGCTGCGTTCATGAAGGTTCTTGACCGACGGGCTCGCGTCGGCGGGCAACGAGAACGGTTTATCTTCGAAGATCGCATCAAGGACAGGGGTCCGCTCATCGGAGCGAATCGCGTAGGCTCGCTCTCCGAATGAGCTGTCAGCAATGAGCGGCTCCAGGGCACCGACGTCGCCCCGATACTCGGGCCGCTCTGCCTCCACCGCGAGCCGGCGCAGATGCAACAGCAGCAGGTGCAGTGTGGTTATCCGTTGCTGTCCGTCGACAAGCGACGCCACCTCGTCGTCCTGGTAGTAGACAAAGGGCCCGAGGAAGTACGGCCGATAGCGGCGCACCGCGCGCCGTTCATGGCCAGGCATCCAGTCTTCAGCGAAGTGGTCAGTCAGGTCGTCGACCAGCGCTTTGACGTCTTTCCGGCCCCAGCTGTACTCGCGCTGATATGGATCTAGCCGGAATTTCAGGAGGCTGAACAGCTCCTTGATCGTGAAGCCGTCACCACGGATGGGAGAGTCGGTCACGTCACCACCTTCATCGCACCAGCGCTAGAGAGCGGACAAGTTAGCTGGGATTCGGCTGCACCTTCGACGCCGTCAGGGCTTCCGCGATGGCGGCGAATTCGCGCAGCGCCGCCTCCAGGTCCTCGACGATCTCCTGAGCGATCACTTCCGGCGGCAGCAGCGCGTCGGCGTCCTCCAGGGAGGCGTCCTTGAGCCAGGTGATGTCGAGGTTCACCTTGTCGCGGGCGATCAGGTCCTCGTAGGGGAACGCCCTGAACCGCTCGGTCTCGACCCGCTCGGCGCGGTCCTTGCCCGGCAGGTAGCAGTCGACGAAGTCTTGGAGATGTTCGTGGCGCAGCGGGTTCTGCTTCAGCGTGAAGTGCTGGTTGGTGCGGAAGTCGTACACCCAGAGTTTCTGGGTCCACGGCTCCTCGCGGGCGCGCTTGCGCTCGAAGAAGAGCACGTTGGCCTTCACCCCACCGGCGTAGAAGATGCCGGTGGGTAGGCGGAGCATCGTGTGCAGGTCGTACTGCTTGAGTAGCCGGCGGCGGATCGTCTCGCCCGCGCCGCCTTCGAAGAGCACGTTGTCCGGCAGGACGACGGCGGCCCGGCCGTCGATCTCCAATAGCGAGGCGATGTGCTGGACGAAGTTGAGCTGCTTGTTCGCGGTGGTAGCCCAGAAGTCGTTCCGCTCGATCTCCCGTTCCTCGCGGGTGGAGCGGCCGTCTTCACCGATCATGCGGATCGAGGAGCTGCGGCCGAACGGCGGGTTTGCGAGAACCAGGCTGTAGCGGCGGTCCGGCTCCTTGCCGAGCGCATCCCTGATCGCGATCAAAGAGTCGCCGCTGGGCGTGCCGATGCCGTGCAGCAGCATGTTCATCGCGGCTAGTCGAGCGGTGCCGTCGACCAGTTCGGTGCCGGTAATCGCGCCGTTGGCGAGGCGGCGACGCTGATCCGGCGTGAGGGCACTGCCGTGATGCCGCTGAATGAAATCGAACGCGGCGAGCAGGAAGCCGCCGGTCCCACAGGCCGGATCGGTGATCGTGTCGTCGGGGGTTGGTTGCATGCAGTCAACCATCGCGGCGGTCAGCGCACGTGGGGTGAAGTACTGGCCGGCACCGGACTTCGCGTCTTCGGCGCCTTTGGCGAGCAGTTCCTCGTAGGCGTCACCCTTGACGTCGACGCCTGCCTGCGACCACTTCTCCTTGTCGATCAGGTCGACGATCAGCCGCTTGAGCTTTGCCGGGTCCTGGATCTTGTTCTGCGCTTTGCGGAAGATCGTGCCCAAGGTGCCACCCTCCCGGGCCAGACCAGTAAGGATGTGGCGGTACTGCACCTCCAGGGCGTCGCCCTCGGCGTCGAGCAGCGTCTGCCAGCTCAGCTCGTCGGGAACGATCTGCTCGGGCCGGATTGACCGATTGGCGCGCTCGTCGGCCATCTTGAGGAAGAGCAGGAACGTCAACTGCTCGACGTAGTCGATGGTCGAGACGCCGTCGTCGCGCAGCACGTCGCAGTAGTTCCACAGCTTCTGCACCAACCGGCGCGAATCCACAGTGCTCACAGCGGTAGTGCCTCCTGGTGGTAGTTGTCGCCGGTCACCCTGGTCGGCGGAGCTGCCAGCTCGTTTCGAGTACGGATCGAGCGCGCCTTTTGTCGGGGAGCAGCGGCTGCCCGTTCAGCTCGTATTCGGGCGAGCAGATCCGAGACAGGTTCGTCGTTTGGATCCTGGCGCACGATGCGGCCAGAAAACGCCTCCATTAATACTTTCCTACGCAACACCTTGGCTTCTGCGCTCGCGAGGCTTACAGCCGCCAACATTGTCTCCTGCTGCGAATTAAGCTCAAGCATGCGCGTAACGATCTCCCGCTGCTCATCGAAGGGCGGCACCGGAAATGGAGCCTCTCGGAGATCACCGATATTAACGCCCTTAACCGCGACGCCTCTAGCTACCCGCCGAAGATGTCTCTGAAAGAACGCGCTCCTCAGATATATGCAAGCGAAATCAGGGTCAACTTGATCGAGGAATGCCAAGCGAGCCGTATCTTGAGTTATATTCGCACCTACCAGCACAGGTGGCACTCGCACAATCCTGCCGTATGTTCCCCGAATGGAGACCAACACGTCTCCCGAGGCAAGCCGAGATCGAGCGTACTGCGCGTCGATATGAGAGCTGGTCCGATGCAGATCATCTAGCGCCAGGCGATCACCCCGCATGTTGATTACGCGAATGTAGGGGATGCCGTCGGAGACGTGCGGCCCAGGCTTTAGGATCCCGTAGGAAATCGTTCGGGCTGGATGTGTGACCTGCTCAAGAGACATCACGGCCCAATGCTCAGGGAAGGGGAGCTCAGACTCCACCAGCGGAGGAAGGGGATCCGGACGGCCCCTACCACCAACCTGCACCAAAGACTGCCGACCGTTGAGGATGTCTCGCCGAACCCGTTGCGCATCTCGCAAATCCCCTGCCTTATCAGACAAAAGACCACTGGCAGCATCCGACAGACAGGACTTCTTGAACCGATGGAGTCGGATGGTGGCCGCTTCCAGCAAAGCTACGCCAGCGGCCAGTTGGGACAAATGATCGTCAAGAGCAGCAACAATGCGGCACTGTTCGGCAAGCGGCGGCAGCGGTATCAGCAACTCCTCTAGATAAGCACGAGGAACGCGACGAAGACCCACCGCTCCTGTCATAACGGACTGCGCCTCGCGCCTGATGCCAGGTTGCAGCAGAAAATTACACAGATAGCTAGGATCAATCGCACCGTTACTGCGCAGCGCGAATAGTTCCGTGCTGCCAAAGGCCCGGCCTCCAACAGTGCCACGGGCCACGGCGATCTTGCCATTCTCCATACAAGGAGTGACTTTTGCGAACAGCACATCACCTTCCTGAAACGGAGTGAGTGTGCGCTTCTTGACATCGCCGTACCGCGACGTCTGCGACGGATCCATTCGACCAGATTCAGCCTCGACCGCAGCCATCGGAACAACTGAAACCATGTCATCGTCGCCTGGCTCGCGGTCGAAGCGGCGAGGATTGATGGTGACCAGGTCACCCAAAGGCGCTAACGTCCAGCCTGCCGGCAGTTTGGTCACGCAGACAGCTCCTGGTTCAGCTCATCGAGCAGCGGCTCGGCTCGCTTCCCGAACGCGCCCGCGTACCCGTCGATCCCGCCCCGCTCACTGAACGGCGCGCCCTCCAGGTCGTCCGGGGTGATCTCCACGCTGACCGCTATCACGTTCTTGATCCTTTCCAGCCACCATGCCTGATCGGCAGTGAACGTAGCGCCCGCCTGCTCCTGCCGGAGCAGCCACCCACGGAAGCGCTCCTCGACGAGGCTCCGGTAGGGACGCAGCTCCTGATCGAGCCCCAACTCATACCGGATGAGGCTGACAAGATCCGTCGTGCTTCGGGTGCCGGGCGCCTCCGCGGTGCGACCGAGGAGCACGTACGACTTCCACAGCGACTCCGGCGTCCACGCCTGCGGGGGTCGCGCAATCCGCGCCGCCAACTCTTTGAGCTGGTCGTACCCGACCCGTCCCCGCCCCTCGAAGAAGACCTGCAAGGCGGTGATCTCGTCGCGGTGCTCTTCCAGATAGTCGTGCCAGCTCTTCACGGTGATCTGGGCACGCTCCTCGAGCGGCACACCGGCCGCCGAGATCAGCTTGTCGGCGTTCACCTCGTCGATGGTGATGTCGTGCGCCCTCCGGATTTCCAGGATGCGTTCGCGCAGTGCCGGGTTAGCCGCGAGCGGACGTAGCGCGCCGGCCAGCAGGTCGCGGACGGCCTCCGTACCAGCTTCCTTGGCCGGGTTGAGCTGTTCGGGGGCGACAGCGTCGACCAGGCCCCGCACGATGCCGGTCAGCGGCTGGTCGGCGAGGTCGGCCAGTTCGGCGCGCTCGTCGTCGGTCAACTGCTGGTCCAGGCGGGCGAGTCGGGCGGCGAGCGTGGCCACCTCGTCCGGGTCGGCGGTCAGCGTGCCGGCCTTCTTCAGCAGATCGCGCAGCGAGATCTGTCGTTCGGTGTGCCGTTGCAGCGGCACGGCCTCGTCCAGGTCCGCTTCGGTGACGCCCACCGCATCCACGATGACGAACCGGTCCTTCACCTCCGCGTCGGGCGTGACGGCCTGGAACTCGGCAGCGTCGATGGTACGGGCGCCGCGACCTTTCATCTGCTCGAAGTAGGTGGCACTGCGCACCGGCCGGAGGAAGAACACACACTCCAGAGGCCGTACGTCGGTGCCGGTGGCGATCATGTCGACGGTCACCGCGATGCGAAGCTCCGGGCTGTTGCGGAACGCCTGGATGAGGGTGTCCGGGTTGTCACCTCCCTTGCGGGAGGCGTAGGTGATCTTCGCGGCGAAGTCGTTGCCCCGCCCGAAGACGAGCCGGACCATCTGCACGATCTCCTCGGCGTGGTTGTCGTCCCGCGCGAAGATCAGCGTCTTGGGCACGGTCGAGCGGCCGGGGAAGATCTCGGTGAAGAGCTTCTCCCGGAACGTCTCCAGCACCAGCTTGAGCTGCCCCTTGGAGATCACCGACCGGCCGACCTGGTTGCCGCCGTACGTGAAGTCGTCTTCCAGCTCCTGGTATCGCTCGGCCCGGGTGCGACGGTCGCGCAGCGGCACGACGGTGCCGGCCTCGATGTCGGCGCCCTTCTCGGTGATCTCCGTCTTGATCCGGTACACGTCGAAGCTGACGTTCACCCCGTCGGCGACGGCCTGCTCGTAGGTGTACTCCGAGACCAGGTTCTGCTGAAAGAAGCCCAGCGTCTGCTTGACCGGCGTGGCGGTGAGCCCGACCACGAACGCGTCGAAGTACTCGATGACGCCCCGCCACTTGCCGTAGATCGACCGGTGGCACTCGTCGACCACGATCAGGTCGAACGTCTCGGGCGGAAGCTGCCGGTTGTAGGTGACATCGGCCGGCTCGTCCAACTCGTAGTCGTCGTACGCCCGGTCGTCGAGATCCACGTCCGGCAGCTCGTCGCCGCGCAGCGCCCCGTACAGCCGCTGGATGGTGGAGATGACCACATTCGAGGAGTCGAGCATTCCCGCGCCGGAGAGCCGGTCGACGTTGTACAGCTCGGTGAACTTCCGCCCGTCGTCCGGGGTCTGGTAGCCCGCGTACTCCCGCAGGGTCTGCTTGCCGAGGTTGTTGCGGTCGACCAGGAACAGGATCCGCGCGGCGCGGGCGTGCTTCAACAGCCGGTAGCTACTGGTGACCGCCGTGAACGTCTTGCCGGCACCGGTGGCCATCTGGATCAGCGAACGCGGATGATCCTCGGCGAGGGAGCGTTCCAGCCCGTCGATCGCGTCCACCTGGGCGGGCCGCAGGCCGAGCCGGTCCAGCGCGGGCATCCGCCGCAGCCGGGCACGCAACGTCGGTGCCGCCGGGTCGTCGTCGGCCTCCCGCATCCACCGCGCGAACGTCTCCGGCCGGTGAAAGGCAAAGACCTCACGGGTACGGGGGAACGGGTCGAGCCGGTTGACGAAGGCGGTCTCGGTGCCCGTGGCGACGTAGCCGAAGGGCAGCGGATCGTCCCGGTGCCACGCGGCGAGCTTCTGCTCAGCGGTGAGCCCGTTGAGGTAGCGGTCGAGCTGCGCCTCGACACCGCGCGGCGCGGTCCCCTCCCGCTTGGCTTCGATCACGCCGACCAGCCGCTGGTTGACGTAGAGCAGGTAGTCGGCCCGGCCCGCCGCCAGCGTCACCTCGCGGACGGCGACGCCGGTGCCCGCGTACAGGTTGATCTGGCTCTCGTCCTGGACGATCCAGCCGGCCGCGCCCAACTGCCGGTCGATCTCGACCCGGGTCTGCATCTCGTTGAGCGGTTCGTGCGAGGCACGACGGGCGCGGGCGATGAACTCCTCGCGCCGGGCGGCGGAGACCTTGGTCGTCGCCTTGCTGTCCAGCGCCGCCTGCTCCGCCTCGGCCGCCGGCTTGAGACTCGCCACCAGCACAGCAGCCTGTTCGCGGCGGGCGTCGGCATCGCGAACGGCGCGATCCGCGGCGACCATCGCATCCGCCTGGGCCTGCGCCAGCGACGCCTTGCCTTCCAGCAGGAGCTTGGTCTGCGCCAATTCGTCCTTGTAGCGCTGGATCTCCGCCTGGAGCCCGTCAGCGATACTCTGCGACACCTGCTGAGGCGGCGGGGATGGGGGCACGAAGCCGAGCGGAGTCCGGTCGCCGGTCAGAGCCCGATGGAACCAGACCCCCAGCTCGAAGCAGGTCCGGAGCATGTCCAGCGCCGCACGCACCTCACCCAGGTGATCGTGTACGGCCTTGTTGCCCTGATCCCGGAGACGGTCGAACGCGTGGTACGTCTCCGCCACGAGCGTGCCGTCGCCATACAGGGCCTGAACCCGGTGGTAGAAGTCGTTCTTCTGTGGCCTCGCGCCGGTGCGCCGGACGAGATCCTTGGCCATCTCGTCGCCGAACGCGCGGATCTTGAACATCGCGGCCTGGGCGTCGACATAGACGAGCAGCTCGGCGCCTGCGCCGTACCAGACCAGTAGCGGGTGTTCCTTGAGGAACCCGAAGTTGGCGGACTGCTCTGCCAGACGTCGTACCTGTCGAGGATCCACGACACTCCACATGGCTAGCCTGCGGTGAACACGTCAGGATAGGGACGATCACCGCTTTGCACAGCCCGCACCACGCGCGGTGACAGCTTTCCGACAGCAGCAACCCTGATCAGGTGCAGCTGGGTGGGTCGCGTGAGACGCCTCCATCGGGCATCCGAGCCTTCCTTACGGGCCTGCTTGAGCGGGCCTATCGCCCTTCAGCGCTCGTTCCTGTCCAGTAGTTGCGCAGCTCAGCCGACGAACGAGTCGCCTAAATCCGGCGGGCCGGCGAATCTGCCGCTGCTGTAATTCGCTGCGTTATCGCCCGCAAGTTGTCCACGGAGAACCGCTCCGGATCGACCAGCACGTTGACGCCCACACCAGGCGCGGCAAGCCAGAACGCCTCGGCTGCACCGAGGAGGCCCGGATCTTCGCCGTGCTGGAAGTCGGTCAGTGCCCAGTCAGCGTTATCGCGCTCGTGATATTCCGCCAGGACGTCGCGAAGCTCGGCGAGGGTGCCCAGCCGGTCGCCTCGGAGCATGTGTACCCGCAAGTCGACTCGGTGGCCGTCCTCAACCTGGCGCTCCCAGACGCGCGTGGCGAAAGTGATGTCCTCCCACTCGGAGGCGAAGTCCGAAACCAGGTCGCCGACATCCGGCGGCAGATAGCCGATGCAGAAGCCGTCCAGCTCGCCGCCGTTCCGAGTGACCGGACCAGGCATGCCCGTCACCCCGCCGCCTCCATCAGTGCCTCCACCCGATCGAGATAGTCCCACCACTTCTCATCGTCCCGGCGACACGAGGACAGCAGGTTCGCGGCGACGACGAATGCCAGGATGATGACGTTCTCACTGGGGACTGCCACCGTGAATGGCTCACCCCTCATCAGCCTCATCAAGAAGTCCGCCAACTCGCGTTGGGTTGGTTGCGCCCAGGATTCTGCTTCGGCGACTTGCTCAGCCACCGCCGAAATCTGATCGTCGCTCGGCCGACCCTTATGGATGTCGACCATCAGGAAGCCGACAAGGGCAAGGGCAAGCTCGACGGTTGCGGCCGCCGTGTCGTCGTCTTTGAGGATCCGCAAGCGCTCATCGAGCTTCGCAAAATCGCGCTTCACGGCGGCATGGATCACGGCTCGCATCGCGGCTTCGGTGGAGCTATTGATCTTCACTCTGATCCCTCTCTCGGCGCCTCTTTAACCATGACTTGCCGGCGCTGACTGTGGCCGCCGTAGCCAAGAGCGTCCCGGCGACCGCCTTCGGCAGTACTGGCATGAACTCGGCGACTGTTGCCCAAGCGGCCCCACCAGCCGAAGCCCAGAAACCGACTGCTTCCGCGCTCACCCGTTCCCGCCGCCTGGCGGGTTGTTCAATGTCTCGCGCATCAGCGTCTCGGCGAGCACGAGCACCCTCTCCTCGGTTCGGAGGGTTCTGAGGCTGCCGAGGCACATGAGGACGAACGATCGGATTCACCGCTGCGGGTGGTTGGTGGATTGCGCTGCCACCACCCGTGGTCAGTTTCCCAGCGCTCGAACTTTCGCGATCGTCTCCTGCACATGCTGCTTGGCCGGGTCGCCACCCTGAGCCGCCTGCGCCAGCGCCTGACGGTACGAATCGATCATGCCGACCAGTGGACCAGCGGCTACACCTTCCAGCGCACCGGCGACGAGTGCCCGCGCCTCAGCGGCGTCCTGTGCTGCCGCCGCGGTCTTGGCCTTCGCCTCGTCCAGCTTCTGCGACGCCGCCGCCAACCTCGCGATGATCTGTGCTGCGCTCACGCGCACCTCCCCGTGATGGACCATCGCCTCCACCACCGCACCGGCGGAGACCACATGGGAGCGTACGAGATCCGCGCACTCAGCGCGACCGCGTGATCGCTCCCGGCACCAGATTGGCTACTTTACGAACGCGGCGCCGGGACGATCTTGCAGTTCGGTCATCGAGATGGGTGGAATGCACTCTAAGTCAGGGCAGTGCAACTGCAAGATCGCGGAGAGGAGCAGTCCGACCCGCCGCTTGACGAACGGCCCCTCAGCCGAACGCAACGGCGTTGGTCACTACGGGAGCAGCCCTTCTTTGAGATCAAGCCGTATGCGCGGAGATCGGCCCTACCTACTCAACGCTCCGCGACGTACACGCCCACGCCGGGCACACCGACCACGAGCCCTTCGGCCTTCAGGGTGAGCATCGCATTGCGCACGACGATCGCGGAAACGCCGTGAATCTGGCAGAGCTGCGTGGTTGAGGGCAGCTTGTCGCCGGGTGACAACTCGCCCGAGGCGATCTGCTTGCGGATGTGCTCGGCAAGCTCAACCCACTTGGGGCTTGGTGGCATGGCGGTACTCCCTGGTCAGCACCGCCATTCGACCACTCTTCACCTTGTTATCGCAAGTGATAGCTTGACTGCGATAGCTTGTTATCCTAGGCTCCGAACTGAGCGAGTTCCCTGGTCAGCACCCGAGGAGCTGGTTCGTTCCCACCGCGCAGGAAGCGCCCGGTCGGTCGGTCCCCCCGTTCGGCCGGGCGTCCCGGGGCGTGCCCGCACGCCGCCCCGACGCAGAAGCCGTGAACCGCTAGGAGACGACCCGACGGGAGCCCTTGATGCCCGATCGACCCGACGAATCCCCCACCGACCCGCCAGCCCCAGCCGAGAAACCCCACCGCCTCGTGTCCGATCAGGACGTCGAGGACGCCGACGATGTCCTCTTCGCCCACCCGCCCCGGGTGGTGCGTCGCTGGCTCTGCGAGTGCGGTGTCGACTACCCCTGTACCGACGTGCGCTTCGCCCTGCTGGTCAAGTCCAGTGCCGAGGCGCGCGAATGAGCACTGACATTCTGGACGACCTGCGTGCCGCCTGGCTGGCGACGATCTCCGCTGCCGATCGGGCCGGCGCGCAGTTACACGGAGCGGGGCCGCCCGGCCGGTGGCTGCCCTGGCAGGACGCGGTCACGGAGTGCTGGCGGGCGCTGAGCCTGGTCTACGCCGGCTTGGCCGCCGATCGGGAGTCCCCGGGAGGCTCGGTCGGGGACCTGCTCGCCGGTCTGCACGCCGCTCGGATCGACGCTGCGCGCGCTGCCGCGCTGGCCGCCCGCGTCCGCTGGCGGTTGGGCGCGACCGAGGATCGGCTGCGGCGTACCCGGGACGTGGCGGACGTGGTCGCGGCCCGGCACCTCGCGGCGGCGATCACCCGGTTGGACCTTGTCGTTGCCCGGCTCGCGGTCGGCACTTGCCGGATCGAGCGTTCGGTGGCGGCACTGACCGGAGAGCCGGCGGCACCTCCCGAGCGCCCGGTGACGACACCGACCGGGGAGCCGGCGGCATCACCCGCGCCGCCCCCGCCAACCAGCCACGACACCGACGCCGACGCCGACCACGGCAGAGCAGGCGACACCGGCAGGGCAGGCGGCACCGGCAGCGCCGACGTGATCGCCCGCGGCTGCCGGGCGGCGAGCGCGCTGGTGACCAGGCGGCATCGACTGACCAGGCCACGCCCACACCGGAGAGCACTCGCGATGATCAGGGAGCAACGATGGTGACCGACCCGCACGCGGCGCTACGCGGCCTGCTGAGTGGGCGGCTGCGCGGCCACGATCGCCGGCTAAGCCGGTTTGCCGAGTCGGACTGGCGGCGGTACGCGGACCTGCTCGCCGGTGCGCTGTTGGTGGCGGTCCGGCGGCGGTTCGTCGCGGGGCAGGATCGCTCGCCGGTGATCCGGTTCGTGGCGTCCGCCCGGGAACGCTACGACGCGACCGGGCGCGACGTCGACCCGGTGTTGGCCGAGGCGCTGGTGTGGGCGGCGCTCGGTGAGCGTCCGCCGGTGCCGCACGACGCCGCGGCGATCGTCGCGCGGACGGTGCTGCTGCTCGGCCTGCTCGAAGACGAGGGTCTCACCGACCGCGAACTCGACGACGTCCTGGTGGCCGCCGCACACGCAGCGGACGACTCCGCGCAGGGCGCGGATCGCCAGCAGGTAGGCGGGGCAGAGACCTGACCAGGGCCGCGCCCCTACAGCAGGCTCCCGTGCGACGCGATGACCGCACGCCACTCCGGCGTCCTGAGGACGCTCAGATCCTTGGCCACCACGGGCTCACCGCCGGGCGCGCACACGCCGTACACCTGGGGCGCGAGCGTCTCGATGAGGAGCTGGTCGAAGTCGAACGAGCCCTCGAAGCCGAGCCAGACCACGGTGTCGCCGGCGGCGCAGGCGACCCGCAGGCAGTGGGCCAGGTAGGGGTGCAGGAGCGGGGGCAGCTCGTCGAAGACCAGGTCGTACTCGGTGACGCAGGCGTACGGATCGTCGCGCTCGAGGGAGTACGTCAGCACCTCGATCGGCACGACGTCGCCGTCGGCGAACTCCGGCACCTCGGCCGGGACGCCCGGCACGAACACGCTGACCACCGGCTGCGCGGCGAAGCGCAGTCCAGAGGCAAGCTCAGCGGTCATCAGCGCAGGCCGCGGACCAGCAGCAGGTAGGCGCAGTAGGCCATCGGCACCAGCAGGAAACAGATCAGGAACCCGAGCGGCAGATAGCGCGGCGGGGTGCCGGCGACCATGGCGGGCCGCCCCCAACGGCCCAGCACCAGGTACCCGCCGAAGAACGCCACCGCCGGCAACCCCGCGCAGGTCCACGCACCGAGGGTGAACCCGTCGACCATCCCGACCCCGGAGGCCAGCACCAGGGCCAGCATGACCACCCCGGCGACGGCCGCGCACCCGACGTAGACGGCGACCGCCCGCGCCAGCGGCGACCACGTCGGCAGCAGCGCCGGCCGCTGGGCCAACAACTCCGCCTGCTGCCCGTGCCGGTCGGCCTCGTCGGCCATCCGCCGGGCCAACTCCAGCTCCACCACCGGGTCGACCGCCGCCGCCCGCTGCGCCGGCACCCCGGCGCCCGTCGGGCTCGCCGCCGTCGGCAACGCCAGCCGCGCCTCCCCCGCCGGCACCTGGGGGTACGCCCCAACACCCGCCCGCCCCGGCGCGCCGGCTGCGCCGTCGGATGCCCCGTCCCCGGTTCCGGCCGCGGTTAACGGGTCGGACCCGACGGCCGAGCCAGGACCGAACCCCGCAGCGGGGCCGGGGACGGAGCCGGCGGCGGGGCCGGAGCTGGGCGGCGGGCCGGGCCAGGCGGCGGTCTCGCTCGGACGACCCGGGGCGGGTCCGGCGGCCGGCTGGTCGACGCCGATCGCCTGGCCGAGTTGGTCGAGGCGCTGCCCCTGGGCGGTCAGCCGCTGGTGCAGGTAGTCGACGGCGGCGTGCAGGTCACGGCGGCGCGCGGACTCGGCGGCGGCGTGCTGCTCCCCGGCTCGGTGCTGCTCGGCGAGCTGTCGGGCCAGCGCCGCGTACTCCTCGAAGGACACGGTCACCGCTCCCCGTCCGGCTCGTCCGCCCGGCCGGCGAAGTCCGGCTCGTCCGCCCGGCCGGCGAAGTCCGGCTCGTCCCCCTCGCCGGCGAACGGGACGATCAGCCGGGTGCGCTGGTCGTGCCGGTCGATCAGCAGCGCCCGGTCGGCGCGGGGTGTGTAGGCCAGGTCGTGGGTCCCGAGGTGCAGGGCCAGCTCGCTCCCGGGCACGTTGAGCGCCACCAGGCAGGCGACGTCGTCGCGGTTCTGGGTGCCGCCGAGGTCGTCGGCGAGCCGACGCAGCCCCCGCCACCAACCGAGCAGGTGCACACCCTGCCCGGGTCCCTGGCGCAGGACTGTGCGCAGGTCGTCCAGGCCGGAGCGGAACGTGCCCGGGTCGGTGGCCCCGAGGACCGGCGCGGCGGCGTCCATCCCGAACACCACCAGGTACTCCCGACCGGCGGGCTCGGCGGCCAGCGCGGCGATCCGGTCGCGCAGCCCGGCCGCGTCGAGGCGCTGCACCGGGTGCCCGGCGGACCGCAGCAGCGTCTCGGTGTCGTCGGCGACACCGGCGGCGGAGCTGACCAGGGAGGCCAGCTGGAACCGGACGTCGCCGGGGTTGTGCTGGCGGGCCAGGCTGAGTGTCGCGGCGCGCAGCACGTCCGCGCCGGCCGGTGCGGTGCCCACCACGGCGAGGTGCCGGCCGGGGGTGGCGTCCATCAGGAACAGCGCGGTGGTGCCGTGCACGTCGACGGTCCGGCCGACCAGGGCCATCGGACGCCGGCCACCGGGACGCAACCCGGCGAACGTGGGGTCGTCCTCGACCCGCGCGGCCTCGTACCCCCGGAAGACCGCAGGTGCCCGCGAGCCCGCCGGCCGGGCCTGCCACAGGTCGTGGCGCAGCGCGGCCAGGTCCGCCGCCGCGGCGTGCGCGTCGGGGAAACGCAGCACCGTGTCGGCGCCGACCGCCCCGGCGGCGGTGTTGATGACGGCAGAGCCGATCGGCAGGGCCGCGGCTGCGGTGTTGAGCTGGTCGAGCACGCCGCCACCGCCGGGTAGCGCCACCCGCAACGCGAACTGCCCGAAGATCGCCTCGGCCCGCCCGTAGAGGGCCTCGATGCCGGTCATGCTCTGGCTGGCGAGCACCAGGTGGATGCCGTACGAGCGGCCCTTGCGGGCCAACTCCTCCAGCAGGTCCACGGAGTCCCGGGCCAGCGTGTCGTTGCCGGCGAGCAACACGTGGAACTCGTCGATGACCGCCACGATGCGCGGCAGCGGATTGTCCCGGGGCAGGTCGGCGAGTTTGGTGACGCCGTGCCGCTTCAGCGCGGTGGCCCGCCGTTGCGCCTCCCGGCGCAGCTCGCGCAGGACGGCGAGACCGTACTCGCGGTCGGATTCGATGCCGACGGCACGGGCGTGCGGCAGCCAGGACGGGTCTCGGCTGGTGGGCACGAACTCGGTGAAGCTCACGCCCTCCTTGAAGTCGAGCAGGTAGAGCTGCAACTCGGCCGGGGAGTAGCGGGCCGCCAGTCCGTAGAGGACGTCGAGCAGGAAGACGGTCTTGCCGGCGCCGGTGCGACCACCGACCAGCCAGTGCGGGGTGGCGTCGTCGAAGGCCAACGTCAGCGCGGTGCCGCCGGCCCGGCCGATCACCGTGCGCAGGCCGTTGCCTGCGGACTCGACCCAGCGCCGCTCGGGCAGCAGGTCGGTGAAGGGCAACGCGTCGGAGCGGCGGGCGGCGGCGGCCAGGTGTTCGGCGAGCGCGCGTACCGACGCGGAGGGCGGGTCACCGTCGAGCAGTACGGGAGCGGCGAGACCGGAGCCGTCGGCGCTGAACGGGGTGCCGGGCGGGTCGCCGACGTAGGCGTACCCCTGGTCGAGCCGGACCGCGGTGGTGCCGCCCAGCGGCGTCGGGGTCTCGCCGGGCAGCCGGGACGGGTGGCCGGCGAGCAGCACGCACACGGCGGCGGCCGGGCCGGCGTGGGTGAGCGCGGCGAGCCGGGCCAGCTCGCGCGGCGGCGGCGCGGCGGTGGCCACCACCACCAGCAGGTGCCGGGCGGCGGACTGGGCGTGCTGCGCGGCGCGGGCGTGCCGCTCGGCGGCGTCCAGCAGCGCGGCCACCTCGGCCTCGGCGGTGGCCGGCGGGTCGAGCACCCCGGCGTCGAGCAGTGGTCGCAGCGGGCCGAAGGTCGCGCCGAGCGCGGCGGTGTCGATCCCGGCGACGCGGACCTGACCGGGCGGCGCGGTAGCGACCAGCCGTAGCACCAGCGCCCGCAGCAGCCCGGCGACCCGCGGGTCCCGGGCGTCGGTGTCCAGGGCCAAATGGTGGCCGCCGCCCAGCGGGACCAGCACCGGAAACCCGCCGTCCGAGGTGGACGCCTCGCCGATCCGTACCGCGGTCGGTTCGTCCATCAGCGGGGTGACGCCCGGTGCGGGGGTGGCCAGGGCGCCGCCGAGGCGGGCGAGGCGGGCGACCAGCGCGTCGACGCCGGCCGGGGCGACGGTAGCCGGTGCGGTGCCGAGCGCGTTCCGGGCGGCGTCGAGGTGCGCTCGGGCCGCCCGGTGGGAGTTGATCGCCTGCCCGTACGCCGACGCGAGCCTGCCCACCCTCTGCCCCCAACGCCGACGGCCGTCTGGTCCCAGGAACCCTAACGGACGGCGGTGGCACCCGGACAGTCCTGCGAGGACGTGTCCCGCCGGACCCGTCAGGCAGGGCCGCACGGCACGGGGTCGGGCGCGTCGGCCAGCCCGCAGCGGAACACCTCCACCGGCGCGGTCGCCACCTGCGGCACCTGCTCGACCCGGAGCAGGGCCAGCCGTTTGTCGACCGGCTCGCCCGACTCGGGCGTGAACCGGATCAGCCCGGCCACCCCCCGGTAGCCCTGGCCAGCGTTCTGCCGGAGCACCTCCGCGTGCACGGCGACCGGGTTGACCGACGTCGGCTCCCACCGTTGTCGCGGGTCGGCGTGGTGCAGCCGGGCGGCGAGGCTCTCCACCGCCCGGATCATCATCATCGCCGCGTCGTAGGCGAGGCTGACCCGCTCGCCGACCTGGTGCCCGGAGTCCGGCCGGCAGCGCGGCGGATCCAGCAGGTCGTCGGCCTGGATCCAGGACAGGAAACTGGCTCGGGCGTCGTCGCGGCGCTCCTCGGCGACCCGCAGCGCGGCGCAGGTGGCCAGGGATGCCTTGGAGACGTACGTGACCGGCAGGTTGCCGGGGGCCGCGGCGCGCAGCCCCGGGTTGGCCATGTAGCGGTTGACCGAGTCGTCGGCGACGAGGTGCCGGGGCGGGTTGCCGCCGCACTCGCGCAGCGCCCGCAGGAAACCGTCGAACTCCGACCAGCGACCCGCGTAGAAGAGCAGCCCGGGGTAGCCGCACTCGTCGACCAGCCGCTCACCGGTGCGCCACTCGTCGAGCCGGGTCATCCGGGCGCCGAACCGCTGCCGCAGCCCGTCGACGAGGGTGCCCACGTAGAGGTCCTCGGTGAGCGTGCTGCCCTCCAACGTCGTGTAGTAGACGTGCGCCTCGTCGACCTTGAGCACCTGCTGGGCGTAGGCGTCGACCATCTCCACCTGATCGGTGTTGGACGCGGAGATCTGCAGGTAGAGGCGGGAGTTGGCGTCCATCCGGTCGGCGGAGAGCGTGGGTGCCAGCACCGGCAGCCCGACCTTGTTCAGCTCGCGCAGCGCTCGGGCGGTGCTCGTCCGGCTCTCCACCAGGCCGACCACCCCGACCACCGTGGGGTCGTCCGAGGCCAGCTCGGCCAGCATCGACACGGCCCGGTCGGCGTAGATCATCTGCCGGCCGCCGTTGGCCACGACGATCCGCAGCAGCGCGGCACCGTCGGCGCCGGCCGACTCCTTCAGCAACGCGTACTGGGCGGTCGCCATCCCCTCCAGTTCCTCCCGTTCGGAGACGTACGACTCCTCGTCGGCGCGGGTCCGGTTGCCGGTGAGCGTGCCCAGGTAGACCAGGGTCAGGAAGGGCCGGCGTCGGTCGCTGCGCTGCCAGACCTCCTCGGCGGCGCGGTTCTGCGCGAAGATGCGCCGCTGGATCTTTCGCAGACCCTCCTGACCGGGGTCGTCGTTGAACACCTGCGCGGCGCTGTCGCTGTAGCCGACACACTCGCCGCTGGCGACCACCTCGACCGAGACCCGACCGCCGGTCAGCGACGGGTGACACCCCGGCGCCCACCGGCTGCCCGCCCACACACCGAGCGCCGCCACCAGCACCAGGCACAGCGCCGCCGGCAGGAAGCGCCGCGACCACCAGGGCGGGTCGGGCGCGGAGAACGGTCGCATGCCGCCACGCGACGGCGGGCCGGTGTCGGAGTCGTCGGGGCGCAACGCCACCAGCCAGGCGGCCGGGCGGCGCAGCCGCCGCATCTCCGGCAGCGCCTCAGCCCACTCGTCGTACGCCTCGTCGGCCTCGGTCAGCGGGTGCGGCTCGGGCAGTTCCGGCGGTGGTTGCCCGCCGGACACGACGATGAGCAGCGGGTCGTTGCGGCCCGTTTCGGTGCGGACGTCGCCGATCAGGCGGACCAGTTCGCCGCCGACGTTGCCGGGGGCGACGTGGTCGAGCAGCAGCGCCGGGTACGCGGTGCGCCGCCAGTCCGACGGACGCCACGGCCGACGCCGGTACGCCTGCCGCAGGTCCTCCAGGAACGCGTGCAGCAGCAGTTTGTTGACCTGGTCGGGTTGCTCGCCGTCGCGCCACCCGGCGGTGAGGCGTTCGGCGAAGCCGAGGAACGTGACCGACTGCCGGGGCGCCAGGTACTGCTGGCGCATGAACCAGTTGTAGTGCCGCCCGATGACCGGCACCCGGCCGGAGACGGCGGCCCGGAAGACCACGCTCGGCACGGCGCGGCGGACCAGCCAGAGCAGCACCTGCGAGACGATGCTGACCGCGTCACCACCGGAGGGCAGCGCCTCGGGGGTACGCGTGCCCCGGCGATCCCGCAGCCGGCGTACCAGGGCCGCCCTGCTGTCGTCGGCGTCGACGCCGAAGCTGAGGCTCTGGTGCATCAGCCAGTCCGCGAGCGGGTAGTGCCGGAAGCGCAGCCGGGCGGCGCCGAACGCCTCCAGGGAGAGCTGTCGGTGCAGTTCGCGCAGCAGCGCCGGCACGTCCCCGGCGCCCGGCGGCGCGTCGGCGTCCAGCACGGCGTGCGGCACCCGCCGCCGGGGCCCCTGACCGAGGAATCGGCGCAGCGGCACCATCAGATCCGAGGTGTCGGAACGGACCAGCCAGAGCAGTGGCAGTCTCCGGTCACCGCGGCGGGGTCGCCGCAGCAGCCGTGCGAGCAGCGCGAAGAATTCCAGCCCACCGGCCGGCAGCCGGTCCCGACCTCCGGGCGACTGTCGCTGGCCGATCAACTCCCGCTTGGGCACCTCGGACCGCGGCACGCGTCACCTCCGATCCACACAGTGTGACCTTGCGGCGCAAGGCACGCCAGTGACCGGTGGCCGACCGTCCACCGGGGACGGCGACGGCAGGTCGGGCGCGGCAGGCCGGCGACGCTCACGGTTGTCTATTAGGTTGGCGTGGCGAACACCCGATGGAGGGAGTCCACCCCGTGCGACGAATGTTCACGGCGGCCACCGCCGCCCTGACCCTCACCACCGCCGGCACCATGCTCGCCGGCACCCCCGCCCAGGCCGCCCCGACCGGTTGGGGCCGACCCGTCGTCACCGCCGCGCCGCAACCCGGCGCACCCGGCCTGGGCGACAGCTACTTTCCCGACTACGGCAACGGTGGCTACGACGTCGAGCACTACGACGTCCGGCTGCGCTACGACCCGGCGTCCGACCAGCTCAGTGGCACCACCACGATCCTCGCCACGGCGACGCAGGACCTCTCGGCGTTCAACCTGGACTTCCTGCTCGACGTCGAGTCGGTGCGGGTCAACGGGTGGGCGGCGAGCACCAGCACGGCGGGCGCCCACGAGCTGGTGGTCACCCCGACCCGCACGGTGACCCGGGGCCAGCAGCTCACCATCGTGGTGCGCTACGCCGGCGTCCCGTCGGAGACCCTGGTCGGCGGCTACACCGGGTGGACCCGGACCGACGACGGGGCGATGGCGGTCAACGAGCCCGAGTCGGCGTGGTGGTGGTTCCCGAGCAACGACCACCCCCTGGACAAGGCCACCTTCGACATCTCCGTGTCGGTGCCCACCGGCGTCGAGGTGATCAGCAACGGCGTGCAGCCGCGGCCGCCGGCCGCCGAGGCCGGCAACCGCACCCGCTGGATCTGGCGGACCACCTCCCCCACCGCCCCCTACCTGGCCTTCCTGGCCATCGGGCAGTACGACATCGTCACCGACACCACCCCCGGCGGTCAGCCGGTGGTCAACGCGTACAGCACCTCGCTGGGTGCGCTCGGTCCGGCCGCACGGGCCAGCATCGAGCGGACCGCCGAGATCGTCGACTGGGAGAGCGGGATCTTCGGCCCGTACCCGTTCGAGGCGCAGGGCGGCGTGGCCGGTCCGGTGGACGGCATCGGCTTCGCGCTGGAGACCCAGACCCGACCGGTGTACGGGCCGGGCTTCTGGCGGCGCGGCGCCAACACGTACGTGGTGACGCACGAGCTCGCGCACCAGTGGTTCGGTGACTCGGTCTCGGTGGCCGACTGGCGCAACATCTGGCTCAACGAGGGATTCGCCTCGTACGCCGAGTGGCTCTGGTCCGAGGAGCAGGGCGAGGGCACCGCGCAGGAGGTGTTCGACTTCGCCTACGCCAGTTACCCGGCCGACGACGAGTTCTGGCAGGTGCTGCCCGGTGACCCGGGCGCGGCCCGGATCTTCGACAACGCCGTCTACGACCGGGGCGCGATGACCCTGCACCAGCTGCGGCTGGCCGTCGGCGACGACGCGTTCTTCGAGATCCTGCCGGCCTGGACCGCCGAGCACCGGTACGGCAACGGCACCATCGAGCAGTTCCAGGCACTCGCCGAACAGATCTCCGGGCTGGACCTGGACGACCTGTTCACCACCTGGCTGTTCACCGCCGGCCGACCCGACGTGGCCACCACCGCACGAAAGGCCACCGCCGCGCCGACCGCACCGAAGTCCTGGGCCAAGATCAGCGAGTCCCACGACCTGCTGTCGCACTAGAGGCAGACCAGGCACCGACCGGAAGGGCCGTCGCTGACGCGGCGGCCCTTCCGTCGGTCCACGGTGGTCCTGCCGGGTAGAGGCGGCCGCCACCAGTACCGCGCCCCGAGCCGGCGCCGGCAGCAGCAGGGGTGACGGCGGCGCAAGACGACGGGCGGGGAGCCCGCGGCTCAGGACGTCGGCGTCACCGCACCGGCGGTGCTCGCCTCGATGGCGCGGATGTGCCGGTAGGCGAACCAGAGCGGCGGGAACGCGCCGACCGCGAAGGACAGGTCGATGAGCGTCCAGAACCAGGGGATGTCCCGGATCGGGCCGCAGATCACCGCCAGTGGAACGATGCCCGCGCAGGCGATCATGCCGACCTGCACGACCCAGACGTTGCGCACCGGGTCACGCAGCGGCCCCCAGAACGCCACCGCCAGCACCAGGTGGGCGAACGCCAGCCAGTCGGTGCCGTAGAGCAGGAACGGGTAGTCCTCGTCGGCCGTCACCAGCCCGGTGTGCACCCGCTCGATCCAGTCGACCAGGGCGGGAAGCTGGTCGGAGAGCGGGTCCAGTACGCGCAGCAGCCAGCGCACCTCGATCTCCAGCGGAAATGCGGTGGCACCGCTCAGGAAGAGCCCGATCAGCACGATCCACAGCCACCGACGGGTCCGTCGCAGCCGCTCCTCGATGTCCATGATCGCAGCGTAACGATGATCTTCGTGTCGTCCTGTCCCGTGCGCGGGCCACCGGGGGTGACCGCTGTCTCAGCGACGCGCCGCCGGTCCGGCCGTGGCCAACTCCCCGAGCCGGGACGCGCCCAGCCCCACGCCGGCGGGCGCGATGACACACACCGCCCCGGCGGGTCGGACGATGCGGGCGGCCCGGAACGCCACTCGCCGTACCGGATGACGAGGCCGTGGCGCGACCAGCGCGAGGGCCGCGCGGGCGTGCTGGCGGTCCAGGGCGACAGCCGCCGCCACCGTTGCGATCGCCGCGGTGGACCCGGCGAGCACGAGCGTCTGGCGCGGCCCGGCATGTTCGGCGAGCCAGCCGAGCAGCGGAGCACCGACCGCGGCCGAGACCGAGCCGGTGACCGCCAGCGCGGCGAGCACCCGGCCCCGCATCGCGCCGTCGGTGTCGAGTTGGGCGCGGGTGCCGACGGTGGTGTCGATGACCACCGCGGCGGCGGCGATCGGCAGGATCATCGCGGCGAAGCTCCAGGTCCCCGGTGCCAGGCCGGCGACGATCTCCAGCCCGCTGGCGAACAGACCCGCGGCGACCAGGGTCCGGTAGCCCAGGGAACCTCGGCGGGCCGCGACGAGCGCGCCCAGCACGGTCCCGACCGCGAACACGGTCGACAGGACACCGTAGCCGGACGCACCGGCGTGCAGTGGCCCGTCGCTCATCGCGGCCATCGTCACCTGGTAGTTGCGGCCCAGGCTGCCGAGTACGAACGCCAGGGCGAGCGCGAGCAGCAGCACCGGCTGCCCGCGCAGGTACGCGAAGCCGGCGCGGACGCCGTCGTGGGTTCGGCCGGTCGCCGTCAGCGTCGGTGGGGTTCCCGGACGTACCGCGAACAGCGCCACCACCACGGCGGCGAAGCTCGCCGCGTTGATGCCGAACAGCAGGGCGGGTCCGACGGCGGCCACCACGACGGCCCCGAGGCTCATGCCGAGGATGCGCCCGGCGGAGTTGGTGAGGGACCCGAGCGCCAGGGCGTTGCCGAGCGTCTCCCGGTCGACGAGGGTGGCGGCCCACCGCCCCATCACCGGGCCCTCGATCGCGGACACGGCACCGGTGCCCAGGGAGATCGCGAAGATCAGCGGCAGGCCGCCGACCCCGGTCAGGGCGACCGCCGCCAGTCCGGCGGCGAGCGTCGCGTGGGCCACCTGGGCGGCGATCAGCAGCGGACGGGCGGGCAGGCGGTCGGCCAGCACACCGCCCCAGACGCTGAGCAGCAGCGTGGGCGCCGCCTGGAGCAGCACGGCGAAGCCCATGGACGTCGCGGAGCCGGTTTCCTTCAGGACGTACCAGTTGACGCCGAGGACCTGCATCCAGGTGCCGATGACGGAGACAAAACCGGCGAGCGCCCAGATCCGGTAGTTGCGGTGGCGCAGCGCGGCGAAGGTGGCACCTCTGGCCACGACGGACCTCCAGCGATCGGCAGCATGATCATTCATGCCGATCGCAGTGCGGTTCGGCAGCCGGCAAGTCTTGCCGGCCTAAACCTCTTTGCCCACCTTTGTGAGTGGCTTCACCAGCGGGAATGCCCGGCCGGTGCGGCGGCAGAACCGCCCCACCGACCGGACGCCCGCACCTCAGCGAACGGCGAGAGCCTGCGCGGCCGGACCCACCGGGGCCGGCAGCGTACCGACACCGCCCAGATAGCCGTGGATGGCGGCGGCCGCCGCCCGCCCCTCGGCGATGGCCCAGACGATCAGCGACGCGCCCCGGTGCATGTCACCGGCCACGAACACCCCGTCGGAGTCGGTCTGCCAGTCGTCGCGGGCGTCGACGGCGCCCCGGGGATTGCGGGTCACGCCGAACTGGGCCAGCAACGGCTGCTGCTCGGTGCCCTCGAAGCCGATCGCCAGCAGCACCAGGTCGGCCGGCAGCTCCCGCTCGGAGCCCGGCACCACGGTGACGACCCGCCGGCCGTCGCGCTTCTCCACGGTCACCTCGGCGATCCGCACCGCTCGCACCTGGCCGGTGCCGTCGTCCACGAACTCCTGCACCGCGACGGCGAAGACCCGCTCGCCACCCTCCTCGTGCGCCGGGTAGCTGCGCAGCACCCACGGCCAGGTCGGCCACGGGTCCCGTGCCTCGTCGCGCCCCTGCGGCGGCTGCGGGTACAGGTCGAGCTGGTGCACGCCAGCGGCGCCCTGCCGGTGCGCCACGCCCAGACAGTCGGCCGCGGTGTCACCGCCACCGATGATCACCACGTGCTTGCCGGCCGCGTCGATCGGGGTGCCGTCCGGCAGCAGCGCACGCGCCGGCCGGCCCTCGCCGGTGGCCGGGACGCCCGGCTCGCCGGTGGCCGCGGTGGCGACCGCGCGATTCGCCGCGACGAGATGCGCCATGGCCTGGTGTACGCCCCGCAGCGCCCGTCCCGGAGTCTCCGGCGTGTCCCGCCCCTGCAACGCACCAGCGGCCAGCAGCACCGCGTCATGCTCGGCGCGCAGCTGCTCGGCGGTGACGTCCACCCCGACGTTCACCCCGGTGCGGAAGCGCACCCCCTCGGCGGCGAGCTGGGCCAGCCGGGCGTCGATGTGCCGCTTCTCCAACTTGAAGTCGGGAATGCCGTACCGCAGCAGGCCCCCGATCGCGTCGTCCCGCTCGTACACGGTCACCGCGTGACCCGCGCGGGCCAGCTGCTGGGCGGCGGCCAGGCCGGCCGGCCCGGAACCGACGACGGCGACCGACCGACCGGACGGCGCCGGCACCGGCCGAGGGACGAACCCGCGCGCCGCGGCGGCGTCGGCGATCTCCACCTCGACCTGCTTGATGGTCACCGGCTGCCCGCCGGAGATGCCGAGCACGCAGGCCGCCTCGCAGGGCGCCGGGCAGAGCCGGCCGGTGAACTCCGGGAAGTTGTTGGTGGCGTGCAGCGACTCCACCGCGGCGTCCCAGTTGCCGGTGCGGACCAGGTCGTTCCAGTCCGGGATGCGGTTGCCCAGTGGGCATCCGTCGTGGCAGAACGGGATGCCGCAGTCCATGCAGCGGGTGGCCTGCTCACGGACCAGCTCCTCGCCGGCCGGCGGGTACACCTCGCGCCAGTCGCTGATCCGCACCGGCACCGGGCGGCGGGCCGGCAGACGCCGGTCGTAGCGCAGGAAACCGTTCGGGTCAGGCACGTGCCACCTCCTGG
Source organism: Micromonospora sp. NPDC048905 (assembly GCF_040649655.1). NCBI lineage: Bacteria > Bacillati > Actinomycetota > Actinomycetes > Micromonosporales > Micromonosporaceae > Micromonospora > Micromonospora sp. NPDC048905. The sequence goes on along the minus strand of NZ_JBEZFV010000005.1, from coordinate 396,792 downwards.
GCCGCCACCCGCGGGGCGGGCGGCACCGGCGCGGCGGACGGCACGCTGAGCGCGCTCATCACCGCGTCGTCGACGTCGCGGCCGGCGGCTTCGGCGGCCTTCATGATCTCCAGCACCCGGCGGTAGTCGCGGGGTACCACCGCGGTGAACTCGGCCACCGCCTCCGGCCAGCGCTTGAGCAACTCCTCGGCGACCGACGAGCCGGTCTCGGCCACATGCCGCTGGACCAGCTCGTGCAGCAGTGACTGCTCCTGCTCGCCCAGCGGCGCCAGGTCGACCATCTCCCCGTTGACCCGCGAACGATCCAGGTGGAGCACGTACGCCGTGCCGCCGGACATGCCGGCCGCGAAGTTCCGGCCGGTCGCGCCGAGCACCACCACCGTGCCGCCGGTCATGTACTCGCAGCCGTGGTCGCCGACACCCTCGACCACGGCGATCGCGCCGGAGTTACGGACCGCGAACCGCTCCCCCACCCGGCCACGAAGGAAGACCTCGCCCGCCGTGGCCCCGTACAGGATGGTGTTGCCGGCGATGATCTGATCCTCGGCCCGCTGCCCCGGCGCGGCGTCCGGGTCGAGGAACGGCGCGGCGGCGTCCGGACGGACGACGAGCCGGCCCCCGGAGAGGCCCTTGCCCACGTAGTCGTTGGCGTCGCCGTGCAGGCGCAGGGTCACCCCGCGCGGCAGGAACGCGCCGAACGACTGCCCAGCCGTGCCGTGCAGCACGAACTCGATGGTGTCCTCGGGAAGGCCGGCGCCGCCGAAACGACGGGTCACCTCGCCGCCGAGCATCGCGCCGACGCTGCGGTGCTCGTTGCGCACCGCCACCTCGACCCGCACCGGCGCCCCGTCCGTCAGAGCCGGACGGGCCAGCGCGATCAGCTCGTTGTCGAGCGCCTGCTCCAGGCCGCGGTCCTGCGCGCGGACCCCGCGTCGGGCCGCACCGGCGGGCAGCTCCGGCAGGTGCAGGACGGGCGCCAGGTCCAACCCGTGCGCCTTCCAGTGCGTCAGCGCCGGGGCCACGTCGAGCACCTCGGACTGCCCGATCGCCTCCTCGATCGACCGGAAACCCAGCTCGGCCAGGTAACCCCGGACCTCCTCGGCGAGGAAGAGGAAGAAGTTCTCCACGAACTCCGGCTTGCCGGTGAACCGCTCCCGCAGCACCGGGTTCTGGGTGGCGATGCCGACCGGGCAGGTGTCCAGGTGACACACCCGCATCATCACGCAGCCCTCGACGATCAGCGGCGCGGTCGCGAAGCCGAACTCCTCCGCGCCGAGCAGCGCCGCGACCAGCACGTCCCGGCCGGTCTTGAGCTGGCCGTCGACCTGCACGGTGACCCGGTCCCGCAGCTTGTTGAGCAGCAACGTCTGCTGCGCCTCGGCCAACCCCAACTCCCAGGGGGTGCCGGCGTGCTTGAGCGAGTTCATCGGGGAGGCGCCCGTGCCGCCGTCGTGGCCGGAGATCAGGATGACGTCCGCCTTGAGCTTCGCCACGCCGGCCGCGACGGTGCCGACACCGAACTCGCTGACCAGCTTGACGTGCACCCGAGCCGCCGGGTTGACGCACTTGAGGTCGTGCACCAGCTGGGCGAGGTCCTCGATGGAGTAGATGTCGTGGTGCGGCGGCGGGGAGATCAGACCCACGCCGGGCGTGGCGTGCCGGGTGCGGGCGATCCACGGCCAGACCTTGTTGCCGGGCAGCTGACCGCCCTCACCGGGCTTGGCGCCCTGGGCCATCTTGATCTGGAGGTCGTCCGCGTTGACCAGGTATTCGCTGGTCACCCCGAACCGGCCGCTGGCGATCTGCTTGACCGCCGAGCGGCGCCTCGGGTCGTGCAGTCGGTCGACGTCCTCGCCGCCCTCACCGGTGTTGGACTTTCCGCCGAGGCGGTTCATCGCGATGGCGAGCGTCTCGTGCGCCTCCGCCGAGATCGACCCGTACGACATGGCGCCGGTGGCGAAGCGCTTGACGATCTCGGTGGCCGGCTCGACCTCCTCGATCGGCACCGCCGGGCGCAGCCCGGTACGCAGGGTGAACAACCCCCGCAACGAGCCGGCCTGCGCGGCGAGCGCGTCGACCTTCGCGGTGTACTGCCGGAAGACGTCGTACTGCCGGCTGCGGGTGGCGTGCTGCAACAGGAAGACCGTCTCCGGGTTGAACAGGTGCAGCTCACCCTCGCGGCGCCACTGGTACTCGCCGCCGACCTCCAGTCGGGCGGAGGCCGCGGTGCCGGCCGGGGGCCAGGCCAGCGCGTGCCGTGCCGCGACCTCGGTGTGTACGCCCGCCAGGCCGACCCCGCCGATCCGGCTGGGGGTGCCCCGGAAATAGCGCTCGACCAGCCGGGTTTCCAGGCCGACCGCCTCGAAGACCTGCGCGCCGCAGTAGGACGAGACCGTCGAGATGCCCATCTTCGACATGATCTTCAAAACGCCCTTGCCGAGCGCCTTGGCGTAGTTGCGCACCGCGGCGGCTGGTTCCACCCCGACGAGCGCGCCGGTGGCGATCATGTCCTCGACGGACTCGAACGCCAGGTACGGGTTGACCGCCGCCGCGCCGTAGCCGATCAGGACCGCCGCGTGGTGCACCTCCCGGCAGTCGCCGGACTCCACGATCAGCGCCGCCTGGGTGCGGGTCTGCTCCCGCACCAGGTGCTGGTGCACGGCGGCGGTGAGCAGCAACGACGGGATCGGCGCCAGGTCGGCGTTGGAGTCCCGGTCGGAGAGCACCAGGATGCGGACGCCGTCCTCGATGGCCTCGGAGACGTGCCGGCAGATCTCGGTCAGCCGTGCCTTGATCCCGACGGCGCCCTCCCGGATGCGGTACAGGCCGGACACCCGGACCGCCTTGAAGCCGGGCAGGTCGCCGTCCTCGTCGATGGAGAGGATCTTGGCCAGCTCGTCGTTGTCGATCACCGGGTGCGGCAGCACGATCTGCCGACAGCTCGCCGCGCCCGGGTCGAGCAGGTTGCCCTCCGGCCCGATCGTCGACGCCAGGCTGGTCACCAACTCCTCGCGGATGGCGTCCAGCGGCGGGTTGGTGACCTGGGCGAAGAGCTGATGGAAGTAGTCGTAGAGCAGCCGCGGCCGGGTGGACAACGGCGAGATCGGGGTGTCCGTGCCCATCGAGCCGAGCGGCTCGGCGCCGGTACGGGCCATCGGCGCGAGCAGGATCTTCAGCTCCTCCTCGGTGTAGCCGAAGGTCTGCTGCCGGCGGCGCACCGAGTCGTGGGTGTAGACGGTGTGCGCGCGGGGAGGCAGGTCGCCCAACTCGATCAGCCCGGCGTGCAGCCACTCGCCGTACGGCTGGGCGGCGGCCAACTCGGACTTGATCTCCTCGTCGTGCACGATCCGGCCGGCCACGGTGTCGACCAGGAACATCCGGCCTGGCTGGAGCCGCCCCTTCGCGACCACGTGCGCCGGGTCGAGGTCGAGCACGCCCGCCTCGGAGCCGAGCACCACGAGCCCGTCGTCGGTCTGCCACCAGCGCCCCGGGCGCAAGCCGTTGCGGTCCAGCACCGCGCCGACGATCTCGCCGTCGGTGAAGGCCACCGAGGCCGGCCCGTCCCACGGCTCCATGAGGCTGGCGTGGAAGCGGTAGAAGGCACGCTTGGCCGGCTCCATGCCCGGGTCGTTCTCCCAGGCCTCGGGGATCATCATGAGCACCGCGTGCGGCAGACTCCGCCCGGCCAGGTGCAGCAACTCCAGGACCTCGTCGAAGTTCGCCGAGTCGGAGGCGGCGGGGGTGCAGACCGGGAAGACCCGCCGGATGTTGCCCGGCACGTTCGGCGAGCGCAGGAGCGCCTCGCGGGCCTGCATCCAGTTGCGGTTGCCCCGGATGGTGTTGATCTCACCGTTGTGGGCGATGAACCGGTACGGGTGCGCCAGCGGCCAGGACGGGAACGTGTTGGTGGAGAAGCGGGAGTGCACGAGCGCGATGGCGCTGTCCACCCGCTCGTCGCGCAGGTCCGGGTAGAACGCCGGCAACTGGTCGGGGGTGAGCATTCCCTTGTAGACCATCGTCCGGCTGGACAGCGACGGGAAGTACGCCGGCACGCCCCGCTCAGCGGTCTCCCGTTCGGCCTGCTTGCGCAGGCAGAACGCCACCCGGTCCAGCTCGATGCCGCTCAGCGCGTCACCGGCCGGGCCGGCCGGTGAGCCGGTGAGCCGGCGCGCGGCCACGAAGACCTGCCGGACCCGGGGCATCGCCGCCAGGGCGCTCTCGCCGAGCCCTTCCGGGGCGATCGGCACCTCCCGCCAGCCGAGCACCTCGGCACCCTCGACCAGCGCGTACTTCTCGACCACCTGCCGGGCACGCGCCTCGCCGGCGTCGTCGTCGGGGAGGAAGACCAGCCCGGTGGCGTACTCGCCCGCCGGGGGTAGCGCCACGTCGGCCGCCGCGCGCAGGAACGTGTCCGGCACCTGGATCATGATGCCCGCGCCGTCGCCGGTGTTGGGCTCCGCGCCCCGGGCACCCCTGTGGTCCAGACGGCAGAGCGCGCCGAGCCCGTTGGCGACGACCGCGTGGGAACGGCGACCGTGCAGGTCTGCCACGAAGGCCACCCCGCAGGCGTCGTGCTCCTGCACCGGGTCGTAGAGGCCCTGGGCGGACGGGCGGGTGCCGGGCATCGGGGACGCCTGCGGGCTGTGCGGGTGCGGCTGTGTCATTTCCGCGTACGGCTGAGCCACCGGGCCTCCTGTCGTCACTCAGGTTGATCATGCAGGGGACGACGTCGGCCCGTGGGTCTATTGAGTCTACGTTAGGGCCCGGCTCGCACAGCCACCTGAGATTGATCACACCGTCCACAGGCTGGGACGTGTAGTCTCGCGCGGTGGATCCGCTACACAAGGACGTCTTCGACCGGTTGGAACGCTTCTACGACGCGGTGCCCCGCGACGTCGCCGCCGCGGAGGATCATGGCGGGCTGGTGCTGTTCGTGCGCGAAGGTGCCGGCTGGCCGTTCTACGCACGCCCCCGGATCGGCGCCGGCGAGCCGCCGTCGCTCGCCGACGTGACCTCGGTCCGCGGGCGGCAGCGCGAGCTGGGTCTGCCGGAAGCCTTCGAGTGGGTGCACGAGACGACTCCCGAGCTGCTGGCGGTGGCCCGCTCGGCGGGGCTGCACGTGCTGGAGGCGCCGCTGATGGTCCTCGACCCGGCCGCGCTGCCCGACCCGGCGACCCTGTCCGACGCGGCGGTGCGGGTGCTGGCGGCCGACTCCCCCGGCTTCGCCGCCGACGTCGCGGCCCGACGCGCGGTGGCAGCGGTGTCGTTCGCCGCCGCCGGCACCGCGCCCGGTGCGGCCGGTCCGGCCGAGCGGGACGCCGCGGTCACCGAACTGGAGTTGGCCGCGCTCGACGAGGAGCGGACCCGGATCGCCGACGGCCGACGGATCTCCGCGCTCGCCGGGACGGCGACCGACGGGGCGCTGGCCAGCGGCATGGCCATGCGCGTGGGCGACGTCGCGGAGATCGCCGGCGTGGCCACGTTGCCGGCCGCCCGGCGGCGCGGGCTGGGCGCCGCACTCACCGCCACCCTCGCCCGGGAGCTGCACGCGGCCGGCACCGACCTGATCTTTCTCTCCGCGGGCAGCGACGACATCGCCCGGGTCTACCTGCGGGTGGGGTTCCGCCGCATCGGCACCGCCTGCATCGCCGAACCCGCCGCGCTCATCGCCTGACCGCTCACGCCGCCCGCCCCGCCGCGACGCGCCCCGCCCCGACGCGCCCCGCCCCGCCGCGCGATCTTGCACTTTCTGCCGCGACAAAAACGGATATCTAACGCGTATCGGCGACAGAAAGTGCAAGATCGGCGCGGGTGTGCGGGTGTGGGGTGGGGTGGGGTGGGGTGGGGTGGGTCAGGCCGGGGGACGCCACTGGGCGGCCGAGGCGGCGGCGCTGGAGAGCAGCCGCGTGTTGATCGTGCCGAGTGCGGCGTCGCGGGCGCGCAACGCCAACCGGCCCCGGGCCTGGAGCACCGCCGACATCCGCCGGGTCTGCCGGACCACGGTCGTGGCCCGGGGGCGACGAATCCGGTCGTACGCCTGCACCGCGTCGGGCAGTCGAGCCTCGCGCAGCAGCGAGGCGAGCGTGACGGCGTCCTCGAACGCGAGGCAGGCGCCCTGCCCGAGGTGCGGCGGCATGGCGTGCGCCGCGTCGCCGAGCAGCACCACCCCGCCCGGCCCAACGGGGAAGCCGTACGCACGGGGCAGCGGACGCAGCTCGCGGACCTCCTGCTGGACCAGGTCGGCCGGGTCGGTGGCGTCGAGCAGCGCGCCGATCGGGGCGGGCCAGCCCGCGTACCAGCGGCGCAGCAGGGCGAGCTGGGTCTCCGGGGGTTCCGGGCGAGGAGCGCCGGCGGCAGTGGCCACCCAGTAGATCCCGCCCCGGGTGGACCCACCCGAGGAGCCGCGCTCACCCAACGACGCGGCCACGAACCGGTAACCGGCACCGAGGATCTCACCGACCAGCGGTTGGTCGTCGGGCAGCCGCGGCGCCTGGTACCAGGGAATGACGGCCCGCCACGCGGCGCAGCCGGAGCTGACCACCCGGGACTCGGGCGCGAGTTGGCGGCGGATGCCGCTGTCGGTGCCGTCGGCGGCGACCACCAGGTCGGCCTCGATGGTCTGCCGCCCGTCGCTGACCCCCGGTCGCTCGCCCGGCTCGACGCGGACGTGGCGCACGGTCACGCCGGTACGCAGCTCGACCCGCTCACCGAGGCCCGCGATCAGCGCGTCGTGCAGGTCTTCGCGGTGCACCACCACCGGCATCCGGTCGGCCGGGATGGGCCGGGGCTGCACGAGCCAGTGCCCGTCCGGGCGACGGACCCCGCCGTCGGACAGCGGGGTGGCGATGGCGGTCAGACCCGCGCCGAGGCCGAGGGCCTGCAACGCGCGGACGCCGTTGGGCCAGAGCACCACGGCGGTCGGCTCGGGGCGAATCCGTTCGGCGCGTTCCAGCACGGTGACCTGCCAGCCCGAACGGGCCAGCGCACCGGCCACCGCGAGGCCACCGACCCCCGCGCCGACCACCACCGCGCTTCGCATCGGTGCCGCCCCCGCTCAGCTGTCCCGGTCGGCGGGCCGCACGCCTGCGGCGTCGGCCCGGTCGGTACGCACACCCGACGGGTCGTCCACCGGCTCGTCGTCGGTCGACGGGCCGTCGACCGACGACGCGTCATCGAGCGGCTCGGCGCCCTGGTCGGTGGCCGGCTCCGCTGGGATGACGCCGGTGTCCTGCCAGGCGGCGTACTGCTCCTCGCTGACCACCCGGTAGCCCTCCGGGGCGGTGGCCCGCGCGGGGGTCTCCCGCTCCGAGAGGTCGATCTGGGACAGGTCGGAGGTGGGAGGCGGGGTCGGCGTCGCCACCGCGCCGAGCGGGATCAGGTAGTCCCGCGGGCCGCGCACCCGGACGAAGTAGATCAACGCGCCGAGGAAGACCAGGCCGGCGGTCCAGACGTTCAGTCGTACGCCCAGAATCTGGTTGGCCTCGTCGGTGCGCATCATCTCGATCCAGAACCGGCCGACGGTGTAGCCCATCACGTAGAGGGCGAACGCGCGACCACGGCCCAGCTTCAGCCGGCGGTCCAGGAGAAGGACCAGGGCGACGACGCCGAGGTTCCACAGCGCCTCGTAGAGGAAGGTCGGCTGGTAGAGGCCCGGTTCGAGGATCGGCTGCCCGGCGTCGTCCCGCAGCGCGTGCCCCGGGTTGTCCGGATCCATCCGGTGGATCTGCAGGCCCCACGGCAGCGTGGTGCGGCCACCGAACAGCTCGTTGTTGAACCAGTTGCCGACCCGGCCGACCGCCTGGGCCAGCGCCAGCCCGGGTGCCACCGCGTCGGCCACCACGCCGAACGGGATGCCGAGCTGCCGGGCGGCGATGTACGCACCGACCGCCCCACCGGCGACGGCGCCCCAGATGCCGAGACCGCCCTCCCAGATGGCGAAGGCCTTCATCGGGTCCCCACCGGTGCCGAAGTATTTCTCCGGTGAGGTGACGACGTGGTAGATCCGGGCGCCGATGATGCCGGCCGGCACCGCCCAGACGGCGATGTCGAGCACCGCGCCGGGCGCGACGCCGCGCTGCCGCAGCCGGCGCTCCGTCACCCAGCAGGCCAGCACGATGCCGGCGATGATGCAGAGCGCGTACGCCCGGATCGGCACCGGCCCGAGTTGCCAGACCGCGGTGCTGGGACTGGGCAGGGCCGCCTGGGGGGACAGCGAGGCGAGGGTCACGGGTGCACACGCTACCGCTGCACACCCCCGTAGCGGCACCCCGGGCACGGGAGCGCGCATCTCGGTGACTTCTGGTTTGCGCCCCCGTACGCTCTTTGTCCATGAGCGCGCTCACCTGGGCGGTCGCCGCGGTCGTCACCGACGACACCGGCCAGGTGCTGCTCTGCCAGCAGGGCCGGGGAGAGCGCCGCTACGCGTTGCCCGGTGGGCGGCTGCGTCCGGCCGAGAGCCCGGTGCGGGCCGCCCTACGGGACATCCGCGCGGAGACCGGCTGGGAGATCGAGCTGGTCGACCTGGTCGGCGTCTACCACCTGAGCGGCCCCACCGGGCAGACGTCGCCCGGGCGCGTCGGGCCGCTGCCCGACGTACTCGTGCACGTCTTTCGGGCGTGCGCCACCGACGGCCACCCGCCCGCCGACCCCCTGCCGGGTTGTCGGTTGTCCTGGCACTCCCCCGACGCGCTGCCCGAGGCGGTCACCCCGCTCACCCGGGCCGCCGTCGCCGACGCGACCGCCGGCCGCTCCGGCATGCTCCGCGACGTCCCGCCGCTGCCCGGCCCCACCGAGACCTCGCCGCCAGCCGCTCGCCCAGCCGAGCAGGACCGAACGGCGACCAGCCCGGACGGGCGGTCGGGAGTGGGGCAGCCACCCGAGCAACGCGGCGAGGCCGCGGACCCGTCCCGGCGCCACTGACGAATCCGTCAGCGACCCGAGGCCCGCCGCAGGGACGCGAATCCCTCGCCGCGGGTGGGGTCAGCGGGTGGGGTTGCGGACGCCCTCGGCGAGTTCGGCACTGAGGGCACGCAGGGAAGCCAGCCCCTCCGCCTCGGTGGGCGCGTCGAGCAGACACCTGATCAGCGCACTGCCGACGATCACCCCGTCGGCGTAACCGGCGACGGTGCCGGCCTGCGCACCCGTGCCCACGCCGAGACCGACACCCACCGGCAGGTCGGTGACCTCCCGGACCCGGGAGACAAGCGTCGGCGCGGCGTCCGAGGTACGCGCCCGGGCGCCGGTGACACCCATGACCGCTGTCGCGTAGACGAAACCGCGGCAGTGCTGCACGGTCATCGCCAGCCGCGCGTCGGTGGACGACGGGGAGACCAGGAACGTGCGGTCCAGTCCATGTGCGTCCGAGGCGGCCAGCCACTCGGCCGCCTCGTCGGGAATGAGGTCGGGAGTGATCAGACCGGTGCCACCGGCGGCGGCGAGGTCACGGGCGAACACGTCCACGCCGTACCGTTCGACCGGGTTCCAGTAGGTCATGGTGACCACCGGAGCGCCGGTGGCCGCCACCGCCTCGATGATGCGCAGGGTGTCCCTGGTGCGGACGCCGCCGGCCAGCGCGATGTCGCTGGCCTTCTGGATCACCGGCCCGTCCATCACCGGGTCGGAGTAGGGAATCTCCACCTCGATGACGTCGACACCGGCCTCGACCATTGCGGTCATCGCGGCGATGCTGCCGTCGACGCTCGGGAACCCGGCCGGCATGCAGCCGATCAGCAGGGCCCGTCCGTCGGCGCGGGCCTTGTCGAAGGCCACCCCGATCCGGCTCATCTCACCGCTCCTTGTCGAGGATGCCGAAGTAGTCGCCGGCGGTGTGCACGTCCTTGTCGCCCCGACCGGAGAGGTTGACCACGATGGTGGGCTCCCGACCCAGCTCGGCGGCGAGCTTCGGACCCAGCGCGACGGTGCCGGCGAGCGCGTGGGCGCTCTCGATCGCCGGGATGATCCCCTCCGTGCGGCACAGCAGCTCGAAGGCGGCCATCGCCTCGACGTCGGTGACCGGGAGGTAACTCGCCCGGCCGGTGTCGTGCAGCCAGGCGTGCTCGGGCCCGACGCCCGGGTAGTCCAGACCGGCGGAGATCGAGTGCGACTCCAGCGTCTGCCCGTCGGCGTCCTGCAACACGTAGGTGCGGGTGCCGTGCAGGACACCGGCCGACCCACCCGTGATGCTGGCCGCGTGCCGGCCGGTGGCCACGCCGTCGCCGCCGGCCTCGAACCCGTACAGCCGCACGTCGTCGTCGCCGACGAACGCGTGGAAGATGCCCAGCGCGTTGGAGCCGCCGCCGACGCAGGCGGTGACCGCGTCCGGCAGCGCGCCGGTCAGGTCGAGGCACTGCTGACGGGCCTCGTCACCGATGCCCCGGACGAAGTCGCGGACCATCGCCGGGAACGGGTGCGGACCGGCGGCGGTGCCGATCAGGTAGTGCGTCTCGTCGACGTTCGCCACCCAGTCGCGCATCGCCTCGTTCATCGCGTCCTTGAGGGTGCGCGAGCCGTTGGTGACCGGCACGACGGTGGCGCCGAGCATCCGCATCCGGGCCACGTTGAGCGCCTGCCGCTCGGTGTCGACCTGGCCCATGTAGACCACGCACTCCAGGTCGAACAGGGCGGCGGCCGTCGCGGTGGCCACGCCGTGCTGGCCGGCGCCGGTCTCGGCGATCACCCGGGTCTTGCCCATCCGCTTGGTGAGCAGCGCCTGGCCGAGCACGTTGCGAACCTTGTGCGCGCCCGTGTGGTTGAGGTCCTCACGCTTGAGCAACACCCGCGCCCCGACCTTCGCGGAGAACCGCCGGGCCTCGTAGAGCAGCGACGGCGTGCCCGCGTAGTCGCGCAGCAGCGCTCCGAACTCGGCCCGGAAGGACTCGTCCGCCATGGCCGTGCGCCACGCCCCGTCGAGCTCGTCGAGCGCGGCCACCAGGGCCTCGGGAACGAACCGACCGCCGAAGCGGCCGAAGTGGCCGGCGGAGTCGGGCTGCGGGCCGGCCACCGGGGCCAGCGCGTCGGCGCTCATCGGAAATCCTCTCGGTGGGGCGTCCGGTGCGAGGTCAGCGCACCGGCCGGGGCGTTGCCGGGTGATTACCCGCGTTGACCAGCTCGGCGACCGCCTCGCGAGGACTCTTCTGCGTGACCAGGCCCTCGCCCACGAGGACCGCGTCAGCACCCGCGGAGGCGTACCGGATCAGGTCGTGCGGACCACGAACGCCGGACTCGGCGATCTTGACGACGCTGCTGGGCAGGCCGGGTGCGATCCGCTCGAACACCGACCTGTCGACCTCCAGGGTACGCAGGTCACGGGCGTTGACCCCGATCACCTGAGCGCCCGCCTCCAGCGCGCGGTCGGCCTCTTCCTCGTCGTGCACCTCGACCAGAGCGGTCATGCCCAGCGACTCGATCCGCTCCAGCAGGCCCATCAGCACGTTCTGCTCGAGCGCGGCGACGATCAGCAGCACCAGGTCGGCGCCGTGCGCGCGCGCCTCGTGGATCTGGTAGCTGGAGACCACGAAGTCCTTGCGCAGCACGGGCACGCTGACCGCGGCCCGAACGGCGGCCAGGTCGTCGAGTGAGCCACCGAACCAGCGCCCCTCGGTCAGCACACTGATCGCCCGCGCCCCACCGGCGGCGTAGTCGACCGCCAGGTCGGCCGGATCGGCGATCTCGGCCAGCCGCCCCTTGGACGGCGACGAGCGCTTCACCTCGGCGATCACGGCGACGCCGGGCTTACGCAACGCCGCGTACGCGTCCAGCGGCGGCGGCGCCGCCGCTGCCAGTTCACGGATCCGCTCCAGCGGAACCTGCTCCTGGCGTCGGGCGACGTCCTCACGCACGCCAGCCAGAATCTCGTCGAGCACGCTTACGGACGCTGCCTGACCGGCCTCGTCCCCCTCCGCGTGCGCATGCTCAGCAGTCACCAACGGACTCCCCTCTCCGGGCGTCATGGGCCGATGCTAGGGGCAGCCGACCGACGCCGAATGCCGGGGGTATGGCGCTGCTCACGAAAAGGGCTGCGGCATAATGGCCGACTTGCCGTGAACGGTATGTCACGCAGCGCCACCTCCCGTATCGACAATCGCAACGCGGTATGGAGCCTGGCGGCCGCGGTCAGACCGTGCCGATGCATCGATCATGCCACCAGTTCCCCGCCCGCGCCCGACGACAACGGCGTCGGTCGATGTTGTGAGCAATCTCAAGGCCGAACGGACGGCCCCTGGTCACGGCCGAGGCGGGACAGTTGACCCGGCGGTCACGACGGCGAAACGTCAGCCGGCCAGCATCGTCCTCGGGCAGACTCGATGACGCGCCTGCCCCGACCGTCGCAACTCCTCGTGCGAGGTGACCATGAGCATGTCCGAGCCGCAAGCGACAATCGGCCTGACGACCATCTCGCGGACGGTGGCATCGCTCGCCGTCGGTGTGGTGCACACCGTGGAACGGGCCGTGGTGGGCGAGGGGCGGATGCGCACGGCGCGTGGCAACGCCTGGGAGGCGGTCTGCGCCGACCGGGCCCGCGCCGACCAGCGCGCCGAACTGAACCGCCTGGTGGCCGAACTGACCGCCGCCCGCGCCGCCAGCCAGCGACCGCGGCGGGAACGTCAACCGGTCGGCTGACACCCACCTGTCGTAGCTGCCGTCGCCCTCACTCGGCCGTCGGGTCCTCACCCCGATCCAGCGCGTCCCACGCCTCGGTGGTCCGTCGCCCGGCCATCGGCGCGGGCGACTCCGATGCGCCGGTCGGCGCGGGCACGGCCTGCGGGGCGGTGCGGGCCGGCCGCTCGTAGCGGGCACCCATCGCGGGCCAGCCGCCACCGCGCACCGCCGTCCAGAAACCGCCCGCAGCGGCCAGCAGGCCGCCGAGCAGGCAGAGCACCGGCCACTGCCGGCTCACCGAGCCGTCGACGTCCACACCCAGCCCGTACCCACCGCCGGCCGCCACGGCCAGAGCGAGCACACCGAGCAGCGCACCGAGCACCTGCCGCAGCCGACCCCGGGTAGCCAGCAGCGCGCCACCGCCGGCCAACGTCACCAGGGCCAACGCCGGCAGCCAGGGCAGCAGCCCGGCACCGCTGTGCGTGTCGCGGACCGGCGGCAGCGGCGCCGGGCGCACGGTCAGCTCGACCGACCAGGTCCGCGTCGCGGCCCACAGCGCCAGGGCCGCGCCGACCAGACAGAGAAGTACGGCGTACGTCAACTCACGCCGGCCCCCGACGGACCGCTCACCATCCCTCATCGGGCTGGCCTTTCGTTCGCGACTGCGGGGCTCCGCTGCGCTGCACTCCTCGCGCTCACCGGTGCCGGCTTTTCGTTCGCGACTGCGGGGCTCCGCTGCGCTGCACTCCTCGCGCTCACCGGGCTGGCCGCAATGTTTCGGCGGCGGCGATCGCCGCCAGTACGGCGGCGGCCTTGTTCCGCGTCTCCTGGTCCTCGGCGGCCGGGTCCGAGTCGGCCACCACCCCGGCCCCGGCCTGCACGTAGGCGCGGCCGTCACGGATGAGCGCGGTCCGGATGGCGATCGCCATGTCCAGGTCGCCACCGAAGCCGAAGTAGCCCACCGTGCCGCCGTAGAGGCCCCGGCGGACCGGCTCCAACTCCTCGATGATCTCCATGGCCCGCACCTTCGGCGCACCGGAGAGGGTCCCGGCCGGGAAGGTCGCGGCGAGCGCGTCGAACGCGCTCTGGTCATCACGCAGCGTGCCGGTGACGGTGGAGACGATGTGCATGACGTGGCTGTACCGCTCGATGGTGGCGAACTCGGGCACCTCCACGCTGCCGGGCTGACACACCCGGCCCAGGTCGTTGCGGCCGAGGTCGACGAGCATCACGTGCTCGGCGCGTTCCTTGGGGTCGGCGAGCAGTTCAGCGGCGAGCACGGCGTCGGCGGCCGGGGTGCCACCGCGCGGCCGGGTGCCGGCGATCGGGTGCAGCAACGCCCGACGCCGCCCGTCCGCGCCGCCGGTGACCTTCAGGTGCGCCTCCGGGGACGAGCCGACGATGTCGAACCCGTCGAAGCGCAGCAGGTACATGTACGGGCTGGGGTTGCTGGTGCGCAGCACCCGGTAGACGTCCAGCGGGTCGGCGTGCGTCGAGCGCTCGAAGCGCTGGGAGAGCACGATCTGGAAGCACTCACCGGCCCGGATCGCCTCCTTGGCGGCCTCCACCGCCTTCGGGTAGCCGCCGTCGGGCGTACGGCAGAGCACCTCCCCGGCCGTCGGACGCTCGACGGTGGAGATCATCGGCGGGATGGGCCGGGACAGCGCCGTGGTCATCGCGTCGAGTCGGCCCACCGCGTGGTGGTACGCGGCGGCGACCTGCGGGGCGCGGTCCGGGGCGTCCAGCGGCGGCAGCACCGCGTTGGCGACCAGGATCGCCGAGCCGTCGTAGTGGTCGAGCACCACCAGGTCGGTGGCGAGCATCATGCCCAACTCCGGCACGCCGAGGTCGTCCTCGGTCAGCTCGGGCAGCCGCTCGAAGCGGCGGACCAGGTCGTACCCGAGGTAGCCGACCATGCCCCCGGTCAGCGGCGGCAGACCGTCGGACGGGTCCCCGACCGGGCCGGCGAGCGCCGCCACCGTCTCCCGCAGCACCCGCACCGGGTCACCGCCGGTGGGCAGCCCCGCCGGCGGCGTGCCGAGCCAGGTCGCCACGCCGTCGCGCTCGACGAGGGTGGCGCTGCTGCGGACGCCGATGAACGAGTACCGCGACCAGGCCAGGCCGGCCGAGCCGACGCCCTGCTCGGCCGACTCCAGCAGGAACGTGCCCGGTCCACCGGCCAGCTTCCGGTAGACCCCGACCGGCGTCTCCGCGTCGGCCAGGAGCCGCCGGGTCACCGGCACCACCCGCCAGTCGGCGGCCAGCTCCGTGAATGTGCCCAGGTCGGGGCTGACGGTGCCGTCGGTCATGGCTGGGTCTGCCTTTCGTTCGCGGCTGCGGGACTGCGCCGGGCTGCGCCGCGCGCGCTCACCGTGCCTCCGGGGAGGTGACGGGCAACTCGGTGAAGAAGCAGGTCCGCTGGCCGGTGTGGCAGGCCGCGCCGACCTGGTCCACGCTGACCAGCAGCGCGTCTCCGTCGCAGTCCAGCGCGACCGATCGGACGTACTGGTGGTGCCCGGAGGTGGCCCCCTTGACCCAGTATTCGCGTCGGCTGCGCGACCAGTAGGTGGCCCGACCGGTGGTGAGGGTGCGGTGCAGTGCCTCGTCGTCCATCCAGGCGACCATCAGCACCTCGCCGGAGTCGTGCGCGCGGACCACCGCGGCGACCAGACCGTCGGCGGTACGGCGCAGTCGGGCGGCGATGGCCGCGTCGAGTCGGGACGGGCGGGCCGACCCGGAGGCCACCGGGTCGCTCGGAGCGCTGGGGACGCCGGTCGCCGGCGAGTCAGGTACGGACACAGTGTCCAAGTGTCCCGCACGTGGCGCGGGCACCGGTGACCGCTCCCGGCAGGGCTGCGGCGCGGGTCCGTCCGGCCGGGCCAACTGGGCCACGTAACGGTCCAGCCGGCCGTCGAGCAGGGCGGCGGCCAGGTCCGCCCCGGCCGCCTCGGCGATCTCCTCGGCGTACGGTCGGATCAACGGCAGGGTGCCGGCGACGAGCCGGACGGCGGCGGCCCACAGTTGGCCGGTGGCGCCCGGTCGGAGCCCGAGGCAGAGCAGCATGTCCGCCCGGTAGCCCGGTGGGGCCACCGGCAGGTCCAGGGCCGCCGCGAAGGCCGCCCGGCGGGAGTGGACCCGCACCGACGGGTTCGCGGGGCGCAGCACCGACGGGCAGAGTCGGGCCAGGTCGGCGACGGCGAGCCGGACCCCGAGGCGGTCGTGGGCGGACCGGGCGGCCGCTGCCTTACCGAGCGTGGCGATCAGCTCCTCGAGTCGGGGTGGTTCGGCGGGCTGGCAGAGCACCGGCAGGTCGATCCGGGGCCGCCAGTGCGGGTCGGCCCAGAGCAGCCGCGCCGGCGCGGTGACCGGCAGCCCGAACGCCCAGTCGGCCGGTTCGCCGAGCCGGTGCACCCAGGAGCGGACGTCGCGGGCGGCGACCGAGACGTGGGTGACCCGACCTGCGGATTCGGCCAGGTACGCCTGCCGCGCCGCGTACGGCGCGCCGCCGACCAGCACGTCGAGGTCGACGTCGCTGTGCGCGGTGGCCGCTCGGCGGGCGTGGCTGCCGCGCAGCAGGATGCCGACGACCGGCCGCTCGACGGTCTGCCGCAACCGCGCGGCCCAGTCCTCGAAAAAACCGCTATTCGGTAACGGAGCGTGACCCACGGCGCCATCGTGCCGTACGTCCGATCAGCGCGCAATGCCCGTTGGCGGACTCGCTGTCCGGTCCGAAGCCTACTGCCCGTTCTCATGCTCGATGCACGGTAGCTGGCCGATCGCCGGTCCCGCCGTTGCACCGAAGGCAGTATTTCATCTAGCGTTGAGTTCAACAGATGATGAGTTTCTTGGGAGGCACGTGATGGACGACGCGATAGGCGTCCGCGACCTGGTCGTCGACCGGGGCGGGCGGCGGGTGCTGGACCGCATCAGCTGCCAGGTCCCCCGTGGGGCCGTCACCGGGCTGCTCGGCCCCAGCGGCAGTGGCAAGACCACGTTCATGCGCGCCGTGGTCGGGGTGCAGGTGGTCAGCGGCGGCACGGTCACCGTGCTGGGCCAACCGGCGGGCACCCCGGCGCTGCGGCACCGGGTGGGTTACCTGACCCAGGCGCCGAGCGTCTACGCCGACCTGACCGTCCGGGAGAACGCCCGCTACTTCGCGGCCCTCTACGGGCGCGGACGGGTCGAGGCCGACCGGGCGATCAGCGATGTCGGCCTGGCCGAGGCCGCCGGTCAACTGGTCGCCACCCTCTCCGGCGGTCAACGCAGCCGGGCCTCGCTGGCCTGCGCCCTGGTCGGGGAGCCGGAGCTGGTCATTCTCGACGAGCCGACAGTCGGTCAGGATCCGGTGCTGCGGGCCGACCTGTGGGCCCGGTTCCACGCGATGGCCGCCGCGGGCACCACCCTGCTGGTGTCCAGTCACGTGATGGACGAGGCGGCCCGCTGCGACCGGTTGCTGCTGATCCGCCAGGGACGGTTGATCGCCGACGACAGCCCGGCCGCCATCCGCGCCGCCGCCGGTGTGGACGATCTCGACGAGGCGTTCCTGCGCCTGATCCGGGCCGGCGAGGCGGGTCCCACCACCACCGTTCCGAACGCCGCACAGGAGCAGTCATGAACCCCCGGATCCTGGCGGCCACCACCGGCCGCATCCTGCGTCAGCTCCGGCACGATCGACGGACGATCGCGCTGCTCGTGGTGGTGCCGGCCGTCCTGCTCACCCTGGTCTACTTCATGTACGCCGACCAGCCGACCCCACCCGGCCAGCCGACGACGTTCGACCGGGTCGCGTTGGTGATGCTGGGCATCTTCCCCTTCGTGATCATGTTCCTGGTGACCAGCATCGCCATGCTCCGCGAACGCACCTCCGGCACCCTGGAACGTCTGCTCACCACACCGCTGGGCAAGCTCGACCTGCTCTTCGGGTACGGCATCGCGTTCGGGCTGGCCGCCGCCGTGCAGGCGGCCGTCGCCGCCGCCGTCGCGTACTGGGTCTTCGACCTGGAGACCGCCGGCAGCATCGGACTGGTGATCGGGATCGCCGTCGTCGACGCCGTGCTCGGTGTCGCCCTCGGGCTGCTGTGCAGCGCCTTCGCGCGGACCGAGTTCCAGGCAGTACAGTTCCTGCCAGTCGTGGTGGTCCCCCAACTGCTGCTCTGCGGGCTGTTCGTGGCCCGTGACCAGATGGCCGGCTGGCTCCAGGCACTCAGTGACGCCTTCCCCCTCTCGTACGCCATCGAGGCGTTGCAGGAGGTCGGCGCCCACGCCGAGCCGACCGGCACGATGTGGCGGGACGTGGCGGTGGTGCTCGGTGCGGTGGTGCTGGCGCTGGTGCTCGCGGCGGCCACCCTGCGCCGACGCAGCGGCTGACGGCCGGCGCCGGGGGCGGCGGCCGGCGCGGCGGCCGACCCCGGCGCGGGCAGGGCCGGCCCACGACGGGCCAGGCGGACGAACGAAGGGCGGCGATGACGCGGCGAACCGGCCGGCGACCCGGCAAACCGGGCACCCGGGAGGCGATTCTCGACGCGGCGCGGACGGCGTTCGCCGAACGGGGCTTCGACGCCGCCTCGATCCGGGCCATCGCCGGCGCGGCGGAGGTCGACCCGGCGCTGGTGCACCACTACTTCGGCAGCAAGGACCAGCTCTTCCGGACCGCGATGGATTTTCCGGTCGATCCCGGTCAGCTGGTGCCGAAGGTGCTCGCCGGTGACCGGGACGGCGCCGGTGAGCGGATGGTGCGCATCTTCCTCGGCGTCTGGGACTCCCCGACCGGCAGCGCCGCGCAGGCACTGCTGCGCTCCGCGGTGAGCAACGAGTGGACCGCCCGACTGCTGCGCGAGTTCGTCACCACCCAGGTGCTGCGCCGGGTGCTGGAGAACCTCGACGTGGATCCGGCCGAGCTACCGCTGCGCGGCTCCCTGGTGGCCACCCAGATGATCGGCCTGGCCATGATGCGGTACGTGGTGCGCCTGGAGCCGGTCGCCTCGGCGGACCCGGAGACCCTCGTCGCCGCGATCGGCCCGACGATCCAGCGCTACCTCACCGGCCCCCTGCCGACCTGACCGTCAGCGCGGCGGCTGAGCGCTGGCGGGCAGGCGCAGCGGTGGGAGCAGTCGCGGCAGGTCGGCCGGGTCGGCCACCGGGCCGGGAAAGGCCAACCGGATCCGACGTCGGGCGCCGGGGTGGCCGAGGGCGACCACCAGCCCGTAGCGGTCGATGCGCACCACCCGGGGCGGCCCGTCGAGGGTCTGCTCGGTCAACCCGAGCTGCCGGCGCAGGTACGCGGTCACCTGGGCGCCGTGGCGCTCGGCGAGGTCGGCGAGCAGACGCGCCTCGACCGGGTGCACCGGGTCCGGCTCGGCCTCGGCGTACTCCCCCGGGTCGATCCGGCGCACGGCGCCGGCGCGCTCCCAGCGGACCTCGACCACCTCGAAGCGGAACAGCCGGAACCGGGTGCCCAGGTCGAGCAGGTCGCCGGTCGGCTCCACCGCTGCGAAGTCGAGCGCCGCCCGGCGAGCCTCGTCGCCGTGCAACTCGCCCGCCCAGCCGGAGACCCAGGCGCGACCCAGACCCGGCGCACCGGCGGCGGGCGGCAGGTCGAGCACGTCGAGCACCACCGCGATGTCGCTGGCCCCGGCGACCGGCTGGAGCGCGGCGGCCAGGTGGCTGGCCACCGGCACCAGCAGCAGCACCCGCCCGTCCGGGTCGGTCACGTGCCGGGCGTGGTGCGGGCCCGGCCGGTGCGCGAGATGGACGAGACCGGGCAGGCGGCCGGCGACGAGGGTACGGACGATCTCGGCGGGCTTGGGCCGCATGGCGCGACCTCCTTCGAAGGTTAGGCTTACCTAACCCGGAGCCTAGAGCACCCGGCCGTCGGCGTCCACCACCCTCGCGTAGCCGGGACAGCTCACCGGGTCTGCTCCAACCACGAGGCATAGAGCAGGCCATATACCGAGTCGGCGTCGCGGACCAACTCGTCGTGCGGGCCGCGCTGCACCACCCGCCCCCGGTCCACCACGATGACCTCGTCGGCGGCCTGCGCCGTGGAGAGCCGGTGCGCGATCGCGAGGGTCGTCCGGCCCCGGGTGACCGCGTCCAGGGTGCGTTGCAGACGCACCTCGGTCGCCGGGTCCACCGCGCTCGTCGCCTCGTCCAGCACCAACAGGTCCGGATCGGCCACGTACGCGCGGGCCAACGCGACCAACTGCCGCTCACCGACGCTGAGCGCCTCGCCGCGCTCCCCGACCGGTGTGTCCAGACCCGCCGGGAGACCCTCCAGCCAGTCCGACAGGCCCAGCTCGGTGAAGGCCGCGCTCAGCTCCTCGTCGGTCAGCTCCGGCCGGGCGAACCGGACGTTGTCCCCCACCGTCGCGTCGAAGAGGAACCCGTCCTGCGGCACCATCACCACCCGGGAGCGCAGCGAGTCGAACCGCACCTCCGCCAACGGCACCCCGGACAGCAGCACCGCCCCGGCCGACGGGTCCATCAGACGGGTCAGCAACTTGGCGAAGGTCGTCTTGCCGCTGCCGGTCTCGCCGACCACCGCCACCCGGCTCTTCGCCGGGATCTCCAGGTCGATGTCGTGCAGCACCGGCGGGCCACCCGGATAGGCGAACCGCACACCGGCGAACCGGATGTCCAGCGGCCCGGCCGGCAGCTTGCGCCCCTGCTCCCCCGGGTCGGCCACGTCGGGGGCGACGTCCAGCACATCCAGCACCCGACGCCAGCCGGCGATCGCGTTCTGCGCCTCGTTGAGCACCTCGGTGGCGATCTGCACCGGCTGGATGAAGAGCGTCACCAGGAACAGGAACGCGGTCAACTGGCCGATCGACAGCGTGCCGTCCACCCCCAGCGTCACCCCGAGCACCACCACACCCGCCAGCGCGAGCCCCGCCGCCAGCTCGCCGACCGAGCTGCCCACGATGCTGATCCGGATCGCCCGCTGCTGCGCCAGACGCTGCGCGTCGATCGCCTCGTCCAACCGCCGCTCGGTGCGGCCCGCGATCCCGTACGCCCGGATCACCGGCGCGCCCACCACGCTCTCGCCGATCGTGCCGAGCAGCGTGCCGGTGCGCTGACGCACCGTCGCGTACGCCGAGCCCAGCCGCTGCTGCAACTGCCGGATGATGAACACCGCCGGCAGGAACGCGGCCAGCACCACAAGGGTCAACTGCCAGGAGTACGCGAGCATCACGGCGGTGGTGACCACCAGCTGACCGAGGTTGACCAGCAGGATCACCCCGCCCCACTGGAGGAACTGGGTGATCTGGTCGACGTCGCTGGTGACCCGCGAGACCAACGAGCCCCGCCGCTCCGACTGCTGGTGCAACATCGACAGGTCGTGCACGTGCCGGAACGCCCGCGTCCGGACGTTGGCCAGCGCCGTCTCGCTGACCGTGAACAGCCGGCGCATCATCAGATAACCGCAGACCGTCGTGACCGCCAGGATCGCGGCGGTGACCGCCACCACCGTCCACACCACGTCGAGGTCCAGACCACCGACGAGGCCGCGGTCGATGCCCTGCTGCACGGCGACCGGCACGGCCACCCGACCGACCATGTAGACCAACGCCAGGGCCAGGGTGCCGGCCAGGCCGGTCCGCAGCTCCGGAGAGAGCGCCAGACCCCGGCGCAGGGTCTGCCAGGTCGTCTCCTGCTTCTCAGCGGTCTCAGACGTCTTTACGCTCACCGGACCCGCCTTTCGTTCGCGACTGCGGGGCTCCGCTTCGCTGCACTCCTCGCGCTCACCGGACCCGCCTTTCGTTCGCGACTGCGGGGCTCCGCTTCGCTGCACTCCTCGCGCTCACCGGTCCACCTCGATCTCCAGGCCCGAGGGCAGCGGCACGACCTCGTCGCCGTACGCGCTCTCCTGCGCGCGCTCGACCTCCGCCTGCTCGTAGGCGGTGACCAGGTCGACGTAGCCGGGCACGGTGGCCAGCAACTCGCTGTGCGTGCCCCGGGCGAGCACGCGTCCCTGCTCCACGTAGATGACCTCGTCGGCGAGCGCGATGGTCGCCCGGCGGTACGCCACCACGAGGATCGACGCGACCGGCACCCCCGGCTCGGCGGTCGACGATCGCAGCCCGGCCAGGATGGCCGCCTCCACCCGCGGGTCGACCGCGCTCGTCGCGTCGTCGAGCACCAGCAGGCGCGGCCGGCCGGCCAGCGCGCGGGCCAGGGTGAGCCGCTGCCGCTGCCCGCCGGAGAGCGATGTGCCCCGCTCGCCGACCATGGTGTCCAGACCGTCGGGCAGCGCGGCGACGAACCCGTCCGCCTCGGCCAGCCGCAGCGCCGCCCAGACTGCCTCGTCGTCGATGCCCGGCCGGTCGAGGGCGATGTTGGCGCGTACCGAGTCGTCGAAGACGAACGGCACCTGGGCGACCAGCGCCACCGTGCCGGCCAGCGAGGCGGCGGTCAGCTCGCGCACGTCCACCCCGTCCAGGGCGACGGTGCCGGAGTCCGGGTCGACGAGGCGTACCGCCAGCGAGGCGATCGTGGACTTGCCGGCGCCGGTGGGCCCGACCAGGGCCACCGTCCGACCGGCCGGCACCGTGAAGCCGACCTCACCGAGGACCTGTGCGCCGACCTCGTGCGCCTCGGCCGGCGGGTAGGAGAAGTGCACGTCGCTGAAGGTGAGGGTGGCCGGGCCGGAGCTGGCCGGGTCGAGCACGCGCTGGCCGTACGGCATCTCGCCGGTGGCGTCGAGCACCCGGCGCACCCGGTCCCAGCCGGCGACGCTGCGCGGCAGCTCGGCCAGGACCCACCCGATGGCCCGGACCGGGAAGGCCAGCACGGTGAAGAGGAAGGCGACGCTGACCAGCTCGGTGACGCTGATGGCGCCCTGGCGCAGCCGGAACGCCCCGACCACCAGGACGGCGAGGGTGCCGAGGCTGGGCAGCGTCTCCAGCAGCGGGTCGAAGATGCCGCGCAGCCGGCCGACCGCGATCAGCGAGTCGCGCAGCTCACCGGCGCGGCCCGCGAACCGGGCGGTCTCCTGGGCCTCGCGGCCCATCGTCTTGACCACCAGGGCGCCGTCGAAGCTCTCGTGGGCGATCCCGCTGACCTCGGCGCGCAGCCGCTGCGCCCGGGCCTGGCGGGGTGCCATCCGGCGGGAGTAGACGACGTTGAGGGCGAACAGCGCGGGGAAGACCGCGAGCCCGACCAGGGCCAGCGCCCAGTCGGTGGCGAAGAGCGACACGATCGCGCCGACGAGCATCACCAACGTGCCGACGGCGAACGGCAGCGGCGCGATCGGGTACCAGGCCGCCTCCACGTCCGAGTTGGCGTTGGACAGCAGGGTGCCGGTGGAGTTGCGGTGGTGCCAGGACAGCGGCAGCTCCAGGTAGCGACGGGTGACCCGGCGGCGGTAGGAGGCCTGGAGGCGGTACTGCATGTAGCCGGCGCCGAGCCGGCGGCCGAAGATGCCCGCCACGCGCAGCACACTGATCCCGAACAACGCGGCCGCGGCCAGCGCCAGGGTGCCGGCGCCCACCTCGCCGCGTTCGATGGCCGGAAGCGCCACCTCACCGATGACCGTCCCGACGACCCGCGCGCTGACGATGATCATCCCGCCGAACAGCACGCTGCCGACGACCGCGACCGTGAAGATCCTTGGCTGCTCGCGGATCGCCTGCCGCAGGACGCCCAGCCCTCGGCTGAGCACATCCCGACTTGTCTTGCTCGCCACGCTTTCCCCCGCCGTAAGCCGCAATTATCTCCCTCATCCTTACCGGTCCGGGCCAGCGCCGCCGACCCGGACCGGATATGTCGACCGTCACGTACCGGGTGACGACGAGCGGCCGGCGACGGGCCGGCGGCCGGTGTCGCGCGCCGACGAGCCACCGGGCCTACGATCGGCGCATGCCGCGGTACGCCCGAGCCGAGCGCG
Organism: Micromonospora sp. NPDC048905; assembly: GCF_040649655.1. NCBI lineage: Bacteria > Bacillati > Actinomycetota > Actinomycetes > Micromonosporales > Micromonosporaceae > Micromonospora > Micromonospora sp. NPDC048905. The sequence goes on along the minus strand of NZ_JBEZFV010000005.1, from coordinate 373,310 downwards.
AGGCGCTGGCCGATCTCCTGCTGGCCCTCGGGCCGGACGCCCCGACGATCAACGAGGGGTGGGCGACCCGTGACCTCGCCGCGCACCTGGTGCTACGGGAACGCCGCCCGGACGCCGCCGGTGGGATCATGCTGCCGCCGCTGCGCGGCTACGCCGAACGGGTGCGTCGCCGACTCGCCGCGCGGCCCTACCCGGAGCTGGTGGCGCAGGTACGACGGCCGCCGCTGTGGAGCCCGGTCAGCAACCCCCTGACCGACGAGTTGGCCAACACGATGGAGTTCTTCATCCATCACGAGGACGTGCGGCGGGCCAGCTCCGGATGGCAACGGCGCGACCTGCCCGCCGGCCTGCAGAGCGCCCTGTGGAAACGTGCCGCCCCGCTGGCCCGGCTGGCCCTGCGCCGCTTCCCGGCGGACCTGTACGTGCAGGCGCCCGGCCACGGCGAGATCTCCGTCGGCCGGGGTGGGGAGCCGCTGCGGTTGGTCGGCGCCCCCGCCGAACTGGTCCTGTTCCTGTCCGGCCGGCAGCGGGTGGCGAAGGTCCAACTGGACGGGCCGACGGACGCCGCGCGTCGGCTACGCGCCGCCAAGCTGGGCATGTGACTCCCTGAGCTGAAGCGGTCACAAGTCAAGTGTGGCGTTGCGCACACCCAGCGAAACACGCTGATGTCCCCTCCCGTACTCTTCACCGCGCCGCTCCGCGCCGGGCGGTACGAAGTGGGGGCGCACTGTGCGGAATTTTGCGATTTCGGCGCTGCGGGAGCCTCCATTTCGTGCGGGGCGCCACGCGGCCGCCGAGCAGGTGGGGAGCGAGAGCGTCGAGTGGGCGCGCACGTTCGGGCTGGTCGATTCCGGCCAGCGCGTGCGTCGGCTGCAACGGGCCGACGCCGCCGGCCTGTCCGGCCGAGCCTGCCCGGACGGGTCGGTGGACGGGTTGCGCCTGCTCACCGACCTGATCAGCTGGCTCTTCGTGATGGATGACGCCTGCGACGAGGACGGCCTCGGCGCCGACCCGGCCCGGCTGGGGCCGGCGATCAGCACCCTGATCGACGTGCTGGACCGCTGCGGAGACCCGGACGTCGTACCGCCCGCCGTCGGGCCGCTCGGTGACGCGCTGCACGACCTGTGCCGCCGCACCCGGCTGCACGACAATCCGGCCCTGCTGTTGCGGTTCGTCAGCCAGATGCGGGAGTACCTGCTGGCGTTGCTCTGGGAGGCTGCCAACCGGGAGCGTCGGCGGGTACCCGAGGCGGCGGAGTACGTCCAACTGCGGCGGCACATCGGTGGCGTACGCCCGTGCCTCACACTCACCGACCTGGCGGCGGCCCAGCCACTCGGGTCGGCCCAGCACGCCCATCCGGCGCTGGTCACCCTGGATCTGCTGGCGGTCGACCTGGTGTGCTGGTGCAACGACCTCTTCTCCTACGGCAAGGAGAGTCAGGTCGACCCGGACGCGCACAACCTGGTGACGGTGCTCGCCCGCGCCAGCGGCGCGGATGAGGCGAGCGCGCTGCGGGCCGCGGCGGACCAGTTCAACCAGGGGCTGGCCGCGTACCTGGATGTCGAGAAGGCGCTGCTGGCCGACGGGGACGACGGCATGCGCCACGCGCTCGCGGCACGGCGAAACTGGGTCCGCGCCACCTACGACTGGTCAGTCGTCGCCGACCGGTACGCCTGATTCGCCCGTACCAGTTCGGCCGGACGATCACCCGGACTAGCCGCCGCACCGCGCCAGGCAATACTCTTCGGTAACCATCATGGCGTGACGACCGTCACGTCACCACCCCCGAAGGCGGCTACAGCGATGGCTCTCGATGTACCGTACCGTTCCATCCCGGACATGTTTCTCAAGCGCGTGGCGGCCACCCCCGACCGGCACGCGTTCGCGTCCCCGAACGCCGACGACTCGGGGCCGGTCTGGTTGACCTGGGCGCAGGTCGGCCAGCGCGCCAAGGCGGTCGCCGCCGGTCTGCACGGCCTGGGCGTCGGCCAGGAGGACCCGGTCGCGATCCTCGCCAACACCCGGCTGGAATGGGTGATCGCCGACCTCGGCATCATGTGTGCCGGCGGCGCGACCACCACCGTCTACCCGACCACCGAGCCGGCCGACGCGACGTACATCGTCGCCGACTCCGGGTCGAAGGTGCTGTTCGCGGAGAACCCGGCCCAGGCGGCGAAGATCGCCGGGGCGACCCTGCCCGCGCTCACCCACGTGGTGCTCCTCGACGGCGCCGTCGATCCGAACGCCCCGATCGCGCAGTTGACGCTCGCCGACCTGGAGGAGCGCGGCACCCAGGCGCTGGCCGCCGAGCCGGAGCTGATCGACATGTTGGTGGCCGGCATCGGCCCGGACCACCTGGCCACGCTGATCTACACCTCCGGCACCACCGGCCAACCAAAGGGCGTCGAGCTGCTGCACGGCGGCTGGTGCTGGCAAGCCGTGGCGCAGACCGCGGGCGAGCTGATACGCGACGACGACCTGCAGTACCTGTGGCTGCCGCTCGCCCACTCGTTCGGCAAGACCCTGCTCTGCGGCGCCATCCACGTCGGCCTGCCCACCTACGTCGACGGGCGGGTGGACCGGCTCGTCGATCTGCTCTCGGTGATCCGTCCGACGCTGATGTGCGGCGCTCCCCGCGTGTTCGAGAAGGTCTACAACAAGGCCGTGACCACCGCGCAGGGCGCCGGCGGCGCGAAGGCGAAGATCTTCGCCTGGGCCGTCGGCGTCGGCAAGGAGAAAGTGACCCTGGAGCAGGCCGGCAAGCCGGTGCCGGGTGGGCTGAAGCTGCGCTACGGGATCGCCGACAAGCTGGTGTTCAGCAAGCTCCAGGCCCGTCTGGGCGGCCGGATACGGGTGCTGGTGTCCGGCGCCGCTCCGCTCAGCCCGGAGATCGCGACCTTCTTCGCCGCGGCGAACCTGCCGATCTCCGAGGGCTACGGGCTGACCGAGACCAGCGCCGGCAGCTTCGTCAACACGCCGACGGGTCTGCGGATCGGCACCGTGGGCCGGGCGATGGGCGACCTGGAGTGCCGGATCGAGACCGACGGGGAGATCCTGGTGCGGGGTCGGCCGGTGATGCGCGGCTACCACAACCTGCCGGAGGAGACCGCCGCCGCGTTCACCGAGGACGGCTTCTTCCGTACCGGTGACATCGGCATGCTCGACGAGCAGGGCTACCTACGGATCACCGACCGCAAGAAGGAACTGGTCAAGACCTCGGGCGGCAAGTACATCGCGCCCTCGCACATCGAGGGGATGTTCAAGGCCATCTGCCCGTACACCTCGCAGGCGGTCGTCGTCGGTCAGGCGCGCAACTTCTGCACGATGCTTGTCACCCTGGACCCGGATGCGATCCGCGGCTGGGTCGCCGGCGGCCCGCTCGAAGGGCGCAGCTACACCGAGATCGTCACGTCGGCCGAGGCCCAGACGATGGTCGAGGAGTACGTCGCCCAGCTCAACGCCAAGCTCAACCGCTGGGAGACGATCAAGAAGGTGGCCATCCTGCCGCGCGACCTGACGATCGAGGACGGCGAGATCACCCCGTCGTTGAAGATCAAGCGGCGTAGCGTGGAGAGCAACTTCGCGGGCGAGATCGACAAGATGTACGCCGGCACCCTCGCCGAGCTGTGACGCGTCGCCGGTGGCCCCGCACCCACGCTCGGGTGCGGGGCCACCGGCGTTCGTGGCAGCGAGGCGCTCAGGCGATGACGGCCGGCTCCCGCCACCGCTGCGGTCCGGTCCGGTCCAGGTCGTAGCGGACCGCGGCGATCCGCCCGACGGCCTCCACCAGGTCAGCGGCGGGCAGGGTGAACGGCAGCCGCAGGAAGCGTTCCAGCGTGCCGTCCAGGCCGAACCGGGGGCCGGGCGCCAGCCGCACGCCGACCTCCTCGGCGGCCCGCGCCAGCGCGCTGGAGACCGGGCCGTCCAGCTCGGCCCAGAGCGTCACGCCACCCCGTGGCACGGTGACCCGCCAGTCCGGCAGCCGGTGCGCCAACGCGCCGAGCAGGGCGTCGCGCTGGCCGGTCAACTGGACGCGGCGGTCGGCGACGATCGAGTCGGCGTCGGCGAGCAGGTGCACCGCGACCAGTTGGTCCAGCACCGGACTGGCCATGTCCACCCCGACCCGGACGGCGGCCAGCCGCTGCACCTGGGGCGCGGAGGCGCGCACCCAACCGATCCGCAGGCCACCCCAGTAGGACTTGCTCATCCCCCCGATGCTGATCACCCGACTGTGCCGGTCGTAGACGGCGACCGGGGGCGGCACCTCGGTGCCGTCCAGCGCGAGGTCCACGAAGGACTCGTCGACGATCAGATCGGTGCCGACCGCGTGGGCGGCGGCCACCACCCGCTCACGAAGTCCGGCGGGCATCAGGTGCCCCGTCGGATTCTGGAACTCCGGGATCAGGTAGGCCAGCATGGGCCGGGTCTGCCGGAGACTGCCCAGCAGCAGGTCGGGCTCCCAACCACCGCCGTCGGTGGCCAGGCCGTGGGTGGTGATCCGGGCGCGTCGCCCGGCCAGCGCGGCGAGGGCGTTGGGATAGGTCGGGGACTCGACCAGGACGTTGCCGCCGGGGGCCAGCGCGAGTCGCAACACCAGGTCCAGGGCGTGCTGGGTGCCGCTGGTGACCATGATCTGGTCGGCCGACGTCGGCAGACCCCGAGCCGTGTACGCGCCGGCCACCGCCTCGCGCAGCTCGATGATGCCGGTCGGGTGGTAACCGGCCCCGCCCAGGTATCGGGGCAGGTCCTCGGTGGCCGCCCGGGCGGCCGTGAGGAGTTGCGGCGGGGCGGCCAGCGCGGCGACGCCGAGGTCGAGCATGTCCCGGTCGTCGAGCGGGGTCCACAGGCCGGTGCTGGCGACCCGGTGGTTGCCGGGCAGCATCGTCCAACTGCCGGCGCCGCGGCGGCTGGCCAGGTGCCCGGTCTCCCGCAGTTGCCGGTAGGCGGCGGTGACCGTGGTCCGGCTGATCCGCAGCGCCTCGGCCAGCTCCCGTTCGGCCGGGAGCCGGACGCCCAGCGGCAACCGGCCGTCGGCGAGCAGGCCGCGCACCGCGCCGGCCAGAGCCGCGTAGTCGGGGCTGCGCCGTCGGCCCGGCAGGGCATGCCACTGACCGAGCAGACGGGCCAATTGGACACCGCGCACCTGCCCAGTCATGACCACTCCTCGAATATTGGCTTCTTCCTCGACGAGGATTGGCACCTACAGTGGCATGCATGGCACTGATTGGCAATCTGCGGCAGCGGCCGGTCCGGCGGCTGGTCCAGCTCTACCTCGGGCTCGCCCTCTACGGCGCCAGCATGGCCCTGATGATCCGCTCCCACCTGGGCCTCGACCCCTGGGACGTGTTCCACCAGGGGCTGTCCAAACTGACCGGCCTCTCCTTCGGCACCGTCACCATCGCCGTCGGCGCGCTGGTGCTGCTGCTCTGGATCCCCCTGCGGCAGCGGCCCGGCCTCGGCACGGTCAGCAACGTCGTGGTGATCGGCCTGGTCGTCGACGCCACCCTGGCCCTGCTGCCCGCGGGTGGCCCGCTCGGCGTCCGGATCGCGATGCTGATCACCGGGATCGTCGCCAACGGCGCCGCCACCGCCCTCTACCTCGGCGCCCGGCTGGGGCCCGGCCCCCGCGACGGCCTGATGACCGGGTACGTGGCCCGCCGGCCCGGCCGCTCGGTCCGGCTGGTGCGCACCGTCATCGAGGTCACCGTGCTGGCGCTCGGCTGGCTCCTCGGCGGCACGGTCGGTGTGGGCACCGTCGCGTACGCGCTGGCCATCGGGCCGTTGGCCCAGTTCTTCATCCCGCTGTTCGCCGTGCCGGAGGGCACCGCGCCGGACAGCGCCGCGCCCCCGCCCGGTAACGCCGCGCCGGCCACCCCCGCCGGCTGAATCCTCACCGACCGTCCGCGAACCGGTACGTGGTGGTGGTGCCACGTACCGGATGGGAGGGTGGGTGTTCCCTTCCGCGACGCGCGCCGTCATCATCTCTGCATGGGGGAGAACGGTTGGCGCTGGACGGACGCCTGGATCTTCGTGTCGCTGGTGATCGCGAGCGGAGCCGGCCGGCACCGTCGGTCGGCGACGAGTCGCCGGCCGGAGGGTGTCCGCCTCACCGATGTGCTCTCCACCGCCGACCACCTCAACCACGCGATTCCGCAGCGGCACGAGGTGGAGGCCGCCGTCCAGCGGCTGGTCGGGGCCGGGTTGGTAAGTGTCGTCGACGGCTGGTTCCGGATCACCGCCGAGGGTGAGCAGCTCTGGCGCAGCCGCCCGCGCGCCGGCGTGGCGACCATGGTGGACACCGTGCAGGGCGTGCTGACCCGCCGACACGCGCCCGGCAGCGCCGACTGGAGCCTGGACGAGGCCGACCACGCCGCGGCCGTCCAGGAGTACGCCGTCCGCTCGATCCCCACGCCGCGCCGGTCACCCGAGGGGCACTGACCGGCTCAGCGCACCGGGTGACCGCTGTCCCGCAGCGCGTCCTTGACCTCGGCCACGGTCAGCTCGCCGAAGTGGAAGACACTGGCGGCGAGCACCGCGTCCGCGCCCGCGCCGATCGCGGGCGGAAAGTGGGCCACCTCGCCGGCACCCCCGCTGGCCACCACCGGCACGTCCACGATCGCCCGTACCGCGGCGATCAGCTCCAGGTCGAACCCGGCCTTGGTGCCGTCGGCGTCCATCGAGTTGAGCAGGATCTCCCCCGCGCCCAGCTCGGCCCCCCGCTGCGCCCACCACACCGCGTCGATGCCCGTGCCCCGCCGGCCGCCGTGCGTGGTGACCTCGAACCCGCTGGGGGTGACGTCGGTCGGCGCCCGGCGCACGTCGAGGGAGAGCACGAGCACCTGCCGGCCGAACCGGTCGGCGATCTCGGCGATCAACTCCGGCCGGGCGATGGCGGCGGTGTTCACACCGACCTTGTCCGCGCCCGCGCGCAGCAGCGTGTCGACGTCGGCGACCTGCCGGACCCCACCCCCGACGGTCAGCGGGATGAAGACCGACTCGGCGGTGCGGCGCACCACGTCGAGCATGGTGCCCCGGTCGCTGGAGGACGCGGTGACGTCGAGGAAGGTCAGCTCGTCCGCACCGGCCCGGTCGTACGCGGCGGCCAACTCCACCGGGTCACCGGCGTCGCGCAGGTCGAGGAAGTTGACGCCCTTGACCACCCGCCCGGCGTCCACGTCGAGACAGGGGATCACCCGTACCGCCACCGTCATGCCGCCACCCTATCCTCCGCGCGAGGCGCGGCGGCCGACCCGACCGGGCCGACCGCCGCGCACCCCGTGCCGATCAGACACGAACGAGCATCTTGCCCAGGTTCTCGCCGCGCAGCAGGCCGAGGAACGCCGCCGGGGCGTTCTCGATGCCGTCGACGACCGTCTCGTCGTAGGACAGCGTGCCCTCGCGCAGCCAGCCGGCGACGTCACGGACGAACTCCGCCCGCACGTTGTTGTGGTCGTTGACCAGGAAGCCGCGCAGGGTGAGCCGCTTGCCGATGACCAGCGCCAGGTTGCGCGGCGCGGCCGGCGGTTCGGTGGCGTTGTACTGCGAGATCATGCCGCAGATCGCGGCCCGGCCGTGCAGGTTCATGGCCGAGATCGCCGCCTCCAGGTGGTCGCCGCCGACGTTGTCGAAGTAGACGTCGACGCCGTCCGGGGCGGCCGCCCGCAACGACTCACGGACCGGCCCGTCGTGGTAGTCGAAGGCGGCGTCGAAGCCCAGGGCCCGCAGCCGCTCGACCTTCGCGGCCGAGCCGGCGCTGCCGATGACCCGGCCCGCGCCCTTGAGCTTGGCGATCTGGCCCACCAGGCTGCCGACCGAGCCGGCCGCGGCGGAGACGAAGACCGTCTCGCCGGGCTTCATCGCGGCGACCTCCAGCAGACCGGCGTACGCGGTCAGCCCGGGCATGCCGAGCACGCTGAGGTACGCGCTGACCGGCGCCAGGCTCGGGTCGACCGGCCGGGCGGCGCTGGCGTCGAGCAGCGCGTACTCCCGCCAGCCCAGCCCGTGCAGGACCGTGGTGCCGACGGCGACGTCGGCCGACTCGCTGGCCACCACCTCGCCGATCGCCGCACCGTCGAGCGGGGCGTCGAGGGCGAACGGCGGCACGTACGACTTGACGTCGTTCATCCGTCCCCGCATGTACGGGTCGACGGACAGGAACTGGTTGCGGACCACGATCTGGCCCGGTCCGGGCGTCGGGACGTCGGTCTCGACGAGCCGGAAGGTGTCCTCGGTGGGCCAGCCCTGCGGGCGGCTGGCCAGGTGGATCTCACGATTGCCGGTCACGGGGTGGTCGTCCTCTCGTCCGCGGATGGGGGCCTGGGTCGCGAGCTCACGCGGCCAGGGTCTCCCGGACGGTCAGCGCGACGTCGATGTTGCCGCGGGTGGCGTTGGAGTACGGGCAGACCTGGTGGGCCTGCTCGACGATCTGCTCGGCGGTCTCGCGGGAGACGGCGGGCAGGTCGACGACGAGCCGTACGGTGAGCCCGAACCCGCCACTGCCGTTCGGGCCGATGCCGACCTCGGCGGCGACGACGGAGTCGCTCACGTCGGCCTTGGCGCGGCGGCCCACCAGGCGCAGGGCGCTGTGGAAGCAGGCCGCGTAGCCGGCGGCGAAGAGCTGCTCGGGGTTGGCGGCCCCACCGGCGCCACCCATCTCCTTCGGCACGGCCAGGTCGAGCGCGAGAGTGCCGTCGGAGGTCTCGACGTGGCCGTCGCGGCCATCGCCGCTGGCGGTCGCGGACGCGGTGTAGAGAACCTGCATGAGAGTCACTGCTCCTTCTGTCGGTGGATGGTCTCGGTGACCCGGGTGAGGGTGTCGCGCAACGCGACCAGCTCGCCGAGGCCCAGCCCGGTGGCCTGCGCGATGCGCAGCGGGACCTCGCAGAGCTGCTCGCGCAGCGCCCGCCCCTGCTCGGTGAGGACGACCTCGACCCGCCGCTCGTCGCGAGCCGACCGCCGTCGCACCACCAGCCCCGCCCCCTCCAGTCGCTTGAGCAGCGGAGAGAGCGTGCCGGAGTCCAGTTGCAGCTCGGCGCCCAGCTCGGACACCGCGGGGGCGTCGTCGGGGCGCTCCCAGAGCACCAGCAGCACCAGGTACTGCGGGTAGGTCAGCCCGACCTCGTCGAGGATCGGCCGGTAGACGTCGGTCAGGGCGCGCGACGCGGCGTAGAGCGCGAAGCACACCTGCCGGCGCAACACCAGGTCATCGGTCACCGATGAAACGTAGCCCACAATTAAGTTGTGCACAACCTATCGGGCCACGGGTCAGCCACTAGGCCGGTCGGGCGCGTACCTCAGCGATCGCCGAGGTACGCCTCCAACTCCACCTCGACCAGGTGCTCCGGGTCCAACAGACCGGCCACCACCACAAGCGTCGCCGCCGGCCGCACCGCGCCGAAGACCGCGTTGTGCGCCCGGCCCACCTCGTCGGCGTGCAGCCGGTCGGTCACGTACATCCTGGTCCGGACCACGTCGCCCGGCTCCGCACCCACCTCGGCGAGCGCGTCCAGCCCGATCCGCAGCGCCTGCGCGGTCTGCGCGGCGGCGTCACCGACGTGCACCACCCGACCGTCCACCGTCGCCGTGCAGCCGGCCGTGAAGGCCCGATCGCCGGCCCGGACCACCCGCGAGTAGCCGTAGTGCTGCTCCCACGGGCCGCCCGAGGAGAGCCGGGTGAACGTCACACCTCGGCCAGGGTCCGCAGCGCCTCGGCCACCGTGAAGGCACCCGCGTAGAGCGCCTTACCGGCGATCACGCCCTCCACCCCGATCGCCTCCAGGCTCGCCAACGCCCGCAGGTCGTCAAGCGTGGACACCCCGCCGGAAGCGATCACCGGCCGGTCGGTGCGGGCACACACCTCACGCAACAGGTCCAGGTTCGGACCGCGCATGGTGCCGTCCTTGGTGATGTCGGTGACCACGTACCGACTCGCGCCGGCCTTGTCCAGGCGCTCCAGCACCTCGTACAGGTCACCGCCGTCACGCGTCCAGCCCCGCGCGGAGAGGGTGTGACCCCGCACGTCCAACCCGATGGCGACCCGGTCGCCGTACTCCCCCACCACCCGGTCACACCACACCGGGTCCTCCAGCGCCGCGGTGCCGATGTTCACCCGGGCCGCCCCGGTGCCCAGCGCCGCCCGCAACGACTCGTCGTCCCGGATGCCGCCGGAGAGCTCCACCTTCACGTCCAACTGCCGCACCACCTCGGCGAGCAGGTGCGCGTTCGTGCCCCGGCCGAAGGCCGCGTCCAGGTCGACCAGGTGGATCCACTCCGCGCCGTCCTGCTGCCAGGCCAGCGCCGCGTCCAACGGCTCGCCATAGATGCTCTCGCTTCCGACGGCGCCCTGCACGAGCCGGACGGCCCGGCCGTCGGCGACATCCACAGCGGGTAACAGGGTGAGGCTCAACGTCTTCTCCTCGATCAGGTACGACGGTCCAGGGCGATCACGACGATCGCCGGCAGTACGAGCAGCAACAACACGATCAGCGCGATCCGCAACGCCAGGTTGTCGACGAACGACCAGATCAGAATCAGCGCCGCACCGGTGAGCAGCACGATGGCGGCCCGCTCACCCCGGGTGTGCCGGGCCAGCCGCCCGGAGCGGCCCCGGCGCAGCCGAGGGGTCAACCGGCGGACCACCGCGCGACGGCGCTGCCGGCGCGCCACCCGACGCTGCCGTACCGCCCGCTCCCGGGCCTGCTCCGCCTCCCGCTCTGCCCGCCGGCGGGCCCGTTCCCGGCTCACCGCGACGCCCCCGAGTCGGGCGTCGGACACCGACGCTCAGCCACCGGTGGGCAGCGTGGCGAGCCAGTTGCGCAGCAGCGCGGCACCGGTGTCGGCGGACTTCTCCGGATGGAACTGGGCCGCCGAGAGCGGACCCCGCTCCACCGCGGCGACGAAGTCCGTGTCGTGGTGGGCGGTGGTCACCACGGCGCCGGCAGCGGCCAACACCGCCGGGTCGCCCATCGCGTACGAGTGGACGAAGTAGAACCTGCTCTGCTCGGTCAGTCCGGCGAACAGCACCGACTCCGCAGGCGCCCGGACCGTGTTCCAGCCCATGTGCGGCAGCCTGGTGGCGGCCAGCCGGGTCACCCCGCCGGGCAGCAACCCGAGTCCCTTGGTCACCACGCCGTGCTCGTCGCCGTGCTCGAAGAGCACCTGCATACCCACACAGATGCCGAGCACCGGACGGCCGGCGGCGACCCGCTCGGCAATCACCGGGCCGGCGCCGAGCGCCTCGATCCCGGCCATGCACGCCGCGTACGCCCCCACCCCCGGCACCACCAGACCATCGGCGGCGGCCGCGGCGGCCAGATCGTCGGTCACCCGGACGTCCGCGCCGGCGGCGACCAACGCCCGCTCCGCCGAGCGCAGGTTGCCCGAGCCGTAGTCGAGCACCACCACGGCGCTCACGCGTCGCCCCCCGGCAGCAGCCGCAGCACCCCGGCGACCGTGGCGAGCACCGCGAGCACCCCGGTGACCAGCACCGCCACCTTCGGCGCACCCTGGCGGTGAAGCGACCAGGTGCCACCGACCAGCACCCCGGCCAGGATCAGCAGCAACGTCGGCAAGAAGCGATTCACGCGTCAACGATAGTGGATCGGTCGGGGGCAGCCGCCGCGCAGGCCGCGGGCGCGTCCCTCTGGGGGAAAGGTTACGGGGCATCGGATATACCATCGGGTCCAAGGCGCCACGCTCGACATCGTGAGGAGGTCCAGTGTCCAGCCCTGAGATCGAGGTAGACGCGCTACTCGCCGACCCGGACGAGGCGCTCCGCCGCTGGTACGCCGGCTACCTGGCAGGCGAGGAGGACCCCGATCTCATCCTGTCCGGTGGACACCTTCCCTCCCCCGCCAAAATACAGGAGTTCTTCGCTCAGTGGCTTCACAGCCACCGCAACCAACTCCAGCGTCTTCTCTGCGAGCAGGTCCGCTACGCCCGACTGAGCGATCGCACCAAACAGCTCAGTGAACTGGCTCTCATCGCACTGATCGCGGGCACTCTGTCGAAGGCCGGGACCAACGACATGGTCGTCGACCCACTGGCGACGGCCGCGGTACTCGTGACCCGGCGGCATCTCGACAGTCTCTGTGGGGCGGTCCCTCCCGTCGCTACCGCCTGACCATGGACTATGCCTCAGCGCTGAGCACTTTCCTCGCCGTTCAGGCACGGTCCTCGGTAGTGCGGTTGCGAGATCCCGAACTCGACGGCGGCGTCTTCACCGGATTCTTCATCTCTCCCGCCGGTCATCTGATCACCGCCTTCCATTCGGTCAAATCGCACTTCTTGGCCGACGGCGAGAGTTTCCCCTTGGAAATCCTCGTCGCCACTGCAGACGATCGAAGAACGGTCACCACCCGCGCATACTGTCCGTCGGGCTGTCACGACCGGCTAGCCGACTGGGCTCTACTGAAGCTCGACTTGGAGCCGTCCGGATACCTGCCACTCAGCACGCCGGGTCGACTGACTGCGGAGGACATCGACTGTGCACCGCTCCGGGTGTACGGGTTCACGGTCGTGGGTGGCGGCGAGGCCGGGCTCGGATCGCTCAGCGGCGAGTTCCTTCGTGCCGTTCCCGACCGGCGTCGCTTCCGGGTCGCCTTCTCGGTCCGCAGCCAGGGGCAGAGCGGGGGGCCGGTCATTGACCTGCGAAGCCACACCGTAGTCGGCTCGGTGGTCGGGTTCCGCGAGGACGAGCGGCTGACCGCCGACGCCGCGCTGCTCGACCGTTCGGCTCTACCAGCCGAAGCACTCGGCATCGACCTCGACAAGCTCGCGGCGGCTTGGCGCCGGCAGGCGGTGACCCACCTCGTCTCAACCCACCCCGAACTCTCCCGCCTGGGTACCGCTCCGGCGCCGCTGAGTCTGCCCGAGTGTCATCTCAGCAGGCGCCAACTGGTGCGGGAGGTCCACGACGGATTGATGAACGGCGTGGGCGGCGGGATGCTGCTGCACGGGCCCCCTGGAAGCGGTAAATCGGTCCTCGCCGTCGAACTGGTCCGTGACCTGCTACAACGCGACGTCGTCGATTCCGTTTTTTGGTACGACTTCGAGCCGCCGGCGAACCGCTCGCCGGAGCACCTAGTGATCAGGCTCGCCCTGCACCTGCTTGAACATCAGGGCGTTCTCGAACCCATCGACGCGTGCATTGACGACTCGTTCGCACGCGACATCTCGCCCGCGCGACGAGCAGTCGTGTCCGCCGTACGGCACGGCCGTCACGTCATCGTTATCGACAACTGCCACGTTCCCCAGCGCGCGAACGCCCAGGCGGTCATCGACCTGCTCGCCGAACTGCTTTGGGCCACCGGAGCAGGGGAATCACTCGTCGTTCTAACTTCGTGGGACCGGCCCTCACCATCGTTGAATGTCCCCGTCACCGAAGTGGCCGGCCTGGCCGCAGACGAGGTCTCTCCATACCTCGGCCTGCACGGGATCGAGGTGTCGCCGGCAACCGCCGCCTGGCTGACGGATCTGGCCTCCGACATCACCTGCGTCGAGCAGTTCGTTCGCACACCGGGCTGGCAGAAGTCGGCAGAGCGCGGCCGGCTTGAGGCCGGTGAGCCAGCCGAACTGCACCGATATTGGCTGAACCGCTACATGGCCGAGATCCCCGAGGGTGCTCAACGGATCCTGCTGGCGCTGGCCGTAATCGCCGCTCCGGTGACGCGCGATGTGATCGAACGGACTGCAGCCATCGAGTCGTTCGCGGCGACGCTAGACACGCTCACCCACAGCCCGCCGCTAGTGATGGCTGTCGACGGCGTGTTTCAGATCCATTCCAACGTGACACGCGCGGTACTTGCGACCACCGATCAGGAGCTCGTCACGCAGGCTCGGATGCGCGCGGCCGCGGAGTTGCAGGCCAGTGGTTTCTCGCTCGCCGCAGCCCGGCTACTGATGGATGCCCGGGAGCACGAGGAGGCGGTCCGCCTACTGTTCGCTGAGCGCGACGAGATTATAGCCCGTGGCGGCGCAGGGGCGCTGGGGGCTGCCGTCGACCGCGTAATAGCGGAATCTCCGACGGCAGCCAGTTGGTTACCAAAGTTGCATGCCGTGATGGCCAGCTTTGAAAGCATCCGGGGCAATTACGAGCAGGCGGCGAAACACTGGGCAAACGCGTTGCGCGCACAGGAGGGCAACCTGACCGCCGCCGCGATGCACAATCGGCGGGCCGATGTGTTTCGGATGGCCAGCCGCTACGTGGAGGCAGACCGAGAGTACGGTGCGGCCGCCCGGGCGGCCCGCGCCGGGCGCACCGAGGAACCTGCGGTCGCCGCCCAGGAAGCCGGCTGGGCGAGCTTGGGCCGAGCGAAACTGGAACGCCTGCGCGCTAACTACCCGGCAGCGGAGCGGCGATACCGGGAGGCGGAAGACGCGTTCCGCATTTGCCTGCACCAGACCGGCCTCATCGAGGCCGAGTTCGGTATCGGCGAGGTGCACCGCCTCATTGAGGAATGGCCTGCCGCTCGGTTGGCCTATCAGCGTTCACTGGAACGGGCCGTGTCGCGGGAGAACGAGGAACGCCACGCTTACGCGCTGTGGGGCCTGGGCGAGGTGGCTCGGCTCATCGGTGAGTACGACACCGCTGCACGACACCACCTTGACGGGCTTGAGCGCTGCGGCCAGGTCGGGGACGTGCGCAGCGAGGGTTGGGCACTGCTCGGGCTAGCGGAGACCCAACGCGCGACCGGTCACCTGAGCGACGCCGTCCGGCTCTACGACGACGCCATTCTTCGGTTCCGGAGCACCGGGAGTGAGACCGAGGTCGGGCACGCCACCCTGGGGCTCGCAGAGGCACGCCGCGCGCAGGGCGACATAGACCTCGACGCCTACCGGCAGGCGAGCTCGATCTACGAGGCCCGCCAGCTGCGCCACAGCGCGGTGCAGTGTTCCCGGGCTTTCGCGCTGGCGCTGCGCTCGTCCGGGCAGTACGCCTCCGCCAACCGGCTGCTGGCGAAGGCGCGCCGCTCGGCCGCCAGGCACAAGCTGACGGCCGAGCTGGCCCACCTTGGCCGACTGATCGAGGATCAAAGCACAACGGCCCAGGTCCCGCTCAACTTCCCATAGCATCCCGACGCGCTAACGCGCTCTCCACCACATACGTCGCCGCAGCGGCGTGGGCGGGGAAGCCTTCGTAGGTAGCCAGGGTGACCGCCGTCGGTCCTACCTCCAGCACCCCCTCGTCCGACACGTAGGCAAAGGAGGAGCGCTTCAAAAAGTCCAGCGTTCCGACGCAGGACTGGCTGCGTGCCGTTCCGCCCGTCGGCAGGATCGCGTTGACGCCCATGGCGAAATTACCGAACGGGATGGAGGTGTTCTCTCCGAGCAGGATCTCCCCAGCGTTCGTCAGCTTGGCCAGCTTGTCGAACGGGTCCGTCATGAGGACCCTGAGGTGCTCCGGGGCGTACTCGTTGACGAACCGCACCGACTCGGCCTCGTCGGCGGTGAGCACGATGCCGCCAAAGTTGCTCAGCACCGTCTCGCAGAACTCCCGACGCTTCTGCGGCAGGGAGCGGAGGAGCGACGGCAGTAGCTCCTCGACCGCATCGGCCAGAGAGCGGGAGTGGGTCACCAGCAACGCGGCCGAGTCCGGGCCATGCTCGGCCTCGACCAGCAGCTCACGAGCCGCAATCGCCGGGTTGGCCGCCCCGTCGCAGAGGACCACCGACTCACTCGGGCCAGCCGGCAGACCGGGGTCGACGTCACCGTAGACGACCCGTTTGGCGGCGGAGACGTACTGGTTGCCGGGACCAACGATCTTCTCGACCCGCTGAACCGTCTCTGTGCCGTACGCGAAGGCGGCGATCGCCTGTGCGCCACCCATCTTGTAGATGGTGCGCACCCCGCAGAGTGCCGCGGCGACCAGTGAGGCGTCGTCAACGCTGCCGTCCGCGCCCGGCGGGGTGCAGACAGCGATGTCCGGCACCTCGGCGATCACCGCGGGCGCGCATAGCATGGTCATCACCGAGGGGAACGAGCCCTTGCCTCGAGGGACATACAGACCCACGGACGTGATAGGTGTCCAGCGCTCGCCGACGAGCACCCCAGGCCGCACCTCCTGCATCCAGGTCGCTTGGGGAAGCTGCGCTTGGTGGTGGTGCCGGATGTTGGCGATCGCCTTCTCCAGAGCAGCCCGCACCTCGGGATCAACCTTGGACTCGGCTGCCTCGAACTCCGCCTCGGTGACACGCAACTGCTCGGGAGCCAGGGTCACCCCGTCCAAGCGGGCGGTGTGCTCAACCAGTGCCGTGTCACCGCGCCGACGGACGTCATCGACGATGTCACGAACGGTGCCCTCGATGGAGGCGTAGTCAGCGCGAACCCGCTGCATCAGGACACGGCGGGCCGACGCAGAGAGCTCGTTCAGCTCGTATCGGTTGACTCGCACCTTCATCGCTCCGTCTCCGGGCCCAGCCCTGTGTTCAGTACACCGCGATAGACATTCATCAGCTTGGTCATCTCCTGGTGCGTGCCGAGGTTCATCCGGAACATTCCTGCCAGGAGCGGATGGGTCATCGTGCGAACGAGAATGCCGGCCGCACGCAGAGCAGCCACCGTCTCCTCGGGGCACCTGGGCCGGACCAACAAGAAGTTCGCCGCCCCTGGATGGACAACCACCCCTTGGTCCCGGAAGAAGCCCACCACTTCGGGCTTCGTGTCGCCCATCATTTCGTCGACCATGCTGCGCATCTCCCGCAGGCGTGCCAGTTGCGCCAGGCCGGCGACCACGGCGAGGGAGTTAACGTCGAACGGATTTCGGAGCTTGACCAGCTGCTCGACCACCTCCGGCACCGCGACGACATATCCGAGCCGCAGGCCCGCCATGGCGAACGCCTTGGAGAAGGTCCGCAACACGATCAGGTTGGGCAGCTCCGGGATCAACGGAACAACAGTGGCATCAGTGAACTCGTAATAAGCCTCGTCCACCAGGACTGGAACGCCGGGAGCTGACCGGGCGATCTCCGCGATGAACTCGACATCGACCGGCGTACCCGTCGGGTTGTTCGGGTTGACGAACACGATGAGGTCGGGCTTCCGGGCGGCGACAACGGCCCGGAACTCCTCGTAGGGATAGCGGAGGTCGTTCGGGTACGGAACGCCGACGACCGACCCGCCGGCTAACCCTGCGGCGTGGCCGAAGATGACGAACTCGGGGCGTGCCACCACCATCGATGCCCCGGGCCGCAGGAAGGCCCGGATGCAGATGTCGATGCCCTGATCCGATCCGTTGGTTGGCAGGATCCAGTTGGACGGAACACCGCAGTACCCACCCAGAGCGGACGCCAACTGTGGATACTCCGGGTAGCTGTGGACACCCGCATCCCGGACGTACGCGCACACCGCCTCCGCCACCGTGGGCGACAGCGGCCCGGGTGCCTCGTTGCGGTCCAGTCGCATCAGCCCACGACGATCCTGCCCGGCCCAGTCGGGCACGTAAGGGTTAGCCTCAAGTAAGGCGGAGGGGAACGTCAGTGCACTTTCCGGCACCTGGGGCTTCACGCGAGCGTCGCCTTAACCCCGGGTGCCAGTGCCTTACGGTACGGGTTCACCGACAACAACTCCTGGGTAGCCTCACCCATCGCGGCGAAGACCAGCGGCCAGCCCTTCTCGGCGCCGACGTCGGAGCGGATGTGCAGCATGACGCTGGCCTGCAAACCGCCCGCGAACCCGTCGACGAAATCGTCCAAGTCCTCGCTGAACAGGTCACCGCACAGGTCGTGGCCGATCAGGAAGGCCCGCCGGAACTCAGGATAGGTCTGGTCGAGCGGCACGTACTTCCAGAACTTCCGGCCCTCCATGCTGATGCCGACGCGTACCGGCTGATCCAGGTCGGCCAGAGCGCGTACGTTGGAACCGGCACCATAGATCCCGACCTCGCTGATCCGCTCGATCGCGAGGTACCGCAACGCTCGGCCCAGTGCCAGGCCGACGTCCTCGGTGACCACATGGCTGGAACTGAGCCGGGTTGCCTCAAAACGGACCGAAACCCGAAGGCCGGCTTCACGCGCAAAGGCGTTCACCAGTCCGGCGAAGCCGGTGACCCGGACCGAGTCGGCGACCTCAATGAACACGTCAGCACCCGGGTTGCCCATCGACACGTCAACCGCCACCACACTCTCGGCGGTCGCACGGCTCAGCCGGACCGAGCCAGTCGACAGCGACTCCACCCGCCATCCCCTCTCGACGGCGCGCTCACCGCTGTACTCGGGAACCGGGCTGGTGCTCACCACCAACGGGCTTTCCTCGACCGTTGGGTTGCACATTCGGTCAAGCGCGATGCCGACCGCCCGGTAGACGCCCTCCCAGGTGTGGTGCGGGTCCTCGAAGCTAGCGACAGTGACGGTGATCCGCAGTCCGGCAGCGCGACCCAGAGCATCCAATAGATCGACCAGCGGCCCGCCCTGCGGGAGCTGCTCGCAGCGGACCGAAAGGAACCAGTCCAGGTCGACCTGCGGTGACGACCGGAACGACGCGCCACCTTTCGAGTCAACCCGGAGCTGAACCTCGGCACTACCGTCATCGATCATGCCCAGCGCCGCCGCGCTGTCGACCAGCCGCGGCATTCGGGCGATCTCAGTTCCCAGAGCCGTCCCGAGCGCGCCCCAGTCGTCGTTGTTCCAGTGCAGTTCGATGGAGCAACCGAGCCGCCAGGCGATGTGCTCAACCATGTGGCTGACGAAGTCATTCGGGGTGCCGAGCGACTTACATGTAATACCCTCCCGACCCAGCGAGACAGTATTCGGGCGTAGGTCACTGTGGCAGCGGTCTGCGAGCCCCGAGCCCGATAGTTCGTCCAGGCTGCTGGCCCCGGTTGCCACGCCGATGGTGTAGCAACCGGCATCTCGGGCCGATTGGAGGCCGAGCACGGAGTCCTCGATGGCCACGCACCTACCTGGGGCAACGCCGATTTCGGCCGCAGCGGCTAGGTACGGGTCCGGCGCCGGCTTACTCGCCATTCCGGGCGCGTCGTTGCCGACGACGGCATCGACCAGATCGAGCAGCTTCGCCGACGCCAGCATCCGCTCGACATCGCGCTTGGGGTTGTTGGACACCACCGCCAGCCGCAGGCCCGCCAACCTGGCATCGCGCAGGAGTTCGAGGACTCCGGCGTGCACGTCCGGAGCCGCCGAAAGCCGTTCCACCTCGTGGCTGCTGACCAGATCGGCGATCTCCCGTTCAGTCAGCTCCACGCCGACGGAGGCGGCGATGTGTGCCCAGAAGTCTGGCAGCGAGTGGGGGAAGTATCGCCTGATCGTCTCAAGCGGTACAGACGCCGCGACATGTCGGCGCAGCAACCGCTCGACCACTCCGAAGTCCAGCGCGAGTGAGTCGATGAGCACGCCATCCATGTCGAGTAGGAGCGCCTGTGTCTCCCCGGGCACCGCAAGGCTTTGGGCCAGCAACATATCGGGAATGATATCTCTGGGCGCTCCCGTCCTGTACGGCACCGTGAGCCGGGCCACGCCGACGCCGGGAGAGAACCGCTAGGCTCGACGATGTGACCGCACGGCTGCCGGTGTTTCCGCTCGCAACAGTGCTCTTTCCCGGCTTGGTGCTGCCGCTGCACATCTTCGAGGAGCGCTACCGGGCGCTGGTGCGACACCTGGTCGACCTGCCCGAGGGTGCGCCACGTGAGTTCGGCGTGGTGGCCATCCAGGCCGGGTGGGAGGTCGCGCCCGCCGGTCCCGGCGCCCACGCCACGCCGAGCGCCGGCGCCGTCACCCTGCACGAGGTGGGCTGCACCGCCGAACTGCGCCAGGTGACCGAGCTGGCCGACGGGGGCTTCGACATCGTCACGGTCGGCCGGCGTCGCTTCCGGATCGCCGAGGTCGACGACAGCGCCGCGCCCTACCTGACCGCCGACGTGGAGTGGTTGCCCGACCCGGCCGGGCCGGACGAGGTGGCCGAGCTGCTGGCCGCCCGGGTGATCGCGGTGTTCCGGCAGTACCTCGGCCTGATCCGCTCCGACCCGGAGGAGATCTCCGAGCAACTGCCGGAGGACCCCACGGTGCTCTCCCACCTGGTGGCGGCGACCGCGGCGCTCACCGTCGACGACCGGCAGCGCCTGCTGGCCATCGACGACACCGCCGCCCGGCTCCGCGCCGAGCTGCGGCTGCTCAACCGCGAGGCGGCTCTGCTTCGTCAGGTGCGGGCGGTGCCGGTGCCGCTGTCGGAGCTGGCGTCCCCGCCGACACCCAACTGAGATCGGCCGGCTCGGGCTCCGGGCGCAGCCCCGGCCACCGCGACCAGCCGGCCAGCAGGGTGTACATGATCGCGGCACCGAACGCCGGCAGCAGCAGGTTGCCGTGCGGCACCGGCAGCACGCCGAGCAGCCAGTCGACCCCACCGGCCCGCAGGTCCGCGGGTTTGGTGAAGGCCTGCCCGGCCGGGGCGGTGGCCAGCAGCCGGTCGAAGGTGGCCAGGCCGACGCGCCGACCCACCTGCCAGGCCACCGGTGCGGCGACCAACGCGCCGAGCACCGCGGCGAGCAGCCCCACCGGACCGCGCCGACGCCGCAGCACGAACCACAGGGCGAGCGCGACCAGCAGCCCGAAGCCGAGCCCCAGCAGACTGAACCACCCGTCCGCGGCGATCGGCTGCTCCGGTTGCGGATCGGCGTAGATCGCCCCCTCGACGGTCTTGACCACCGGCGTGTCCGGCGCGAGCACGGCCCAGAGCAGCCCGAACGGCACACCCAGCACGGCCAGCGCGAACACGGTGCCCAGCACCGTCACGGCGGCGCGCAGCGGGCGGCGCGGCTCGTCGAAGCTGAGCTCCAGAGAGCTCTGGTACGCCCCCCAAGGGCCAGCGCCGGCCGACTGCTCACCCACCAGCGGCGACTCGCCCGCTGACGGTGGCTCGGTGACCGACGGTGGTTCGCCCGCTGACCTCGGCTCGTCCGCTGACGGTGGCTCGGCGACCGGCGGCGGCTCGCCCGCTGACGGCGACTCACCGACCGACGGTGTCGGGCCCGACGCTCGGGGCGGCGTGGGTCGGTCGGGCTCGTCGGCGGGCCGCTCACGGTCGGGGTTGTCCGGGCTCACCCGATGATCCTCTCAGGCCCGGTGTCGGGCCGGAGCCCCGGTGGCGGCAGACCAGCTCACCGGGCGAACGGCTCCACCATCATCGCCGCGGCGCGCAGCCACGCCTGGCGGGTCTCCGGCTGGAGCTGGTGGTACTCGATCGACGACCCGGTCTCCAACGCCGGGTCGTACGGCACCACCGCAACCCCCCGGGTACGGGTGGCGAAGTGCCGCTCCAGGTCGTCCTGAAGTGGCGAGCGACCCGGGGTCGGGCAGGAGATGAGCGTGATCGCGTTGTCCGCCAGCTCGCCCATGCCCTCCTCGTGCAGCAGGTCGAGCATCCAGTCCGCGCTGAACGCCGCGTCCTCGCGGGGCACCGTGGTCACCACCAGCTGATCCGCGGCCTGCATCACCGTGCGCCAGTTGGGGCTCTCCACGTTGTTGCCGGTGTCCACGCACACCACGTCGTGGGTACGCCGCAGCAGCTCCAACACCCGCCGGACGGTGAACTGGTCGAGTCGCTGGGCGAAGCGCGGGCTCTCCTCGCCGGCCAGCACGTCGTACGAGCTGTCGGAGGCGTGCCGCAGGTAGTCGTCGAGCCGACCCAGCAGGGTCGAGCCCTCCAGGATCTCGATCTGGGCCAGGTCGGCCACCAGGTGCCGGATCGTGCGGGCGTGCCGGGCGCTGCCGGCGCGCAGTCCGAGGGTGCCGCGCAACTCGTTGTCGTCCCAGGCCAGTACGCCCTGCCCGCGCACGCTGCCGACGGTGGCGGCGGCGAGCACGGTGGCGGTGGTCTTGTGCACCCCGCCCTTGGGGTTGGCGAAGGCGAACACCCGGGGCGTGCCCAGGTCGCGGCGGAGCACCCCGTTGGCCCGCTCCTGCTCCGGGTCGGCACCCTGCGGACGCCACTCGACCCGAGCCGGGTAGGCGCGTTCGGCGACCGCCGAGCCGACCGACGGGCTGGGCGGCGGCACGACCGGCGGGGCAGGCGGGGGCGTGACAGGTGCGGATGGCGGCGCGGCCACCGGGTAACCGGTCTCCGGCTGGTAGCCGGTCTCCAACAGCGCGTACCGCGACTCCGCCGGCGGGTCACCCTGCCGATAGCCGTTGTCCAGCAGCGCGTAGCGGGACTGGGCGGGGTCGGGCGCGGGAGGCGGCGACTCGGGCTCGGCCCGGTACGCCGGTTCCGCCTGGTAGCCCGGCTCGGTCCGGTACGTCGGCTCGGCCCGGTAGTCCGGCTCGGGGCGATAACCCGGCTCGGCGCGGTAGTCCGGCTCGGGGCGGTAGCCCGGCTCCGCCCGGTAATCCGGCTCCGCCCGGTAGCCCGGCTCGGGGCGATAACCCGGCTCGGCCCGGTAGCCCGGCTCGCCCCGGTAATCCGGCTCGGCCCGATAGGTCGGCTCGGCGCGGAATTCCGGCTCCGCGCGGTAGCCAGGCTCCGCGCGGTAGCCAGGCTCGGCGCGATAGTCAGGCTCGGCGCGATAGTCAGGCTCGGCGCGATAGGTCGGCTCGCTCCGGTACGCCGGCTCCGAGCGGTAGTCCGGCTCGGCCCCGTAGGCGGGATCCGCCCGGTACGCCGGCTCGGCCCGATAGGCGGGGTCGACGCGGTAGGTCGCCTCGGCCCGGTAGGCGGGGTCCGTGCCGTACGGCGACTCCGCCGGTTGTCCGACGGCCGGTGCCCGCCCGGCGTACCCGTTCGGGGCCGCACGCCGTGGCAGCGGGTCCGGCGGCGCCTCGTCGGCCCGCCGCTCCGGCTCGGTCTGCTCCGCGCCACGACCGCCCAACCGGGCGCGGTCCAACAACGCGCGCCACCGCGGCGCTGGTTCGGCCGGCCGGCCCCAGCCGGTCTCACTGCCCTCCACGGCCCGCCCTCCCAGCACCATCGATCTCCGTCTGACAGGCTACGAAGCAAACCCTATTCGGACCACACCTCAGAACGCACACCAGCCGACGCAGATCACGACGACGTGGGCGTCGGCGGTTCGACGGCGGTGGTGACGTCCGGCGAGGTGGTGATGCTCGGCGGGGGCGGCTCGGTGGGTTCCGCCGAGGACGGCGTTGGTAACGGAATCGTCACGACCGGTGCGGGTTCCGACGATTCGCCCACCGACGCCACGGGCTCCGGGGTGCCAGGTGTCGGCTCCGACGGTTGCGCCGGCGTCGGCTCGGGGCTCGGCCCGGTGTCGGCCGGCGGGCGCACCACGTCATCCTGCTCGGGCAGGGGCGGCGTGAAGACCGTGCGGTCCAGCCGGTACACCTCCGGGGCGGGGTCGACCGCCCGCACGTCCGGCCGGGCCGCCATGCCGCGCAACACCCCCGGCGCCGCTCGTACCACCGCCGCATAGACGCAGGAGCAGCCGGAGCGGTACGCGGCCGCCTCGGCGGTCGCCACCTCGGCGCCGCTGGCGTAGCGCGCCCGCAACTCCCGCTCGCCGTCGCCGTCGCCGTCGACCGCGGCGGCCCGGGCCCGGTAGTCGGCGGCTTCGGTCTCCTTGCGGGCCGCCACCTGACCCATTCCGGCGACCACGTCGTCCGGCACCCGCATCGCGGGGATCCTGACGATCTCGGTCTGCCGCCCCGGCAGCGGGACCCGCCCGAAGACCGTCGAGACTCCGACGTCGCCGAGCACCGTCGCCAGACGCTGCGGCGGCAGGTACGCGACGAGTGTGACGAGCGCGTAGGTCCCGTCCTCGGCGGCCGGGGCGGACTGGGTGAGCGCGGCCAGGTCGGCGGCGGCGGACCGCAGGTAGCCGGGCACGGAGTCGCCGTCGGAGACGCCCACCCGGGTCACCTCGCCCACCGTCCGGTCGCCGAGCGGAGTCTCGTCGGCGGCCCAGAGCGCGGTGCCCAGCACCGCCACCGCGGACAGCGCGGCCGCCCAGGTGAGCACCCCGGACCGGCTCGGCCGGTCGCCCAGCCGGGCCACGGCCCGGGTCAGCTGCGGCAGCAACCGTTGGTCCAGCTGCCGCAGCAGGTTGCCGGCGCGCACGGGCGGGATCCCCTCGTCGGGTCGGTGTCGGGCGGTCGCCGCTCAGTCACGCAGGATCTGGAGCGCGCGGTCCAGGTCGTCAGGGTAGTCGCTGACGAAC
This sequence comes from Micromonospora sp. NPDC048905, assembly GCF_040649655.1. NCBI lineage: Bacteria > Bacillati > Actinomycetota > Actinomycetes > Micromonosporales > Micromonosporaceae > Micromonospora > Micromonospora sp. NPDC048905. The sequence goes on along the minus strand of NZ_JBEZFV010000005.1, from coordinate 349,195 downwards.
CGGACCTCGTCCCCCGTTCGGGGGTGCAGGAAGCTCAGTTCGCGGGCGTGCAGCCACTGTCGGGCCAGGCCGAGACGGGCCGAGAGGGTGGGGTCGGCACCGTAGGTCAGGTCACCCACGCACGGGTGCCGCATGGTGGAGAAGTGCACCCGGATCTGGTGGGTCCGACCCGTCTCCAGGCGGACGTCGACCAGGCTGGCCGCCGGGAACGCCTCCAGGGTGTCGTAGTGGGTGATGCTCGGCTTACCGCCGGAGACCACCGCCCAGCGGTAGTCGTGGGTGGGGTGCCTGTCGATCGGCGCGTCGACCGTGCCGCGCAGCGGGTCCAGGTGACCCTGCACCACCGCGTGGTAGCCCTTGTCCACCTCGCGGTACTTGAAGGCCCGCTTCAACGCCGTGTAGGCCTGTTCGCTCTTTGCCACCACCATGATCCCGGTGGTGCCCACGTCGAGCCGGTGCACCACGCCCTGCCGCTCGGCGGCACCGCTCGTGGAGATGCGGTGCCCGATCGCGGCGAGGGCGCCGATCACGGTCGGGCCGGTCCACCCGGGGCTGGGGTGCGCGGCCACCCCCACCGGCTTGTCGACCACCACGATGTCGTCGTCGGCGTAGACCACCCGCAGGCCGGGCACCGCCTGCGGCACCACGGTCGGCGGGGCGACCGGGGCGGGCAGCGTGACGTCCAGCCACGAGCCGGCCTTGACCTTGTGCGAGTTGGCGCGGGAGGTGCCGTCGACGAGCGCGTCCCCGGCATCGACCAGGGCCGCGGCGGCGGTGCGGGAGAGCCCGAACAGCCGGGACACCGCCTGGTCCAGGCGCATGCCGTCCAGGCCGTCCGGGACCGGGAGGGAACGGTGGTCGCCGCCCGCGGCGAACGCGGAGGTCATGCCCGCTCCCGCTGGTCCGCGCCCTGGGTGGCGTCCGTCTCGACCGGGGCGCCGTCGCGTCCGGCCCGCCGGCCGTCCCGCTGGCGGCCGGTCAACTCCAACAGCATGGCCAGCAGCACGCCGCAGACCAGCGAGCTGTCCGCCAGGTTGAACACCGGCCAGACCTGGCCGTACGGGTCGAACAGGCTGATCATGTCGACCACGTGCCCGTGGAAGGGCGCGGGGGCCCGGAAGATCCGATCGACGAGGTTGCCCAGCGCGCCGCCCAGCACCAGGCCGAGGCAGATCGCCCACGGCAGCGAACGCAGACGCAGCGCCATCCAGACGATCCAGCCGACCACGCCGATGGTGATCAGCGGGAAGATCCAGGTGTGGTCCGCGCCGATGCTCCAGGCGGCACCGCTGTTGCGGGTCAGACTCAGGTAAACGGCCCCGCCGAGCAGCCGGACCGGCTCCCGGTCGGTCAACGCGGCCAGCGCGAGGTGCTTGGTGACCAGGTCGGCCAGCAGGGCCACCAGGGCGACTCCGGCGAGAATCGCGACGGCCCGGGGCCGGCGTATGCCGGCATCCGGGCCGGTACGGCCGGGTTCGGCGGACGGTGCTGCGGTCATGCGCTCCCCATCGAGGTGTCTCGGCGGTGATCGCTCACCGTCTCATCGCCGCCGGGGAGCGGACCTCAGCGCCGCTCCTCCAGCTGCTTGCACGTCACACACTGGGTGGCCGACGGGAAGGCGGCGAGGCGCTCGACCGGGATCGGGTTGCCGCACCGCTCGCACCAGCCGTAACCACCCTCGTCGAGACGCTCCAGAGCGCGCTCGACCTGTGTGATCCGTTCCAGAATGCTGTTGGCGAGAGAGATCTCCTGCTCCCGCTCGAGCGTCTTGGTGCCCGTGTCGGCCTGGTCGTCCCCGGCCGAGTCGGTCAGCCGATCGCGCTGCAGCTCGGTGATCTCACTCAGCGTCTGATCGTACTCGGCGCGAAGCTCGTCCCGCCGCGCCGCCAGCGCCGCCCGGATCTTCTCGGTCTCCGCGGTGCTGCGGGTGGCCTTGACCACCGGCTTGCGCCCGGCGGTCCTGGTGTCGGCTGGCTTCGCCATGGGTCGCTCCCTCGGCCGGGGAGCCGCGTTGTCCGCGGCACCTGGTCAGGGGGCGCCAATCATGACGACGTCCCCTAGATGTACGAAAAGGGGCGCACGGCGACGATCGCCGCGCACTCCGGAGGTTGGCAAGAATACGGTGCGTACAGGCGTCCGACAATGTGCCGCACCGTCGCCCCGCTTAACTACCCCTAGCCCTGCCTAACTGGGGCAAAGGGAACGCTAGCAGGTCAACCGACCGCCTCATCCCCGTACTCGCCAAACCATCGGGCCAGCCGACCGCGCCGACTGACCGCCCGCAACCGCCGTTCGGCGGCGTCGCGCACCCCGGCCGTCGCCACGATCAGCAAACTGTCGCCGGTCTTCAGCCGGGTGCCCGGAGTGGGCACGAAACCCACCCCGTCGCGCAGCACCAGCGTGACCGACGCGCCCAACGGAAGCCGCAACTCGTCGACGTGCACGCCCGCCAACCGCGAGCCCGGCGGCACCTCCAACTGGAGTAGGTCCGCCCGCATCCGCTCCAGCGGCGCGGTCTCCAGGTGGATCTCGGTGGCCTCCGCCGGCGCGGTCACCCGCAACCGGCGGGCGAACGGCCCCAGCGTGCCGGTCTGCACCAGCGTGAAGATCACCACCAGGACGAAGACCACGTCGAAGAGGCGCTCTGCCCCGGGCACCCGTTCGGAGAGCGGGATGGTCGCCAGCACGATCGGCACCGCCCCGCGCAGCCCGGCCCAGGACAGGAACGCCTGTTCGCGGAGGCCGACCCGGAACGGCAGCGCCGAGACGGCCACCGACAGCGGGCGGGCCAGCAGCACCAGGGCCAGCCCCGCGACCACCGCCGGCACCACCGCCGCGTCCAGCCGGCCCGGCGAGGCCAGCAACCCGAGCAGCACGAACAACCCGATCTGGGCGAGCCACGCCAGCCCGTCCGCGAAGCCGAGGATCGCCTGCCGGTGGGACAGCCGGGCATTGCCCAGCAGCACCCCGGCCACGTAGACGGCGAGGAACCCCGAGGCGTGCAGCACCGCCCCCGCCGCGTACGCCAGCACGGTGATGCCCACCGCGGCGATCGGGTAGAGCCCGGCCGAGGGCAGCGCGGCCCGCCGCAGCGCCCAGGTGCCGGCGATGCCCGCGCCCACGCCCACCGCCGCGCCGGCGCCCAGCTCGTAACAGACCAGCAGGACCTCGTACCACCACGGGTGCGACCAGCCCTGGCGCGACAGCAGCACCACCAGCAGCACCACCGGGGCGTCGTTCATGCCCGACTCGGCCTCCAGCGTCGCCACCAGGCGGGGCGGCAACCGCAGCCGGCGCAGGGTGGCGAAGACGGCCGCCGCGTCGGTGGACGACAGCACCGCGCCGTAGAGCAGCGCCAAACGCCAGTCCAGCCCCAGCAGCAGGTGCACGGCGACGCCGACCACCACGATGCTCACGATCACGCCGACCGTGGAGAGCGCGGACGCCAGCCCGAGCACCGGTCGCAGCGTGGACCACCGGGCGGTCAGACCGCCCTCCGCGATGATCACGATCAGTGCGCAGAAGCCGAGGGTACGGGTCAACTCGACGTCGTCGAAGCGGATGCCCAGACCACTCTCACCGATCGCCACGCCCAGCGCCAGGTAGACCAGCAGGCTTGGCACACCCAGCCGGGTGGAGAGTCGCACCGCGCCGACGGCGACCAGCAGCACGGCCGCTCCCAGCAGCAGCGCGATATCAAACCCGGGCGTCACGGCTGCCCGGCCTGGACGTTCCTCACTCGGCGGATCCGTCGCGCAGTCGGCACAGCACCTCGGACAGGTCCGGGCTGGGCCGATCGACGAGGAAGAGCTTGTCCCGACTGGCCGCGCCGGCGCGCAGGGCGACCTCGGACCGCCGGACACCCAGAGCAGCGGCCAGTGCCCGGCGAGCCGCCTCGGTTGCCCGACCGTCGACGGCCGGCTCGTGCACCGCGATCACGAGGGCGGGACCGTGCGGGCCGTCGAAGCAGCCGCCCACCCGGGCGGACGAGGCGCCGGGTTTCACGCGTACCGCCACGGTGAGCGTGTCCTGCGCGGGCACCGGGGCCGCTTCAGATCGGCCGGGCGTCGGCGAGCAGGGCGGTGGCTGGCGCGCAGTCGGCGCACGGGGTGAAACCGAGCTCGGCGGCCTCGGCGACCGGCAGCGTCTCGGGCACCCGGCCGACGAGATGCGGGCAACTGGCGAGGTGGTAGCGGGGGTGGCCGTCCACCACCTCGACGTCGTCGGCAAGCCGCGCCACCCGGGCCGCCTCGGCGGGGGTGATCAGTTGCTCGCCGGGCTCGTCGGTGGTCGGGGCGCCATGGCGGAGATCGTCGTCGGTCGACGTCGCCGGGCTGACCGGGCGGACCGGCGAGGACGTGTGGTCGGCCGGCGGCCCGAACGGGGGCCACGCTCCGAACGGGGGCGCGTCGTCGGCCCGCGGGTCGAAGCCCGGCGCGTCGTCGACCCGCCCGTCGAACGGGGGCACGTCGTCGAGCGGCGCGTCGGCGGGTGCCTCGTGGTCGACCGGCGGCGCGGGTGGTTGCCGCCACCCGGTGCCGCCGGTACCAACCGTCGTGGGCACATGCTGGACCGGCACTTCCGGGCCGACCAGCGGCGGCCCGTACGCGACACCCGGCGTGGCCTGGCTGGCCGTACGGGGTGCGTCGGGTTGCCGCCGGCCGGTCCGACCGGGATCCGCCGTGGCGCGGTTGGCGGCTGCCTGACGGGCACCCACCACCAACGCCACGGCGGCCAGCAGACTGGCCGCGATAGAGATGATCAACATGATGCTGGAGCCACCGGCCAGGCCGAGCACCAGGAGCACCACCGCGACGAGGATGAGCAGGAGACTTGCGACTATCACGGCTCACCCCCGCCGCGTCGTACCGTCCAGACAGGGCCGGCGACCGTCACCATTGGCGGAGAACGATCGCCGGCCGGCGCTCAGCGTCCGGCTTCGAGGGCGCCGGAACGCCCGCTGCCGTACGAACCGGCGAGACCCGCAGCGGCCAGCCCGTTGCCGCCGGCGACCCGGCCTGCCTCGGAGCGGGTCATCTCGGCCTCCAGGCCCTGGCCACGACCGTCGAGGTCACGCAGCTGGCTCTCCAGGTACGCCTTGAGCCGGGTGCGGTACTCGCGCTCGAACTGCTTGAGCTCCTCGATGTGCTTCTGCAGGGCCGTGCGCTTGGCGTCCAGGCCGCCCATGGCCTCCTGGTGCCGCTGGCGGGCGTCCCGCTCCAGGGCGTCGGCCTTCGCGCGAGCCTCGCGGGTCACCTCCTCGGCCTTGCCACGGGCCTCGGACAGCAGCTGGTCGGCTTCGCGGCGCGCGTCGGACACGTGGTCGTCGGCGGTGCGCTGGGCCATCATCAGCACGCGCAGGGCCTGCTGCTCACCGTCACCGGTGACGCCGCCGGCCGGGCCGCCGGTCGCGCGGACCTGCTCCAGCTCGGCCTGCATCGCGCGGGCAGCCTGCTCGGCCGCCGACTTGTCGCGCTGCACCCGGTCCAGTTGGGCCTTGACGTCGTTGAGCTCCGCCGCCAGTCGGGCGTCGCCGCCGGGGCCTGCGGGGGCACCGCCACGGCCGCCGCGCTCCACCTGGGCGCGCAGCTCGTTGTTTTCCTCGATGAGACGGGCGAGCTCGCGCTCGACCTCGTCCAGGAAGGCGTCGACCTCCTCCTCGTCATACCCCCGCTTGCCGATCGGCGGCTTTTTGAAGGCGACGTTGTGGACGTCGGCCGGGGTCAGCGGCATCGAAACTCCTCGGGTCAGTTGCGGCCGCGAAAGCGCGTCGGTCATCAGGCAGATGCCCTGATCGACGGCCCTAACACGAACTCCATCAGCACGAACAGGATAACCAGGAGCACAAGGGAGGCCAGGTCGATGCTCACGGTACCAATTCGCAGCGGAGGGATCACACGCCTCAACGCGTTGAGAGGGGGATCAGTGACGCTCCACACGGATTCCAATCCTGCCGATGCGCCGCGGCCCGGTTGCCAGCGCCGGCCGTACTGCAGGACGGCGCTCAACACGAACCGGGACAGAAGAAGAAGCAGGAAGACATAAAGGATCAGGTACAACACTTGCAGTAAGATCGACAACACGGTCAGCGACGTCCCTCGGGTCGGGCGGGGGTCAACTCAAACTGAAAAAGCCGCCCTCAGCGATCTTGGCCTTGTCCTCAGCGGTGACCTGGACGTTAGCCGGTGAGAGCAGGAACACCCGATTGGTCACGCGCTCGATCGTACCGCGCAGGCCGAACGCCAGCCCGGCCGCAAAGTCAACCAGACGGCGGGCATCCGCCTCATCCATTTCGGTGAGATTGATGATCACCGGAACGCCGTCGCGGAAGTGCTCACCGATGGTGCGCGCCTCCCGGTAGGTGGTCGGGTGCAGCGTGGTGATCTGGTACCGCTGCTCCTCCTCGGGCAGCGCCCGCTCCCGCGACGTGACCTGCGGCGCGAGGGCCAGATTGTCCCGGGTGTGGTACGTCAGCGCGCCGGACGTCTCGCCCGCCGACGACCGGGTGATCGACCGCACGCTGGACCGCTCGGCCCGTTCCGCGCGCTCGCCGTCACCACGCTCGGACTCACTCAACCGCCCGCTCGTCCGCTCGGAGAGTCGACCCCGCTCAGTGGCGCGCGGCCGGGGAGCCGGCGGCTCCTCGGTGTCGTCCTCGTCCTCGTCGGCGAACTCCTCGGCGTACCGGCTCTGCCGGTACCGCGAGTCACGGTAGCCACCCTTGTCGTAGCCACCGTCGTCGTAGGCCCGCTCGTCGTCTTCTTCGACCAGACCGAGCCAGACCCCCGCCTTGCGCAGTGCACCCATCCCGCGCCCTTCCGTCCGCCGTGCGGCACGCGCCCCCGTGCCATGTCGCCCGTCGCGAGTGGACAACCATGCCCATCGGACCGGAACCGCAATCCCCCCAGCGCGCGATTCGCGTCGCGCGCACGACCCCCGACAGGAGACGCCGCCCCTGAAACAACACTGATGTAATTTGCTTGTCTCGCGGTCAGGCTACCGCAGCGTGGGACGCATTCCGAGCAACGCGCTACCGACGCGGACATGTGTCGCGCCGTATCGGATCGCGATTTCGAAATCTCCGCTCATTCCCGCGGACAGCGCGGTGGCTCCCGGATGGACAGCCCGAAACGCGTCGGTAACCTCCGCGAGCCGGGCGAACGCCCGTTCCGGCTCCCACCCCAGCGGAGCGACCGCCATCAGCCCGACCAGACGCAGCCCTGGGGCGTCGGCGATCGCCTCGGCCACCGGCTCCAGTCCGGAGCCAGGATCCGCCGAGTCGGGCAGGGCCCCGCCCCGGGCCGCGTCGCCGTCGATGCTCACCTGGATCAGGGCGTCGAGCGGCGTCTGCCGGTCGGCGGTCGCGGTGGCCAACGCCCGGGCCAGCCGGACACTGTCGACGGAGTGCACCGCGTCGGCGTAGCGGACCACCGAGCGGGCCTTGTTGCGTTGCAGCTGACCGATGAAGTGCCAGCGGGGACGTACCCCGGCCGCGGCCACCTCGGCGGCCTTGGCGGCCGCCTCCTGGTCGCGGTTCTCCCCCACGTCGGTCACCCCGAGCCCGGCCAGCGCCACCACGTCGCTGGCCGGGTAGGTCTTCGTCACGGCGATCATCGTGACCTCGGCACGGTCCCGACCGGCCTGCGCGCAGGCGTCGGCGATGCGGGACCTGATGTGGGCCAGGCCGGCCGCCAGTTCGGCGTGCCGGTCCGGTCGTACCGTGGCTGAGCTGTCGGTCATCGGCGGTGCTCAGGACCCGTTCTTGAGGAAGTCGGGGACGTCGACGTCGTCGAAGAGCACGCGCCGCGGCGACTGGGCCGGTGTCGGGTTGCTGACCGGCGCCGGCACCGGGGTGCTCTGCGGCGCCGGCTGGTTGGTGTTGGTCTTGCGGGTCGGCTCGGCCGCCTTGTACGCGGGAGTGCCGCCGTCGAAGCCCGCCGCGATGACAGTCACCCGCACCTCGTCGCCGAGCGCGTCGTCGATGACCGCGCCGAAGATGATGTTGGCGTCCGGGTGGGCCGCGTCGGTGACCAGCTGGGCCGCGTCGTTGATCTCGAACAGACCCAGGTCGGAACCACCGGCGATGGAGAGCAGCACGCCCCGCGCACCGTCCATGCTCTGCTCCAGCAGTGGGCTGGAGATGGCCGCCTCGGCCGCCTCGACCGCGCGGTTCTCCCCACGGGCGCTGCCGATGCCCATCAACGCGCTGCCGGCGCCGCTCATCACGCTCTTGACGTCGGCGAAGTCCAGGTTGATCAGACCCGGGGTGGTGATCAGGTCGGTGATGCCCTGCACACCGGAGAGCAGCACCTGGTCCGCCGTCCGGAACGCGTCCATCATGCTGATGTTGCGGTCACCCAGGGCCAGCAGCCGGTCGTTCGGGATCACGATCAGCGTGTCGCACTGGTTACGCAGCTCGTCTATTCCCGTCTCGGCCTGCACCTGGCGGCGCTTGCCCTCGAAGGAGAACGGCCGGGTCACCACGCCGATGGTCAGCGCGCCGAGCTTGCGGGCGATGTTGGCCACCACGGGCGCGCCGCCGGTGCCGGTGCCACCGCCCTCACCGCAGGTCACGAAGACCATGTCGGCGCCCTTGAGCACCTCCTCGATCTCGTCGCGGTGGTCCTCGGCGGCGTTCTTGCCGACGTCGGGGTTGGCGCCGGCGCCCAGGCCGCGGGTCAACTCCCGGCCCACGTCGAGCTTGACGTCGGCGTCACTCATCAGCAGTGCCTGGGCATCCGTGTTGATCGCGATGAACTCGACGCCCTTGAGCCCAACCTCGATCATCCGGTTGACGGCGTTGACCCCGCCGCCCCCGATGCCGACGACCTTGATGACCGCCAGGTAGTTGTGCGGAGGTGTCATCTCCGGTCCTTTCCTTCGAGATTGGCTTCGGCCGACCGGTTACGGCGTGGCCAGACCAGCGGCCGACGACAGCTGTCACCAGCGAGGCTCAGAGGTGAACCCTCACCCTCTACTAGAGGCTTACAGTTATGTCAACCACTGTTCCTCTTCCGGGCAACGTAAGCGCCACCGCGCCAGGAGCCAAGGACCCGACCGGCGTGTCGCCGAGCCGAGCGCGACGGGTCACCTCCGCGGGCGCTCACCGGTCAGCGAAAGGTCACCACATCGGGAGCGCTCACGTCGATCCGGGCGGCGTCCTCGTCCAGCAGGGCGGTGGCCACCGTCGCCTTGTCCGTGCCCCGGGTCGCGTCGCCCCAGACCACCGTCCGGTCCCCCCGCAACCGCAGGCTGATCCGCGCCAACCCCTCCACCCGCAGGTCCACCAACTCCGCGCGGAGCTGCGGGGTCAGGGCGGAGAGGACCTCCAGCGCGGCCCGGGTGCCCGGGTCGTCGGCGGCCGGACGGCCCACCGTCACCTGCGGCAGATCGGCCGGACGCCGGTCCACCGTCCGGAACGCCACCCCACTCCGGTCGATCAGGGCGAACGCCGCCCCCTGCGGCACCGCCGCCACCGGAGTCCGCTCGGTCACCCGCACCACGAGCGCGCCGGGCCAGTCCCGGGAGACCCTGGCCCGCTCCACCGCCGGCAGCGCACCGACCCGGCGGGCGGCGGCGGCCAGGTCCACCCGGGCCAGCGGCACCCCGTCCGGCACCCCGACCGCCTCGTGCACCTGCACCGGGGTGACCAGGCCGGCGCCCTCCACCCGCACCTCCCGGACCCCGAACAGCCCGGTGCCGAGCACCGTCCAGGCGACCAGCCCGGCCAGCGCGAGCACCCCGGCCGTCACCGCCCACGGCAGCGCCGCGCGCATCCGACGCTGCCGGGCACGAGCCATGAACCGGCGCGTCGAGGGCGGTACCGCGTCGCGCCCCGCCCGGACCAACTGCCACCGCCGCGCCGGACCACGACGCGGGGCGCCACCGTCGGCGGCGCTGGTCCGCCCCCGGGCCGGGCCGGGACTCATCCGGCCAGGGGCGCCGCGCCGCCGGGCGCGGCGGTGCCACCGAGAGCCGCTCCGTCGCCGCCGGCAGTGGTCCCACCCGGCACCGCGTCAGCGATCGCCGGGGACGTGGCCGCCGGGTCGACGGTCGCGGTCGGCGCCGGGCCGGCCGTACGCTCACCCAGGGCCACCAGCAACTCGTCACCCATCAGCGAGATCGGCGGGGCGCCCATGGTGACCACCACGTCCCCGGTACGCGCGCGACGGGCCACCTCGACCGGGGCCTGCTCCCACGACTCCACGAAGACCTTGCGGTCGGCGGGCAGGTCCACGGCCGCGATCAGCGCCGCCGAACCCTCGCCGGGCTGCCGCAGCTCGCCCGGCCCGAAGACCTCCAGCAGCACCACCTCGTCGGCGATGGCCAGCGCGTCGGCGATCTCCGCCTGGTTGTCGCGGGTGCGGTACAGCCGGTACGGCTGAAAGACGACGATCAACCGGCCGTCCCCGGCCACCTCGCGCAGCGTCTGCATGGCGAGCGTCATCGAGGTCGGGTGGTAGGCGTACTCGTCGTAGACCAGCACGCCGTCCGCGACACCCTTGCGCTCGAAGCGCCGCCGCACGCCGGGGAAGACCGCGAGCGCGGCCTCGGCCGCCTCCAGCGGCAACTCCAGCAGGTACGCGGCCAGCACCGCGGCGGCGCTGTTCAGACCCATGTGCCGCCCCGGTACCGGCAGGCGGAACTCGCCGAGCGACCGGCCGTCGATCGCGGCCAGGTAGCGCACCCCGCGCGCGGAGGAGACGATCTCGGTCAACCGCAGGTCGGCGTCGGCGGCCTCGCCGTAGGTGAACACCCGCCGCCCCTCGGCGCGCAGGCTCTCGGCCAGCCGCCGGCCGCCCGGGTCGTCGGCGCAGGTGATGATGAACCCGTCCGGGTCGGTCAGGCGGGCGAACTCCACGAACGCCGCCTCCAGCGTCGCGTAGTCGCCGTAGGTGTTCAGGTGGTCGGCCTCGACGTTGGTGATGATCGAGACGTACGGGCGGTAGATGAGGAACGAGCGGTCACTCTCGTCGGCCTCGACCACGAAGTGCTCGCCGGTGCCGTGGTGGGCGCCCGAGCCGACCTCGGAGATCTCCCCGCCGATCACGAAGGACGGGTCCACACCCGCCTGCTGGAGCACCATGGTCACCATCGAGGTGGTGGTGGTCTTGCCGTGTGTGCCGGCCACCGCCACCGCCCGACGTCCGGTCATCGCCGCGGCGAGGGCCTCCGAGCGGTGCAGCACCCGCAGGCCGCGCCGACGCGCCTCGACCAGCTCCAGGTGGTCCTGCGGAATGGCCGACGAGTAGACGACGGTGTCCACACCGTCGAGGTTGCTGGCCTCGTGGCTGAGGTGGATGGTGCCGCCGAGCGCCCGCAGCCCCTCCAGCGAGGGCCACTCCCGCAGGTCGCTGCCGGAGACCCGGATGCCCCGGGTGAGCAGCAGCCGGGCCACGCCGAGCATGCCGACCCCACCCACCCCGATCAGGTGGACGGCCCCCAGGTCCTCCGCGGTGAGCGTGCCGGCCGGGGTGAACTGCGCGGTCATCGGGCCACCGCCGCGAGGACGAAGGAGCGCAGTGCCTCGTCACCGTCCCGCCGCCCGTACGCCGCCGCGGCCGCGCCCATCGCGGCCAGCCGCTGCGGGTCGCGGATGAGCGGGATGACGGTGCGCTCCAGCCAGTCCGGGGTGAGCTCCGCGTCGTCGACGAGCAGCCCACCGCCGGCCTCCACCACGGGCAACGCGTTGCGCCGCTGCTCCTGGTTGCTGTGCGGGTACGGCACGTAGATCGTGGGCTGCCCGATCGCGGCCACCTCGGCGACGGTCATCGCCCCGCCCCGGGCCAGCATCAGGTCGGCGGCGGCGTAGCCCAGCTCCATCTCGGACAGGTAGGGCAACGTCACGTACGGCACCGGCAGATCGGTGGGGATCGGCACCGGCTCGTTGCGCGCGCCCATCACGTGCAGCACCTGCACGCCGTTGCGGGCCAACTCCTTGGCCGCCCCGGAGACCGCCAGGTTGATCGAGCGGGCGCCCGACGAGCCGCCGGAGACGAAGAGCACCGGCAGGTCCGGGCGGAGCCCGAAGTGGGCGCGGGCGGCGTTGCGCAGCGCGTACCGGTCCAGCCCGGCGATGGTGCGGCGCAGCGGCACCCCCACGATCGTGGCGTCGCGCAGCGACTCGGCCTGGCTCGGCTGGTGCGGGAAGCCGACGGCGATGTTCTTGGTGAACTTCATGCCCAGGCGGTTGGCCACGCCCGGTGGCACGTTCACCTCGTGGATCACCATGGGCAGTTCCCTGCGCCAGGCGGCGAGGTAGGCCGGCACCGAGACGTACCCGCCGAAGCCGACGACCACGTCGGCCTTGACCTCGTCGATCACCTTGCCCGCGGCGCGGGCCGCGGTCCACATCCGGCCCGGGGTACGGACCAGGTTCATGTTGACCGACCGGGGCAGTTGGTACGCCGGGATCTGCCGCAGGTCGTAGCCCTGCGGCGGAATCAGGTCGTTCTCCATGCCCTTGGGTGTGCCGAGGCAGGTGATCCGGACGCCCGGGTCGTGTCGGCGCAGGCAGTCGGCGAAGGCGAGCAGCGGGTAGATGTGCCCCCCGGTGCCACCTCCCGCGAGCACCACCGAACGCAGCGGACCCATCAGCGTCTCCTCTCGCTCGCCGTACCGCCGCGGGTGCGGTCCTGTCGGACCCCGCGCGGTGCGGCCTGGTCGTCATGGCGCCGCTCGCGGGACCGGGGCACGGACCCTCGGCCAGCGGGCGGCGTCGCCGGTCGGCGACGCCGGCCGGGAAGCGGCGGCAACGGGGCCCAGAGTAGTCGGACCCACCGGGCCGGCGGACGGGCATGCAGGGCTCTGGCCGCATCGGGTTCGGCGCGGGCGAAGGAGGCCAGCATGCCGATGCCGGCCAACGTCACCACCAGGGCGCTTCCGCCGTCAGAGATGAACGGCAGCGGCAGGCCGGTGATCGGCAGCAGCCCGACCACCCCACCGATGTTGATCACCGCCTGGCTGACCAGCCAGGTGGTCACGGCGGCGGCGGCGAGCCGGCGGAACGGATCGTCGACCCGCCGGGCGATCCGCAACCCGGTGTACGCGAGGACCGCGAACAGGCTGAGGATGACGACGCACCCGATCACGCCCAGTTCCTCGGCGATGATCGCGAAGATGAAGTCGTTGTGTGCCTCGGGCAGCCAGTCCCACTTCAGACTGCCCTTGCCCAGCCCGACACCGAACCAGCCGCCGTGCTCGATGGCCAGCCGACCCTGGTAGACCTGGTAACACGGGTCTCCGCACTTGTCCGGCGGCGGTGGGTTGAGGAAGAGCGTCAGTCGCGCCAGGCGGTAGTTGTCCGCGCCCTTCTCGCCGGAGCCGGCGCCCAGTGAGGCCACCGCGATGAGCAGGCCGACACCGAGCAGACCGACCACGGTCAGGGCGCCGAAGACGCGCATCCGTACACCGGCGGCCCAGAGCAGACCGACCACCAGGGCCAGCAGGCAGAGCATGGTGCCCACGTCGTTGTAGCCGACCAGCACGAAGAGCAGGCCCATCACCGGGAAGAGCGGGGTGGCCAACTCCCGCCACCAGCCCAGCGCGGCGCCCTTGCGGGCGATCACGTGCGCCCCCCAGAGCACCAACGCGATCTTGGCCAGCTCGGAGGGTTGCACCTGGATCCCGCCGATGAACAGCCAGAGCAGCCGCGCCTCGATCGGGCCGATCCGAGCGGAGTCCTGTTGGGTCAGGCGCGCATAGGCGAGCAGCAGGTTGAGCACCAGCAGCAGCCCGATCGCGGTGAACAGCAGCGGCCGGCCCAGCGACCGGTAGGTGCTGGCGGGCAGGCGCTGGCAGGCCCAGAACACCCCGATGCCGATCACCGCGAAGATCGCCTGCTTGGTCACCGAGGCTGAGGCGTTGCCGTCCTGGGCGTAGTCCTTCACGCTGGTCGCCGAGAAGACCATGGTCAGCCCGATCAGCAGCAGCAGGCCGGCGCTGGACAACAGCAGGTAGTAGGAGGCCAGCGGCCGGTCCAGCAGGCCGCGCAGCGCGGCGAGCCCGCCGGCCGCGTCCAGCCCGCGCAGCGGCACGGGCTGCGCCGGCTGCGCCGTGCGCGGTGTCGCGGGCGGTTCCGGGCCGCGCGTGTCGTCCGGCTGCGCGACGGCCTCCGCGGTTCGCGCCGCGCCGGGTGACCGCCGCGGGCGGCCGGCTGTCCTGTCGTCGGTGCCTGAATCCTCCCCCACCCCGACATCATCACCGCTGGGCGCGCCCGAGCGGCCCACAACGACACACCGGGCGTGTCGGATCCGGGGGGCGGCACCCGCGCATGCCGCACACCCCGCCGCCTCGGCTACGCACGATCGACTACTCGGACGGTGACCCGCTCGAACGGGGTGGAGATCAGGTCATGTTGGCGAGGAACTCGCTGTAGAACAGGCCCAGGGCGATGGCCACGCCGATGCCGGCGATGATCCAGAAGCGCACCACGATGTTGACCTCACTCCAGCCGGCCAGTTCGAAGTGGTGCTGTAGCGGTGACATCCGGAACACCCGTTTACCCGTGGTCTTGAAAGAGATGATCTGGATCACCACGGACATCGTGATGATCACGAAGAGCCCACCGATGATCGGCAGCAGCAGGATGGTGCGGGTCGACATCGCCATGCCGGCGATCAGACCGCCCAGCCCCAACGCCCCGGTGTCGCCCATGAAGATCCGCGCCGGGGACGTGTTCCACCAGAGGAAGCCCACACAGGCCCCGGCCGCCGCCCCGGCTATCAGCGCGATCTCCAACGGGTCGCGGACCTCGTAGCAGTACGGCTGCGTGTAGTTCGGGTCGGCGCACCAGTGCCGGTACTGCCAGAACGCGATCAACGCGTACGCGGCCAGCACCATGACCGAGGCCCCGGTGGCGAGACCGTCCAGACCGTCGGTGAGGTTCACGCCGTTCGTCGTGGCCATCACCACGAAGATGAAGATGATCACCGCGCCGACCTTGCTGAGTTCCAGGGCGTCGATGTCCCGGATGAAGCTCAGCGTGGTGCTGCCCACCGTCTCGGTGTTTGTCGCCTTGCCCGAACCGTCGGTCATCGTGCTCGGGAACCACAACGCGACCACGCCGAAGAGCGCGCCCACCAGGATCTGACCGAGCAGCTTGCCGCGCTTGTTCAGACCGGCGCTGTTGCGCTTGCGCACCTTGAGGAAGTCGTCGAGGAAACCGACCGCGCCGGAGAAGACCATCAGCCCCAGCAGCACCAGCGCGGTGATGGTCGGCTCCACCTGCGCGATCTGCTTGTCCGGCAGGGTGGTCAGCGCCAGGTGCCCGGCCACGTACGCGATGACCGTGGCCAGGATGAAGACCACGCCACCCATCGTGGGCGTGCCCTTCTTGCCCTGGTGCATGGCCGGGCCGTCGGACCGGATCGGCTGACCGGCCTTGAGCCGGGTGAACACCTTGATCGCGAGGGGGGTGCAGAACAGCGACACGATGAAGGCCACCCCGACGGCGACGATGACCGCCCTCATCGGGTGGACTCCGCACCGGCGTCGGCGCGCAGGGCGTCGGCCACCTCCCAGGTCCGGTACCGGGAGCCCTTGACCAGGACGACGTCACCCGGTCGTAGTTCGCTCCGCAGCACCTCGACGGCCGCCGCCTGATCGGTGAGCAACACCGACTCTCCTCCCCAGTTCGCTACCGCTGTCGCGCCTTCGTGGATCGGCGCGGCCGGCTCGCCCACCACGAGCAGCCGGTCGACACCCAGGTCAGCCGCGAGGCGGCCGATCTCGGCGTGGCCGTCGTACTCGAACGGACCCAGCTCGGCCATGTAACCAAGCACCGCGACGGTACGCCGACCCTGGCCGATGCTGGCGAGCGCCCGCACCGCCACCGCCATCGAGGCCGGGTTGGCGTTGTACGAGTCGTCGATGACAGTCACCCCGTCGGGGCGGTCGAAGACGTCCATCCGGCGGGTCGACACCAGCCCCAACTCGGCGAGGGCCGGCGCCAGGTCCGCCAGCGGCATGCCCAGCTCCCGGGCCACCGCCGCCGCGGCGAGGGTGTTGCCGACCTGGTGCCGGCCGGCCAGCCCGAGCCGCACCGGCACGCGCCCCTCCGGGGTGACCAGGGTGTACGACGGGTGCCCCCGCTCGTCGAGCGTGACGTCCTCGGCGCGTACGTCGGCGTCGGCCGCCTCGCCGTAGCGGACCACCCGGGCCCGCGTCCGGCTCGCCATGGCGTCCACCCGCGGGTCGTCGGCGTTCAGCACGGCCAGCCCGTCCGGCGGCAGGGCCTCGACCAGCTCGCCCTTGGCCTGCGCGATGGCCTCCTGCGAGCCGAACTCGCCGATGTGCGACGTGCCGACGTTGAGCACCACGGAGATCCGGGGCGGCACCAGCTCACACAGGTAACGGACGTGCCCGATCCCGCGCGCGCCCTTCTCCATCACCAGGTAGCGGGTGTCCGGCCCGGCCTGCAACGCGGTGTACGGGTGCCCCAGCTCGTTGTTGAACGACCCGGGCGGCGCCACCGTGGCCCCGAGCCGGGTGGTGAGCTGCCCGATCAGGTCCTTCGTGGTGGTCTTGCCGGAGGAGCCGGTCACGCCGATCACGGTCAACCCGGGCAGCCGGTCCACCGCGGCGCGGGCCAGCCGGCCCATCGCGGTCAAAGCGTCGTCGACGAGCACCATCGGCACCCCGGGCACCTCGCGGCTGCCGAGCACCGCCACCGCCCCGGCCTGGACCGCCGTCACCGCGTAGTCGTGCCCGTCGACCTTCTCTCCCGGGAAGGCCACGAAGAGCGAACCGGGCCCCAGCTTGCGCGAGTCGAACTCCACCGAACCGGTGACGGTGGCGGCCGGGTCGGCGCCCACCAGCCGCCCGTCGACCGCCGCGGCGACCTCGGCCAGGCTCAGCGCGATCATCGCCGACCCGCCAGGTCTCCGAAGCGGGCCCGCAACGCGTCGGCCAACTCGACGCTGTCGTCGAACGGAAACACCTCGCCCGCCACCTCCTGGCCCCGCTCGTGCCCCTTGCCGAGTAGCGCGATCACGTCGCCCGGCTCGGCCAACCGGACCGCCTCGTCGATCGCGGCACGCCGACCGGACACCTCGATGATCCGGGCGGCCGTGCCGGCCCGGTACGCCCCGGCGAGCACCTCGGCGCGGATCTCCGCCGGGTCCTCGGTCCGCGGGTTGTCGTCGGTCACCAGCACCACGTCGGCGCCCTCGGCGGCGGCCGCGCCCATCACCGGTCGCTTGCCGCGGTCCCGGTCTCCGCCGGCGCCGAGCACACAGATCAACCGGCCGACGCTCAGCTCGCGCAGCGCGGCGAGCGCGGCCACGATCGCGTCCGACTTGTGCGCGTAGTCGACCACCCCGCGCACCGGTCCGGCGCTGTCGACCAGCTCCAACCGGCCGGGCACGCCACCGCAGGCTGCCACCCCTGCCGCCGCGGTCGCCGGGTCCACCCCGACGCCGACCAGCGCGGCGATGGCCAGCAACGCGTTCGCCACGTTGTGCCGGCCGGGCAGCGCCACCCCGGCGGACAGGACCACCCCGTCCGGGCCGTGCGCGGTGAAGCGCTGGGCGTATCCCTCGCCGTCCACACCGTCGGCCCACCAGGTCGCGCCCCGGTCACCGGCCGCCGAGTAGGTGACGGTCGCCGGCTTGTGCAACGGCTGCAACGCCGGGTCGTCCTGGTTGAGCACCTCGACCGCGCAGCGCCCGTCGAAGAGCTGGGCCTTCGCGGCGAAGTAGTCGTCGCTGTCGGCGTGGAAGTCGAGGTGGTCGGAGCCGAAGTTGGTGTACCCCCCGACGGCGAAGCGGACCCCGCCCACCCGGCCCATGGCGAGCGCGTGGCTGGAGACCTCCATGACCACGGCGGTGACCCCACGCTCGCGGGCGGTGGCCAGCATGGCGTGCAGATCGGTCGCCTCGGGGGTGGTGCGCACACTGTCGATCACCAGGTCACCGAGCCGGGTCTCCACGGTGCCGATCAACCCGGTGGTGTGCCCGGCGGCCCGCAACCCCGACTCGACCAGGTACGCGGTGGAGGTCTTGCCGGCGGTGCCGGTCACGCCGACCACGGTGAGCGCGGCGGTCGGGTCGCCGTAGACCGCCGAGGCCAGCTCGCCGAGGACGGCGCGGGGGTCGGGCACCACGAGGGCGGGCAGGCCGCTGGCCGCCGCCAGCTCGGCGCCGGCCGGGTCGGTCAACAGGGCCACCGCGCCAGCCTCGGCGGCGGCGGCGGCGAACTCCGCGCCGTGCCGGCGGGCGCCGGGCAACGCCGCGTACAGGTCGCCGGGGCGAACCTCCTGGCTGGCGTGGGTGGCCCCGGTGACGTTCACCGTGGCGGCGTCCGCCGGAAGGTCGACGGCGAGCCGGACGGCGAGAGCACCGAGCCGGACTCCGGTCACGGTACGTGGACGTGGATTGCCAGGCACGGCGTCAGACCCTACCCGGTCGTCCGGTTCCGGCCGTACAGCCGCCCCGGTGGTTCGTCGGCACTCACCGATGATGTCCCGCCATCGCTGCTCAGCGCGGATAGACCACGAACTTGGGTGCCGAACCGCCGGTGGACGGCGGCACCCGGTAGTGACGCAGCGTGAACTGCATCATGTCGCGGAACGCCGGATTGGCGATCGCCGCGCCCCCACCGTCGGGCGAGTACACGAAGACGGCGATCACGTAGCGGGGATTCTCGGCGGGGGCCATGCCGATGAAGGAGGACACCTTGTCGGTCTCGATCTTGCCGTTGACCACCCGCGAGCCGGTCCCGGTCTTGCCGGCGACCCGGTAGTCGGGGACCGCGGCGTTGACGCCGGTGGCGTGGTCGACAGTGGTGACCGCCTCCAGCATGGTGCGCAGGGCCGCCGCGTTCTGCGGGCTGAGCACCGACCGGGTCACCGGGGCGGGCGCGGGGGTGCGCTTGCCGTCCGGGCTGATCGTTTCCTTGATGAGGTGCGGCTGCACGTACGTGCCGTTGTTGGCGATGGCGGCGTACGCGGCGGCCATCTGCAGCGGCGTGGCGTCGACGCTGTGCCCGATCGGCACCGACCCGTGCGACGATTCGCTCCACTCGTCGGCCGGCAGCAGTCGCCCGCCGGCCTCCCCCGGCATTCCCTCGCCGGTCGGCTTGCCCAGCCCGAACCGCTTCTGGTAGTCGATCAACCGGTCCCGGCCGAGCTTCTCGGCGATCGTGATGGTGCCGACGTTCGACGAGTAGGCGAGCATCCCAGGGATGCTCATCCGTTTGCCGTTGGCCGGATGCGTGTCGGAGAACCAGGTGTCACCCATCTTGATGTTGTTGGGGATGGGCAGCGTGGTGTCCGGGGTGATCACCCCCTCCTGCAGGGCCGCGCCGTAGGTGATCGCCTTGTGCACCGAGCCGGGGTCGAAGACGAAGCTGGTCGCCGCGTCCTCCCGGGCGACCGGGTCGCTCGGCAACGGCTTCGCCGCGCTGTAGGTGGGATTGCTGGCCTGGGCCAGCACCTCCCCGGAGGGAATCTCGATGATCACGGCCGCGCCGGTGCCGCCCCGCACCTGGGCCATGCCCTCGCTGAGGATCTGCTGCGTCCGGAACTGCAGGTCCCGATCGATGGTGAGGCACAGCGAGCTGCCCGGCTTGGCGGGCGTGGTCAGGCTGTAACCGCCCGGGATCGCCGCGTCGAGATCACGGCGGCCGGCCTCGTACCTCCGCTTGCCGTCCTGACCCGCGAGCACGTCGTTGTAGCGGGCCTCCAGCCCCTCCAACCCGACCATGTCCTGACTGGTGAAGCCGATCAGGTTGGCCGCCAGGTCACCCCCGGGCACCTCGCGACGCTCGTCGCGGTGCACCCCGATCCCCGGCAGCTCCAGCGCCTGCACCTGCTTGGCGGTGGAGATCTCCACCCCCCGGGCCAGGTACACGAACCGGGAGTCGTTGCCGTTCTCCAACTTGCGGGGCTTGAGCAGCCCGGTGAGCTTCGACGCCGGGATGGCGAGCAGCGGTGCGAGCGCCTGGGCGGTGCCGGCCTGGTCCTTCACCTCGGTGGGATCGGCGAACACGTACCGTGCCTCGACGCTGCGCACCAGCGGGGCGCCGGTGCGGTCGTAGATCGCGCCCCGCGCCGCCGGCAGTTCCACGGTGCGGGTGCGGTCGATGACGCCGCCCCCGGCATACGCCGGGGCGTCGACCGCCTGGAGGAAGATCAGCCGGATCCCGATACTCGCGAACAACGTCAGGGCCAGGGCGGTGCCCAGCCGCAGCCGCAGCCGCGAGTCGGCCAGCTTCGGCGGGCGCGGTGGCTTGCGGGACGGCCGCCGGGCCGTCGGGCGGTCGGCGCGGCGTGGCGCGCGCGGCGTGGTCCGTCGGCGTGGCGGCGGCTCGTCGACGCCCGGTCCTCGGGGGGTACGCGGCGCGACGGTGCGCACCACGCCACCCCGTCCGGCGGCCGGGGCGTCGCGGCGACCGGCCCGGGCGGCGGCCCGACCACCGTCGAGCACCTGCAACGCGGGCCGGAACGGGTCGCCGGATCGGGTGCTGCGCGGGGTACGCCGTTGCTCGGCGCCCACCGCGCGCGGCGGCGTGCCGCGCTCGTCGCGGACGGTCCGACCCCGTGGCGTGTACGCGCGGGCGCCGGAGATGCCCCCGATGCCGGGCTCGCCGGTGCGCGGCTCGGAGTCGGTGGGGCTGGCGTCACGCGAAGAACCGCGCCGGGACCCTGTGGGGTCCCGGCGCGGCTCGTCCGACCTTCGTGGCACGGGTCAGCCTCCCGCACCCTGGCTGGTCACCGACGGCTTACCGGTCGCCGGCTGCGGCACACCGATGGTCTTACCGTCCGGCAGCCGGATGTAGCCCGGCTCGCCAGCGTCCACCAGGCCCAGCCGCCGCGCCTCGGCGGTCAGGTTGCCCGGCGCCTCGTACTCGGCGATCCGCTTGTCCAACTGCTGCTTCTCCAGGTCCAGTCGAGCCTGCTGCTGCTGCAACCGCTCCAGCCGGAACGCGTTCTCGTTGATTTTGGTGTTGACCGCCAGGATGCCCAGCACCCCGCCGACCACCAGCACCACGATCAGCGCCGCGAACGGCGCACGCGGCACCGAGATCGGCGACGGCGGTGCGACCCGCAGCCGCGGCGGCCGGGCGCTGGAGGCGCTGGCGGCCTTCTCGACCGGCCGCAGCGCGGCGGCGCCCTGGGTCGGGAACTCGCGCGCCCCCCGGGCGCGAGTCTCCCCCTGCTGGTTCACTCGATCGATGCGTGGCGTACCGTTTCCGAGGCGCGGAGCCCGCTCCGCCGCGGTCCGGCCCCCCGACCGCGGTGCGCGCTGCCCGTCGCCGGTGACGTCCCGGCGGCCGCGCTTGTCAATGTTCATGTCCCTCCCCCTCAACGTCCGTCCCTCTGCCGTCCCGGTGCCCCTGACCCCCCACGGATCAGGCGGACCCCGGGCCCGGTTGGTGCATTCCCTTCACCCGTCGGCGAGACCGTTCGCGGTCGGTCCGCCCAAGCTCTGTCGCGTTCGGATCGAGTCGTTCCGCGGCCCGCAGCCGCACCGAGGCGGCCCGCGGGTTCACGGCGACCTCCGCCTCCCCGGGCAGTTCGGCGCCCCGGCTGAGCAGCCGGAACGTCGGACCCGACCCGGGAAGCTCGACCGGGAGGTCGACCGGGCCCTTACTGCGGACCCGGTCCGCGAGCGCCACCTTGGTGAGCCTGTCCTCCAGGGAGTGGTAGGACAGGACCACCATGCGACCGCCCACGGTCAGTGCGTCGAGTGCTGATGGCAACGCTGACTCCAGCGCCGCCAACTCTCTGTTTACCTCGATCCGTAAAGCCTGAAACGTTCTCTTTGCCGGATGACCGCCCGTTCGTCGGGCTGGCGCCGGAATGGACTCCCGGACCAGCTCCGCCAACCGCGCGGACGAGGTGATCCGGCCGCGTTCCCGCTCCCGCAGGATCGCCGAGGCGATCCGGCCGGCAAACTTCTCCTCGCCGTAGACCCGCAGCACCCGGGCCAGGTCCGGATGCGCGTAGGTGTTGACCACCTCCTCGGCGGTCACCCCCCGGGTCTGGTCCATCCGCATGTCCAGTGGCGCGTCCTGGGCGTACGCGAACCCGCGGTCGGGCGCGTCCAACTGCAACGACGACACACCCAGGTCGAACAGGATGCCGTCGATGCCCGGATAGCCCAGCCGGTCCAGTACCTCGGGCAACTCGTCGTAGACGGCGTGCTCCAGATGCACCCGATCGGCGAACCGGGCCAGCCGGACCCGCGCGTGAGCGAGCGCCTCGGTGTCCCGGTCGAGCCCGATCAGGACCGTCTCCGGGTGTGCCTCGAGCACCGCCTCCGCGTGCCCGGCCAGACCGAGCGTCGCGTCGACGTGGACCGTCCGGCCGCCTCGACCCAGCGCGGGGGCCAGCAGCTCAAGACACCGCTCGAGCAGCACCGGCACGTGCGTGCCGCGCAACTCCCCCATGTTGACCCCCACTGGTTGAAACGTCCGTTCTCCTCGTGCGCCTGTCGTCGGACGGCGCTGCCGTCGTACCGCCAGATCCCCATCCGCTCCCGCCGGACACCGGACCGTCGCCCGATGACTGGATCGTGCGCCTGGCACCGGGGAAGGGGTGCCAGGAACTCGAAAGCGGCTGGAGATCTCGCAGTACGTCGGGCGCCGTTCCGCCCTACAGACCGCCGGGCAGCACCCCCTCCGAGATGTCGGCGAAGTCGTCCTCGCTGTCGGCGAGGTAGGTCTCCCAGGCTGCCTTGTCCCAGATCTCCACCCGCGTGCTCGCGCCGATCACGACCAGGTCGCGGTCCAGCGCGGCGTACGCCCGCAGGTGGGCCGGAATGGTTACCCGACCCTGCTTGTCCGGAACCTCGTCGTGCGCGCTGGCGAAGAAGACCCGGCTGTAGGCCCGGGACGCCTTGTGCGTCATCGGCTGCGCGCGCAACTGGTCCGCGATCCGCTGGAACTCAGGGGTCGGGAAGACGTAGAGGCAGCGCTCCTGCCCTTTGGTTACCACGACACCCCCCGCCAGCTCATCCCGAAACTTGGCCGGAAGGATCAACCGGCCCTTTTCGTCCAGGCGTGGAGTGTGGGTGCCGAGAAACACCGGCCCTACCCCCTCGCCCCTGAGCGGCGTTCGCGGCGCCGCTGACCCCCCGGGCCGGTGAGCCCTCCCGGCCTCACCATTGGCCCCCACTCTACTCCACTTCCCTCCACCTGCAACCAGATTGGCCCGCGCGGCGTGTCCGATCCGGTGGCAAAACTGCACGTCACGAGGGGTGGAGCGGAGTGGAGGGCCGCAGTGGCCAGCCGGCGTGGTCCGCTTTCCGACATAGATCGACTCCGTCCGGTGGAGGTCCTCCCGGCCGCCCGCGCCGCTGCCACGGCCGAACGGTTCACCGTCGGCGGCGATCTGGCGGGGCGGACGGTCCGGTAACCTCGCTCGCGTGACGGACGCGAAAATGCCCCTACGGGCCAAGGTGGCCAGCTCCGTGTCACGGACCGCCGCGGCGCTCTCCCGGGCGGCCGGCCGTGGCGACGGTTCGGTGATCGGCGGGTGGATCGGCCTGAAGATCGACCCGGACCTGCTGGCCCACCTGTCGGCCGGGCGTGCGATCGCGCTCGTCTCCGGCACCAACGGCAAGACCACCACCACCCGACTGACCTCCGCGGCGGTCGGCGTGCTCGGCCGGGTCGCCACCAACTCGTTCGGTGCCAACATGCCCAGCGGGCACACCTCGGCACTGGCCAAGGCGGGCAGCACCCCGTACGCGGTGCTGGAGGTGGACGAGCACTACCTCGCCCAGGTGCTGGAGGCGACCGAGCCGCACGTGGTCGCGCTGCTCAACCTCTCCCGCGACCAGCTCGACCGCGCCAAGGAGGTCGCCATGATGGCGCAGCTCTGGCGTGCGGCGCTGGTCCGGCACACGAACGTCCGGGTGGTGGCCAACGCCGACGACCCGCTCGTGGTCTGGGCGGCCACCCCGCCGGGGGACCCCGCCCGGGGCATCAACCCGCCGCCGGTGACCTGGTTCAGCGCCGGCCAGCGCTGGCACGACGACTCCTGGGTCTGCCCGGAGTGCGGCTCCACCATCCAGCGCTCCGGTGAGCAGTGGTGGTGCACCGGCTGCCCGTTGCGCCGACCGGAGCCGAACTGGGTCGTCGAGGACGAGGGCGTGCTCGACCCCACCGGAGCCTGGCACAAGGTTTCCCTCCAGCTGCCCGGCAAGGTCAACCTCGGCAACGCGGCGACCGCGCTGGCGGTGGCCGCCGAGTTCGGCGTACGCCCGGTCGACGCGGTGTCCCGCCTCGGCATCGTCACCTCGGTGGCCGGCCGCTACGCGCAGGTCGACAAGGACGGGCGCAACATCCGGCTGCTGCTGGCCAAGAACCCGGCCAGTTGGCTGGAGGCGTTCGACATGGCCGACGACGCGCCGACCCTGCTCTCCATCAACGCGCGCGACCCCGACGGTCTGGACACCTCCTGGCTCTACGACGTCGACTTCGCCCCGCTGCGTGGCCGGCAGGTATTGATCACCGGCGACCGGGCATACGACCTGGCGGTTCGACTGGACGTCAACGACGTCCCGTTCCAGCACGTCCGCACGTTCGACGACGCGCTCCGGTCGGTCCCGCCCGGGCGGCTGGAGGTCATCGCGAACTACACCGCGTTCCAGGACATCCGAGCGGAGTTGGACCGTGTCATCTGAGAGCCTGCGCATCGTCTGGATCTATCCCGACCTGCTGTCCACCTACGGCGACCGGGGCAACGCCCTGATCCTCGCCCGCCGGGCCCGCCAACGCGGCATGCCGGTCGAGGTGCTGGAGGTCCGCTCCGACCAGCGGCTGCCCGCGACCGCCGACATCTACCTGGTCGGCGGCGGCGAGGACGGCCCGCAGGCGTTGGGCGCCCAGCGGCTGATCGCCGACGGCGGCCTGCACCGGGCGGTCGCCCAGGGGTCGGTGGTGTTCGGCGTCTGCGCCGGCTACCAACTGCTCGGCACCTCCTTCTTCGCCAAGGGTGTGCAGTGTCGGGGGCTGGAGCTGCTCGACCTGCAGTCCGACCGGGGCGAGAGCCGGGCCGTCGGCGAGCTGGCCGGTGAGATCGACCCCCGGCTGGGTCTGCCCCCGCTCACCGGTTTCGAGAACCACGGCGGTCGCACCCACCTCGGTCCGGAGGTCGCCCCGCTGGCCCGCGTCAGCGTCGGGGTCGGCAACGACGGCGCCACCGAGGGCGCGTGGCGCGGCAAGCTGCTGGGCACGTATTCGCACGGCCCGGCACTGGCCCGCAACCCGGCCCTGGCCGACCTGCTGCTGCGCTGGGCCACCGGCGCACACCAGCTTCCCCCTCTGGACGACACCTGGTCGGACCGGCTCCGCAACGAGCGCCGCTCCGCAGTGGCCCCCGCCCGGGCATGATCCGAGCCGTCCGGCGGCTGCTCCGGCAGCCGTCGGCCGCCCGGTTCGCCCTGCTCGTCCTGCTGATCGGCGGTTGCGGGCTCCTGCTGCTCCTGGTGCCCCGGCCGGATCCGGCGCAGCTACCCCGGCTGGCGGACCGGCTGGGTGACCTCGCCCCGGTGGCGGCCATCCTCGGCGGCGCGCTGCTGCTGGTCGCCCTGGTCCCCCGGACCTTCGTCACGCTCGCCGCGGGCGCGATCTTCGGCCCGCTGGAGGGCGCCGCGTACGCCCTGGGCGCCGCGCTGGTGGCCGCGGCGATCGGGTTCGGGGTCGGCCGGCTGCTCGGCCGGGAGTTCGTCGCCGAACGGGTCCGTGGTCGCCTGGCCCGCCTCGACGGCTGGTTCGCCCGGCAGAGCGTGGTCGGTGTGGTCACCGTCCGGCTGCTACCCATCGCCGGCTTCGGGCTGGTCAGCTACGGCTACGGCACGACCGGCGCCCGGGTGCTGCCGTTCCTGGCCGGGAGCGTCATCGCCTCCGCGCCGACCGCCTTCGGCTACGCGGCGATCGGTGCCGCGGTCAGCTCCCCGGGCCACATCAACTGGTACGCCGCCGCCCCGGCCAGCCTCGGCCTGATCGCCGGCGTGGTGCTCATCCACCAGTGGTGGCGCGCTGAGCGCCGACGTCGACGAATGCCGGTCTGACCGTGCCCGAGCCGACCGCTGATCCGGCCGAAGAGCCCCTGTCCGGCGGGTTCGTCACCGACGTGGTCCGGATCGGCGACACGGTACGACGTACCCCGCCCGTCAACCTGGACTTCGTCGGTGCGTTGCTGCGCCACCTGGCCGAGGTGGGCGCGGACCTCGCGCCTCGCCACCTGGGCGTCGACGACCACGGCCGGCAGATGCTCAGCTACGTCGCGGGGCGGGTGCCGTGGCGGAACCAGGAGGATCCGGCGTTCTTCAGCGACCCGGCGCTGGTGCGGCTGGCCGAGCTGATCCGACGGTTGCACGACGCGTGCGCGGGCACCGAGCTGGCCGGCGACGCCGAGACGGTGTGTCACCGCGACCTGTCGCCGAAGAACACGGTGTACCGCGACTTCCCCGCCGGGCCGCTCCCAGTGGTCTTCGTCGACTGGGACCTGGCCGCCCCGGGCCGGCGGATCGAGGACGTCGCGTTCGCCGGTTGGCACTGGGCCGCGTTGGGCGACGGCGCCGACCCCGTCGAGCTGGGCAGGCGCTGCCGAATCCTCTGCGACGCCTACGACGCGGCGTCCAACGAGACCGCACCGGGCAGGCTGGCGCGAGGTGAGCTGGTGGGCGTGATGCTCGACCAGATCGAGAGCACCTGGCGAGGCATCGACGCCGGCGCCGACCGCGACGAGCCGGGCATGCGCCGGCTGCGCGACGAGGGAACGGTCGACGGGATACGCCGCTGGCAGGACTGGCTGCACACCCACCGCGAGGTCGTTACGGCCGCGCTGAAAGCCTGACCGGCCGCCCGCCCACCACCCAGGTCGATCATGGAGTTGTGGTGGGGGATCAAACCCCTGCCAAGGGGCATACCAGGCACCACAACTCCATGATCGACGCCGGTCAGGGCAAGCGCCGGTCCCCGGTCAGGCGACTACCGAGACCATTCGGCCCTTGACCACGATGACCTTGCGGGGCTCCTTGCCGGCCAGGGTCGCGGCCACCGCGTCCAGGGCCGCCGCGCGGACGGTCTCCTCGGCGGCGTCGGCGGGGACCTCGATGCGGCCACGGACCTTGCCGTTGACCTGCACCGGATAGGTCACCGTGTCGGCCACCAGCAGCGCCGGGTCGGCGGTCGGGAAGTCCGCGTACGTCAGCGAGGTGTCGTGGCCCAGCTTGCGCCACAACTCCTCGGCCACGTGCGGGGCGAACGGCGCCACCATCAGCACCAGCGGCTCGGCCACCTCACGCGGCGTGGCCGACAGGCCGGTCAGCCCGTTGGTCAACTGGATCAGCTTGGCGATCGCGGTGTTGAACCGGATGCCGTCCATGTCGCCGCGGACCCCGTCGATCACCGTGTGCAGCAGCCGGCGGGTCGCCTCGTCGGCCGGGTCCTCGGTGATCCGCGGCTCGCCGGTCTCCTCGTCGACGACGGCCCGCCAGACCCGCTGCAGGAACCGGTACGAGCCGACCACCGCCCTGGTCTCCCAGGGGCGGGACACCTCCAGCGGACCCATCGACATCTCGTACACCCGGAAGGTGTCCGCGCCGTAGGCGGCGCACATGTCGTCGGGGGTCACCACGTTCTTCAGCGACTTGCCCATCTTGCCGTACTCGCGGTTGACCGTCAGGTCGCCCAGGTAGTAGGCGCCGTCGCGCTCCATGACCTCCTCGGCCTGCACGTAGCTGCCGCGCGAGTCGGTGTACGCGTACGCCTGGATCATGCCCTGGTTGAACAGCTTGCGGAACGGCTCGAACGACGACACGTGCCCCAGGTCGAACAGCACCTTGTGCCAGAACCGCGCGTACAGCAGGTGCAGCACAGCGTGCTCGGCGCCACCGACGTACAGGTCGGTGCCTCCGCAGTCACCCTCGCGTTGCGGGCCCATCCAGTAGCGCTCGTTCTCCGCGTCGACGAACCGCCCGCTGTTCGTCGGGTCCAGGTAGCGCAGCTCGTACCAGCAGGAGCCGGCCCACTGCGGCATCACGTTGGTCTCGCGGGTGTAGCGCTTCGGCCCGTCACCCAGGTCCAACTCGACCTCGACCCAGTCGCGCCGCCGCGACAGCGGGGTCTCCGGGTCGCTGTTGGCGTCGTCGGCGTCGAACGTCTTCGGGGAGAAGTCGTCCACCTCCGGCAACTCGACCGGCAGCATCTCCTCCGGCAGGGCGATGGCCGCGCCGGTCTCGTCGTAGACGATCGGGAACGGCTCACCCCAGTACCGCTGGCGGGAGAACAGCCAGTCGCGCAGCCGGTAGGTCACCGCGCCGGTGCCGTGCCCGTTCGCCTCCAGCCAGGCGATGGTCGCCGCCTTGGCGTCGGCGACCCCCAGGCCGTTCAGGTCCAGGCCGCGGTCGTGCGCGGCGCTGTTGATCGCCGGGCCGTCCCCGGTGTACGCCTTGCCGTCGAAGCCCTCCGCCGGCTGCACGGTGCGCACGATGGGCAGCTCGAAGACCTCGGCGAACGCCCAGTCCCGCTCGTCCTGGGCCGGCACCGCCATGATCGCGCCGGTGCCGTAGCCGGCCAGCACGTAGTCGGCGATGAAGATCGGGATCTGCCCGCCGGTGACCGGGTTGGTGGCGTACGCGCCGATGAAGACGCCGGTCTTCTCCTTGGTGTCGGACTGCCGCTCGACGTCGGTCTTGGCCGCCGCCGCCTTGCGGTACGCCTCGACGGCCACCCGGGGGCTGGCGTGCCCACCGGTCCAGGCGTCCCTCGTGCCGTCCGGCCAGGCGGCCGGCACCAGCGTGTCGACCAGCTCGTGCTCGGGCGCCAGCACCATGTAGGTGGCACCGAAGACGGTGTCCGGCCGGGTCGTGAACACCCGCACCGGCGCCTGCTCGGTGGCGAAGTCGATGTGGGCGCCGGTGGAGCGGCCGATCCAGTTGCGCTGCATCAGCTTGATCGGCTCGGGCCAGTCCAGGGTGTCCAGGTCGTCCAGCAGTCGGTCACCGTACGCGGTGATCCGCATCTTCCACTGCTTCAGGTTGCGCTTGAAGACCGGGAAGTTGCCCCGGTCGGAGCGCCCGTCGGCGGTGACCTCCTCGTTGGCCAGCACGGTGCCCAGCCCGGGGCACCAGTTGACCGGAGCGTGCGAGACGTACGCCAGGCGGTGGTCGTCGACGACCTGACGGCGCTCGGCGACGCTCAGCTCGGCCCACGCGCGGCCGTCCGGGGTGGGCCGGTTACCGCCCTCGAACTCGGCGATCAGCTCGGCGATCGGACGGGCCCTGCCGGCGTCGCGGTCGTACCAGGAGTTGAAGATCTGCAGGAAGATCCACTGGGTCCAGCGGTAGAAGTCGGTGTCGATGGTGGCCACCGAACGGCGCTCGTCGTGCGCCAGCCCCAGCCGGCGCAGCTGCGCCTTGTACCGCTCGATGTTCGCCACGGTGGTGGTCCGGGGGTGGGTGCCGGTCTGCACCGCGTACTGCTCGGCGGGCAGGCCGAACGCGTCGAAGCCCATCGCGTGCAGCACGTTGCGACCGGCCATCCGCTGGTAGCGGGCGTAGCAGTCGGTGCCGATGTAGCCCAGCGGGTGGCCGACGTGCAGGCCGGCTCCGGAGGGGTACGGGAACATGTCCAGCACGTACAGCTTCTCCGCGCCGGCGCGGGGGTGGGTCGGGTCGGCCAGCGGGCCGGTCGGGTTCGGTGCGTGGAAGGTGCCCTCGCGCGCCCAGGTGTCCTGCCAACGGACCTCGATCTCGTCGGCCAGGGCTGCGGTGTACCGGAACGGGGGAATGTCGCCCGCCGGTGCGGCTGCCTCACTCATCGTCTCTCCTCGCTTCGCTTCGCTTCGTCTCGGCGTCGCCGGGCCGGGCCGGCGGCGGGCACAAAAATGCCCCTCGCACAGGAGGGGCCGCCGTGCTGTCGCTGCGTTCAGCGCATCAGCACGGCCCGGTAAGAAGCAGGAAGACTCCGGCCATGTTCCGCAGTGTACCGCGCCGGCCGCCCGCCCCGCCGGCCGCAGGGGTACGCCGGGCCGGGTCCCCCGAGGCGGCGAATATCGGGGCGTAACCGACGGACTACCTGCGGGGGTCGGCGATAACGACAAACATGGTTAGCCTGAGAGGCTAGTGAGAATCCTGCGGCAAACGAGGCTCGACGTCGCGAACCCAACGGCGGGTCCAGGTGCTCTCTAGAGAGCTGCCGTGACGGCGACGAGGAGGAGGCCCGTGACACAACAGACCTGGGACGAGGTGGGCGGCCTACTGCCGCACGACGAGTTCCGCGCCGCCAGCGAGGCCATCGTGGCCAACATCGAGCAGGTCATCGAGGGTAAGACCGCCACCGTGCGGCTCGCCCTGGCCGTCCTGCTCGCCGAGGGTCACCTCCTGATCGAAGACGTTCCCGGTGTCGGCAAGACCAAGCTGGCCAAGGCCCTCGCTCGGTCCATCGACTGCACGGTACGACGGATCCAGTTCACCCCCGACCTGCTGCCCAGCGACGTCACCGGGGTCAGTGTCTACAACCAGGAGACGCACGACTTCGAGTTCCGCCCGGGTGCCGTCTTCGCCAACCTGGTGGTCGGCGACGAGATCAACCGGGCCTCGCCGAAGACCCAGTCGGCGCTGCTGGAGTGCATGGAGGAGCGGCAGGTCACCGTCGACGGGGTGACGTACCAGCTCCAGACCCCGTTCATGGTCATCGCCACCCAGAACCCGATCGAGATGGAGGGGACCTACCCGCTGCCCGAGGCGCAGCGCGACCGGTTCACCGCCCGCATCGCGATGGGTTACCCGGACTCCAACGCCGAGCTGGCCATGCTCGACGGCCACGGTGCCACCGACCCGCTGAACGAGCTGCGAGCGGTCTCCGACGCGGCAATCGTCCGGCAGCTCATCGCCACCGTCCGGCAGGTGCACGTCGCGGACGCGGTCAAGCAGTACGCGATCGACCTGGTCACCGCCACCCGCGAGGCCCCCGACCTGCGGCTCGGCGCCTCCCCCCGGGCCACCCTGCAGTTGCTGCGCACCGCCCGGGCGGTCGCCGCCCTGGAGGGCCGCGACTACGTGCTCCCCGACGACCTGCAGGCCCTGGCGGTGCCGGTGCTCGCGCACCGGATCATCCCGACCGCCGACGCGCAGCTCGCCCGGCGCACCACCGACGCGATCGTCTCCGAGCTGGTGCACCGCCTGCCGCTGCCGCACGACCGGCAGCGCAACCCGTACGACACCCGGCCCGCTTCCGGCAACGGCCGCGCGCCCTACGAGCCGCGGAGGCCATGACGTGCGTGCCGGGCTGCGCGGGCTGACCACCCGCGGGCGCTCCTTCCTCGCCGCCGCGGCCGCGGCGGCGATCTCGTCCGGCATCCTCGGCGAGAGGGACCTGCTGCGGGTGGCGGTGCTGCTGGCCGTCCTGCCGTTGCTGGCCGCGGCCTACGTCGGGCGCAGCCGTTACAAGCTGGCCTGCAACAGGTCCCTGGACCCGCACCGGGTTCCGGTCGGTGCCAACTCCCGCGTGGTGCTGCGTCTGCAGAACCTCTCCCGGCTACCGACCGGCACCCTCCTGCTGGAGGACCGGTTGCCCTACGCCCTGGGCAGCCGACCCCGGGTGGTGTTGGAGCGGCTCGGCGCGCACCAGGCGAGTTCGGTGGCGTACACCGTGCGGGCCGATGTGCGGGGCCGGTACGACGTGGGTCCGCTGGTGGTCCGGATAACCGACCCGTTCGGCCTCTGCGAACTCACCCGGTCCTTCCCCAGCACCGACCACCTGACGGTCATCCCGCAGGTCACTCCCCTGCCGTCGGTCCGGCTCCCCGGGGAGTACGCGGGCAGCGGCGACAGCCGCGCCCGGTCGGTGGCGGTGCACGGCGAGGACGACGCGGCGACCCGGGAGTACCGGCGCGGCGACGACCTGCGTCGGGTGCACTGGAAGTCCACCGCGCGTACCGGCGAGCTCATGGTGCGCCGCGAGGAGCAGCCGTGGGAGAGCCGAGCCACCGTCGTGCTGGACACCCGGGCGTACGGTCACCGCGGCGAGGGGCCGACGGCCAGTTTCGAGTGGTCCGTCTCCGCCGCCGCGAGCATCGCCGTCCACCTGCGCCAGGCCGGCTACAAGCTGCGCCTGGTCACCGGCTCGGGCGTCGACGTGGACGCGTCGGAGGCCGGCGGTGACGGGGCGCTGCTCGACCACCTCGCGGAGGTGCGCCTCGATCAGCGCGCCGAGGTGACAGGTCTCGTGCAGCGGGTCCGTCAGCGCGCCGACGGCGGGTTGATCATCGGGCTGTTCGGCACGGTGAGCGTGGCCGAGGCCGAGCTGCTGGCCGGGCTGCGGGGCAACGGCGCCACCTGCATCGGCTTCCTGCTCAACAGCTCCACCTGGCTCAGCCTGCCGGAAAAGGCCCGGGCGGAGGCGGAGCACGCGCACGCCGCCGCCGTCCTCGCCATGTTGCAGAGTGGCTGGCGGGTCGTCGGCGTCGACCACGGTGCCCGACTGCCGACGCTGTGGCCGCAGACCGGTCGGGGCTCCCAGGGCTTCGCCCTGCGCGCCGCGCTGGCGGAGACGGTCGCCGGCGGCGTGCGATGAACGGAAGGGTCCCCTCATGATCGCCAGTCGCCACATCGGCCTGGTGGCGGCCACGGCCACGCTGCTGGCCGCCGCGCCGCTGTCGGCCATCTTCCAGAGCTGGACGTGGCTCGTCGAGTCGATCATCGCGGTCGCCGTGGTGGCCGGGGCCGCCGCGCTGACCAGGCTGGTCCGGGCACCACTGTGGGGTCAGGTGCTGGGCATGCTTGCCGGGTTGGCCCTCGCGCTGACCTGGATGTTCCCCAGCGACCAGGAACTGCTCGCCGTCGTGCCCACGCCGAGCACGTTCGCGCACTTCGCCGACCTGCTCAACGCCTCCCTGCAGGACATGCGCACGTACGGGGTCGAGGTCCCGGACACCGACCCGCTGCTGTTCATCGCCGTGCTCGGCGTCGGCGCGGTCGCCGTACTGGTGGATGTCCTGGCGGTGGGGCTGCGCCGGCCCGCGCTGGCGGGGTTGCCGATGCTCGCGATCTACTCGGTGCCGGTCGCCGTCTACGTGGACAGCGTCCCCGCGACGCCGTTCGTGGTGGGCGCCGCCGGTTACCTCTGGCTGCTGGTCACCGACAACGTCGACCGGGTACGCCGGTTCGGGCGTCGGTTCACCGGCGACGGCCGAGACGTCAACGTGTGGGAGGCCTCGCCGCTGGCGTCGGCTGGCCGTCGGCTCGCGGTGGTCGGGGTGGTGCTGGCGGTGGCGCTGCCGTTGGCGGTGCCCGGCATGAGCGGCGGGCTCCTCGACTCCCTCAGTCGAGGTCCGGGCAACGGCAACGGCAACGGGTCCGGTTCGGGCGGCACCTCGGGTCGGATCGACCTCTTCGCCTCGCTCGCCGGTCAGCTCAACCAGTCCCAGGTGGCCGACCTGGTCAAGGTCACCACCTCGGAACGCGACCCGTTCTACCTGCGCTACGCGGTGGCCGACGAGCTGCGTCCGAACGGTTTCCAGGCGCGCAGCCCGAGCGGCCGGCCGGCCAACCGGGACCTGCCCAACCCGGCCGAGCGGGCGCGCCCCGGCGTGCAGCAGACCAGCTACCGGGCCACCGTCGAGGTCACCAAGAGCCTGAGCATGTCGCTCATGCCGGTGTACGCCGAGCCGGTGCGCACCGACGACCTCAGCGGCAACTGGCTCTACGACCCCACCCAGCAGGTCGTCTTCTCCAACCGGGAGAACTCCCGGGGCCGGAAGTACTCCTTCGACTACGTCCGCTCGACGTACACGCCGGCGACGCTGCGGGCCGTCCAATCGCTGCCGACCGACCACCCGGTACGTCGGCAGATGACCGCCACCCCCGGGCCGGTGCCCGAGGTGGAGGAACTGGTCAACGGCCTGACCCAGGGTAAGCGCACCGACTACGACAAGGTGTTGGCGATCTACCAGCACTTCTCGGCGGACAACGGGTTCAGCTACCGGCTGAGCACCGAGAGCGGCAGCAGCGGGCAGGACATCGTCAACTTCCTCACCAACAAGGTCGGCTACTGCCAGCAGTACGCCGCCGCGATGGCCTGGCTGGTCCGTTCGGCGGGCATTCCGGCCCGGGTGGCGTTCGGGTTCACCAACGGCAGCAAGCGCGACGGTGACACGTTCACGTTGACCAACCTCAACCTGCACGCCTGGACCGAGGTCTTCTTCAACGGGGTCGGCTGGGTGCCGTTCGACGCCACCCCGACGTACGGGGTGCCGGGGTCCACCCGCTCGGCCTGGGCGCCGGACACTGACGCGCCGGAGCCGTCCACCCCGGGCACCGGCGTCACGGACGCCCCGGCGGGCCCGGAGGAGTCGGCCGGTCCGGCCGGGCCGGACAACGCCGACCGGGACGTCGACGACGGGCTGTCCCTGGGCGGCACCACGCCGGCCGAGCAGCCACCGGTCTGGCCGTGGTGGACGGCGGGCCTGCTGGCCCTGCTGGCGCTGCTCGCCATTCCCGCGCTGCGCCGGCTGATGCTGCGCCGTCGACGGGGTGGCCAGCCGGCGAGCGCCGCGATGGCCGCCACGGCAGCCGTCGGCGACGGTGTCGAGCCGGGGTCGCGGGTGGTGGTGGTCGGCGTGGACGCCGACCGTGCCCGCGCGGACGCACACGCCGCCTGGGCGGAACTGCTCGACACGATGGTGGACTTCCGGGTCCCGGTCGACCTGACCGAGACGCCCCGGGCCACCGCCGACCGGCTGGTCCGAGACACCCTCGGCGACGACACCGCCGCGACCGGGTCGGCGCGGCTGCTCGGCCAGGCGGAGGAGCGGGCCCGTTACGCACGGGACCCGCTGACCGGTGAGCGGTTGCTGCCGGCGCTACGCGCGGTCCGTGGGGCGCTCGCCGCACGGGCCGACCGACGCACCCGCCTGGTCGCCGCCGTGTTGCCGCCGTCGGTGCTGCTGCGGTGGCGGACCACCATGGCGGACACATCCGGCCGGATGGTGGCGCTGACCGGGCGAGCCCGGTACCGGCTGCTGCGCTGGAACCCTCGACGGCTGTTGGCGGACCGAGCGGCCCGCTGACCTGCCGAGCTGAGCGACGCCCGTCCCGTCCAGGGCCGGGGTGGCGGTCCACCGACCGCCACCCCGCCCGACAGCCCGTCCCGCCACATCAGGCCTGCCCCGCCGACTCCGGGTGCCGTCGACTCGCTTGATCAAGGCCAAGCGCATGATCAGGACGTGCGGGGTCGACGCATGAGCAGGGCGCTGCGGGCAGCACGAATGGGATAGGGGCGCGCAGCTACGACGCAGGTCGCCGGGAGCTGCGCCCGGCGACCCGCTCGTCGCGGCGTTCGGCCCGCCTCAGAGGCGGGACTGACTCAGCGGTGCCCCTCCGGGCGCTGCCGCCACCTGTCCTCCATGCGGTCCAGGAGCGACGACCGGCGACCGGACCGGCCACCGCGGGGACGACGACGACTTGTCGTGCCGCCCACCACGTGCAGGTCGGGTGACTGTGCTCGCCGGTGCGACTGCACCGCGAACGCGGCCGAGGCCAGCATGACGACAAAGCCCGCCACCGCCAGCGGTGGAGTCTTGATCACCGCCCCGTAGACCAGTAGAGCCAGGCCAGCGATGATGACGCCGGCGGCGACGAGCAGGCGACGCCGCGCATGGAAGCGCGGATCGCTGGCGCGCACGGCCGAGGCGAATTTGGGGTCCTCGGCAAGCGACCGCTCGATCTGCTCGAACAGCCGCTGCTCGTGCTCCGAGAGCGGCACGGCACTCCTCCCCGGTCACGTTGGTCGGGCCCACTCGGGCCGACAGACCGTGGCAGCCATCCGACTGCTTACCCGCAAGTCTACGAGGGGGGTCGCGCGTCGGAAAGCGGGACGACCTACGGGTGGGGTGGATTTTCCTTTCGTTGAGCGTCGCGGTCGCCCATCAGACTGGCCGGACCTATGACGGACCGCCCGAATCGGGCAGCGGCGGCGTCGGCGGCAGCTTCCGCCTCCCGCCAACCGCGCTCGGGCGCGCCGAGGGTGAGCTGTCGGTGCGCGCCCTGCGCCGGGGCGAGCCCCTCCACCCGGACACCGACGAGCCGGATCCGCTCGCCCGGGTCCAGTGCGGTGTAGAGCGCCCAGACCGTGTCGAACATCTCGCGGGCGGTGTCGGTGGCCACGTCGAGGGTGCGGGAGCGGCTGACGGTCCGGAAGTCGGCCAGCCGCACCTTGAGTGCGACGGTGCGCCCGACCTGCCCGGAGCCACGCAACCGGACGCCGACCTTGGCGCTGAGCGCGAGCAACGCGCGGCGGATCTCCAAAGGGTCGGCCACGTCGACGTCGAAGGTCACCTCGGCGCCGATCGACTTGTCGACGTGCTCGGGGCTGACCCGGCGTGGGTCCCGTCCCCAGGCCAGCTCGTGCAGGTGGGCCGCCGACGCCGCGCCGACCGCCTTGCGGAGCAGGCCCAACGGGGCCTCGGCGAGGTCGCCGACGGTGGCCAGGCCGAGCCTGCGCAGCGACTCGGCGGCCCGCTCCCCCACTCCCCAGAGCGCGTCCACCGGCAGCGGGTGCAGGAAGTCGAGCACCTGCCCCGAGGGCACCACCAGCAGGCCGTCCGGCTTGGCTCGGGTGGAACCGAGTTTCGCCACGAACTTGCTCGGCGCCACCCCGACCGAACAGGTGAGCGCCTGCTCGTCGGCGACCCGTTGGCGGATCAGTCGGGCGATGGCGGCCGGGGAGCCGAAGAGCCGACGGGCGCCGTTCACGTCGAGGAACGCCTCGTCGAGGGAGAGCGGCTCGACCAGCGGGGTGATGTCCCGGAAGATCTGCATCACCGCCCGGGAGGCGGCCGTGTAGGCGCTGAACTCCGGTGGCAGGTAGACCGCGTGCGGGCAGCGCGCCCGAGCCTGGCTGGTCGGCATCGCGCTGCGGACGCCGTAACGGCGGGCCTCGTAGCTGGCCGAGCTGACCACGCCGCGCGGCCCCACCCCGCCGACGACGACCGGCCGGCCGCGCAGCTCCGGTCGGCGGCGCACCTCGACGGCGGCGAAGAAGGCGTCCATGTCGACGTGCAGGATCGGGCTGCCGGAGTCGTCGGCATCCGGCCCGAAGCGCGGATCCCCACCCCGGGGCAACGACTGACTGCGGCCCATCCGGGCAGGTTAACCCGAAGGTACGACACCACCAGCCGCCGGCGGGCCGGACCGTGCGCCGGTCAGCCGCGCACGACCAGCAGCGGCACGGTCAGCTCGACGGCGGTGTCCGACCCGTGGTACGCCACCAGCTTCGACGCCATCGGCCGCTCGGTGCGGCTGGCCATGACCGCGTAGGTGTCGTTGCAGATCACCACCACGTCACCGATGCGCCCGAGGTGGTCCTCGGGCACCGGCCCGAACCAGCCGGTGGCCACCACCTCGTCGCGGGTGCGTACCCGCGCGGCGTCGCCGAGCACGGTCGACCAGGTGGCCACCACGTCGTCGAGCGCGCCCGGCGCGACGTGCAGGTACCGCACCCGGGCCTCACCGGCGACCACCCGGACCCCGTCGCGCAGGCGGGGGTCGGCGTCCAGGTCGAAGCGGTGCTCGGCGGGAATGTCGAGTTGGCCGTGGTCGGCGGTCACCAGCAGCGCCGCGTCCGGCGGGAGGCCGTCGACCAGTCGGGCGACCAGCGCGTCCACCTCGGTGGCGGCGGCCCGCCAGGGTGCCGAGTCGACGCCGCTGAGGTGGCCGTGCCGGTCCAGGTCGGCGTGGTAGCCGGAGACCAGCGTCGGCCCGGCGCCGGCGGACAGCGCGGCCAGCATGGCGGTGGCCACCGCGTCCCCACCGGCGGCGCCCCGGAAGTCGCCGCCCCGGTTGGCCGCCAGGGTCAACCCGCTGCCGCCGAACTCGGGCCGACTCACCACAGTCGTCGTCACACCGGCGGCGCGGGCGCGCTCCAACTGGGTGGTCACCGGCTGCCAGCTCAGCGGCGACGGATCGCCGGCCCAGTCGGTGTGGGTGAGCACGCGGTCCGTGCCCGGCACCCGCACGGTGAAGCCGAGCACCCCGTGTGCGCCGGGCGGCGCACCGGTGCCCAGCGACACCAGGCTGGTCGGGGTGGTGGACGGGAAACCCGCGATGAGCGGCCGGGCCGTGGTCGCGGCGAGCCCGGCGAGCGTCGGCGCGTACGGGGCGGCGGTCGGTACCTGGTACCAGCCGAGCCCGTCGACCAGCAGCACGGCGATCCGGCGCACCCCGGCCAGCGTGGGGGCCAGCCCGAGCGGGTCGGCCGAGCCGGGCACGCCCAGCACGGCGAGCGCGCTGGGCAGCACGTCCGCGAGACGGCCACCGCCGTGGTGCGGCCCGAGGACCGCCAGCGGCGGCCCGGGTGGCGGGTCGCTCATGCCGGTCGGCGGGCGAACAGGTGCAGTTGGGCGGCCAGGTCCCGGTACGGCGGTTGGGCGGCCAGCGCGCGTTCCAGCTCGACCAGGGCGGCGGACTGCCCGTCGGCGACCGCGGCCGGCAGCAGGTCGGCCAGCACTCGTACCCCGTGGATCTCCTCGACCACCAGCCCGGCGGCGCCGAGCAGCGCGGCGGCACCGGGGGCGTCGTAGCGCCGCCGCAGCGTGTCGCGCGGCCCGGCCGTGCCGGCGGGATCGGTGGCCAGGGCGGTCGCGACGTCCAGGTGCCCGTTCATCGCCCGGCCCAGCACGGCGGCGGCCCGGCCGGCGACCAGGACACTGGCCGCGCCGCCGGGACGCAGCGCGGTGGCCAGCGCGGCGACCACCGGCGTCGGGTCGTCGACCACCTCCAGCACGGCGTGGCAGAGCACCAGGTCGACGCCGGCCGGCTCGACCAGCCCGGCGAGGGCGTCACCGTCGCCCTGCACGGCGGCGATCCGGTCGGCCACCCCGGCCTCGGCGGCCCGACGGGTGAGCGCCGCGAGGGAGTCGGGGCTGGCGTCGACCACGGTGACCCGGTGCCCGGCGCGGGCCAGCGGAACGGCGAAACCGCCGGTGCCACCGCCCACGTCGAGCACGGTCAGCTCGGCGTCTCCGCGCCGGTCCAACTCGGCACGGAGCACCGACCAGATCACGGCGGTACGGGGTGTCAGCGGCGGCTCGGCGAACCGGCCTCGGGTCTGCTCCACCCGGTCGAGCCTAGTGGGTCAGGAGTCGGTGCCCTCGGCCTCGTCCTCGGCCCGGGACCGGCGCTCGTTGGCCACCGGACCGTTTGTCACCTCGTACTCGCGGGGGTCGGCGAGGTGCGATGGCACCCAGCCGGTGCCCAGCCGGGTCCGCCGGGCGTTGGCGATTCCACCGGTGTACGCGTGATTTCCCGTCATTGTCGTTCTCCCTCACGGATCACGGGCGGCTCTGCCCGCTCGGGACGAGTCTCCCGCCCAACGACCCAGGAAACCGTAATGTGGGTCACTCTCTCAGCGGAAGTCACGGGAGGCGGGGCTGACCGGCGGCTCGATGGCGTCCAGTCGGTCGGCGACCAGGTTGGTCACCCCCTCGTGCCGCTGCAACCGCCCCCGAACCACGAGCGCGGCGCTGGTCCGGGCCACCCGCCGGTAGCGCTGCCACAACCCCGGCGAGCAGGTGACGTTGAGCATCCCCGTCTCGTCCTCCAGGTTGAGGAAGGTGACCCCGCCCGCGGTCGCCGGACGTTGCCGGTGGGTGACGATGCCGCCGACCCGGATCCGTTGCCCCGGCTCCACCCGGCCCAGCCGGGCGATCGGCACCGCGCCGAGCACGTCGAGCTGACCCCGGATGAAGCGGGCCGGATGGCTCTCCGGGGACAGCCCGGTGGCCCACACGTCGGCGACCAGCCGGTCCACCGCCTCCATCCCGGGCAGCGTGGGGGCCGCCGCGCCGGTCACCGTGCCGGGCAGCCGGCCCGGCCGGTCCTGGGCCGCCGCGCCGGCGGCCCAGAGCGCCTCCCGCCGGGTCAGCCCGAAACAGGCGAAGGCGTCCGCGGTGGCCAGCGCCTCCAGTTGCGCGGCGGTGAGACCGACCCGCCGGGCCAGATCCGACATGTCCCGGTACGCCCCACCGGCGTCCCGGTCCGCCGCGATCCGCTCGGCCACGTCGGCGCCGAGGGTACGCACGCTGGACAGGCCGAGCCGGACGGCCGGGCCGCCCAGCCCCCACGCGTGCGGTGGCTCCCCCGGCCCGCTGCCCCACCGGGTGTCCGGGGTGGATTCCAGCACCGCCACCGCCCCGCTGGCGTTGATGTCCGGCCGGCGTACCTCCACGCCGTGCCGGCGCGCGTCGTCGACAAGGGTCTGCGGGGAGTAGAAACCCATCGGCTGAGCGTTGAGCAGCGCCGCCAGGAACGGCGCCGGGTGGTAGCGCTTGAGCCACGAGCTGGCGTAGACCAGGTAGGCGAAGCTCATCGCGTGGCTCTCCGGGAAGCCGTAGCTGGCGAACGCGGTGAGCTTGCGGTACACGTCGTCGGCCAGCTCGCCGGTGATGCCCCGCTCGGCCATCCCGGCGTAGAGCCGGTCGGCGATGCGGGTCATCCGCTCGACCGACCGTTTGGCGCCCATCGCCCGGCGCAACTGGTCGGCCTCGGCCGCGTCGAAGCCGGCCAGGTCGATCGCGAGCTGCATCAACTGCTCCTGGAACAGCGGCACACCCAGGGTCTTCTCCAGGGCGTTGCGCATCAGCGGGTGCGCGAACGTCACCGGCTCCTGGCCGTTCTTGCGCCGGATGAACGGGTGCACCGAACCGCCCTGGATCGGGCCGGGGCGGATCAGCGCCACCTCGACCACCAGGTCGTAGAACTCGCGGGGCTTGAGCCGGGGCAGGGTGGCCATCTGGGCACGACTCTCCACCTGGAACACCCCGACCGAGTCGGCCCGGCAGAGCATGTCGTAGACCTCCGGGTCGTCCAGGGTCATGTCACCCAGGTCGAGGCTCTCGCCGATCATGTCGTAGCCGTAGTGCAGGGCGGAGAGCATGCCGAGCCCGAGCAGGTCGAACTTGACCAGGCCCACCGCCGCGCAGTCGTCCTTGTCCCACTGGAGCACGCTGCGCCCGGGCATCCGCCCCCACTCCACCGGGCAGACCTCGATCACCGGCCGGTCGCAGATCACCATGCCGCCGGAGTGGATGCCCAGGTGCCGGGGGAACGTCTGCAACTCGTTGGCGTACTCCACCACCTGCTCGGGGATGTTCTCGACGTCGACCGTGGCGACCGAGCCCCACCTGTCGATCTGCTTGCTCCAGGCGTCCTGCTGACCGGGCGAGAAGCCGAACGCCTTGGCCACGTCCCGCACCGCCGACCGGGGTCGGTAGGAGATGACGTTGGCGACCTGGGCGGCGTGTTCCCGGCCGTAGCGGGTGTAGACGTGCTGGATCACCTCCTCCCGGCGGTCGGACTCGATGTCCACGTCGATGTCCGGTGGGCCGTCCCGCTCCGGGGCGAGGAACCGCTCGAAGAGCAGCCGGTGCCGGACCGCGTCCACATTGGTGATCCGCAGCGCGTAGCAGACCGCCGAGTTGGCCGCCGACCCCCGGCCCTGGCAGTAGATGTCCTGCTCACGGCAGAACGAGACGATGTCGTAGACCACCAGGAAGTAGCCGGGGAAGCCCAGCTCCTCGATCATGTTGAGTTCGTGGTCGAGTTGCGCGTACGCCGCCGGGTGCGCCTGCGGCGGCCCGTAGCGCTCGTGCGCGCCGTCCGCGGTCAGCTTGCGCAGCCAGCTCATCTCGGTGTGCCCCGGCGGCACCGGGTACGCCGGCAACTGCGGCGCGACCAGTTGCAGGTCGAAGGCCAACTCGGCGCCGAACTCGGCGGCCCGCGCCACCGCACCCGGGTACGCGGCGAACCGGGCCGCCATCTCCGCGCCGCTGCGCAGGTGGGCGGTGGCCGCGGCGGGCAGCCAACCGTCGATCTCGTCCAGGCTGCGGCGGGCCCGGACGGCGGCGACGGTGGTGGCCAGCCGACGCCGGCCGGGGCTGGCGTAGTGCACGTTGTTGCTGGCCACCGTCGGCAGCCCGGCCGCGGCGGCCAGCTCGGCGAGCGCGTCGTTGCGGTCGGCGTCGACGGGATGACCGTGGTCGGTCAGCTCCACCGCGACCGTCTCCGCGCCGAAGAGCGCGGTCAGCCGGTCCAACTCGCGCGCCGCCGCGTCCACGCCCTCGGTGAGCAGCGCACCCGGCACGTGCCCCTTGCGACAGCCGGTCAACACCAGCACGTGGTCACGCAGTTCCTCGGCGACCTGCTCCAGCTCCCCGTAGACCGGGCGGCCCTTCTCCCCGCCGCGCAGCTGGGCGCGGGCGATGGTGGTGGCCAGCCGGGCGTACCCCTCGTGGCCGTGCGCGAGCACCAGCAGGTGCGCGCCGTGCGGGTCGGGTTCGCCGTTCTGCGGGCCGGGCAGCCCGAGGGACAGCTCCGCGCCGAAGATGGTCGGCAGGCCCAGCGTCCGAGCCGCCTCGGCGAAGCGGACCACCCCGTAGAAGCCGTCGTGGTCGGTGACGGCGAGCGCGGTGAGCCCCAGCCGGGCCGCCTCCTCGGCCAGCTCCTCCGGGTGACTGGCACCGTCGAGGAAGCTGAAGTTGGTGTGCGCGTGCAGCTCCGCGTAGGGCACCACGCCGTCGGGGCGGGTCAGCTCCGGCGGCTGGTACCGCTCGCGGTGGCGACTCCAGGCCGGGGAGTCTCCCCCGTCGGCGTCCACGGCGAGCGGGTCCACCACGTGCAGGTGCCGCTCCTCACGCGACCGCCCGCCGCCGGCCCGCCCGGAGAGCACCCGCTCCAACTCCGACCAGGGCATCTTCGGGTTGTGGAAGCTCACCTGGCCGCCACCTCGCACCGATCACGGCCAGGGGACGTGTGCTCAGTCATAGATCGCCTCCACCAGCCACTGCCCGGCCTCGACGGCCAGCAGCAGGGCGGCGCCGTCGGCCAGGCTGACCTGGAACCGGGCCCGACGACGGGCCTCGGCCGGGGCCCACCACCGCTCGTCCACCGGCCACGGGCCGGCCCAGCCCACGATCTCCGCCGGCTGACCGGTGCCGACCACCAACCGAGCCGGTGGGGCGCTCACCGCCAGCCGCGCGCTGATCACCACCGGCTCGCCGGCGGCGTCGTGCACGGTCGCGGCGAGTGGGCTGGGCAGCACCACCGCCGGCGCCGGCGCCGGGAGTCGTCCGGGCCACGGCGGCACCCCGCCCGTGCCGCGGGCAGCAGGCCGACCGGCACCGCCGGCCCGGGCAGCGCCGCCGGCGCTCGACTCACCGGCCAGCGGCACCGAACCAGAACGCGCGACCGCCTCGCCGGGCAGCGGCGCCGGGCCGGGACGGGTGGGGAGACGTTCGTCGCCCCACGGCACCAGTCGCACCTGGTCGGCCGGGGAGCGACCACCGCCGAGCACAGCGGTGACCACCGCCTCCGGGCCGAGGATGCCCTGCACGCGGCTCAACGCCCGGTGTGCCCGGTCCCGCTCCTCACCGGCCTCCCCCCACAGGCCGACCTGTAGGCCGGCCTGGGCGATCACCCCGTCCGGGACCAGCCGCAAGCGGATGATGCCGGCCGTCGGCCGGGCCGGTCGTGCGCCGGTACGGCCGTTGCTGCCGGAGAGCCAACCGTCGAGTTGCCAGCGCACCCGGTCGGCGATGGCCGCGGCCGTGAGCAGGCCATCGTGCCGCCACACCCGGTGCAGCTCCTGACCGTGTTCGGTGACCGCCTCGATGCCGAGCCGGGTGCAGGCCAGCCCGCGCCCGGCCAGCCCCTCGTGCAACTGTTCGGCCAACGCCCGGGCCGCGAACGCCGCCGCGTCGACCCGGTCGATCGGTTCGTCGTACCCGGCGGTCACCGTCAGGTCGGCCGGTGGCTGCCGGACGGCGAGCGGTCGGTGGTCGCGCCCGGCCGCGAGCCGGTGGGCCAACGCTCCGTCGAACCCGAACCGGGCCACCACGTCGCCGGCCGGCAACGCGGCGAAGTCGCCGAGGGTACGCACCCCCAGCCGGCGCAGCAGGTCGGCCAATGCCGACCGGCCGAGCGCCTCGACCGGCAACCCGGCCAGGAACTCCGGTGTCCCGCCCGGTGCCACCACCCGGCCGGCGCGGGCGGCCAACCCGGCCGCGAACACCCCGTCGGCGATGCCTACCTGACTCTCCACCAGGCACGACTGGGCGACATGCTCGATGATCCGCTCAGCGGCCGCCTCCTCACCGCCGAGGTAGCGGCCCGGCCCCCGGGCGGCCACCGCGCAGGCGCCCGGACGGACCACCTCCACGCCGGCGACCAACTCCTCCACCGCGGCGACCACCGGCTCGAACGCCCGGGCGTCCCGGCCTGGGTCGTATTCCACGACGGTGAGTTGCGGGCAGCGACCCTGCGCCTCCCGCTTACGCAGACCTCGGCGTACCCCCTCGGCGCGGGCCCGCTCGGAGCAGGCGACCACCCGGTTGGCGTGCAGCACGGCCACCGGGCTGGTCGCCGGCACCCCGTCGACGATCTCGGCGGCGAGCACCGGCCAGTCCGGGCACCACAGCAGCAGGGTGCGTGGTGGAGAACCGGTCACCCCCGACCGACCAGGGCAAGCGGCGCGGCCGGTCGGCCCACGGTCGACGGCACCGTGCGGGGAATGACCCGGGTCAGCTCGTCACCCGGGAGCCAGACCTTGATCTCCTTGGGTCGGGCGGCCGC
The DNA here is from genome assembly GCF_040649655.1 of Micromonospora sp. NPDC048905. NCBI lineage: Bacteria > Bacillati > Actinomycetota > Actinomycetes > Micromonosporales > Micromonosporaceae > Micromonospora > Micromonospora sp. NPDC048905. Next base: position 304,613 of record NZ_JBEZFV010000005.1, on the reverse strand, counting down.
CCCGCGCCCGCGCGCCGAGACGGTGACCTCCCGGCGGCGCAGCCGCCCCCGGCCCTGACCGAGCCCTTCCCACACTCCACGGACCACCCGCAGTGTCACGTCCGCGCCGTCCCACCGGCCGTACGGGACGAGCACGCTGCCGCGCTGCCGGGCCCGGGCGGCCAGCCGGGTGGCGACCGAGGCGGAGACCGTGGCCGGCACGGTGGTGACCACGACGTCCACCCCGTCGATCAGCGCGGCGACCACGGTGGCCCACTCTGGGCCGGGATTCGGCACCAGGGCCAGCCGGTCCAGGGCGATGCCCAGCTCAGCGGCCGCACCCGCACCGAACGTCGGCACACCGACCACGGCGCACCACGAGCCGGCCCGGGACGCCTCAGCGAGCAGGGCCAGCATCAGCGAGGTGCCGCCGCTGCGCTGGGGCTGGCCGGCGGCGACCGCGATGGTGCTCCCCCGGCGCAGGCCTCGGTTGGGCAGCAGACCGGTCAGCTCGGGTGCCACCGGCAGCACCCGATGGCCACCGACCGGGTCGGGTGCGCTCGCCGGGCGCACCAGATCGGCCAGTGCGGCGGAACCGACCACCATGCGGCCCGCCATTGGACCAACCCCCCGTCGTTGCTGCTGCTGCTGCTGTGGATCACATTCAGGACCGGCACGCCGTGCCACCGCCCGCCCGGCTCCCCCCGCGGGGCGGTCGGTGGCACGGCGGGCTCATGCCGCGAGGCCGTCCAGGGCCGGTTGGTGGGCCACGCCGAGCGCGGTCTCCACCACCGTGACGAACTGTTCGGCGGCGCGGAGCAGGTCGTCGGCTTCCCGGGCGCTGACCACCCGGGGGATGCCGGCCTCGGCGGCGGCGCGCTTGCTGGCGCCGGCGGCGAAGAATCGGGACCACTCGTCGAGCTCCGGAGCGACGGCGCAGAGGAGGACCCAGACACTGGTGATCCGGTTGCGTCGACTGGGCGCGGGCCGGGCGCGGGCGGCGAGCAGGGCAGCCGCCGCCCGCAGCGCCGCCAGGTGGGCAGCCGCGTAGCGCAGGCCGTCGGGTCGGGTCTGGCCGGCCTCGACCAGCCCGCGCCGCGCCAACGTGAGGAGTTGGGCGGGGGTGCGGTGCGGCAGCACGTGCGCCGGCACCGTCGGTGCCTGAGCCGGGTTGGTCGGCATGGGTGTCTCTCCTCCACGTGGCCGAGACGTCGCTCCGGCGGCTGATGCCACCGACGAGACGCCGAGGTCGGGTGGTGCGGAGGAAGACGCACCGGGTGTGGCCGGCCGGGTGTGGACGCTTCCCCACACCACACCCGGCCGGCGTACCGGCGGGTGCGTCGCCCGCCGCCCGGGGGTCGTGGGCGGCGAGCGACGCTCCTGCCTGTCGGGACCAGGCTCGCGACTGCCCGGAAACCCAGGTGCGGCCCGCGGAGCCACACCGGCCGGAGCTGGCGCCGCGAAACGCCGCGCTCCGGCTGGTTGGAACGGGCGTTCGAGGCAATCGAACACTCGTTCTAACTGCTGCTGACAGTACACCTCCCCTCCGACGAAAATGCAACGTGTGACGCGCCGCCCGTGCCGGCCGACTGAACCGGGCGCCAGCGGACCGGGAAGAATGGCGGGATGCAGCCACACCCGAACGTACGGGCGGTGCAGGACGCGCTCACCGCCGCCGGCACGCTCGACGGCGCCGGTGAGCCCAGCACGATCCGCCTGCTGCCCGAGGCGGTGCACACCGCGGCGGCCGCCGCCGAGGCGCTCGACGTCGAGGTCGGCCAGATCGCCAACTCGTTGATCTTCGACGCGGACGACGCGCCGCTGCTCGTGCTCACCTCCGGCGCGCACCGGGTGGACACCGCCGGCCTGGCCGCGTCGATCGGGGTCACCCGGCTGCGCCGGGCCACCCCGGAGTTCGTCCGGACGCACACCGGGCAGCCGATCGGCGGGGTCGCCCCGCTCGGGCACCCGCACCCGCTGCGCACCCTGGTGGACACGGCGCTGGCGACGTACCCCGAGATCTGGGCCGCGGGTGGCGTACCGCAGGCGGTCTTTCCGACCACCTACGCCGAACTGCTGCGGGTCACCGCCGGCACCCCGGCCGAGGTGGCGTGAGCGAGCCAACCGGTGAGCCCGGCAGCGCCGTACCGGAGTTGGTCACCCTGCACGTCTGGCGGACCTCCCCCGGTGCGCTGCCCCGGGCGCTGATCCGGATGGCGGTGGACCCGCGCCGGCTGCGGACCCACCCGGGCGTCCGGTTCGGCAAGCTGCTGGGCACCGGGACCGGCACCGGCTTCGGACCCGGCGACGCCGACCTGACCCGGTGGGCGGCGCTGACCGTCTGGGACTCCCCCGCCTCGGCGGCCGACTTCGACGACTCGCCGGTCGGCCGCGCCTGGGCCCGCATCGCCCGCGCCCAGGCCCGGGTCGACCTGCGTCCGCTGAGCAGCCGGGGCGAGTGGTCCGGTCAACGACCGTTCGGCGAGCCCGCGGGCGGCCGGGTCACCGGCCCGGTGCTGGCGCTGACCCGGGCCCGGTTGCGGGTACGCCGGGCGGCCACCTTCTGGCGGGCGATCCCGCCGGTGGCCGCCGCCCTGCGCGACGCGCCCGGGTTGCTGGCCCGGTTCGGGGTCGGGGAGGCACCGCTGGGTTGGCAGGGCACGGTGAGCGTGTGGCGCGACCCGACAGACCTGGTGGCGTTCGCGTACCGTCACCCGGAGCACCGGGCGGCGATCATGCGAACCCCCACCGAGGGCTGGTACGCCGAGGAGTTGTTCGCCCGGTTCGAGGTGCGCGACGTGGTCGGCGACCGGTCGGTGCTCGGGTGGGTCGCCGACGGTGGCCCGGAAACGGTGAAGGGTGGACGGGCATGAGGTTGGTGCGCTGGACGCCGGACGATCTCGTCCGGCGGCTGGACGACGTGGTGGCCGTCTACGGCGAGGCGATGGGATACCGCACCGACCTGCTCGAGGCCCGACGCGGCTACATCGCCACCCACGTCCGCCGGCCGGGTTTCCGGGCGGTCGCCAGCCTGACCAGCGAGGGGCACCTCGCCGGTTTCGGCTACGGCTACCTGGGCGCCTCCGGTCAGTGGTGGCACGACCAGGTGTACCGGGCGCTGGACACCCCGACCCGCACGCGCTGGCTCACCCACTGCTTCGAGGTGGTCGAGTTGCACGTCCGGCCACCGGCGCAGGGCCACGGCCTGGGCACCGGCCAACTGCGCGCGCTGCTCGGCATGGCCGAGGGCGACACCACGCTGCTGTCCACCCCGGAGGCCGACGAGCAGACCTCGCGGGCCTGGCGGTTGTACCGGCGCTTCGGTTTCGTCGACGTGCTGCGCAACTTCCACTTCCCCGGCGACGAGCGACCGTTCGGCGTGCTCGGTCGGGATCTGCCGCTCGAGCCACCGGCGTCATGACCCGGCGGATCTCCTGGACACTGCTCGCCGTCCTGGTGCTCGCCCAGATCTGCTACCCGCTCACCACCGGCGCCACCCGGGCCGGGCTCACCGTGGCCACCGTCGTACTCGGGTGGCTGCTCTCGGTGGGCCACGCGCTGCTCAGCCGGGGTCCGCGGGTCGCGGCGGCGCTGGTGGCGGTGGCCACCGGCGGTGGGTTCGCGATCGAGGCGGTCGGGGTGGCCACCGGTGTGCCGTTCGGCAGCTACGACTACTCCGGGGAACTGGGTCCCAAGCTGGCCGGAGTGCCGCTGATCATTCCGCTGGCCTGGACCTGGATGGCCTGGCCGGCCTGGCTGGCGGCGGTCCGGCTGACCGGCGGCGGCAGGTCGGTGGCTGCTCGGTGGGTACGGCGGATCGCGCTGGCCACCGTGGGGCTGGCCGCCTGGGACCTCTTCCTCGACCCGCAGATGGTGGCCGAGGGCTACTGGGTCTGGCGGGACGCCACCCCCGCGTTGCCCGGCCTGGCCGGCATTCCGGTCAGCAACTACCTGGGCTGGTTGCTCTTCGCGGTGCTGATGATGAGCGCCCTGCGTCCGCTGGCCGGATCGGCCGCCGAGCACACCGACCGGCGCGACGACCCGATGGCCGCGCTCTACCTGTGGACGTACTTCTCCAGCATCCTGGCCCACGCGGTCTTCCTCGACCTGCCCGCGTCGGCGCTCTGGGGGGCGGCCGGCATGTCGGTGACCGCCATACCCCTGGCGGTGACCCTCCTGCGTGCCCGCCGGGGCGGTGACTCCGGTCGGAAGGCCCACCAGCCACACCGCCCCGGCGTCGACGCGACCCGATGACCGTCCTGCTCGCCCTGCTCATCGCCGTCGCCGCGCTGACCGGGCACACCTGGCTCAACGCCACCCGCTGGCTGCGCCGGCCTGCCGACCGACCCGACGCCCTCGACGAGCCGGTCGCCGTGCTGCTGCCGCTGCGCGACGAGGCCGCCCGGGTCACGCCCTGCCTGCGCGCCCTGCTCGCCCAACGCGGTGTACCGGGGCTGCGCGTCGTGGTCCTCGACGACGGGTCCACCGACGGCACCGCCGACGTGGTCCGCGCGGTGGTCGGCGACGATCCCCGGGTCACGCTCCTCACCGGGGTCGCCCCGCCGCCGGGCTGGCTGGGCAAGCCGCACGCCTGCTGGCAGTTGGCCACCCGGGCCGACCCGGACGCCACCGCGCTGGTCTTCGTCGACGCCGACGTGGTGCTCGCCCCGCACGCGGTGGCGGCGGCCGTCACCGAGCTACGCGACGCCCGCGTGACGCTGCTGTCGCCGTACCCCCGGATCGTGGCGGCGACGGCGGCCGACCGGCTGGTGCAGCCGCTGTTGCAGTGGTTGTGGTTGACGTTCCTGCCGCTGCGCGCGATGGAACGCTCGCGGCGGCCGTCGCTGGCCGCGGCGGGCGGCCAGTTCCTGGTGCTGGACCGGGCCGGCTACACCGCCGCCGGCGGGCACGCCGCGGTCGCCGACAAGATCCTGGAGGACGTCGAGCTGGCCCGGGCGGTCAAACGCGCCGGTGGGCGGATCGCCCTGGCCGACGGCTCCCGGCTGGCCACCTGCCGGATGTACGACGACTGGCCGCAACTGCGCGACGGGTACGCGAAGTCGCTCTGGGCGTCGTTCGGGCACCCGGGCGCGGCGGCGGCCGTGGTGGCGGCGCTGCTGCTGCTCTACACCGCCCCGCCGCTGATCGCGCTGGGGTTCGCCTCGACAGCTCCGCGGGTGTCGATGGTTGCGCTCATCGCATACCTGCTGGGGGTGGCCGGACGGGTGCTCACCGCCCGGGCGACCGGAGGCCGGTGGTGGCCCGACGCGCTCGCACACCCCGTGTCGGTCGTGGTCCTCGGTTGGTTGACCCTACGGTCGTACCATCTGCGAAAGCGACGCCGCCTGACCTGGCGGGGCCGCCCGGTCAGCTAGGAGGGCGTGGCATGGCGCGGATCGTGGTCGTCGGCGCCGGGGTGGGTGGCCTCGCCACCGCCGCCCGGCTGGCCGCCACCGGGCACCAGGTGACCGTCTTCGAGGCCGCCGACACGGTCGGTGGCAAGCTCGGCCGGTACGCGCACGACACCCCGGCCGGTCCGTTCCACTTCGACACCGGGCCGAGCCTGCTCACCCTGCCCCAGGTCTTCCACGACCTGTTCGAGGCGACCGGGGCGAAGCTCGACGAATATCTCGACCTGGTCCCGTTGGACCCGATCGTCCGGCACGTCTTTCCCGGCGGCGGCCCGACCCTGGACTCGTGCGCCGACCCGGCGGAGTTCACCACCCGGATCGGGGCCGCCCTCGGTGACCGGGCGGCGGCCGACTGGCAACGGCTGTGGCACCGCGCCGAACGGGTGTGGCGGGCCTCCGAACGCGACATCCTGCGCCGTACCGTCGACTCCCCCCGCGATCTCGCGTCGTTGGCCTGGCGGCTCGGCGACCTGGCCGCCATCGCCCCGGGCCGCACCCTGCGCGGGTTGGGCCGCGGGCACCTGTCCGACCCGCGGCTGCGGATGATGCTGGACCGGTACGCCACCTACACCGGCGCCGACCCGCGCCGGGCGCCGGCGGCGCTGGTCGCGGTCCCCTACGCCGAGCTGGCCTTCGGTGGCTGGTACCTGCGCGGTGGGCTGGGCACCCTCGCCGACGCGCTGCTGACCCGCTGCCTGGACCTCGGCGTGGTCGTGCAGACCGACACCACGGTCACCCGGATCGACGCCACCGGCGGCCGGGTGCACGGGGTACGCCTCGCCGGCGTCACCGCGCCGGTGCCCGCCGACGTGGTGGTGGCCAACGTGGACGCGCTGACCGTCTACCGTGACCTGCTGCCGCACCCGCGTCGGCTGGCCGGGCTGACCGACCGCAGCCTCGCCGGCTTCGTGCTGCTGCTCGGTGTCTCCGGCAGCACCGGGCTGGCCCACCACACCGTCTTCTTCCCGGACGACTACGACGCGGAGTTCGACGCCGTCTTCGGGAACCCCGGGCGCGGCGTACGGGCCCGGCCGGCGGTCGACCCGACGGTGTTCGTCACCGTGGCCGACGACCCGATGGTCCGTCCGGGCGGGCACGAGGCGTGGTTCGTGCTGGTCAACGCCCCCCGCCACGGCAGCGCGGCGGGCGCGGTCGACTGGCGACGCCCGGGGCTGGCCGACGCGTACGCCGACCGGATCCTGGAGGTGCTGGCCCGGCGCGGCGTGGACGTGCGCGACCGGCTGCTGTTCCGTGAGATCCGCACCCCCGCCGACCTGGGCACGGCGACCGGCGCGCCGGGCGGTTCGATCTACGGCACCGCCGGCGGGTTGCTCCGCCCCGCCAACCGCGGCCCGGCGAACGGGCTGTGGCTGGTGGGTGGCTCCACCCACCCGGGCGGCGGGTTGCCGATGGTGACCCTCTCCGCGCAGATCGTCGCCGACGAGATCGGCCCCGCCTGGTAGGGCCAGCCGCTCAGCCGGCGTCGAGCAGGGCGCGCCGGATGCTGGAGAGCAGTTGCCCGAGGCCGAAACCGGCCAGCAGCACCCACACCGCGGTCGCCATGGTGATGGTGCCGGCGGCCAGGTCCGCCTCGATCAGGCCGGCCAGCCCGGCGACCACCAGGCCGGCCAGCGCCACCGAGACCCGGGTGGGGCGTTCCCCGACGGTGACCGCGCCGATGTCACGCATGCCGGCGGCGACCGCCCGGGCCCGCACGTACTCGTGCAGCCAGGACAGCGCGCCACCCGCGACGACGAGCGCTCCCGGCGCGCCGACCAGCCAGAACGCCAGCAGCCAGGCCACCTCACCGAGCCGGTCGGCGACCGAGTCGTAGACGTAGCCGAGCCGGGTGGTGCGGCCGGTGGCGACCGCCACCGCACCGTCCACGCTGTCCGCCACGGCGGCGAGCAGCACGAACAACGCACCGAGGAACGGCCCGTCTCCCGGCCGGGTGACCAGCAACGGTACGCAGAAACAGAGCACCACCCCGGCCACGGTGACCGCGGTGGGGCTGACCCGCAGCCGCCCCAGCACGTACCCCACGTGGTAGGCGAACCGCAGCCAGGCGCGCACCACCGGCGCCGCGACCCGCGGGTCGAACCCGCCGTGCAACCGCGCCCATGCCGTGGCGTACTGGTCCCAGTTCAGCTGTGTGCCCACCACGGATCAACCGTCGTGCCGGGCATCAGGTGTCGCAGGTGGGACATTCACACCCGCGCGCCGACCTTCAGGTTCTGCCAGACCTCACGAGTCGCGGTGGACCGGTTGAGGGTGATGAAGTGGATGCCCGGCACACCCTCGTCCAGCAGTCGGCGGCTCATCTCGCTGGCCTGCTCGACACCGAGCTGGCGAACGGCCTCCGGGTCGTCGGCGACCCGCTCGAAGCGGGCCGCCAGCGCCGGCGGGAAGGGCGCGCCGGACAGCTGCACGGACCGCTCGATGGTGCCGATCTGGGTCACCGGCATCACCCCGGCCAGGATCGGGGTGTCGCAGCCGGCGGCGGCCACCCGGTCGCGCAGCCGTAGGTAGTCGTCGGCGTCGAAGAACATCTGCGTGATCGCGAACTCGGCGCCGGCCCGGCACTTGCGGACGAAGTGCGCGGTGTCGCTGGCCACGTCGGGTGAGCGGGGGTGCTTGTACGGGAAGGCCGCCACGCCCACGCTGAAGTCACCGGCGTCGCGGACCAGGCGGACCAGGTCCTCGGCGTAGTCGACGCCCTCGGCGTGGCGGACCCACTCCCCGCCGGGGTCGCCCGGCGGGTCACCGCGCACCGCCAGCACGTTGCGCACCCCCACCCCGGCGAGCCGGCCGATCACGTGTCGCAGCTCGGCGACGGAGTGGTTGACCGCGGTCAGGTGGGCCATCGGCAGCAGGGTGGTGTCGGTGGCGATCCGTTCGGTCACCGACACGGTGGTGTCCCGGGTCGAACCGCCCGCACCGTAGGTGATCGACACGAATGACGGGCGCAGCGACTCCAGCTCGCGGATGGCCTGCCAGAGCAGCGTCTCCCCCGCCTCCGTCTTGGGCGGGAAGAACTCGAACGAGAAGGTCGGTTGGCGCTCACGAATGAGCTCCCCGATCGCCGGCTGCGGATTGGGGAGTACCGAGGGAAGACCGAGCGCCACGACCCGACTCTAGCGGGCGACGCCACCACGACCCAGACGCTTTCCACTTGGCGGTCCCCTACCGCACCGTCCGCCGGGTCCGACGACCGGAGGGCGTCGTACCCCGGAGGTAGGAATGGGTGGCGTGGGAGGGGCGGCGGGGGCGGCGCCCGGGTCCCGCGCGGGGGTCAGCCACACGCGGTGACGCAGGTCCCGTCCGGTCGGGGCGGGTCGTCACCCGCACCGACGCCCGCCAGGAGGACCCATGACCGCGCCCCGATCGCCGCGCCCGGCGCAGCTCGGCCCGCTGCTGGCCCGGTGCCGGCTGGCCCGTGGCTGGAGCCAGCAGCGGGCCGCCGCCGAGTTGTGCGCCGCCGCCGGGGTGCCGACGTTGAGCCGGCACGAGGTGTCCCGGTGGGAACGACAGCGTCGTGTTCCCGGTGGGTTCTGGCTCGGCTGGCTCGCCGTCGTCCTGGACGTGCCGCTGGTGACCCTCACCGAGGCCGCCGCGGGCACCCGCCGGGCCGGCGCCACGCGCGCCCCCGGACCGGGCCGCACCGCGGCGGCCGGCACGCGACCGGCGGGGCGCACCGGTCCCGGTCGCACCGACGGGACCAGGGCCGGTGGCACAGTCCTCGGTCGAGCCGAGGCGGAGGCCAGACGGCGGTCCGGCAAGAGGCTTTGACACCGGCCCTACGCGTGGCACCGGGGCGCGGACCGGAGCGACCGGCTAGCGTCGGTACGTGACCCACGCTGCCCCCGTCTCTCCCGTCGACCGTGCCGGCCTACGGCAGCGCGTCGACAAAGCCCTCAGCGAGTTCCTGACCGGCCAACGCGTGCGACTCGCCGCCGTGGATGACGCCCTGGCCCCGGTGGCCGAGGCGATCGAGGCTTTCGTGCTCGGCGGCGGCAAACGGCTCCGCCCGGCATTCGCGTACTGGGGGTTTCGGGGCGCGGGCGGCCTCGACGGCGACGAGGTGCTCACCGCCCTGGCCGCGCTGGAGTTCGTCCAGGCCAGTGCCCTGATCCACGACGACCTGATGGACCGCTCCGACACCCGACGCGGCGAGCTCGCGGTGCACCGGCGGTTCGCCGCACGGCACCGGGAGGCCGGCTGGGGCGGTGACCCGGACGGCTTCGGCGACGCCGCCGCCATCCTGCTCGGCGACCTGTGCCTGGTCTGGTCCGACGAGCTGCTGCACTCCGCGGGGCTGGACCTGTGGTCGTTGGCGCGGGCCCGACCGGTCTTCGACGAGATGCGCACCGAGGTCACCGTCGGGCAGTACCTCGACGTGCTGACGCAGGTCACCGGCGACACCTCGGTGGAACGGGCCAGCAAGGTCGCCCGGTACAAGTCGGCGAAGTACACCGTCGAGCGTCCGCTGCTGCTCGGCGCCGCGCTGGCCGACGCGACGGCAGACGTACGGGCGTGCTACTCGGCGTACGGGCTGCCGCTGGGTGAGGCGTTCCAGCTCCGCGACGACGTGCTGGGTGTCTTCGGTGATCCGGCGCTGACCGGCAAGCCGGCCGGGGACGACCTGCGCGAGGGCAAGCGCACCTACCTGGTGGCGGCGGCCGTGGAGGCCACCGACGACGCCGGGCGTGAGCTGCTGCTGGGCCAACTCGGCGACCCTGAGCTGGACGAGCGGGGAGTGGCTCGGCTCCGCGAGCTGATCACCGCGAGCGGGGCGTTGGCCCGCACCGAGCAGCGGATCGTCACGCTGACCGACGCCGCGCTGGCGGCCCTGACCGCCGTCGACCTGGACACCGAGGCCCGCCAGGCCCTGGTAGACCTGGCCATAGCCGCAACCCGCCGAGCCGACTAACCCCGCGTCCCGGCCCCTGGCCCGTTTCTGCGCATTGATCATGGAGTCATCGCCACTCGCCTCGGCGGGGCAATAACCTCATGATCGACGCGCAGAAACAGCCGGGGGCGGCCGGGTGGGGTGGGGGGGCTAGAAGCCTAGGGCTTGGGCTCGGCGTTTTACTTCGCGGGCCTGGTCGCCGGAGAGGGCTGCGGCCGGCGTGTTGCCGGGGAGGGTGTCGTCCGGCTCGTACAGCCAGCGCAGGGCGGCCTCGTCGTCGTAGCCGTTGTCGGTGAGCAGGTTGAGCACGCCGGGCAGGTGCTTGAGCGCGGTCTCGTTGGCGACCAGGTCCGCCGGGATGCGGCGGATGCCGTCGCGGCGGACCGCCAGCAACTCCCGGTCACGGATCATCTGGTGCACCTTGCTGATCGACACGTCGAGGCGCTCGGCGACGTCGGGCAGGGTCAGCCAGCCGGCCGGGTCGGCGGGTCCGGCGAGCTCCAGGCTGGGCACGGCCTGGTCGGGTACGGGTTCGGTCACCCGACCACCCTGCCACGCCACCGTCGCAACGGGCCACCGGCACCCCGGACGACCGCTCTCGTGGCGCCGCTGGCCCGCGGATAAGGCAGCGGTGAGCGCAGCGGGACGGACCCGTTCGACGTCCGGCTGTAGCATCCTGTTCAACCTTCACCCCCTGGACACATAGACTCCCTGCCGATGGACACTCAGGTCGCCGACACGTTGCTGGGCTCGCTGATCGACGGGCGCTACCGCATTCGCGGTCGCGTGGCCCGTGGTGGCATGGCGACCGTGTACACCGCCACCGACGAGCGCCTTGAGCGCACCGTCGCTGTCAAAATCATCCATCCGACCCAGGCCCCCGAGGCCAGGGCCCGGATCGCCAACTTCGTGGCCCGGTTCACCGACGAGGCGAAGACCATCGCCCGGCTGACCCACCCGAACGTGGTGGCGGTCTACGACCAGGGCACGCACGCCGGTCTGCCGTACCTGGTGATGGAGTACGTCCGCGGCCGTACGCTGCGCGACGTGCTGGCCGAGCGACGCCGGCTCAACCCGGACGAGGCGCTGGCCATCGCCGAGCAGATGCTCGCCGCGATCGCCGCCGCGCACCGGTCCGGCCTGGTGCACCGCGACGTCAAGCCGGAGAACGTGCTGGTGGCCGAGGCCCCCACCGGTGGTGTGGCCAACCTGGTCGACAGCGTGGTCAAGGTGGCCGACTTCGGGCTGGCCCGGGCGGTCGAGGCGAGCGCCGACGAGGAGCAGGGCAACCAGTTGATGGCCACCGTGGCGTACGTCGCCCCGGAGCTGGTCACCGAGGGCCGCGCCGATCCCCGTACCGACGTCTACTCGGCCGGCATCGTGCTGTTCGAGATGCTCACCGGCCGCGTGCCGTACGACGGGGATCGCCCGGTGGACGTCGCCTGGCAGCACGTCGACCGGGACGTACCGGCACCCTCGACGCTGGTGCCCGGCCTGCCGCCGGTCCTCGACGACCTGGTGCAGCGGGCCACTCGGCGCGATCCCAACGCGCGGCCCGCCGACGCCGGCGCGCTGCTGGCCGAGGTGCAGGTCGCCCGGGATCGCCTGGGCGACGCCAACAGCCACACCGCCGTGCTCCGCCCGGTGAGCGGCGAGCCGCTCTCCCAGCCGACAATGGTGGTCGCGACGGTCCGCCCTTCCGACCGCCCGTCCTGGGCGCGGTTGCCCGAGGGCGCCGCCCAGGGGCCGGGTCGGCGACGGGCCGCCCCGGAGCCCGAAGCGGGGCTGGGATCCCGGCTCACCGCGCTGCGCAGCACGCTGCTGGCCAGCCCGCGCGGCCGGCTGGCCGTCGCGGCCGTGGTGGTGACGCTCGGCCTGGTGGCCGCGATCGGGGGTTGGTGGTTCGGCGTCGGCCGTTACACGGACGCCCCGCAGCTGGTGAGCCTGAGCAAGGCCGAGGCACAGACGCAGGCCGAGCGTGCCGGGCTCACCCTGAAGTACGGTGAGCCACGCTTCGACGAGCAGGCCCCGAAGGACAGCGTGCTGGAGCAGAAACCGGCGTCCTCCACCAAGATCGTCAAGGGTGACGCGATCACCCTGACCCTCTCCCTCGGCCCGGAACGCTTCCCCGTGCCGGACGTGATCGGCAAGGAGTTCGAGCTCGCCGAGGCGGACCTGGTCAACGTGAAGCTGGTGGTGGCCAAGGGTGCCTCCCGCTACGACGACAACCTGCCGGCCGGGGTCGTGCTGGACACCTCCCCCAAGGTGGGCGCCGAGGTCAAACCCGGCGCGAAGATCACCGTCATCCTGAGCCGGGGCAGGGCACCGGTGACGGTGCCGAACCTGGTCGGCAAGAACCTCAACGAGGCTCGCGCCACCCTGGCCCGGCTCAACCTGGTGCTGGTGGAGACCTACAAGGACTCCGACAAGCCCAGGGACGAGATCCTCGGCCAGAGCCCCGCCGATGGTGCCGGCGTGGAGAAGGGCACCCAGGTCAAGCTGGACGTCAGCAAGGGCCCGGCGGCGATCGTCGTGCCCCGGGTGGTCGACCTGCCGTGTCAGCAGGCCAAGCAGGCGTTGGAGAGCCAGGGTTTCCCGGTGACGGTCGCGGTCAACCCCAACGCCGTGGTCCGGATCCAGATTCCGGGCGAGAATTCGCAGGTGCCGCCGGGCACCCCGGTCACCCTCACGTGCTTCTGATGCCGGCGGTCACCTCGCGTCCGGTGGGCGCGCACACGCCGACCTCCGGTGGGCTGGCCAAGGCCGCCCTGCCGTACGTCGACGCGACCGGCGCCCAGGTGGTGCAGGTCTACGTCTCCAACTCACGGGGCTGGGCGCTGCCCAGCGGTGACCCCGTGCAGGACGCCCTGTTCCGTGACGGCTGCGCCGAGCGGGGCATTCCGGCGTTCATCCACGCCTCGCTGCTGGTCAACCTCGGCTCGCCCACCCCGGCGACGGTCGAGAAGTCGGCGCAGACCCTGGCCCACGCCCTGCGTCGGGGCGTCGCGATCGGCGCACGGGCGGTGGTCTTCCACGCGGGCAGTTCGGTGGACGAGGGGCACGCCGAGGCGGCGATGCGACAGGTCCGCCGGGAGTTGCTGCCGCTTCTCGACTGGTCCGCCGACGCCGGTGGGCCGATGCTGCTCGTCGAGCCGAGCGCCGGCGGCGGCCGGTCCCTGGCCTCCCGGGTGGAGCAGCTCGGACCCTACCTGGACGCGGTGGACCGGCACCCCATGCTCGGAGTCTGCTTCGACACCTGCCACGCCTGGGCCGCCGGCCACGACCTGGCTGCCGAGGGCGGCATGACGGCGACGCTGGACACCCTGGTGGCCACGGTCGGCGCGGACCGGCTGCGGCTGGTCCACGCCAACGACTCGAAGGATCTGTGCGGCTCTACCCGGGACCGGCACGAGAACATCGGTAAGGGCACCATCGGCGAGCCCGCCTTCGCCGAGCTGATGACCCACCCGGCGACCGCAGGCGTCCCGATCGTGGTGGAGACCCCGAGCGGCGACAAACATGAGGGCCACGAGGCCGACATCGAAACCCTCACCCGACTCCGCCCGGCCCCGCCAACCTGACCAAGCCCCACCAAGCCCGCCCCCGCCGCCCCGCCGCCCCGCCCTCCGCCGGCTTGATCAAGAGGTTTGCGTCATCCGGAAGCCGGAATCTGACGCAAACCTCTTGATCACCAGGAGCGGGCTCAGGCGGTGAGGATGCGGGGCAGGGCCGCTACCGCGCGGTCGATGTCCGCGTCGTCGAGGCCGAGGTGGGTGACCAGGCGGGCGGTACGGGGGCCGAGCACCGACACGAGTACGCCCTCGGCACGCGCGGCGGCGGCCAGGGCACGCGCGTCCAGTGCGTGCTTCGTCAGGTCCAGCGCGACCAGGTTGGTGCGGACCGTGGTGGCCAGCACACCGAACGGCGCGACGGCCTCGGCGAGCCGGGCCGCCCTCGCGTGGTCATCGGCCAGCCGGTCGATGTGGTGCGCGAGCGCGTACCGGCCGGCGGCGGCGAGGATGCCGGCCTGACGCATGCCGCCGCCCATCCGCTTACGGATCATCCGGGCCCGCTCGATCTTCTCCGCACTGCCCACCACCAGCGAGCCGACCGGAGCGCCGAGGCCCTTGGAGAGACACACCGACAGCGTGTCGAACAGCCGGCCGTACTCGATCAGGGGCACCCCGTCGGCGACGTGCGCGTGCCAGATCCGGGCGCCGTCACAGTGCAACGCGACGCCCGCGTCGTCGGCGACCCCGCGCAGGTCCCGCAGGGTGGCCAGCGGGATCACCCCGCCACCGCCACGGTTGTGGGTCTGCTCGACGGCGATCGCGCGGGTGGGGACGGCGAAGTAGCCGTCCGGCCGGATCATCGCGGCCACCCTCTCCGGCTCGATGTCCGCGCCGACCGCGGGCCAGGTCCGCGAGGAGATACCGCCGTACGCGGCAGCGGCGCCGATCTCGTACGTCACCACGTGCGCGTCGGCGTCGCAGAGCAACTCGTCGCCGGGTGACACCAGCAGTTGCAGGGCGATCTGGTTGGCCATCGACCCGCTCGGAGCGAACAGCGCCGCCTCGTGCCCGAACAGCGCCGCGACCTCGGCCTCCAGCGCGTTGACCGTCGGATCCTCGCCGTAGACGTCGTCACCGACCTCGGCGGTGGCCATCGCCTCCCGCATCCCGGCCGTAGGTCGGGTCACCGTGTCGGAACGCAGGTCCACGAACAGATCAGCCATGATCTTCCCTTCGGCTGCCGACTGCGGGGCTCGCAAGCTCACTCCTCGCGTCAGCCACTGTTGTCCCTTCGGCTGCCGACTGCGGGGCTCGCAAGCTCACTTCTCGCGTCAGCCACGGAGCATCTCCGCTACGAGGAACGCCAACTCCAACGACTGCTGGGTGTTCAGGCGGGGGTCGCAGGCGGTCTCGTACCGGTCGGGCAGGTCGAGGTCCTCGATGCCCTGGGCGCCGCCCAGGCACTCGGTGACGTCCTCGCCGGTCAACTCCACGTGCAGGCCACCGGGGTGGGTGTCCAGCCCCCGGTGCACCTCGAAGTAGCCGAGCACCTCGTCGACGATGCGGTCGAAGTGCCGGGTCTTGTAGCCGTTGGACGACTCGTGCGTGTTGCCGTGCATCGGGTCGCACTGCCAGACCACCTTGGCGCCGGCGGCGGTGACCTTGGCGACGATCGGCGGCAGGGCGTCGCGCACCCGGTGGTTGCCCATCCGGCTGATCAGGGTGAGCCGGCCGGGGATGTTGTCCGGGTTGAGCTTCTCGCACAGCTCGATCGCCTCGTCCGGGGAGGTGGTCGGGCCGAGCTTGACGCCGATCGGGTTGGCGATCCGGGAGATGAAGTCGATGTGCGCGCCGCTGATCTGCCGGGTGCGCTCGCCGATCCAGAGGAAGTGCCCGGAGAGCCCGTACGCCCGACTGTCGGAGACCCGGGTGAGCGCCCGGTCGTACTCCAGGGCCAGGGCCTCGTGGGAGCAGTAGAGCGTGACGGTGCGCAGCGCCTCGTCGTCGGTCATGCCGCAGGCCCGGATGAAGGCCAGCGCCCGGTCGATCTCCCGGGCGATCGCCTCGTAACGCTCCCCGGCCGGGGAGCTCTTCACGAAGCCCTTGTTCCAGTCGTGTACGGCGTGCAGGTCGGCGAGCCCGCCGGCGAGGTACGCCCGGAGCATGTTCATCGCCGCCGCCGAGTTGGCGTACGCGCGGATCATGCGCTGCGGGTCGGCGATCCGGGCGGCCGGGTCGGCCTCCAGCGAGTTGATCATGTCGCCGCGGTACGCGGGCAGGCCGCGCGCGTCGGTGGGCAGCGAGCGCGGCTTCGTGTACTGACCGGCGACCCGGGCGACCTTGACCACCGGCAGCGACGCGCCGTAGGTGAGCACGATCGCCATCTGGAGCAGGGTGCGGGCGTTGGCCAGCAGGTGACTCTCGGTGTTGTCCACGAACGTCTCGGCGCAGTCACCGCCCTGGAGCAGGAACGCCTTGCCCTCGCAGACCAGGGCGAGCTTCTGCCGGAGCTGGTCCACCTCGTAGGGCGCGACGACCGACGGCACGGTGTCGAGGACCTTGCAGACCGCGGCCACGGCCGCCGGGTCGGACCACGGCGGGACCTGCTCGCGGGGCAGCTCCCGCCATCGATCCAGGCCGAGCGCGGCGTCCTCGGCGGAGTCGACTGTCGGTCGGCTGGTCTGCAGGCCCGGGCTGCCCACCGCGGGATGGCTCAGCTGATGCCACTCATGGCGCATGACAGAAAGCGTACGGCGACGGTCGGGGTGACCGGGCGGCGAGGGGGACGGTTCCGGCAGATGGGAGATCAACCCGCCGGACTCGACCCAGGGCGGGGTGGAGGCGACGCCTTCGGCGACGAAGCGTCCGGCTCACCCGGCGCCTCTCCGGCGATGCACCAGTCGCTGCCCTGGCGGGTGACGGTGAACACCAGCGGCCGGGCGACGGTGCGCTTGCCGGAGGTGACCGAGACCGACACGCTCACCTCCTGCCCCAGCGGCCCGGACCGGATGGCGGTGATGGCCGCCTCGGGCACCTGGAAGTGATCGGCGAAGTCGCCGTTGGGACCGGTGGCGGCCAGGTCGAAGCCGTCGTGCAGGACGGCGCAGAGCTGGCTCCGGCCGGCGGCGACGTCCTTCGCGGTCATCGCGTCGAGGTACGCCTGCACGCGCTCCCGGGAGCGGGCGGCGGCCTCCTCGGCGGGGGCACGCGCGGTTTTGGCCGGTGGCTTCTCCTTGGCGTCGTCGTCGCCGATCCCGCAGCCGACCAGGACGACCGGCAGCAGCATCAGCCCGGCGGCGGTTGGCGCCAGCCTGCGGCGGATCGGGCGCATGACCACCTCCGTCGACGGTGCGATCGAGACCTGCCGAGCCGCGAGTCTGCCACATCGAGCTGGTCCGACCCAACGAACGGCGGCCCGGCCGACGCTGGGCGTCGACCGGGCCGTCGTCTCACGGGCGGGGAGGAGCGGTGCGGGCCCCTCCCCGCCGTGTGGGTGGTGCGTCGACCTTCGGCTCAGCCGAGGCCGCCCTTGATGGCGCCGATGAGCTCGCCGTTGCTCGTGTCACCGGAGAGCTCCCAGAAGAACGCGCCACCGAGGCCCTGGTTGTTCGCGTACGTCATCTTGCCGTTGATGGTCGACGGGGTGTCGTAGCTCCACCAGTTGCTGCCGCACTTGGCGTACGCGGTGCCGGCGACCGTGCCGGTGGCCGGGCAGGTGTTCTTGAGGACCTTGTAGTCCTCGATGCCCGCCTCGTAGGTGCCCGGCGCCGCGCCGGTGGCGCTGCCACCCGGAGTGGCCTGGGTGACACCGGTCCAGCCGCGGCCGTAGAAGCCGATCCCGAGCAGCAGCTTGCTGGCCGGGACACCCTTGCTCTTGAGCTTCTGGATCGCCGCGTCGGAGTTGAAGCCCTGCTGCGGGATGCCGGTGTACGAGGTGAGCGGCGAGTGCGGCGCCGTCGGACCCTGGGCGGCGAACGCGCCGAAGTAGTCGTAGGTCATCGGCATCAGCCAGTTGAGGTTGCCGATGGCCCCGGCGTAGTCGGTGGCGTCGATCTTGCCGCCGTTGCTGCCGTCCGCGGTGATGGCGGCGGTGACCAGGGCGCTGGACCCGAACTTCGACCGCAGCGCGCCGATCACGTTCTTGAACGCGTTCGGGCCGCTGGTGTCACAGGTCAGACCGCAGGCGTTCGGGTACTCCCAGTCGACGTCGATGCCGTCGAAGACGTCCGCCCAGCGCGGGTCCTCGACCAGGTTGTGGCAGCTCTCCGCGAACGCGGCCGGGTTCTGCGCGGCCTGGGTGAAGCCGCCGGACCAGGTCCAGCCACCGAACGACCAGATCACCTTGAGGTGCGGGTTCAGCTGCTTGAGCTTGCGCAGCTGGTTGAAGCTGCCGCGCAACGGCTGGTCCCAGGTGTCGGCGACGCCGTCCACGCTCTCCGCCGCCGTGTACGCCTTCTCGTAGTCGGCGTAGCTGTCCCCGATGGAGCAGCGGCCGCCGGTGGTGTTGCCGAAGGCGTACAGGATGTGGGTCAGCTTGGCGGCGGAGCCGCTGGTCTGGATGTTCTTGACGTGGTAGTTGCGCCCGTAGACGCCCCATTCGGCGAAGTAGCCGACGACCTTCTTGCCACCGGGGTTCGGCGGGTTGGTGGTCGGGGGTGCCGTGGTGGGCGGCGCGGTGGTGGGCGGCGCCGTGGTGGGCGGGGCGGTGGTCGGCGCGCTCGTGGTCGGCGGGCTGGTCGGGGTGCCGCCGCCGCAGGGTGCGCCGTTGACGGTGCAGTTCAGCGGCGCCTTGTACGCGCCGGTGCCGTTGTAACCCCAACTGAAGGAGGCACCCGGGGCGAGGCCACCGGCCCAGCTCTTCTTGACCGCGACGTAGTGGTTGCCGCTGCTGGTCACGTCGGCGTCCCAGGCGCTGCTGATGGTGGTGCCCGACGGCAGGTCGAACTCGATGCGCCAGGTGGTGACGGTGGCACTCGACCCGTTGGTGACCGTCACCCTCGCCTCGTGACCGGTCCCCCAGTCCTGTGCTCTGGTGAACGTGGTGGTGACACTGCCGGCGCCGAACGCGGTGGTCATCGGCACCGCGGCGACAGTCACGGCGACCACGGCACCGGCCCAGAGGGCCCGGCGGAGCGATCTTTTCATAAGGCGTCTCCCGAACTGTTAGGAAACTTTCCAAAAGAGATGGTGAGACGGTACTCACGGCGTCATCACTTCGTCAAGATGTGCATGTTTCGATTTCCCTTGATGTGTGGATTGCACCCGCTCCGCCCGCCTCCGGGCCACCGCCCGGTCGGCGCGTAGCCTCGGGCCATGACCGTCTTCGACATTCCGATCGACGCCCTCAACGGTGGGCCCGCCGACCTGGCCCGCTACCGCGGCAAGGCGCTGCTGGTCGTCAACGTGGCCTCCCGCTGCGGCCTCACCCCGCAGTACGCCGGCCTGCAGACACTCGCCGACACCTACGCCGAGCGCGGTCTGGTGGTGCTCGGTGTCCCGTGCAACCAGTTCGCCGGGCAGGAGCCGGGCAGCGCCGCCGAGATCAGCGACTTCTGCCAGGTCAACTATGGGGTGACCTTCCCGCTGACCGAGAAGGTCGACGTCAACGGCCCCAACCGACACCCGCTCTACGCCGCGCTGGTGGACACCCCGGACGCCGACGGGCACACCGGGGACGTCCGGTGGAACTTCGAGAAGTTCCTGGTGGCCCCGGACGGCACGGTCGCCGCCCGCTTCGCCCCCACGGTCACCCCCGAGGACACCGACCTCCAGGCGGCAATCGACAAGGCCCTCCCCGCCTGAGGCCCAAGCGCCCGGGCGCGCCCCGGCTCGCCCGGCACCGCCTTGATCACGCTCGATCCTGGATCTAGTGGCCTCCGTGAGTGCGGATGCCTCTACATCCAGGATCCAGCGCGATGTTGCCGGGTTGTCCGCGCCGCAGGACGACCGGCGATCACCGCGCCCGGCCGCACGGACCGCCCGTCACCGTCGGGTGGCATGTCTGCGGGAAGCCGGTCGGCGACAAGCGCGAGCAGTACGTTGTGCGGGGCGGCTCGCGGCGCGACCAGGCACCCACCGGAACGACGAAGGCCGCGCGGCTACCCGCCAGCGGGCATCGAAAATAACCCACCGGACTGGTCGGGAATGCGTCGTGGGTGGACGGAGTTGGGAACCAACATGACAACTGTGGGACTGATCGGCAGTGGCAACATCGGCGGCACCGTGGCCCGGCTGGCGGTGGACGCCGGCTACGACGTGGTGCTGAGCAACTCACGCGGCCCGGAGACGCTGAAGGACCTGGTCGAGGAGTTGGGCGAGCACGCCAGCGCCGGCACGGCACAGGACGCGGCGCAGGTCGGCGACCTGGTGGTGGTCACCGTGCCGCTGAAGGCGTACCGCGCGGTGCCCGTCGAGCCGCTGGCCGGCAAGGTCGTCATCGACACCAACAACTACTACCCGCAGCGCGACGGGACCTTCCCCGAGCTGGACTCGGGCGAGACCACCAGCAGCGAGTTGCTCCAGCGGCACCTGCCGGACTCCCGGGTGGTCAAGGTCTTCAACAACATCTACTACAAGGGCCTGGCCGCGCTCCCCCGCCCGTCCGGTGCCGCCGATCGCAGCGCCCTCGCCATCGCCGGCGACGACGCCGCCGCGAAGGCCGAGGTGACCGCCTTCCTCGACCGGATCGGCTACGACGCGGTGGACGTCGGCCCGCTGGCCGAGGGGTGGCGCTACCAGCCGGACACCCCGGCGTACGGCACGCTCTACTCCGCCAGCCCGACCGACTGGGAGCACCCGGCACCTGGTGACGCCGACAAGCTGCGCGCCGCCCTGGCCGCCGCGACCCGCTGAGCTGACCCGCCGCCCTCCCGCGACCGCCTACCGGGTGGCCGTCCGGAGGGCGGCGGCGAGTTCCTCGTCGTAGCTGGCGATCGGCTGGCCGCCCGAGGCGTACGCGACGAGCCGCCCCTGGGCCATGTTCGCCGAGCGGAACGAGAACGTGCGACTGCCCGGGTACGCGTCCAGCAGCGGGATGGCCCGGGGCGCCCCACCGGGCGCGGAATAGTATTCCAGGCGGGTCACCTGCGCAGAGACCACGCCGTTGACCCGGACCTTGGTCTTCTCGGCGCGGGTGCCGAAGGTGACCGGCGCGTCGGTGCCGTAGGCGGCGCACTCGACCGGGCCACGGCAGACGAAGAAGTAGCGCGGGTTGACCACGTCGTCGAGGGCGTACGCCTTGAAGGTGGGGTCCGCCCCGGCGGGCAGCGGCTGCACGGCGAAGAACGCGAGCGCCACCGTCGCCGTGACGCCCACCCGCACCCAGCCCCGCCCGCCGGCCGGCCGCCGAGCCGTCCGGCTGGCGGCGACCGCGACACCGCCGAAGCCGACCAGACACAGCAGGCTCACGCCGATCGCGCGAGCGTTCTCGAAGAGGAACTGCACACCCGGCCGTGTCGACACCGGGCTGAGGACCGCACCCAACGAGACGACCATGGCGGCGAGCAACCCCACGCCGGCGGCCCGCTGGGTGACACCGGACGCGCCGATCAGCAGCATCGCGGCGAGCACCGGCCAGACCTGGTGGTGGGTCCAGGACACCGGGGACGCGGCGACGGTGGCGCAGCCGACGAGCACGGCCGCGTGCCCCGGACGGCCCCGCACCGCCAACTGTCGCGCCCGCAGCAACGCCGCCGCACACACGAGCGCCACCAGAGCGCCCCAGAGCAGGGGCAACGTCGTCTCGTCCACACCGACGCGCAGCAACATCCCGTGCAGGGACTGATTGCCCAGCGAGGCGAGGTTGCCGATCCGCGAGGTCTGCCGGACGGCCTCGGTCCAGTACGTCCAACTCTCGGCGGGCAGCACCACCGCGGCGAGACCCGCACCGGCCAGGAAACTCGCCACCGCGCGGCCGGCGTCGCGATAGCGGCCGGTGGCGAGGAAGTAGACCACGAACAGCAGCGGGGTCAGCTTGATCGCCGCGGCGACCCCCACCAGCATCCCGCGCAGCCGGGGCGGGCCGACGCCCATCCCGTCGAGCAGGGCCATCAACACGATGAAGACGCTTACCTGACCGAAGCGCAGATTGCTCTGCACCGGCGCGGAGAGCATCAGCACCGTGGCGGCCACCGCCACCACCAGCGGCCGCCGGGACCGCCGGGCGGTCAGCGCGACACCCACCGCCCCGGCGATGGCGACGACCGCCGCGCACGTCGCGACCAGCCAGATCCCCTGGAGTACGCCCTCACTCACGGCGGTGATCGGACCCAGCACGAGCGCGGCGAACGGCGGATACGTGAACGGCCCGCCATTGGCCGCCCGGAACTCGTACAGCGGACGACCAGCGTGCAGATCGGACAGTGCGCCGTAGTAGATGTGCAGGTCGGAGAGGCGGTCTTCGCGCCGCAGGACGAGCACGCAGGACACCGACGCGACGACGGCGAAGGCCGTCCACACCAGCGCCACCCGGCGATCCCGCATCGCCCGAGAATAGGCGAGCGCGGCCGCCCGCATCGGCCCCCGCGGTGGCAGACGCCGGCAGTCTCTGCCCTCGGCAGAACGGGCACGGCACGAACGGCTCCGCTTCCTAGCATCGACCGATGGGAACGACGAGCACACCGGCGTACGACGCCCACGCGGACTGGTACGAGGACTTCATCTCCGGCGGCGGCGACTATCTCCGGCGCGTACACGCCATCGTGGCGGACCTCCTCGGCGCGGGCGATGGCCTCTGCCTGGACATCTGCTGTGGCACCGGCGCGCACGCGTCGGTGCCGGCGGGTCTGGGGTGGACGCCGGTGGGCGTGGACCTGTCCGGCGGGCAGTTGCGGCACGCGCGCGGGCGGTTGCCGGTAACCCGGGGCGATGCGACAGCCCTGCCGTACGCCGACGCGTCGCTGCCGGCCGCGATGTGTGTGCTGTCCAGCACCGACTTGCCCGACTACCCGGCCGTGTTGCGAGAGGTCGCCCGGGTTCTGCGCCCCGGCGGACGCTTCGCACACGTAGGCGTGCACCCGTGCTTCGTGGGCGCGTTCGCCGACCGGGGCCAGCACCCCAGGGTCGTCGTCGACGCGCGGTACGCGGACCGGTCGCGCACCTTCGACAGTTGGAACACCAATGGCGTTCGGGTACGCGTCGGCGCCTGGCACATCCCTCTCGCCGACCTGGTCAACGCGACAGTGGCGGCCGGTCTCCGGCTGCTCCGGGTCGCCGAGGCGGGCCCGGGGGTTCCCGACCTGTTCGGCCTCCTCGCCGTCCGGGAGCGGTAGCGACAGGCCGCCCGAGCCCACGCGAGGGTCGGGACGGCGACAGAAAACATCGATGCGGCAACTTGCGTTGCAGTCCCGCACACGGGACCCTGTTCTCTGGGTTGCCGCCCGCTCACCAAACGTGCTCCCGGAGGCGAGATGCTCACGCTCCGTACCGCCCCCCGCCGGCTGCTGGCCGGCTCCGGCGCTCTTCTGCTCAGCACCGCCCTCGCCGCAGCCGGCACGCCGATGCCGGCCAGCGCCGCGACCGGTGCGGACACCGTCGGCTACGTCCGGCTCGCCCACCTCTCCCCGGACACCCCGGCCGTCGACGTCTACCTGGCCGCGCCGGGCGCCGCGAAACCGCGGGTCTTCCCCGGGGTCGGCTACGGCGTGGTCTCCGACTACTTCGAGCTGGCGCCCGGCCGGTACGCGGTGGCGATGCGGGAGGCCGGCGCTCCCGCCACCGAACCCGCGGTGCTCACCACCGAAGTCGCGGTCACCAGCGGTGACGCGTACACCGTGGCCGGTGTCGGCCGACACGCGGACCTGGGCCTGCGGGTGCTCAACGACGACCTCAGCGCGCCCACGCAGGGCCGCGCCAAGGTGCGTGTCGTGCAGGCTTCCGTGCGTACCCCGGTGCTGGACGTCGCCGCCGCGGACGGCCCGGTGATCGCCAACGACGTGCAGTTCGCCTCCACGACCGAGTATGAGCAGGTCGAGCCGGGCAGTTGGCGGCTGCGGCTGGCGGGTGCCGACGGGCCGAGCACCAACGCCGAGGTGCGGCTCACCGGCGGCGCGGTCTACTCGCTGCTGGTGCTCGACGCGAAGCAGGGCGGGCTCACCGCCGAGCTGCGCCGCGACGCCGAGGGCGGCACCGTCGTTCCCGCCGGCGGGGTGGACACCGGCGCCGGCGGCACCGCCAGCAACGGGCTCGGCGCGTACCCCCTGGTGGCCGGCGGGTTGGCCGCGGCGGCCGTCGCGGTGACCCTGCTGCTGTGGCGCCGGCGGCGGCGCACCACCTGGTGACCACCCGGGCCGATCCGTCGATCCGGCGGCATCGTGACCGCCGGATACTGCCGGCCGCGCTGGTCGCGGCCGGCGCGGCGGTCTGCCTGACCGCCGGCGCCGGCATCGGGCTGGCCGACGCCGACCCGCCGCCCCCGGCGGCGACCTGGCACCCCGGCTGCACCGACGAGTGCCCACCGACGGCCGCCGCGCCCGCGCCACACGGTCCACCCACGCGGGTACGCGTACCGCGCATCGGTGTCGACTCCACCCTCACCGTGCTCGGCCTGGACCAGGCCGGTGCGCTGATCCCGCCGAGTGACTTCGGCACCGCCGGCTGGTACGGCGGCGGCCCGGCCCCGGGCGACACCGGGCCGGCAGTGCTCGCCGGGCACCTGGACTCGCGGAGCGGACCGGCGGTGTTCGCCCGGCTCGGTGAGCTGCGCCCCGGTGACCGCGTCGAGGTGTGGCGCGGCGGGCAGCGGCTGCCGTTCCGGGTGACCGGCTCGCTGCGGACCCGCAAGGACCACTTCCCGACGGAGGCGGTCTACGGGCCGACGCCCGGCGCGGAGCTGCGGCTGGTCACCTGCGGGGGTGACTTCGACCGGCGGAGCGGGCACTACCGCGACAACGTCGTGGTGTTCGCGGTGACCGAGGCCGCCAGCCCGGTACTGCCGGACTCCGCCGCAGGCTGACCACACGGCCTGACGCCCGCGCACGCCCCGACGCCCGCCGTGCGGCTTGATCAACTCGGTTTCCCGGAAGTCGCGGTGTCCGGCGCGCCCTGATGCCGCGACTTTCAGAACCCCGAGTGGATCAAGCGCTCGACCCAGCGTGACGGCCGGGTCAGAGCGGGCGGCGGCCGGCGAAGCCGCACTCGGCGCGGTGGTACCAGCGCACGTCGGAGTCGCCCTCCAGCCAGCACCAGAGCACGGCGCGGCCGGCGCGTTCGCCGGGAAAGTCAAGCAGGACCGGGGCGATGCCCTTGACCTGGATGTCGTGCTGGTGCAGCTCGTCGACGACTGCGTGCAGTCGAGCTTCCAGCCCCTTGACCTCGGCCAGCCCGCCGAGCGCGCTCACGCCGTGGTCGGCCAGGTCGACTTGCAGCTCAGCCAGGTCGGCCCGGACCCGGATCAACTCGTCGACGCGCGGCTGCAGGGTGGCCACCAGGTGCCGGGCCTGGGCAAGTGTGAACACCGGGCCAGTATGCGGCACACACGGCCCCATGACGCACCCCGAGGGCCACCGGCGCAGAACGGTGAGCGCTCCACGGGCGGAGACGGACCAACCGGACAGCGGCGCGCGACGGTCAGTCGGCCTGGGCGGCCAGCTCCCGGGCACGGTCCCGGGCGGCCTCCAGCGCGGCGAGCAGCGCCGCCCGTACGCCGTGCTTCTCCAACTCGCGGATCGCGGAGATGGTGGTGCCGGCCGGCGAGGTGACCGCCTCGCGCAGCTTGACCGGGTGTTCCCCGGAGTCCCGCAACATCACCGCGGAGCCGATGGCGGTCTGCACGATGAGTTCGTGCGCCACCTGCCGGGGCAGCCCGAGCAGGATTCCCGCGTCGATCATGGCCTCGACGAGCAGGTAGAAGTAGGCCGGCCCGGAGCCGGACAGCGCCGTGACGGCGTCCTGCTGTGACTCGGGCACCCGGATCGTCTGGCCGAGGGGCTTGAACATCTCCTCGGCCAACGCCAGGTGCGCCCCGGTGGCGTGCGCGCCCGCCGAGATCGCCGTCATCGCCTCGTCGACGAGCGCGGGGGTGTTGGTCATCACCCGGACCACCGGGGTGCCGTCGGGCAGCCGGCGGTTGAAGAAGCTGGTGGGCAGGCCGGCGCAGAGCGAGATGACGAGCTTGTCGGCCGGCACCTTGGGGCCGATCTCGTCGAGCAGCGCGGCGGCGTCCTGCGGTTTCACGGAGACCGCGAGCACCGCCGCCTCGTCCACCGCGGTCAGGTTGTCGACGACCCGTACGCCGTAGCGGGCGGTCAACTCCTCGGCGCGGGCCGGCCGGCGGGCGGTGGCCAGCAGCCGGTCCACCGGCCATCCCGAGCGCAGCAGCCCGGAGAGCATCAGCTCACCGATCTTGCCCGCGCCAATGACCGCGACCGTGTGCACCCCGGCGGACATGTCGGCCGTACCCCCTCGCGTCGCGCTGCGGCGCAGCGGGCCGCGAGCCCGGTACGCCGTCGAACGTCTGGTCGCGGCACGGCGGACCCGCGGGCCCGCCGTGCCGTCAACCGTCGATCAGCTGCCGAAGAAGACCTCGGCCTCGACGTACCGCTCCAGCGGCACGGTCTTCAGCTCGCGGGTGGCCTCGGCGAGGGGCACCCGGACGATATCGGTGCTCTGCATCGCGACCATCTTGCCCCAGTCGCCGTCGTTGACCGCGTCGATGGCCTGCAGACCCAGGCGGGTGGCGAGCACCCGGTCGAAGGCGGTCGGGGTGCCACCGCGCTGGATGTGACCCAGCACCACGGTGCGGGCCTCCTTGCCGGTCTTGGCCTCCAGCTGCTCGGCGAGCCACTGGCCGATGCCGCCGAGGCGGACGTGGCCGAACGAGTCCAGCTCCTGGTTGGCGAGGACCATCTGGCCGTCCAGCGGCTGGGCGCCCTCGGCGACCACGACGATGGGGGCGTACTGGTGCTGGAAGCGCTTCTCGACGTAGCCGGCCACCTGGTCGACGTCGAACTGCCGCTCGGGCAGCAGGATCACGTTGGCGCCGCCGGCCAGGCCGGCGTGCAGGGCGATCCAGCCGGCGTGCCGGCCCATGACCTCGACGACCAGGGTGCGGTGGTGGCTCTCCGCGGTGGTGTGCAGCCGGTCGATGGCCTCCATCGCGATGTTGACCGCGGTGTCGAAGCCGAAGGTGTAGTCGGTGGCGCCGAGGTCGTTGTCGATCGTCTTCGGCACGCCGACCACGTGCACGCCCAGCTCGTAGAGCTTGGTGGCCACGCCGAGGGTGTCCTCGCCGCCGATCGCGATCAGCGCGTCGACACCCTGGGCGGCGAGGTTGTCCTTGATCCGCTCGACGCCGTTCTCGATCTTGAACGGGTTGGTCCGGGACGAGCCGAGGATGGTGCCGCCGCGGGGCAGGATGCCGCGGACGTCCGCGATGCCGAGGGGCCGGGACAGACCCTCCAGCGGGCCCTTCCAGCCGTCCCGGAAGCCCACGAACTCGTGACCGTAGGTGGCGACGCCCTTGCGGACCACCGCCCGGATGACCGCGTTGAGACCGGGGCAGTCGCCGCCGCCGGTGAGCACGCCGATACGCATGATCCGCTCATCCTCCTGGAGCATCAGGTAAAGCCCGAATTGCCCCAGGATATGTGTCAGATCAGACCATCGGCGCCGTTGCCGGCCCGGGGCGGGCCGTCACTGCGCACTGTAGTCGGCCCGCCGGTACGACGACAGCGCGCCCCGGGGCGGCGGGCCGACGAGCGCTGCTCAGAACGTCACCTCGTGGTTCTCCCCGGCCTTCGGAGGCCGCCCGGTGACGGCGGCCTTCGCGAAGCCGAGCAGGTTGACCACGGCGCTGTTCGCTGGGTCCCAGTACTCGGCGGAGCTGGCGTGCACCTTGATCAAGGTGAGTCCCGGGGTGTCCAGCCCATCGGGAAACCACGCCTTGAGCAGCGGGTTCCACAGCCGCTCGGCGCGCTCCCGGTCGAACCCCTCGGTGGCGGTGCCGGAGATCGACACCCAGGCGTTGTGCTTCTGGTCGGAGAAGGCGACGTTGACCTCCGGGTTGACCCGGAGCTGGCGGACCTTGGCGGACTCGGCGGAGGCGAAGAACCACAGCTCGCCGTCGAACTCGGCCTCCTGGAGCCCCATCGGCCGGCTCACCTGCCGCCCGTCCAGAGCGGTCGTGGTGAGCATGCAGATCCGCGCCGCCCGGGCCAGCTCGGTGACCCGGACCCGAGCCTCGGCGGCGCTGGTCGGCTGGTTGCTCATGGCACTCTCCCTCGGATCGGCTGGTCGAACCGATGCCCGGGACAGAACCGGTCAAACCTACGACGGTACGACCGCCGCTCGGCGGATCGTCATCGCCCGCCAGAGGTCATCGCCCGCCAGCGGGCCAGGTTGTGCCGAGCGTCGACCAGAGCGTCGTGCCGGGCCGCGTCCGCGTCCGGCAGCGTGGGCCGACCACGGTCGTCCCAGAGCTGCCGCAGCTCCTTGGTGTACCGGGGGATCTCCCGGGGCAGCGCCGGCATCGCACCCCAGAGCTGGGCGAGCACCACATGGTCGTACGCGGCGAACCAGGCCCACAGCTCCAACTGCTCCCCCGGCCGGTCCCGGATGGGCTCGACCAGGAAGTCGAACAGGTCGTCGCGGATGCGCTCGCGCGACCGCCAGGCCCGGTCCGCCGGGGACGGCAGTTTGTCCAGTACGTTGCGCCGGACCCAGGGCACGGCACGGGAGTCGTCGAACTCCGTGGAGACCGCGTAGAACTCGCGGCCGTACTCGTCGACGACACCGATCGAGACGAGGTCGACGGTGGTGCCGTCCTCGATGAACTCGCAGTCGTAGAAATAGCGGTAGACCATTCCGGCCATCCTCGCCCACGGCCGCCCGGCCCCGCCCGGCGGGGGCCGCCGCACCGCTGGTGACGGGCCTGAGCGGCACTTCCATGACGGTACGCCGCAGCTCGCGACGGTCACGGAAGTGCTTCGAGGGGTGTACAGCAAGCGACCGGACCGTCATGATCTGATGTGTACCGCTACCGGATGCCGAATCGGTGTCAGTTCACCTTGTCAGGGCCATCAGGTTCACCCGGTGAGCGAGTGTGTGGTCCATGACCGGGGAGGGGTTGGGCCGTGGAGATGCGCCTGCCGGAGCCGGGTGACGCGCTCACGGGTGTCGAGATGTTCGCTGGTCTGGAGCCCGAGGTGCGGCAGCGTGTCATCGCCGCCGCCGTTCCGCGTACCTACCGCAAGGGCCAGTTGCTCTTCGTGGAGAACGACCCGGGCGAGTCGCTCATCGTGTTGCGCCGCGGCGCGGTGGCCGTCTTCCGCACCGCACCCACGGGTGAGCGGGCCGTGCTGTCGGTGATCCGTCCACCGGACGTGCTCGGCGAGGTCTCCCTGCTCGACGCGTCCACCCGGTCCGCCTCGGCCGAGGCCATCGAGGACTGCGCGGCGCTCGCCCTCTCGCGGGGCGCGTTCATGGAGCTGGTGCACTCCAACCCGCGCATCCTGGACGCGGTGATGCGCTCGCTGGGCGGGCTGATCCGCCGGCTGACCGAGCAGAACGCCGACCACGTCTTCCTCGACCTGCCAGGTCGGGTCGCCAAGACGCTTGTGCGGTTGGCCGGCGAGAGCCAGGCACCGATGATCACGATCGAGCTCAACCAGAGTCAACTGGCCGAGATGGCAGGTGGCTCCCGGCAGAGCGTCAACCAGGCGATCGGTTCGTTCGCCAGCCGCGGCTGGCTGCGTACGGAGGGGCGTCGGATCGTGGTGACCGACGTGGCCGCGCTGCGCCGCCGCGCCGGCATGAACGACCGCTGACACCGCACGAACAACACGAAACGGCCGGGTCGCCAGTGGGCGACCCGGCCGTTTCGGCGTCATCGGTGTGGGGTCACACCCCGGAGCTGCCCGGCCCGGCCCACTTGTCCGGGCCCTTGCCGTCGCCACCCGGGCCGTGCACCGGCTCGCTGACGATGCCCTCGGCCTGCAGCGTGGCGAGCGTGGCGGCGTCGACGTCCACCGAGTCGCCCGCGGAGTGGCTGACCCCGTTGCCGTCGGTCCAGTCGCTCTCCAACTTGACGTACACCATTGACCTGTCCCCCTTGGTCCCTGCTCGATATCTGGCCGCCTGAATCTAGTCGGTCGGCACCGTCGGTGACTGTCCACAAGCCAACAGGCCGGTACCTGACATCGGCCGCAGGGGGCGATAATTCCGGTCAGGGGACGCCATCGGCGTCGACCCGCTCGTCTCCTGGGGGGATGTCATCGCCGCGCAGTGTGGACGCTGTGGACGCACGGCCGCCGACGGGGACCGCTTCTGCGGTGGCTGCGGCGCCGAGTTGGGCGCCGTGTGTCCGCACTGCCTGCGCCCACTCGCCGCGGACGTCACCTTCTGCACGTCCTGCGGGTCGCCCCGACCGGGCGCGGACCGACCGGCCGCGGTCACCCCGCAGGAGGACCGCCGCCGGGTGAGCGTGCTCTTCGTGGACCTGATCGACTTCACGCCGTACGTCGAGCGCACCGACCCGGAGCAGGTCCGTGGCATGCAGACCGGGTTCTTCTCCGCCGCCCGCCGCGTGGTCGGCCAGTACGGCGGGGTGGTGGAGAAATACATCGGGGACGCGGTGATGGCGCTCTTCGGTGCCCCGATCGCCACCGAGACCGACGCGCTGCGCTGCGTACGGGCCGGTCTGGAACTGCAACGGGTGCTCACCCGGTTCGCGCCGACCGGCAGCGCCGAGTTGCGGTTCCGGGTCGGGGTGGCCACCGGCGAGGCGCTCGTCGACGTGGCCGCCGCGCGCGACGGCGGACAGGCCATCGTGGCCGGCGACGTGGTGAACACGGCCTCCCGGATGCAGTCGGTCGCGCCACCCGGCGGGGTGTTGGTCTGCGGCAGCACCCACGCGCTCACCAAGGACGCGATCCGCTACGAGGAGCAGCCCCCGGTCACCCTGCGCGGCCGGTCGTCGCCGACCGAGGTGTGGCTCGCCCTGTCCCCGCTGCGTCGCCAACCCACCGACCGGGAGCCGGACACCACACCGCTGGTCGATCGGGAACACGAGCTGGGGATGCTCGTCAACGCCCTGCACCGGTCGCTGCGTGACCGGCGACCGCAGGTGGTCACCATCTTCGGCCGGGCCGGCATCGGCAAGAGCCGGCTGTTGCGGGAGCTCTACCGGCACACCGGCCGGCTGGTCGACGAGCCGCTGACCTGGCGTACCGGGCGCTGCCCGCCGTTCGGGGAGAACGTCACCTTCGCCGCGCTCGCCGACATCGTGAAGTCCGAGGCCGGCATCCTCGACACCGACCCGGCGACGAGCGCCGCACAACGGCTCGCCGCCGCCGTGGGCGAGTTGATCGGCCCGGGCGAACGGGACCGGGTGGTGGACGCGCTGCGCCCGCTGGTCGGTCTGCCCGGCACGCCGTTGCCGGCCGAGGAGGCGGAGTCGGCGTGGCGTCGCTTCCTGCTGGCGCTGGCAGCCCAGCGGCCCACCGTGCTGGTCTTCGAGGACCTGCACTGGGCCGACGACGCGATGCTGCGTTTCGTGGAGCTGCTCGGGGCGGCGGCCCGCGACGTGCCGCTGCTGCTGCTCTGCACCGCCCGCCCGGAGCTTGTCGATCGGGACCCGAGCTGGGCCGGGACGATCACCGGCTCGGTGACGATCACCCTGCCGCCACTGCGCGACACCGGCATCGCCGCCCTGTACGCGCACCTGTTCGGCCAGGCGGCGTTCTCCGCCGACATGCTGTCCCCGCTGATCGAGGTGGCCGGCGGCAACCCGCTCTACGCGCACGAGTACGTCCGGATGCTGATCGAGCAGGGGGCGCTGCGCCAGTCGGGGCGGGGGTGGTCGCTGGACAAGCAGCTTGAGCTGGCCATGCCGGAGAGCGTGCACGCGGTGATCGCCAACCGGGTGGACCTGCTGGACGCCAAGGACCGCGCGGTGCTGCTGGCCGCGTCGGTGGTCGGGGTGCAGTTCTGGCCCGGCGCGGTCGCCACCGCGCTCGGGCAACAGGTCGAGTCGGTCGAGCGGTCGCTGCGCCGACTCGAACAACGCGACTTCGTGCACGAGCAGGCCGCGTCGACGATGGCCGGGCAGGCGGAGTTCCGGTTCCGCCACGTGCTGGTCCGCGACGTCTGCTACCAGCGGTTGCCGCGCACCGAGCGGGTGGCCCGGCACGAGCGCGCCGCCGACTGGCTCGACGCGCTGTCGCACTCCCGCGACACCGACCTGGCCGAGGTGCTCGCCCACCACCGTTGGGCGGCGCACGAGATCGCCCGCTCGCTGGGCATGCAGGTGCGGCGCTACGCCGGGCCGGCGCGGCAGGCACTGCACCGGGCCGCCCGGCGGGCGTACGCGCTGCACGGGTTGGACGCGGCGGCCAGCCACGCGGGCCGGGCACTCGGCCTGGCCGACGACAGCGACCCCGTGGGCCGGCTCCAGTTGGAGCTGCTGAGCACGGAGATCTCGTTCTACCGCGACGGCAACGCGTTCCTCTCCGGCGGCGGGCCCGAGCAGGTGCACACGCTCGCCGACCAACTGCTGTCGCACGGCGACAACGCCTGCGCCGCGCGGGCGTGGACGCTGCTCGGTCAGGCCGCCTGGCTGCGGGCCGACCGCGGCGACGCGTTGGCCTGCCTGGACCGCGCGGTGCAGCTGTTCGAACCCCTACCGGACACCCCGCAGAAGGCGGACGCGTACGCCGAGATGGGCCGGCTGCACATGCTCAACTACGAGCGGGACCCGGCCGTGTCAGCGGCGGACACGGCGGCGGAGATCGCCGAGCAGTTGGGCCTGACCGAGACCCGCACCAACGCCCGGATCACCGCGGCCACCGCCCGTTACCAGTCCGGGGACCGGGTCGGCCTGGACGAGCTGCACGCGATCGTCGAGTTCGCCCGGGCCGGTCAACTGCTGGCGCTGCCCCGGGCCACCCAGAACCTCGCCTGGGCGATCCGGGAGGAGGGCGACTGGCTGCGGTCCAATGCCCTGCTCTCGGCCGCGCCGGCGCGGACCGCCAGCGGTCAGACCCTGACCACCAGTTACTCGGCGGAGGCGATGCGCGCCTGGTTCGACGGCGACTTCGGCCGGCTCCTGGCAGCGGCGGAGGCGTTCGTGGACACGCCCACCGGGAGCTGGGACATGCAGGTACGCGGGTTGCGCTGCTGTCTGCTGGTGCTGCGCGACGACGACGACCCGGCCGACCTGACCGACGCGTTGGACACCGCGCGGCGCAGCGGGTTCCACCGGCTGCTCTGGACGATGTTGAGCATGGCCGCGTTGTGCCGGGGATTGCAGGGGCGCGACGCCGAGGCGGCGGAGCTGATCGAGGAGCTGGACGCGAGCTGGTCGGCGGTGCCGGCGCTGGCCAGCGGGGAGTGGATCGCCGCGGCCGCGTACGCCGCCGCCCTGAGTGGTCGGAGCGCGGCGGTGCGGGTCCGCACGATGCTGGGCCGGGTCGGGCACCGCACGCCCTGGTCCGAGGCGGCGTTGCGGACCGTCACGGCGGCCCTGGCCGCCGCGGACGGCGACCACCGGCGCTCCGCCGAGCTGCACCTGGCCGCCGCCGAGACCTACGGGCGGATCCCGGACGTCAGCGACCAGGTGTTGGCGCTCGCGCTCGCGGCGGCGGAGCTGACCCGCGCCGGCGACCGGACCGGCGCGCGGGCGACCCGCGCGGAGGTACGCACCTTCGCGCTGCGCAACGACGCCCCCGGCCTACTGGCGCTCGCGGGCCGGCCGATCAGCCCGACCGGGCCCGCGGTGGCCTGCTGAGCGGGAGGCCCATCCGGTCCCCGAATGCCGACGATCACCGAGATGGCGCTGGTCGCGCAAGAACGGACATAGAACCCCGGTCGCGACCTGCGGCGGCAGTCGTGACTTTGGAAGACGCGACACAACGCACTCCCGGAACGGTGCCCGGACGTGTCACGATTCAGAGCACGGCGTGCGGACGGGCGTCGAGGGTCGCGCCGCGAGGCGCTTAAGGGGGATGTCCGGGTGTCAGCGGGTGGTGCCCGCCGGGGACGGCGGGACAACGGGCTCGACGCGAACGAGTACGCCGTCGTCGGCGACGTCGATCCGCGCGTCGGCGAGCACCTGCTCGACGTGCTGGCCGCCGGCGGGATCGCCGCCTACCTGCAGCCCTCGGCCGACCTCAACCCGGTCACCCGCACCACCACCGTCCCGGCCCGACCGGTCGACCGGCTCTACGTCGACCGCTCACACCTGACCACCGCCCGGGACTATCTGACCCAGCTCGCCGACGAGAGCAGCCCGGAGCAGCCGCCCGCACGCGACGAACCGGACATCGATGCCGAGTGGGCGCGGATCGTGGCCGGCTTCCACACCTCCTCCGCCGTCGGCGACCGCCCGTGGCCGGCCTCGGAGGACGTGGACGAGCGGGAGGCGCGCGACGAGCCGACCGCCGGCCCGCTGGCCCGCTCGGGGACCGACGAGCCCGGTCCGACCGCCACCGACACCCGTCGGCTTCCCTACGCCACCGACATCTCCGGGATCTCCGTGGGTCGCGGCACCCGGCCGGACGAGCCGTCGCTGCTGGACGGGCTGGACACCTTCGGGGCCGACCTGCCCGACGACGAGGACGACGAGGGTTACCACCCGCCCCCGCCGCCGCCGCTGCCCCGGGTCAGCAAGTACGCGGTGGTCGGTGTGCTCGGCGTGGTCGTCGGGTTCGTGCTCTTCCTCTTCCCGTCGCTGATTCCGGTGGACCGCTCGGCGGTCACCCTGTTCGGGTTCACCGGCATCCTTGCCGGTTTCGTCACGCTGATCTGGCGGCTGCGCCCTGGCGACGAGGACGACGACGACCCGGACAACGGCGCCGTCGTCTGATCCTGGCCCGCATCCCGGGACGGCGCCGACCCGCCGAGCGCGTAACAGTGGTGTAACTTACTGTCAGTAGGAATACCGCTGTACGTCACTTCCCCCGCTGACTGACCGGTTTTTCCTTGCTCGTGGCGGTCAGTCCTCTGCTGATCGGAATGCCCGAGATGCGACAGAGTTCTCTCGTGGTGGTGGCCAACCGCCTCCCCATCGACGACAGTCAGGCGCCCGACGGGGCCTGCGAGTGGCGGCGCAGCCCGGGTGGGCTGGTCAGCGCGCTGCACCCCCTGCTGCGACACACCCCGGCGACCTGGGTCGGTTGGGCCGGCGGCACCGGGCCTCCCCCCGCCCTACCGGACGTCGACGGCGTCCGGATGCACACCGTCGCGCTCAGCCCCGAAGACCTGCGCGACCACTACGAGGGGTTCGCCAACGCCACCCTCTGGCCGCTCTACCACGACGCCGTCGAGCAGCCGCAGCACCACCGGCGGTGGTGGGAGGCGTACCAGCGGGTCAACAAACGCTTCGCCGAGGCGACCGCCGAGGTGACCGAGCAGGGCGGCGTGGTCTGGGTGCAGGACTACCACCTGCAACTGGTTCCCGGTCTGCTGCGCGCGCTCCGTCCGGACCTACGCATCGGCTTCTTCCTGCACGTGCCGTTCCCACCGCCGGAGCTTTTCATGCAGTTGCCGCGCCGGGCCGAGTTGCTGCGCGGGATGCTCGGCGCCGACCTGGTCGGCTTCCAGCGGGTGCAGGCGGCGCACAACTTCGCCCAACTGGTGACGAGGGTGCTGGACCTGCCGGCCACCGACCGGCGGATCGGCATCGACGACCGGGTCGTCCGCATCGGCGCGTTCCCGGTCTCCATCGACACCGCCGAGATGGGCGCGCTCGCCGCCCGCCCGGACGTGGCCGCCCGAGCCCGCCGCCTACGCCAGGACCTCGGCGACCCCCGGCAGGTCATCCTCAGCGTCGACCGGATGGACTACACCAAGGGCATCGAGCAGCGCCTCAAGGCGTACAGCGAGCTGCTCGCCAGCGGCGACGTCAAGGTCCGCGACACGGTGTTGGTGCAGGTCGCGATGCCGAGCCGCGAGCGCGTCGGCCAGTACCAGATCCTGCGTGAGCGGATCGAGCGCGAGGTGGGCCGGATCAACGGCGAGTTCGGCCGCGTCGGCGAGCCGGCGATCCACTACCTCACCCAGCCCTTCGACCGGGCCGAGTTGGCCGCGCTCTACCGGGTCGCCGACGTGATGGCGGTGACCCCGCTGCGCGACGGGATGAACCTCGTCGCCAAGGAGTACGTGGCCGCCC
Source organism: Micromonospora sp. NPDC048905 (assembly GCF_040649655.1). NCBI lineage: Bacteria > Bacillati > Actinomycetota > Actinomycetes > Micromonosporales > Micromonosporaceae > Micromonospora > Micromonospora sp. NPDC048905. Next base: position 268,700 of record NZ_JBEZFV010000005.1, on the reverse strand, counting down.
GGGTGGACGACACGGGCGCCCTGCTGCTCAGCGAGTTCGCCGGCACCGCCGCCGAACTCTCCCAGGCGTACCTGGTCAACCCGCACGACCTGGAGGGGCTCAAGCAGGGCCTCTGTGCGGCGTTGCGGGCCGCACCGGCCGACACCACGCAACGGATGCGGGCCATGCGTGCGCACCTGGAGGAGCACGACATCCGGGCCTGGGCGCGCTCCTACCTGCACGCGCTGGACGAGCACGGTGCCCTGGTCAGTCGCCTGACCAGCAACGACACCTCTCCCAGCGACGCCAACCCGGACGCCGCCACCTCCACCGACGGTGCTCGGGTGCCACGACCCGCCACCCCCACCGCCGCCTCGACCACCCGACAGACCAGCGGCTGACCAGTCGGGGGCGTCGCCGAGCACGACCCACCCCGCCCGGACCGGCGACGCCCCAAGGCGGCGAGCGTCCGGGTGCTCAGCGCGCCGTGGGCTCCTTCTCCAGCCAGTCCAGGATCGCGTCGATCGGCTCCGCCCACCGCGCGTCCAGCATCAGGTCGTGGCCCATTCCGGGAAAGAGCAGCGGGGCCGAATCGTACCGACGGGCCACCCCGGTCAACGTCGACGCCGGCACCACCCGGTCATCCGGGCTGCCCAGCACCAGCACCGGCGGTGCGCCCACCGCCGGCTCGGCCTCCGGCTCGCCCAGCAGAGCCCACTGCGCCCGCCGGCCCGCCCGGCCGAGTCGCCCGACGTACCGCCGGGCCTCCTCGTCGGGCAACTCGCGGCTGAACAACTGCCCACGGTTGAGCCGCAACGGCCCACCGAACACCGCGGGCAACGTGCCCCCCGGGTTACGGCGCAGCGCCGCGCCCAGCACTCCCCAGCCGCCGAAGACCGGCGCCACCAGCACCGCGGCCCGCGCCGGATAGCGGGCCAACGCGTGCGCCACCACCAGGGCCCCGGCGCCGTGCCCCACCAGCACCGCCTGCCGCGGCAGGCTCGCGGCCACCTGGACCACGTCGTGCGCGTACGCGCGCAGTGTCGCCTCCGGCGCGGGCTCGCTGGCACCGTGCCCACGCAGGCTCACCGCGTACGCCGGGAAGCCCCGCGACGCCGCGTGACCCAGCCAGTGCTCGGCGAACGCCCACGCGCCGTGCCCGAACCCGGGGACGAAGAGCAGCGGGGGTCGCCCCTCCTCCGCTGCGGGGACGGCGCTGAGCACCTCCCGCCGGGCCGGTCGGACCGGACGCGACCACTCCCGACCCCGCATGATCCGCAGTTCAGTCACTGGTCTGCCTTCCATTCGCGGCTACCGGGCGGCTCACTTGCCCTCCAACTCGACCAGGGCGCGTTGGATGGCGCGCAGGTAGTCGGCGTGACCGACCTCGAACCAGTGCCGGCTGCTCTCCTTGACCGGCCCGGAGTACCGCTCCCCCGCCCGGTCCCGCACCCGCTGCGCGAACGCCGTGGCCCGTTCCGGCCGATCCCGGCGGGCCTGGAGCAGCCGGGCGAAGAGCACCGTCTGCCAGTGCGACAGGGTGAACAGTCCGGAGTCCGGCTGCACCAGGCCGGCGACCGCCAGCGTCGGGTGCCCCGGGGTGAACGCGTTGAGCCACAGCGTGGGTCGGCCCGCCCCGGCGCTGTCACCGAACACCGACGCGTCGAGGAACTCGAAGCGCGGCAGGTAACCGGTGGCGAAGACGACCACCTCGGGGTCGATCTCGCGGCCGTCGGACAGCTCCACGGCGTACGGGCGGAACCGGGCGACGTCCGGCACCGGGCCGATCCCGCCGTGGCCCACGTAGTAGACGAGCTGGCTGTTCGCGATCGGGTGCGTCTCGTACACCCGGTGGTCGGGCTTGGGCAGGCCGAAGCGGGTCAGGTCGCCGACGGTCAACCGCATCGTCCAGTGGTAGAGCCACTGCCGCACCCGCAGCGGCACGCGCAGCGCCAACAGGCTGTCGTTCACCTGGTCGGCGGGGCGGCCGAGCACGTACTTCGGGGCGTACCAGTAGCCGCGCCGGGTGGAGTGCCAGCACCGCGACGCCTGTTGGGCGGCCTCGACGGCGATGTCGCAGCCGGTGTTGCCGGCGCCGACCACCAGCACCCGCTTGCCGCGCAGCTGCGCCGGGTCCTTGTAGGACGAGGCGTGCATGATCTCGCCGCGGAACTCCTCCAGCCCTTCGTAGCGGGGCAGCTTCGGCGACCAGTTGTGGCCGTTGGCGATCACCACGGCGGCGTACCGGGAGGTGCGCTCCGGGCCGTACCCGCCGGTGGAGCGGGTGGTCACGTCCCACCGCTCACCCTCGGCGGGCTCGACCCGGACCACCTCGGTGCCGAACCAGATGTGCGAGCGCAGGTCGAAGTGGTCGGCGTAGCGCTCGAAGTACGACAGCAGCTGACTGTGGTGCGGGTAGTCCGGCCAGGAGTCCGGCATCGGGAAGTCCGGGAACTGGGTGAACGGCTTCGACGAGATCAGGTGGGTGCTGGCGTACACCGGGCTGCGGTCGTGCCGCCAGTTCCAGGCGCCGCCGACGCCCGTCTCCCGTTCGTAGCAGTCCACGCCGAACCCGTGCTCGCGCAGGTTCTTGATCGCCGTCAGGCCGCTGGCCCCGGCCCCGATGACGCAGACCGTGTCGCCCCGGTCGGAGACCGGGCGACCGTCGCCGCTGTGCGCGGACGAGGTCGCCTCCGGGTCGGGCCGGCCGTGGTCGGTGGAGGTGGACACCGGGACATCTCCTTTTGGTACGGCAGGCGTGCCGGTCGCCGCGAAATCCTCTCCACAACCGAGCCGGATGTCCAGTCCTGGAACGGACGCGTCGACGCTCGGACCGGGTCGGGCGGTCAGCCGGTGGTGGGCAGCAGCAGGTCGACCAGGACCGGGAAGTGGTCACTGGCCCGACGCGTCTGCGGGGTGTCCACCACGTCGTAGTCGACAACGGTGATCCGCGGGTCGACGAAGAGCGCGTCGATGCGGCGGCGCGGGTCGGCGCAGGAGTAGGTGAGCCGCTCGGCCCGGTCGGCTGCCACCGCGGCGTCGGTCAGCCCACGCGACACGGTGGCCCAGGCGGGTCCGTCCGGACCCTCGTTGAGGTCCGCCCCGGCCAGCACCGGGCTGGTCGCCGCGTCCAGGCCACGCTTGAACTCGGCGGCCTGGGAGGGCCGCTCGGCCGGGTCGGTGGACAGGTGCGACCCGGCCAGGGTGAACTGGGCGTCGGCAACCCGGCAGTCGGCGTACACGGCGCCGCGCAGGTGCCGACCGGGGGTGAGCGGGAAGCGTTGGCACCGGGTGCCCCGCACCTGTACCCGCAGGCTGGTCAGCAGCAGGTTGCCCAGCGCGGGCAGCCCACCGGCGACCACCACCAGGCCGAACGACTCGGCCAGCGTGGCGGACTTCTGCCGCCACCGGAACCGGCGCGGCCCCTCCTGCACGATCACCACGTCCGGGCGCGCCGCCCGGACGACCGCCGCCAGCGCGGCGGTGTCGTCGCGCTGGCTGTGGATGTTGTACGACACCACGCGCAGCGGCACACCCATCCCGGACCGCCTCAGATCCGGCGGGCCAGGTCGGCGGCGCCGATCACCCCGGCGCTGTTGCCCAGCTCCGCCGGGAGCACCTCGGCCACCGGCAGGCGACCGCGCTGGGCGAGCGCGTCGAGGTACGAGCGGCGGGTGGGGCCGAGCAGCAGGTCACCTGCGTCGATCACACCGCCGCCGACCACCAGGGTCTGCGGGTCGAGGATCTGCGCCATGTCGGCGAGGCTGGTGCCCAGCCATCGACCGATCTGCGCGAACGCCTCGGCGGAGACGGGGTCACCGCCCTGCGCGGCGGCGGTCACCATCGGGCCGGTGATCGCCTCGACCTCACCGCCGGCCAGGTCGAGCAGCGCGGTGGCCCGGGTGGGCTCCTGCCGGGCGCCGGCCCGGGCGAATCGCACCAGGGCGCTGCCACTGGCGTACTGCTCGATGCAGCCGAGCCGGCCGCAGCCGCACTGGTGCCCGTCCGGCACGGCCAGCATGTGGCCCAGCTCCGCGGCGATGCCGTGCGCGCCGCGCATGAGGTCACCGCCGAGGACGATGCCGCCGCCCACACCGGTGCCGATGGTGAACATGATCATGGAATCGTCGGCGTCGCGGGCCGCGCCGTAGCGGAACTCGGCCCAGGCGGCGACGTTTCCGTCGTTCTCCACGATCACGGGTAGGCCGACGGCCTCGCTGACGTACTCCCGCAGCGGTTCGTCCCGCCAGGCCAGGTTCGGAGCGAAGAGCACAGTCGAGCGGCTGGCGTCGATCCAACCGGCCGCGCCGATACCGACGGCCTCGATCGTCCGCCCGGCCGCCAGCTCGCCGACCAGCTCGATGATGACGTCGCGGGTCTTGCCGACGTCATCGGCGGGGGTGTCCCGTCGGGTCTGCACGAGCACCGTGCCGGTGTCGTCCACGACACCGCCAGCCACCTTCGTGCCACCGACGTCGACTCCGATGGTCAGCGTCACCGCTGCCGCTCCCCTCTACTGTCCGGCCCGGTCCCGGCGGCATGCCGGTCCGGGTCGGGATGTCCCGCGCTCAGGCGCCGTCGCCCGGTGCCTGCGCACCGGTGTCGTCCGGCACCCGCGAAGCGGGCACCGCGGGATGAGTGGTCGGTGCCGGTACGGTCGCCGGCCCGGCGTCGTCGACGGGTGGTACGGCGGCCGGGGCGAGTGGGTCCGCCGTCCGGGTGGCGACCGACCAGACATCCCGCTCCGGCGCCGGCTGAGAATCATGCCCGCTGCGGGTGGCATCGCGCCACACGTGTTCGTCGCCGGTCGCGCTGGACGGGTCGCCGAGGGCTGGCTCGGGGAGCACATCGTCGGTGCTCGCGGCGGGTGCCGGTGGTGGCGCGAAGGAGGGTTCGGAGGTCCCACCGGAGGGACTCGTCGGGGACGGCTGCGCCGGGGAGAACGCGCGGAGCAGGCTGGCGACGCCCGCTGCCAGGTCTCCGGCGCCGGTCGCGAGCCGTTCGGCGAATTCCGGACTCGGGTCTCGTAACGCGGCGATGCCCCGACAGACCGGGCAGACGCAGCATTCGGCCGATCCGGTGGCGAAAGCACCGCCGGTACCGGGACGTCCCCCCGCGTCGTTACTGTGACCGAGGACACCGGACAACATCCCGCCCAGCGAGCCGAACGCGCCGCCCGCCGAGCCGGCGGAGGCCAGTCGCGCCCCCGCGAGCAGGGTGGCTACCAACCGCTCCGCCTCTTCCCGGGCCGAACCCGGATCTGTTCCGCCCACCCTCGGCTCCTCCACCGTGCCAACGACCCCGTCAGTGCGCCGCACCGGGTGCTTCTACCCGGCGCTTGAGCTGCTTCAACGCGGTATCCATGATCACCTTCTCGGCCTTGCGCCGAAACATCCCGAGCATCCCCACCGACAGGTCGACCTCCAGCGTGTAGGTCACCGTCGTGCTGCCGTCCGGGTTACCCACCAGGTCGTACGAACCGCGCTGGGACTTCTGCATCTTCGAGGGAGCGACCAGGTGCCACTCGATCCGGGAGAGGTCCTCGGCGTACTCGTAGGCGAGCACGTACTCGTCGGCCATCACCCCGGCGTCGATGGTGAAGCGCACCTGGCTGGCGTAGCCGTCCTCGTACGCCTCGACGACCTCGGCGCGGCGGACCGCGTCGGTCCACTCCGGGTATGCCGCGAAGTCGCAGATGACCGCCGTCACCCGATCCGGTGCGGCGCCGATGATGATCGACTGGGTGGAGGAGTCCGCCATGGGGGGAGGCTACCCGGCGGGCCGCGGGCGCACGCCGCGCCGCCCCCGCCGCGCCGCCAGCGGCCCGCAGGGCGCCAGGACAGCGCCGGGCGTTAGCGGTGTGCCCGTGCTCACCGGGTAGGTTTCGACACAGCCACCGCCCGTCGGCGGTGCCGGCCCGGCCAGTGCGAGCACGAAGGAGTGCAGGTGCGCGAGTTCTCCGTCCCGCCGATCGTCACCGTTGGCGACGCGGCCAACCTCACCGATCCGGTCTGGGACAACGCCGAGGTCGCGCCCGACGCCGTCCAGTTCGCCCGCCCCACCCCCGGCGCCGAGGGCGCCGTCACCGTCTGGGCCGAGGTGACCTGCCGGCAGTTCCGCGACGAGGTGGCCGCGGTGGCCCGTGGCTTGATCGCCGCCGGCATCGAACCAGGCGTCCGCGTCGGGCTGATGAGCCGCACCCGGTACGAGTGGACGCTGCTGGACTACGCCATCTGGACCGTCGGAGCGGTCACCGTGCCGATCTACGAGACGTCCAGCGCCGAACAGGCCGCGTGGATCATCGAGGATTCCAACGCGGTCGCCGTCGTGGTGGAGACCGACGCGCACGCCGCCCTGATCGCCGGCGTCCGACACCGGCTGCCCGAGTTGGACCACGTCTGGCAGATCGACCTCGGCGGGGTCGACCAACTGGTCAGCACCGGCGCCACGGTCGAGCTGGCCGAGGTCGAACGGCGACGCAAGGCGGTCGGCGCCGACGACCTGGCCACGATCATCTACACCAGCGGCACCACCGGCCGCCCCAAGGGCTGCGTGCTCACCCACCGCAACATGTACGCCGACATCGCCAACGCCGTGCCGGTGCTGCCGAACCTGTTCCACGCCGGCGCGTCCACCCTGCTCTTCCTCCCGCTGGCGCACGCCTTCGCCCGGCTGATCCAGATCGGCGTCGTGCAGGCGCGGGCCACCATGGCCCACTGCGCCGACACCAAGAACCTGGTCGCCGAGTTGCAGGCGTTCCGGCCGACCTTCGTGCTCTCCGTACCCCGGGTGTTCGAGAAGGTCTACAACGCGGCCAAGCAGAAGGCCGAGGCCGACGGCAAGGGCGGCATCTTCGCCCGCGCCGAGCAGGTCGCCATCTCGTACAGCGAGGCGCTGGAGACCCCGGGCGGACCGGGTCTGGCGTTGCGCGCCCAGCACGTGGTCTTCGACCGGCTGGTCTACGGCAAGCTGCGCGCCGCGCTCGGTGGGCGCTGCCGCGACGCCATCTCCGGCGGCGCGCCGCTCGGCGCCCGGCTCGGTCACTTCTTCCGCGGCATCGGCGTGACGGTCCTGGAGGGCTACGGCCTGACCGAGACCTCGCCCGCCGCCGCGGCGAACCTGCCGACCGGCGCCCGGATCGGCACCGTCGGCCGCCCACTGCCCGGCGTGACCGTACGGATCGAGGACGACGGCGAGATCCTGATCTCCGGTGCGCTGGTCTTCCAGGGTTACTGGCGCAACGAGACGGCGACCGCCGAGACGCTCAGCACCGACGGCTGGTTCCGCACCGGCGACCTGGGCCAGCTCGACGCCGACGGCTACCTGAGCATCACCGGGCGCAAGAAGGAGCTGATCGTCACCGCCAGCGGCAAGAACGTCGCCCCGGCGGTGCTGGAGGACCTGGTCCGGGCACACCCGTTGATCAGCCAGTGCGTCGTCGTCGGTGACCGCAAGCCGTTCATCGCGGCGCTTGTCACCGTCGACGAGGAGGCGCTCCCGGCCTGGCTGGAAGGCGTCGGGATGCCCGCCGACACCCCCGTCGAGCAGCTCCGCGAGCACGAGGCCCTGCTCCGGGAGATCCAGACCGCCATCGACACCGCCAACCAGGCCGTGTCCAAGGCCGAGGCGATCAAGATGTTCCGGGTCCTGCCCCGCGACTTCACCGAGGCGACCGGCGAGCTGACCCCGTCGCTCAAGGTCAAGCGCCAGGTCGTCCACACGACGTACGCGGCGGACATCGCCGAGATCTACCGAGGCTGACTACCATCCGTCACGTGCCCGCATCCACAGCCACCGCACCGCACCCGCATCCCCTCGCCGCGGCCGCCCGCCTGGTGATGCTGGCGCTGATCGCCGTCCTGACCATCTTCGCCACCCGCGACCTCAGCCAGCTGTGGTGGATCGCGCTCCTGGCGGTGGCCGGGCTCCCGTCCCTGCTGGCCCCGCAGCACCGGCTGATCGCGCCGCTGAGCCGGGTGGCCGAGGTGGTGGTGCTGGGCCTGGCCGCGAGCCAGGTGGCCGCGGTGGCGTCGATCGGCACGGTCGCCGGGCTCGGCGCCTCGGCGGTGCTGCCCTACCTGGCGGTCCCGGTGACCGTCACCGCGCTGCGCCGCCACTTCTCCGAGGGCACCGCCCTGCTCGCGGTCACCGCAGCCACCCTGCTGGTCAGCGGTGCGCTCACCACTGTCGGCGGAGAGCTCCAGCTCGGCCAGCCGGGCTACCTCGCGGTCTGCGCGCAGTGGCTCATCCTGGCGGCGCTGGGGCTCTACGCCGCCGGCACCCTGCACCGGGTGATGGCCGTCCGTAACGAGGGCAAACCCCAGCCGTACGCCGAGGCGACCAGGCTGCTGACCCAGCTGCGGACGGTGGCCCGGCAGTTGCCCGGCGCCACCCTGGACCCGGGCGGCATCTCCGAGCACCTGCTGGAGGAGTTGCGCACGGTGGCCCAGGCCGACCGGGGCGCGGTGCTCTCGGCCAGTGGCGGCGGCCGGCTCGTGGTGCTCGCCCAGGCCGGCGTCGACCGGGTGGACTGGGAGACGACGCTGGACGCCGACTCGGCCATCGCCGACGCCTGGGCCAGCCAGCAGGCCACGACGGCCGCGCGCTCGCAGTCCCGCTCACACCGTGGCGGCGACGTGTCCGCGCTGATCGTTCCGCTGGTCGCCGGGGTCCGCACGGTCGGGCTGGTGGTGCTGGAGGCGGACGCCGCGCACGCGTACCCACCTCCGGTGGTGTCCCGGGTGACCGCGCTGACCCGCCCGGCCGCGCTGCGGCTGGAGGCGGCGCTGCTCTTCGACGAGGTGCGCTCGCTGGCCACCAACGAGGAACGGCAGCGGCTGGCCCGGGAGATCCACGACGGGGTGGCGCAGGAGTTGGTGATGGTCGGCTACGGCATCGACAACGCCATGGCCACCGTCTTCGACGACGCCGACGAGACCGCCGAGGCCCTGCGTACGCTGCGCACCGAGGTGACCCGGGTGATCCAGGAGCTGCGGCTGAGCCTCTTCGAGCTGCGCAGTGAGGTGGACCGGCAGGGCGGGCTGGCCGCCGCCATCGCCGAGTACGCGCGCACCGTGGGCGCGTCCGGCGGACTGCGGGTGCACCTCTCGCTGGACGAGTCCACCGCCCGGCTGCCGGCCGCCACCGAGGCCGAGTTGCTGCGCATCGCCCAGGAGGCGGTGACCAACGCGCGCAAGCACGCCGGCGCCTCGAATTTGTGGGTCACGTGCGAGGTCGACCCCCCGTACGCCCAAATAGAAGTGTCGGATGACGGTCAGGGGATGGCTGACCAGCGCCCCGACGGACGGTACGGTCTTGCGATCATGGCCGAGAGGGCGGAACGTATCCGGGGCCGGTTGGAGATCAGGCCGCGGCAACCCAGCGGCACTACCGTGGCCGTGGTTGTTGGCACCTCGTCCCGCCGAGATAACGTGCGCGACAGCGCAGCACCAGAAGGGGAGTAACCCGAGGATGACCACAAGTCCGACACCGGCCACCCGCACCAAGGTCCTCCTTGTTGACGATCATGACCTGATTCGCAAGGGCCTGCGCCACGCCTTCGAGCGCGACCGGCAGTTCGAGGTCGTCGGTGAGGCCGCCACGGCGGCGGAGGGCGTACGCCAGGCCGGTGCCCTGCAGCCGGACGTGGTGATCATGGATCTGCGGCTGCCCGACGGCAGCGGCCTGGAGGCCACCCGCGCGCTGCGCAAGTCCAGCGCGTCGATGGGCATCGTGGTGCTGACCATGTACGCCGGCGACGACCAGCTCTTCGGTGCTCTGGAGGCCGGTGCGAGTGCCTTCGTGCCGAAGACCGCCCCGGCCGACGAGGTGGTGGCCGCCGCGCGGCACGCCGCCTCCTCCCCCAGCGCGTTCACCGCCGCCGACCTGGCCGAGGCGATGAAGCGCCGGCTCGCGCCGTCCGGCCCGCAGTTGTCTCCCCGGGAGGGGCAGGTGCTGCGGCTGCTCGCCGACGGGATGAGCGTGGCCGGCATCGCCAAGCAGCTGTTCGTCAGCGAGTCCACGGCCAAGACGCACATCTCGAAGCTCTACGAGAAGCTCGGCGCGGCCAACCGGGCCCAGGCGCTGATGACCGCGCTGCGGCTCGGCCTGCTCGAAGCACCGGACGCGCCGAAGTTCTGACCCGCCCCCGCTCCTTCAGCGGGACCGCACGACCGACGGTCCGCGCCGGCTTCGGCCAGCGCGGGCCGTCGCGTATCGACCGACGTCGGCGGGTAACCTCCCGCACGCTATGGTCTGGCGTGCGTGGCGGGTGCACAATACCCGCGCGGGCGACGACGCCCGCGTCGCGGACTCGAGGGGTGAATCGCATGCAGCGGCCGGACTGGGCACCCGACACCATCGACATCGAGCGCCCGAGTGTCGCGCGGATGTACGACTACTACCTCGGTGGCTCGCACAACTTCGCCGCGGACCGCGCCGCGGCGCAGGCGATGGTCGCGGCGGTGCCGGAGGCGCCGCTGATGGCCCAGGCCAACCGGGCGTTCCTGCGCCGGGCCGTGCACCATCTCGCCGAGGCCGGAATCCGGCAGTTCCTGGACATCGGCTCGGGCATCCCGACCGTCGGCAACGTGCACGAGATCGCCCAGCGGCTCGACCCGCGGTCCCGGGTGGTCTATGTGGACGTCGACCCGGTGGCGGTGGCGCACAGCCGCGAGATCCTCGCCGGCAACGACCGGACGGTGGTGGTGCAGGAGGACCTGCGGCACCCGGAGGCGATCCTGGCCCACCCGGAGGTCCGCAAGCTGCTCGACCTGAGCCAACCGGTGGCCGTGATGGTCGTGGCCGTCCTGCACTTCGTCTCCGACGACGACCGACCGGCGGAGCTGCTGCGGACGCTGCGTGACGCCTTGGCCCCCGGCAGCTATCTGGTGCTGTCGCAGGCCAGCGACGACGGTCGCAGCGACGACGAGCGCGCCGAGGCGGAACGGGTCTACCGACGCACCGACAATCCGCTGTGGATCCGTAATCGAGCTGAGCTGACCGCACTCTTCGACGGGTTCGAGCTGCTCGACCCCGGCGTGGTGTGGGTGCCCCAGTGGCGACCGGACACCCCGGAGAGCGCGGAGGACGCCGAGCGCGCGGTCTTCATGGGCGGCGTCGGGCGACTCGGTGACTGAGACGCCCGAGGCGGCCACCCGTCCGGGCACCTTCGCCCGCGCCTGGGCGAAGGCGGTCTCCGGCACCAGCTACCTGCCGATGACCCAGGCCCAGCTGGAAACCATGCTGGACCGGCTCACCGCACAACTGGCCGGCGCGTTGCTCACGGAGCCGTTCGACCTGCGCGCCGGGTACCGGGTCGGTGCCGAGTTGGTCGCCGCGCACATCGCCTCCGCGGAGGGGCTTGGTCGTACCGTCGAGGTCATCCAACTTCGGTTGGTGCGCGACCTGGGGTTGGTGGCCGAGGAGGTCGAGGACCGGATGGCCCGGCTGCTGGCGGCCGTGGCGACCGGTTACGCCCGCGCGCTGCGCGACCGCACTCTCGACGAGCAGGAGTCGATCCGCCGGGCCGCCATGCGGGCCCGGACGCAGGCCGAGCGGGCGCTGCGCGCCAGCGAGGCCCGGTTCCGGCATCAGGCCACCCACGACCCGCTCACCGGTCTGCCCAACCGGACGCTGTTCACCGAGCGGCTCACCGCGGCGCTCAACGAGCCCGGCCGGGGCGCGCAGCGGGTCGGGGTGTGCTTCCTGGACCTGGACCGCTTCAAGGTCGTCAACGACACCCTGGGGCACCAGGTCGGTGACCGGCTGCTGGTCACGGTGGCCGAACGGCTGTGTCGGGCCATGGGTGAGCATCTGGTGGCCCGGCTCGGCGGGGACGAGTTCGTCATCCTGGTGCAACACACCGGCGGCACCGACGACATGGTGGCGTTGGCCGAGAGCGCGCTGGCCGCGGTCCGGACACCGGCGCTCGTCGACGGGCACGAGCTGCAGATCTCGGCGAGCATCGGCATCGTCGAGCGTCAGGTGGCCGGGGCCAACCCCAGCGACCTGATGCGGGCCGCGGACAGCACCCTGCATTGGGCGAAGTCCGCCGGCGGGGCGCGCTGGGCGCTCTACGACGCCGAGCGCAACCAACGCGAACTGGCCCGGTACGCGCTTTCCGCGGCGATCCCCGCCGCGCTGGAGCGCGGCGAGTTCTACCTGGACTACCAGCCACTGACCTCACTGCGCGACGGCAGCCTGGTCGGCGTCGAGGCGCTGGTCCGCTGGCGTCACCCGGAGCTGGGGGTGCTGCGTCCGGACAGCTTCATCGGGTTGGCCGAGGAGACCGGCCTGATCATCCAGTTGGGCGGCTGGGTGCTGGCCGAGGCCTGCCGCGAGGCGGAGGCGTGGGCGGGCGGTACCGTCGCCGCACCCTTCATCAGCGTCAACCTGGCGGTACGGCAGGTACACCGGCCCGGGTTGGTGCAGGAGGTTCGCGCGCTCCTGCGGCAGACCGGCCTGCCGCCGGAGCGGCTCCAACTGGAGATCACCGAGAGCACGATGATGAGCACCGCCGAGGAGCCGGTCCGCGCCCTGCGGGTGCTGGCCGACCTCGGTGTACGGATCGCCATCGACGACTTCGGCACCGGCTACAGCAACCTGGCGTACCTCCGGGATCTGCCGGTGACCGAGTTGAAGGTCGCCGGGGAGTTCGTCGCCGGCCTGCGGTCGCCCTCGGTCGGCCGCACCGACGAGCGGATCCTCGCCTCGCTGGTCTCGCTCGCGCACGCGTTGGACCTGACGGTCACCGCCGAGGGTGTGGAGACCGCCGGGCAGGCCGAGCGGCTACGGGCGATCGGCTGCGACGCCGGCCAGGGCTGGCATTTCGGGCGTCCGGCCCCCGCCGACCGGATCCTGGCCCGCATCCGCTGAACCCCGGGCGCGGCCCAGCCCGGGCGCGAGCATGATCCACTCGTCTTTCATGAAGTCGGGGCATGCCTGGCACGGGCGGCGACTCTCGACGGCGCGAGGCTGAGCCCGTCCCGGTATCTCCATCGAGCGTGATGCCTGTGAGTCATCTTGATGACTCACAGGCATCACGTTGACCTGCGGCACTCGGCAGGTCATGACACGCCCGACGACAGTCCAACAGGCCCACCGACGAGGTGAACGAGCGCAGCACCACGCCGACCGAGATAGACAGCGTCTACCGCTACTGGTAGACAATGTCTATGGACGCGGACGAGGCAGGCCTGCGCGGTCGGCTGGTGGCCGCCGGGGTGGACCTGGTGCTGCACGAGGGTCAGGCGGCGGTGTCACTGCGGGAGATCGCGCGCCGTGCCGGCGTCTCGCACGGCGCGCCGCGCCGCTATTTCCCCACCCACGTCGACCTGCTCTCCGCCATCGCCCGGGAGGGCTTCGCCGACCTCACCGCCCGCGTCGAGCAGACGATGCGCGATGTCGACCCGGACCCGCGTACCCGACTGGCCGCGCTGGCCCGGACGTACCTGGACTTCGCGGCTGCCCACCGCGGCATGTTCGAGCTGATGTTCCGCCACGACCTGCTGGACAGCGGCCGGCTGCGGCTGCGCGAGACGAGCCTGCCGCTGTTCACCGCGCTGGCCGACCTGGTGGCGCAGGTGCGCCGGCCCACCGACGCCCCCGCGCCGGTGCTCGCCGGCGCGCTCTGGGCCAACCTGCACGGCATCGCCCAGCTCTGGGCCTGGGGCAGCCTGCCCCTGGCCACCGGCGTCACCGACGACGACACCCTGCTGCACGCCGCGCTGGAGGCCCACCTCGGCCCGGCGCGAGCCTGAAGCTCGACCCCGGAGGACACGTGCCCCTGCTGTACGACGTCGCCAAGCTGACCGTCGGCGCCGCGCTCCGGATGGGCTGGCGGCCCCACGTGGAGGGGCTTGAGCATCTGCCCGGACACGGCGGCGCCATCCTCGCCGGCAACCACCTGTCCGTCGCCGACGAGTGGTTCCTTGTCACCTCGACGCCCCGGCACGTCACCTTCTGGGCGAAGGTCGAGTACTTCAACGGCCGCGGTCCGGGCGGCTGGCTCAACCGGCGGATCGTCGCCGGGATGGGCGCCATCCCGGTCGAACGCGCCGGAGGCCGGGCCGCCCTGCGGGCTCTCGACGCCGCCGTACCGGTGCTGCGCGCCGGTGGCCTGGTCGCGATCTACCCGGAGGGCACCCGCTCCCCGGACGGACGGCTCTACCGGGGCCGCGTCGGGATGACCCGGCTGGCCCGCGACGCCGGAGTGCCGATCATTCCGGTCGGCGTGCTCGGCACCGCCGAGGTGCTGCCGGTCGACGCACGGCTGCCCCGTCGACATCCGGTCACCCTGCGGTTCGGCCCGCCGATCCCGGTCGTCGACCGGATCCACGCGCCGCGGGACGTCCGGACGGTCACCGACGAGGTGATGGCGGAGATCCAGAAACTCACCGGCCAGGAGTACGTGCCGCACTACGCGCCGGCCCGGGAGAGCTGAACGGCGATCAACCGGCGAGCAGCGCCGCCATCCGTTCCGCCTGTGCCTCCCAGCGCCACTCCCGCTCCACCCAGGCCCGGCCGGCAGCGCCCAGCTGGCGGGCCAGGTCCCGATCGGCGAGCAAACGGGCCACCCGGTCGGCGAGCTGGGCCACGTCGCGCCCGCGTACGACGTAACCGGTCTCCCCCTCACGGACCGCGTCCGGTGCGCCCCCGGAGTCACCGGCCACCACCGGCAGGCCGGTCGCGGACGCCTCCAGGTAGACGATGCCCAGCCCCTCCACGTCGAGCCCCCGGTTGCGGGTGCGACACGGCATCGCGTAGACGTCGCCGGCCGCGTAGTGCGCCGGCAACTCGGCCGACGGCACCGAGCCGGTGAACACCACGTCCCGCTCCACACCGGTCTGTCGGGCCAGCTTCTCCAGGGTCGCCCGGTACGGACCACCGCCGACGATCAGCAGAGCCGCTTCGGGCACCCGGCGGCGGATCTCCGGGAGCGCCCGGATCAGCATGTCCTGACCCTTGCGCGGCACCAGCCGGGACACACAGACCACCACCGGACGGTCGGTCAACCCGAGCCGGGCCCGGACCTGCTCGCCGTCCACGGTCGGGTGGTAGGTGTCCACGTCGACCCCCGGGGCGAGCCGGCGCAGCTCGGTCACCCCGTCCAGCACGCGGGCCAGCCGGCTGCGGGTGTACTCGCCGAGATAGGTGGTGACATCCACACCCCGACCGATGCGCCGCAGCGCCGGCCGGGCGGCCGGCAACGCCGCCCAACCAATCTCGTGGCCGTGGGTCTGCGCCACCACCCGGCGTACGCCGGCACGCCGACGCAGGCCGGCGGCGAGCAACCCCAAGGGGGCCGCCGCACCGAACCACACCGTGTCGCAGTCGTACGCGCGCGCCAACCGCGCCGCCCTGCGGGCGATCAACGGGGTGGGCAGCAGCACCCGGGTGCGTTCCCGGATCACCTCGAACGGCTGGTCGGCGTCGAACTTCTCGGCCCCCCGCCAGCTCGACGCGTAAACGACCACCGAACCGGCCGGTTGCCGCACCGCGAGGTTGTGCACGAAGGACTGGATGCCGCCCGGACGGGGCGGGAAATCGTTGGTGATCAACAGTGTGCGGCTCATCGGCCGGCCTCCCGGGCGTACGCGCGCGCGGCGGCCATCCGCTCGACGGTGGACGGATGCGAGGCCGAGTAGAGGTATTCCCAGCGTGGCGGATCGGGGTCGCCGAGGTTGACCGAGCCGAGCCGGCGCTGCATCGACTCGAACGCCTGCGGGTCACGGGTCAGCGCGAGCGCGTGTGCGTCGGCCCGCGCCTCCACCCGTCGCGACATCAGCGCCTGCACCGGCGCGGCGACCAGGCCGGCCACCGTGACGAGTGCCAGCAGTAACGGAAACGCGCGTGGCTGGGCGACCGAGTCGACGCCGGCCAGCCGCAACAGTGGCCCCCACGAGCCGAGCAGATAGAGCGCCACCACGGCCGCCGCGGCGCCCAGCGCCCCGGTCAGCGTGCCCACCGTCACGTCGGAGTCCTTCGCGTGCCCAAGCTCGTGCGCGACCACGGCGGTCACCTCGGCCGGGGTCGCCTCGCGCAGCAGCGTGTCGTAGACGACCACCCGACGGGTCGGCCCGAGACCGGAGACGTACGCGTTGACCGCCTTGGTGCGCCGGGACGCGTCGGCGACCAGCACGTCGCGCACCGGCACCCCGTCGCGGGCGGCCATGCTCATCAGCTCGGTACGCAGCGGACCCTGCTCCATCGGCGTGAACTTGTTGAACACCGGCTCCACCAGCACCGGCAGCACGAACGACAGCAGCACCACCAGCAGAGCCGCACCCGCCGCGCCGAACGCCCACCACCAGCGCGGCGCGAACCGGATCACCGCGTAGAAGCCGACGAGCGCCACCGCGCCGATCACCGCGCTGACCGCGTACGACTTCAGCAGGTCGACCGCCCAGCCACTCCAGCCGTTGGTGCTCAACCCGTAGCGGGTGAGTACGCTCTGGCGCCAGGCGGCGAACGGCAGCGTCACCAGGTCGGCGACGAGCATCACGGCCAGCCCACCGAGCACCGCCTGCGCGACCCAGTGCCCCCCGAACGGCCGGCCCACCAGCTCGACCAGGCGACTGCCCAGCGGGGTCAGCCCGAGCGCGAGAGCGACGAGCAGCCCCACGGCGAGCGCGGTGTAACCGCCCGGGCGCAGCGCGGCTCGGAACTCCCGCCCCTTGGCCACCTGCTCGGCCGGCAGGTCACGCAGCGCGGCGAGCTGGTCGGCCCGCGGGGCCGGCGGTCGGTGCCACGGGATGAGCAGCGCGGCGATCACGACAAGCGCGATGGTCAGCCCGGCCAGGGTCAGCAGCGCCCACCCGCGCGGGGTCACCGCGTCACCGCCCGTCGTACCCCGCTCATCGCGCCGCTCCTCCCGCCGTGACCGCTCATCCTATGGTCCGCGAGAAGCCCGCTTCCGGGCACGGTGTCGCGCTCAGGCGATCCGGCGGACAGCACGGCGGCGAGCCGCCGCGGTACGCGTGGGCGCGGCCAACACCTCCACGTCGAAACCGGCGCGGGCGAGCACCTCGATCGCCTCCACCTCGGCGGCGACCAGCCCGGCGGCCGGGGACGTCTCGTCGAACAGGGCGGTGAGCGGGCAGCCGGAGCAGCCGGCGTCCCGCTTCGCGCACCCGTCGCAGTCGATGAGCATCACGCCTCCTGATCGCTCGCGACGCACGGTCGGCGCACCCTGCCGTCGCCGACCGAGCACCGTCGGTCACATCGACGCTAACCACCGGGTACGACAGAAACCGCGTCCGACCGTCCGTTTGGGGGCGAGATCCACTCCAGTTCAACGAAAACGGGCCATCCCACGCGGTCGGACACCCCGACATCATGGAACTCGAGTCGACGGCGGTCAGGAGCGGGCGAGCCGCCGCAGCAGCGAGTCGGCACCCAGCGGGTAGGCGCCGTGCCGGCGTACCCCGTCGGCGACCTCACGGTCGGACGAGACCACCACCACCGGCCGCCCCGCCGGCTCGGCGCGGACCAGTCGCCGGATCAGCTCGTCGGCGGTCTCGCCCTTGCGGGAGAACAGCACCCGGACGCCGCGCGGCGCGGGCGGCAGCCCGTGCATCCGCTCGGCGCCGTCGAAGACCACGGTGACCTCGTCGCCGGTCTGCGCGGCGATCCCGCCCAGCCCGGTGATCAGGCGTTTGCGCTGCTGCTCCAGCGACATCTCGCCGAAGCCGCGCTTGGTGACGTTGTAGCCGTCCACCACGAGGTGTGCCCGGGGCAGAGCGAGCAGTTGGTCGAGCCGCGCCGGGTCGTCGGTGTCGCGGGCACGTGCGGCGGGGCTGGCCGGAGCGGTGCCCGGCTGCTCGGCGAACGCGTCGGCGACGAAGTCGGCGGGGAGTTTGTCGACCGGGTCGAGCGCCAGCTCGCGGCGCAGCCCGACGGCGGCCTGGCCGATGGTCTCCAGCAGCAGCCAGAGCCGGGCGTCGTCGACCGAGCGGGCTTCCTTGGCGCTGGCCCGGGCCACCCCGGCGGCGGCCTCCGCCTCCGCCAGTCGGGCGCGGGCGCGGCGCAGCTCGGCGTCGACGTCGGCGCTGGCGCGCGCGGCCCGGCCGCGCTCGGTGGCCAGCAGTTCGGTGGCCTTGCGTTCACGGGCCTGGGTCTCCCGGAGGGTGCGGGCGACCTGCCGGGACTCCTCACGGAGCTGACCCAGCTCCTCGCGGACGCGGGCCAGCTCGTCGCGCAGCTTCTCCGCCTCGACCCGGGCCACCGCCCGGTCGTGTTCGGCGCGGGTGGCCCGCTGCTCGGCCTCGCGGACCAGCTCGGCGACGACCGCGCTGTCCGCCTCGGCACGCACGGCGGCACCGCTGGCGTCGATCAGCTCCCGCCAGCCGCGCGGCCGGGCCAGGTAGGCCAGCGCGGCGACCTCGACCGGGTCGGCGGCGGCGGGCGCGGTGCCCTCGACGACGGCGGCCCCGAGGTCGCCGGCGTCGGCCAGGACCCGGGCGGTGACCCGCTGCCGGAACAGCGGGTCGGCGGTGAGCTGGGCGGCGATGGCCGGCGCGCCGAGCCGGGCACGCCGGTTCGGGGCGAACTTGGCCACCCGACGCAACGGCACCGGCACCTCGTCGGCGGGCAGGGTGGGCAGGACCGTGGCGGTCAGCGTCACGATCCGCTGCCGGACCGGCTCGGGCAGCGTCGGCTCGGGCAGCGTCGGCTCCGGCTCACCAGCCGCGCCGTCGCCCGCCGTGGTCGGGTCGGATGCGTCGGATGTCGCGCTGACTACGTTGTCGTCCGGGTTGCTGGCGGCCCCGTCGAGCGCGACCAGATCCTCCTGCGGGAGGTGGTCGTCGGACGGCTCGGTGAGGGGCATGTGGCAAGTCTCCCACCGCGGCCGGGCCCACCGCCCGGTGAGTGAGCCGATCTCTCATCCTAGCCCCATGGTGACTGGTGGGACGGCTGCGACGCGAGTGTCGGACCGACGCGCTAGCGTGCCGCCGATGGCACAGGCGGAGTACGTCCAGGAGTCACTGGCCGGTCTCGACCCGACGGTGGGCGGGGTGGACCCGGCGTTGCCGCTCTACGCGACCACCTTCGTGGTGGTCGACCTGGAGACCACCGGCGGCGCGCCGGACGGCGGCGGCATCACCGAGATCGGGGCGGTCCGGGTGCGCGGTGGCGAACAGTTGGGGGTGTTGGCCACCCTGGTCAACCCGGGGCAGCCGATCCCGCCGTTCATCACCGTGCTGACCGGCATCACCCAGGCGATGCTGGTGCCGGCGCCGCCGATCGAGCAGGTGCTGCCCAGCTTCCTGGAGTTCATCGCCGACGCGGTGCTGGTGGCCCACAACGCCCCCTACGACGTGGGCTTCCTCAAGGCGGCCTGCGCCAAGCACGGCTACCGCTGGCCCAACCCCCGGGTCCTGGACACGGCGGCGCTGGCCCGCCGGGTGCTGACCCGCGACGAGGTGCCCAACCGCAAGCTGGGCACCCTGGCCGCCTACTTCCGCACCGCCACCCAGCCCACCCACCGGGCCCTCGACGACGCGAAGGCGACGGTCGACGTGCTGCACGGGCTGATCGGTCGGCTCGGCGGGCACCGGGTGGACACGGTCGGCGACGCCATCGAGTTCGCCCGCGCGGTCACCCCGACCCAACGCCGCAAACGGCACCTGGCCGAGGGGCTGCCCAAGGTCCCGGGGGTCTACATCTTCCGGGCCGCCGACGACCGCCCGCTCTACGTGGGCACCTCCGTCGACATCGCCACCCGGGTGCGCAGCTACTTCACCGCCGGGGAGAAGCGCGCCCGGATCTCCGAGATGCTGGCGGCGGCCGAGCGGGTCGAGGCGGTGGAGTGCGCGCACTCGCTGGAGGCGGAGGTCCGCGAGCTGCGGTTGATCGCCGCGCACGCCCCGCCGTACAACCGACGGTCGAAATACCCGGAGCGGATGGTCTGGCTCAAGCTGACCGACGGTCCCTATCCCCGGCTCTCGATCGTCCGCGACCTCTCCCCCACCGACACCGCGTACCTCGGCCCGTTCACCTCCCGGCGGGCCGCGGAGCTGGCCGCCGCCGGTTTCCACGACGCCGTGCCGCTGCGCCAGTGCACGCACCGGCTCTCGCTGCGCACCGTCACGCCGGCCTGCGCGCTGGCCGAGCTGGGTCGCTGCCCGGCGCCCTGCGAGCACAAGATCACCCCCGAGGAGTACGACGACAGAGCGGCCCGGCCCTTCCGCACCGCCACGACAAGTGACCCGCAGCCGGTGGTGGACGCACTGCTCGCCCGGATCGACGTGCTCTCGGCCGACCAGCGTTACGAGGAGGCCGCGGTGGTGCGGTCCCGGCTGACGGCGGTGCTGCGGGCCACCGTGCGGATGCAGCGGCTGGCCGCGCTGACCGGGATCGTCGAGCTGGCCGCGGCCCGGCCGGCCGCCCGGGGCGGCTGGGAGTTGGCGCTGGTGCGGCACGGCCGGCTGGCCGGCGCGGGGGTGTCCCCGCCCGGCGCGCACCCGCGACCCACGCTGGCCACCATCCGGGCCACCGCCGAAACGGTGGCCGGCGGGCACGGCCCGGTGCCGGCGGCGACCGCCGAGGAGTCCGAGCGGATCCTGTCCTGGTTGGAACGACCGGAGACCCGACTGGTCGAGATGTCCTCCGGTTGGTCGTCCCCGGTGGGCGGCGCGGGGCGCTTCCGTGACCTGCTGGCGAAGGCCGAGAACGGCGCGTCTCACCAACTCTCGACCGAACGCTCATGACCAACTGACCGATCGGACTACGTCGACTCGCTTAGGCTGTTAGAGGAGTGCAGTCCTGCCCGATTCGTGGGCCTGCTCCCGCCGCCGGGTTCCGGCGTCGCGGAGCCGGGGTGAGGAGGTGTCCCTCGTGGACGTCGACGCCGGACACGGCGCCGCCCTGGGGGGCGCCCTGCCGACACAGCCGGGTGAGCTGCCGCTCGCCCGCCGGCTGCGGTCGTTGCTCAGCTGGCCGACCACCGACTCCGACCCGGTCACCCAACTGGTGCGCACCCACCGGGGCATCCACGCCGGCACCGATCCCGCGGTGCTGCGACGTGCGTACACGATCGCGGAAAACATGCACCGCGGGCAGTTCCGCAAGAGCGGTGAGCCGTACATCACCCATCCTCTCGCGGTGGCGCAGATCTGCGCGGAGCTGGGGATGGACACCACCACTCTGGTCGCGGCGCTGCTGCACGACACCGTGGAGGACACCCGCTACACCCTCCAGGCGCTTTCCGAGGACTTCGGCGGCGAGGTGGCCCACCTGGTCGACGGGGTGACCAAGTTCGACAAGGCGTTCTACGGCAAGGCCGCCGAGGCGGAGACGATCCGCAAGATGATCGTGGCGGCCGCCAAGGACGTCCGCGTGTTGATCATCAAGCTGGCGGACCGGCTGCACAACATGCGCACCCTCGGGGTGCGCTCGGCGTCGTCGCGGGAGCGCATCGCCCGCAAGACCCAGGAGGTGCTGGTCCCGCTCTGTGACCGGCTGGGCATCCAGACCCTCAAGCGCGAGCTGGACGACGTGGTGCTGCTGCACCTGGAGCCGGACGAGCACGCCCGGCTGGCCCGGCACGTGCACGACCGGCCGGGCTGGGACGCCTACCTCGACGCCGTGGTCACCCGGACCAAGGTGGCGCTGAAGCGCAGCCGGGTCGACGCCGAGGTGAGCCCGCGCCCCCGGCACCTCTACTCGATCTGGAAGGACACCATCGCCGGCGGCCACACCGCCCCGTTCGACCTGCCCCGCATCGTGGTGGTGGTCGACGGCCCGGCCACCGACTGCTACGCCGCGCTGGGCGCGATCCACGGCACCTGGCGACCCATCCCCGGGCGTTTCAAGGACTTCATCGCCTCGCCGAAGAACAACCTCTACCGTTCGCTGCACACCAGCGTCCGCGGCCCCCAGGACCGTACGGTGGAGGTGTTGATCCGCAACCAGGAGATGCACCGCTCCGCCGAGTACGGCATCGCCGCCGACTTCCGCTTCCCCCGCTCGGGGAGCAGCAGCGCCGCGGCCCGCGCCGAGCAGTTGGACTGGCTGCGCCGGGTGCTCGACTGGGAGCCGGACGCGGCCGACCCGGCGCAGTTCCTCGAGTCGTTGCGCTGCGACCTCGCCGAGGGCCAGATCCAGGTCTTCGCCGAGGGTCGGCAGGTCGTGCTGCCGGGCGGCGCCACCCCGGTCGACCTCGCGTACGAACTGGGCAACGAGCGGGGCGACCACTGTCTCGCGGCGCGGATCAACGGTCGGCTGGCCCCGCTGAGTTCGGAGCTGGACGAGGGCGACGTGGTGGAGATCTTCACCGAGAACGACGGCGACAACGGGTTCGAGGCCGGGGTCGCCTCGCGTGGCCCCCGGCGGGAGTGGTTGAGCTTCGTCAAGTCGCCACACGCCCAGATGCAGATCAACAGGTGGTTCGCCGAGCACACCGAGCCGGGCATCACGATCAGCGACAAGGTCCGTCTGGGTCGGGCGACCATCGGGCTCACCCTGCGTCAGCACAACCGGGGTCTCGCCAGCGACCTGCCGCTGTTGCGCCTCTCGGAGGAGTTGGGCTATCCCGACCTGGAGACCCTGCTGGTCGCGGTCTTCGACCGGGTGATCGAACCGGACACCGTGGTACGCCAGCTCATCGACCTGGTCGACCATCGACAGTGACCGGGACCGGCCCAGCGCGTCCGAGGAACATTCGTGACCACTAGCCTGGAGTCATGATCCCCCGTTCCCGCGCCACCGGTCGGGCCATCTTCTACCAGGCTTTCTACCGGCTGCCGCTGCCGGTGCGCCGGCGCCTGGTCAAGCTGGCGATGCCGAAGTACATCGTCGGTGCGGTCACCCTGGTCCGCGATTCCGAGGCACCGGGCGCAGGACGGCTGCTCATGCTGCGCCAGCCGCCCGGCAAGGGCTGGTCACTGCCCGCCGGCCTTCTGGACCGCGGCGAGGCCCCGGTGGTGGGCGCGGCGCGCGAGCTGTTCGAGGAGTCCGGCGTCCGACTCCCCCCGTCCCGGCTCCGTCCGGCGGTGCCGAACGCGATCGTGCACGCCAAGGGCTGGGTGGACGTGGTCTTCGAGGCGGAGGTGCC
Source organism: Micromonospora sp. NPDC048905 (assembly GCF_040649655.1). NCBI lineage: Bacteria > Bacillati > Actinomycetota > Actinomycetes > Micromonosporales > Micromonosporaceae > Micromonospora > Micromonospora sp. NPDC048905. The sequence continues at coordinate 245,665 of NZ_JBEZFV010000005.1, read as the reverse complement.
GGCGTCCGGCACCGAGCTGGCGGTCGACGGCGCGGAGGTCTTCGAGGCCGCGTGGCACCCGCTGGACGACCTGCCCAAGCTGACCTGGCCGACGGCCCGGCTGCTCGCCTACTACGACATCGGGCCGCTGGCCGGGCAGTTCCCGCCCCCGATCCCCGACGACCTGCCGTGACCGGGACGGCGTCCGTGCCGGCGGAGCTGTGCGCGCTGGTGCTCGCCGCCGGTGCGGGCACCCGGTTGCGTCCGCTCACCGAACGGGTGCCCAAGGCGCTCTGCCCGGTGGGCAACGTCCCGCTGCTGGATCGGGCGTTGGCCCGGGTCGCGGGGCTCGGCCTGGTCGGCCCCGCCCGGGTCGCGGTGAACGCCTGCTATCTCGGTGACCAGGTGGTCGCGCACGTCGGCGACCGCGCCCACCTGTCCGTCGAGCCGGGCGAGCCACTGGGCACCGCGGGTGGCGTGGCCAACCTGCGGGACTGGATCGGCGGGCGGCCGGTGCTGGTCGGCAACGCCGACGCGTACCTCGCCGACCCGGCCGCCGCGCCGGGCCCGGACGTGGCCGCCCTGCTCGACGGGTGGGACGGGCACACCGTACGCCTGCTCGGTCAGCCCGCCGCGGACCCGGCGGCGCCGGGCACCTTCGCCGGGCACAACTTCACCGGCTTCTCGCTGCTGCCCTGGCGGCTCGTCCGCGATCTGCCTGTCGTCTTCTCCGACCTGGTCCGCGCCCTCTGGCGCCCGGCGGAGGCGGCGGGCGCGCTGGAGGTGGTGCCCTACCCGGGCACCTTCTACGACACGGGCACCCCCGCCGACTACCTGGCCGCCAACCTGCACGCCGCGAATGGCGGCACCCTCGTCGACAGGTCCGCCACGGTGACCGGTGGCTGCGTGGAGTCGGTGGTCGGCGCGGGCGCACGGGTGGACGGTGACGTGTTCCGCAGCGTGGTGTGGCCGGGCGCGACCGTTCGCGACGGCGAACGGCTTCAGGACGCGATCCGGGCCGGGAACGACCTGACCGTGGCCGCCACCGCTCACGCCTGAGCCGAGTCCGGCGCGGGCCGGCGGGCACACCCGGTCTCCGAGCCGCCGGGGAGCATCTAGCATGGGCGACGACGCCGACGAACGGAGAAATGTCCCGTGATCACCGCCATCGTGCTGATCGACTGTGCCACCGACGCGATCCCCGAGGTGGCGGAGACCCTGGCCAGCCTCTCCGGTGTCAGCGAGGTCTACTCGGTGGCCGGGCACGTCGACCTCATCGCCATCGTCCGGGTCCGCGAGTTCGACCAGATCGCCCAGGTCATCGCGGGCAGCATCTCCAAGGTGCCGGGCGTGCTCAACACCAAGTCGCACATCGCGTTCCGGGCGTACTCCCAGCACGACCTGGAGGAGGCGTTCGCGATCGGCCTCTCCAGCGCCGACTGACCACCGCACACACGGCGGCCGGTCCACCCGCAGGGGTGGACCGGCCGTCTGCTGTCGCTACGTCAGCTCACGCTGGGAGCCGGCGTTTCGGTGGTGCCCGGAGCCGGGGCCTCGGTGCTGCCGCCACCCGGAGCCGGGGACTCGGTGCCGGTGCCACCCGGAGCCGGGGACTCGGTGCCAGTGCCACCCGGGCTGGGTGTACCGCTGGCGCTGGTCTGCGGAACCGGGATGCCCAGCTTGTTGGCGAGCTGCACCAGCTCGTCATAGTGCGCCTGCAGCGTCGGCAGGGCCGTCTGGGCCAACTGGACCACCGACTGCTCGGAGCCCTGCGAGATCTCCGTCTGGGTGGCCTGGATGGCCTGGACGTGGCCGGCCAGCTCACTTGTCACCCAGAGCCGGTCGAACTCCGCCCCGCTGGCGTTGTTCAGCTTGTCGATGACCGCCTGCTGATCGGCACTGGGCTCGTTCGGCAGTTCCACCCCGAGCTGGGACGCGGTCTGCTGCACCGTCTGGTCCAGCTGGGTGTGGTCGGTCTTCAGCATCGCGCCCAGGTCCTTGACCCCCTGGTCCTGACCCTTCTGCTGGGCCAGGTCACCGGCGGTGATCTCGAACAGGTTGACCTGGTGTACCGCCTGCAGGTACTGGGTGTCCTGCGTCGACGGCTGTGCCGCGGCCTGCGCGGCCGCAGCCGGCGCGACACCGACAAGTACCAGCGCGGCCAACAGGCCGAGGCGTTTGATACCCAACATGCTTCCCCCCCTTGAGACGTTGGACCGCACGGATACCCGGCTCACCGGGGTTATTCCTGCGATCGCCCGTCGCGCGGGGTCGACCGGTCCGATCAGGGCCGTCCGACTCCTGGTCGGATGGGCGGGGGGTACGGATACGACGGGGCGCCCGCCGGAATCCGGCGGGCGCCCCGTGACGGTGCGTCTGGGCGGTCAGCGGCGGCTGTCGCCGCTGGTGATCTCCTCGCGTTCCGGTCGGGGCTCGACCGGCGGGTGCCCCGGCGAGACCGGCGCCTCGACCGGCTTCTCGATCGGGTAGAAGAAGCCCCGGATGGCCGGGCCGAGTGCCCCGAGCCGGTTCATCTTCTTCGGCACGACCCAGCCGACGTACTCCAGCTCGCCGTGACCGTCCGCGTGCCCGTTCGACGCGCTGAGCGGCTGGTGCACCTCGACGAACCGACCGTCCGGCATGCGCCGGATGATGCCGGTCTCCACGCCGTGCGCCAGCACCTCCCGGTCGTGCTGCTGCAGGCCCAGGCAGAGCCGGTACGTCACGTAGTACGCCAGCGGCGGAACCACCAGCAGACCGATCCGGCCGGCCCAGGTCATCGCGTTCAAGCTGATCTGGAACTTGTCGGCGATCACGTCGTTGCCGCCGGAGAGCGTCAGCACGACGTAGAACGAGACGGCCATGGCGCCGACCGCGGTCCGCGCCGGAGCGTCCCGGGGGCGCTGGAGCAGGTTGTGGTTCTTGCGGTCCTTGAGCTGTCGAGCTTCCAGGAACGGGTACATCGTCGACAGGCCCACCAGGATGCCGGGCAGCACGACAGTCGGCCAGAACAGCGGCGGAATCACGTACCCGTCGCCGAGCGGGATGTTGATCTCCCAGGCCGGCATGAGTCGGGTCGAGCCGTCGAGGAACATGACGTACCAGTCGGGCTGGCTGGCGGCGGAGACCACCCACGCCTCGTACGGGCCGAACAACCAGATCGGGTTGATCTGGAACAGACCGCCCATCAGCGCGATGACGCCGAAGACGACCATGAAGAAGCCGCCCTGCTTCAGCGCGTACCGCGGGAACATCCGCTCGCCGACCACGTTGTTGTTGGTCCGGCCGGGGCCGGGCCACTGGGTGTGCTTCTGCTTGAAGACCAGGCCGAGGTGGACGCTGATCAGCGCCAGCAGCAGACCCGGGATGAGCAGCACGTGGGCGATGAAGAACCGGCTGATGATGATCGTGCCCGGGAACTCGCCACCGAAGATCGACGAGGTGACCCAGGTGCCGATCACCGGGATGGAGAGCATGATCGCCGAGGCGATCCGCAGACCGGTGCCGGACAGGCCGTCGTCCGGCAGCGAGTAGCCGGTGAAGCCGGCCAGGAAGCCGACCCAGAACAGCAGCGAACCGATGATCCAGTTGGTCTCGCGCGGCTTGCGGAAGGCGCCGGTGAAGAAGACCCGCAGCATGTGCACGACGATCGCGGCCATGAACAGCAGCGCCGCCCAGTGGTGCATCTGCCGCATCACCAGACCACCGCGGACGTCGAACGACAGGTCCAGGCTCGAGGCGTACGCGGCGGACATCGGCGTGCCCTGCAACGGCGCGTAGCTGCCGTTGTAGACCACCTCGGTCATCGCCGGCTCGTAGAAGAAGGTGAGGAACACACCGGTCAGCAGCAGCACGATGAACGAGAACAGCGCGATCTCGCCGAGCAGGAAGGACCAGTGGTCCGGGAAGACCTTGTTCAGCAGCTTGCGCAGCGGGGTGGCCACCTGGAAGCGGTCGTCCACTCCCACGGCAGCCTTGCCCGGCGTCGCCGCCAGGTCAAACTTTCGACGCTTCATGGCCGCTCCCAGAAATCAGGCCCGACGGTCTCAGTGTAGTCGGACTTCGCCACGAAGAAGCCCTCGGAATCCACCTCGATCGGCAGCTGCGGCAGCCGCCGGCTGGCAGGGCCGAAGACCGGCTTGGCGTTGTTGGTGATCAGGAACTGGGACTGGTGGCACGGGCAGAGCAGCCGGTTGGTCTGCTGCTCGTAGAGGCTGGCCGGGCAGCCGGCGTGCGTGCAGATCTTGGAGAAGGCCGCGTAGTTGCCCCACATGTAGTCGCCGTGGCCGATCCTCTCGTTGGCCTGACGCGACTCCTGCGCGTCGGAGTCCCGGAGGTGGATCAGCAGCGTCGGGGAGTCGGCGTGGGTGTTGCTCACCCCGTGCTCGATGCCGGGGAAGACCGTCACCTGGCCACCGACGCTGACGTCTGCCGGGCGCACCGGCCGGCCGTCCTCGCGCACCAGGCGGATCGGCTCGCCGCCGTCGGCCGAGGCGAACCCGGTGGTGAACATCTGGTTCTTCTTGTGCGGCTGGGAGATCAGACCACCGACCAGCGGCGCCGCCGCGACCGCGGCGACCGGCGCGAGGCCGGCCAGCAACGAGATGCCGAGCAGTGGACGACGCTTCACACCCAACTCGTCGGCCATGTAGAGCATGGTCTGGCCGGTGATGGTGCGGCCTTCGGAGTCCACCTGCCCCTCGTGCCGGTCCTGGATCGAGACCTCCTTGGGCAGCAACTTCTTGCCCCAGGTCAGGATGCCGAAGCCGACGGCGAGCAGGGCGATGCCGAGGGTGGCGCCCAGCAGCGGCGTGTACCACTTGTCGCCGCCACGGCCCGCCTCGTACTGCCACGGCCACCAGATGTAGATGGCCAGGAACGCGGTCGCGGCCAGGCCGGTGATCAGGAAGAACCCGGCGACCACGCGGGTCAGCCGACGTTCCGCCTTGGTGCCCGGCAGCACCTGCGGCTCGTAGTGGACGATCTCGATGTCGTCCCGACGCGCGCCCTCGCGAACGACGTCGAAACGGGTCAGCTTGGGGTCGTTCACGTCGAGCGGCTCCTGGCCCTGCGGGGCCTGGTGCTCGGTGTGGGTGCTCATGCCGTCACCTCGCTACGGGTGGCGCCGAGCGGCGCCACAGCACTGAATCGGATGATCCGCTCGGTCACGACTTGCCCGCAATCCACAGGCTGGCGAAGACGAGCGCCACGATGCCGATCAGGAAGATCGCCAGACCCTCGGTGGAGGGGCCGTACCGCCCGAGGTTGAAGCCGCCCGGGTCCTGGTCGTGCTTCAGCGTCTCCTGGATGTAGGCGATGATGTTCGCCTTCTGCTCCGGAGTGATCTGGTTGTCACCGAACACCGGCATGTTCTGCGGGCCGCTCAGCATCGCCGCGTAGATCTGCCGGTCGGTCGCCGGGTGCAGGCTCGGGGCGAACTTGCCCGAGGAGAGCGCACCGCCGCCGCCGCCGAAGGCGTGGCACTGGGAGCAGTTGATCCGGAACAGTTCGCCACCGGCGGCGACGTTGCCGTTCTCGTGGAGGTTCTCCTCGGTGCCCGGCACGACCGGACCGCCGCCGAGTTCCTGGATGTACTGGCCGAGCTGGGTGACCTGGTCCGGAGTGAAGACCGGGGGCTTGCGGTGCGCCTGGGCCTCCTGGCGGGCCAGCGGCATCCGCCCGGAGCTGACCTGGAACTCGACCGAGGCCGCGCCGACGCCGATCAGGCTCGGACCGCGGCCCTCCACGCCCTGGGCGTTACGGCCGTGACAGGTCACACAGCTCACGTCGAACAGCGCCTTGCCCTCGGCGGCGGCGCCGGTCAGCTGCGGATTGTCCTGCGCCTGGGCACCGGGAGCGAAGACGGTGTAGGCGCCGCCGGCGAGCATCAGCGCGGCGATCAGCCGGACCGCGGCGCCCAGCCGGCGGCGGCCCCTGCTGCGCGCGGCGGGCCGCTCACGCAACCGCGCGAGCAGACCGCGTCGGCGGTCGTTGTCAGAAGTCATGAGCGGTGTCCTTAACCGGTTGGACCTGTCTCAGGGGACGGAGCAGCAGCACGGATCGTGACGCGCAAGATCACTGAAGCCAGTAGATCATGCCGTACAGGCCGATCCACACGACGTCGACGAAGTGCCAGTAGTACGACACGACGATCGCCGAGGTCGCCTGCGCCGGAGTGAACCGGCCCATGGTCGTACGGACCATGAAGATGATGAAGGCGATCAGACCGCCGGTCACGTGCAGGCCGTGGAAGCCGGTGGTCAGGTAGAACACCGACCCGTACCCGTCTCCGTTGATCTTGATGCCGTCCTCGACCAGGTGCCGGTACTCGTTCAGCTGGCCGAGCACGAAGATCAGGCCCATCACGAAGGTGACGGTGAACCAGCGCCGCAGCGCGTGCACGTCGCCCTTCTCCGCCGCGAAGACGCCGAGCTGGCAGGTCACGGAGGACAGCACCAGGATCACCGTGAAGGTGGTCGCGTACGGGATGTTCAGCGCCTCGGTGTGCTTCTCCCACTGCTCCGGCGCAGCCGCGCGGATCGAGAAGTACATCGCGAACAACGCCGCGAAGAACATGAGTTCACTGGAGAGCCACACGATCGTCCCGACGCTGACCATGTTCGGTCGGGTCAGAGAGTGGATCCGGCTCTTGTCAATGGCTGGGGCCGCAGTCACGCCGTCATTATTGCCCCTGACCGGGGCCGCCCATCAGCGGGGTGGCAAACCTGCGCCTTCCGTGGCCCGACCGACGGGGTCCGGTTCGCCTGGCCTAGCCTGAAAAGCGTGCTGCACGTCGATTCGATCTTAGCCGCCACCTCGGCCCCGCCGCCGTTCACCGTCGGCGCGGTGCTGACCGAGACCCGGCTGGACAGCTGGCTGGCCCTCGGCCTGGTGCTCGCCGCCGGCCTGTACCTCTACGGGGTGTACCGGCTGCGCCTGCGGGGCGACCGCTGGCCGGTCGCCCGTACCGTGTTCTTCCTCGGCCCCGGGCTGGGCGGCATCGCGCTGGTCACGGTCAGCGGGCTGCACGCCTACGACACCGCGCTGCTGTCCGTGCACATGATCCAGCACATGGTGCTGTCCATGGTGGCGCCGATCTTCCTGGCGCTGGGTGCGCCGATGACCCTGGCCCTGCGCACCCTGCCGGTCGGGCCGCGCAAGCGCCTGCTGGCGATCGTGCACAGCCGCGTCGCCCGGGTCTACAGCTTCCCGCTGGTGGCGTTCGCCATCTTCGTGGTCAACCCGTTCGTGTTGTACTTCAGTGATCTGTACCGCTTCACCCTCGAACACGCCTGGGCGCACGAGCTGGTGCACGCGCACTTCATCATGACCGGCTGCGTGTTCTTCTGGCCGCTGCTCGGCCTCGACCCGCTGCCCGGCCGCTGGCCGTACCCGGCGCGTGCGCTCCTGATGCTGCTGTCGGTGCCGTTCCACACGGTGCTCGGCCTCACCATCATGCAGAGCACCACGCTCTTCGGCGGCGACTGGTACCCGTCGCTCAACCTGAGCTGGTCCGACCCCAAGGCGGACCAGGTGGTCGCCGGCGGCATCCTCTGGGCCGGTGGTGAGTTCGTCAGTGTGACCATGCTCGCGGTGCTGGTGGTGCAGTGGGTCAAGCAGTCCGAACGGGAGGCCCGCCGGGTCGACCGCGAGCTGGACCGCCAGGAGGCCCGCGAGCGCGCCGCCGACGCCGCGCCCGCCTGAGCTGCCCGGACGGTACGCCCGACGGGTGCCGCCGGGCGGGATGTCGGCTACGTCACGTCGACCGGTACGATCGGCGGGCAGCTACGAGGTTGGAAGCGGAGTGCCGGCATGAGCGATCGTCTTTGCACCGTCCTGCTCTACAGCGACGACCCGCAGGTCCGTGATCGGATGCGGATGGCCGTCGGCACCCGGCCCGCGCCCGGTCTGCAGATCGAGTTCGTCGACGCGTCGACCTACGCCGAGACCATCCGGCTGGTCGACGACTACGAGATCGACCTGCTGCTGCTCGACGGTGAGGCGAGCCCGGGTGGCGGCATCGGCATCGCCCGCCAGATCAAGGACGACCGGGACGACGCTCCTCCGACCTGCCTGGTGATCGCCCGCGCCGCCGACCGATGGCTCGCCGCGTACGCCGAGGTCGACGCCACGCTCGTGCACCCGCTCGACCCGGTGACCACCGGCGGTACGGTGGCCGAGCTGCTGCGGACGCACGCACCCGCCTGACGTCTCCCAGCTGTCCGGCACCGTCGCGGCGCCGGATCCGCCGGCGCCCGTTCCAGCCCACCCGCACTTCGCACGCTCGGGAGGCCCGCCATGGGCGATCGGACCTGGCCGCACCTGCTCAGCTCGCTGCTGCACGGCGAGGAGCTGTCCACCGCCGACACCGCGTGGGCGATGGACGAGATCATGACCGGTTCGGCGAGCGCGGCGCGGATCGCGGGCTTCGCGATCGCGCTGCGGGCCAAGGGTGAGACCCCGGCTGAGCTGGCCGGTCTCGTCGAGGCGATGTTGGGTCGCGCCGTGCCGGTGGTGCTTCCCGAGGAGGTGCGCCGCACCGCGCTCGACGTCGTCGGCACCGGCGGTGACCTCGCCCACACGGTCAACATCTCCACGATGACCGCGCTCGTGGTCGCGGGCACGGGCGTACGCGTGGTGAAGCACGGCAACCGGGCCGCCTCCTCCCTCTGCGGCACGGCCGACCTGCTGGAGTTCCTCGGCATCCCGCTGGATCTCGGCCCCGAACAGGTGGCCCGCTGCGTCGAGGAGGCGGGCATCGGGTTCTGCTTCGCGGCCCGACACCACCCCGGCATGCGGCATGCCGGCCCGGTCCGCCGTGAGGTGGGAGTGCCCACCTTCTTCAACTTCCTCGGCCCGCTGACCAACCCGGCCCGCCCCCGTGCCGGCGCGGTCGGCTGCTTCGACGCCCGGATGGCCCCGGTGATGGCGAGTGTCTTCGCCGCCCGCGGCGACTCGGTGATCGTGATGCGCGGCGAGGACGGCCTGGACGAGTTCACGACGGCCGCACCGACCCGCGTCTGGGTGGCCCAGGACGGCGCCGTACGCGAGGCCGTGCTGGACGCGACGGACCTGGGGGTACCCCGGTCCACCCTGCAGGACCTGCGGGGCGGTGACGCCGCGTACAACGCCGGTGTGGCCCGTCGCCTGCTGGCCGGTGAGACGGGTCCGGTCCGGGACGCGGTGCTGGTCAACGCCGCCGCGGCGCTGGCCACCCAGGGTCCGCTCGACGGCGACCTGACCGAGGCGCTTCGCGGGGGCATGAGCCGCGCGGCCGATTCGATCGACTCCGGCGCGGCCGCCGCGACCCTGGACCGCTGGATCAAGACCGCCGCCGCCCTCGGGCCGGCGCCCGTCTGATCGGTGCTGTCCGGCAGCCCTGGACACCCCGACCGCAATGATTTCGAGTTGATCATGCGGCAGCGGCGAGCCTGCGTTGGCCTCCCGGGCGGCACCCGGCGGAGATTTGTCGGACCCGGGTGGAAAACTACAGGCGAGTACTTCTCCGCTTCCGTTGTGCGTCGTTGTCGCATCCGGGGGTGGTTCACCTGGAGTGAGAAGGAGACACCCGTGTCGCACCGCGAGCTCTACTGCGATGTCTGCCAGGACGTGACGCCGTTCGAGATGCCGCCCTGCGTCGACGGCCACGACACCGACTGTCCCGAGCTGATCTGCACCGGCTGCGGCGTCGCCGTGGTGATCGCCACGTTCACCTTTCCGGTCACCCGGCTGGCTGAGCGCCGACGCCACCAGCCCACCCACCGCCACGCCGCCTGACACTCACCACCCAGCACCGGCACCACACCACCGGCACCGCCCCGCACCCGCGCCGCAGCACCCAGACCGCACGCACCTGGGCACCGGCGCGCGCCACGACCAAGGCGCCATGACGAGCGCCCCCACGACGAAGGCCCGCGCTCCCAGTGGGAGGCGGGCCTTCGTGGCGTACGGGTCGGTCGCGACGACGACCGGGTGGATCAGTGCTCGGCGGTGCGCCGGGTGCCGCTGTAGTACTCGAACAGCAGCCCGCAGGCGGAGAAGATGACCGCCAACAGACCGGCACCGATCAGCCAGAACTGCCAGAACACCATGCCGAGCGCGGCGATCGCGGCGGCCAGCGCCAGACCGAACGGCCAGTAGCTGCCCGGGCTGAAGAAGCCGACCTCACCGGCGCCGTCGGCGATCTCGGCGTCCGGACGGTCCTCGGGCCGCAGGTCGATGCGGCGGGAGACGAACCAGAAGAAGCCGCCGCACATCGAGCAGAGCAGGAACGACAGCAGCAGGGCCACGGTGCCCACCCACTCGATGCCACCGGACGCACCGTTGGTCCAGGCGCCGTAGAGGATGGTGGCACCGAAGAGGAACCCGGCGATGATCAGGAAGATACGCCACTCGGTCTTCATGCGGCTGCCTCAGCTTCCCGTGCGGGCCGGAACTTTGTCCGGGTTGAAGTTGTCCTGCGTCCGCCGGGTGTCGAACGGCTGCGTGGTCTCCGCGTACGGCTGCTCACCGATCTGGGTCAGCGCGTCCTGGGTCGACTTGCCGCTCTGCTTGGCAGCCAGGAACTGGTCGTACTTCTCCGGCGAGACCACCCGCAGTTCGAAGTTCATGAACGCGTGGTAGCTGCCGCACAGTTCGGCGCAGCGTCCGACGTAGGCGCCCTCGGCGTCCAGGCTGGACACCTCGAACACGTTGCGGATCTTGCCCGGCATGACGTCCCGCTTGAACAGCAACTCCGGCACCCAGAACGAGTGGATGACGTCGCGGCTGGTCTCCTCGAAGCGGATGGACCGGCCGGTCGGAAGCACCAGCACCGGGATGACCTCGCTGGTGCCGAGCGTCGACGCGGTGGTGCGAGCTTCCGTGCCCTGGCCGTCGCGGTAGTTGAACTGCCAGTTCCACTTGAAGGCGACGACCTCGACCGTGACGTCCGGGTTCTTCGACAACTTGTCGACGTCGGTCTGCACGATCGCCGTGTAGTAGAAGAGCACGGAGACGATCAGGATCGGCGCGATGGTGTAGAGGAACTCCATCGGCAGGTTGTAGCGGGTCTGCACCGGCAGCGCGTTGCCACGCTTGCGGTAGCGCACGACGCACCAGAAGATCAGGCCCCACACGAAGACGCCGACCGCGAGCGCGGCGATGCAGGAGGCGATCCACAGGTCGTACATCCGCTTGGACTCCGGCGAGATGCCGCCCTGCGGCCAACCGAAGCCGTCAAACGCCTGGCCCACATCACAGCCCGTGAGCAGGATCAGCAGCGCCACGCCACTGAGACCGAGCCCGGCCAACCGACCAGCACCACGCCCCCGGCGTCCACCGACCCCTGGCGAAGCGCTGTGCCGTACGGCCGACGGCCGTACCTCCGAACTCCTTGCGACCACCTGGTCCTGCCTCCCTAGCGCGCCGCGGTGCGTCTTTCCTCAGCACCGGCGGCAAAGGCGTCACCGACGGTCGCAGATTACTCGACCATGACGGGCTCGGCCGTGGTGGGGTCACTGTCCACCCCCCATTGGGGGGATGATGGGCATACCGCCGCGATACCGTGTCGATCTGTGAGCGCGAGGAGTGAGCCGGGTTTGCGAGCCCCGCAGTCGCGAACAAACGGCGGATCTGTGAGCGCGAGGAGTGAGCCGGGGTTGCGAGCCCCGCAGTCGCGAACAAGAGGCGGATCTGTGAGCGCATCCCCGGTCTACCTGGACGCGGCGACCGCCGCGCCGATGCATCCGGTCGCGCGGCAGGCGCTGCTGGCGGCCTTCGACGACGGCTGGGCCGACCCGGGCAAGCTCTACGCCCAGGCCCGCCGGGCACGACAACTGCTCGACGCCGCCCGCGAGGCCACCGCGCTGACGCTCGGCGTCCGCCCGGACGAGGTGTCCTTCACCCCCAGCGGTACGACCGCGGCCCACGGCGCGGTGCTCGGCGGCCTGGCGGCCCGGCACCGGGTCGGGTCGACGCTCGTGCACTCCGCGATCGAGCATTCGGCGGTGTTGCACGCGGCGGAGCGACACGTGGCGGCGGGCGGGACCGCGACCGGCGTGCCGGTCGACCGGTTGGGCCGGTTGGACCTGGCAGCGTGGTCGGCCGCCGTTCGCGCGCCCGGAGTCGCGCTGGCCGCGCTGATCACTGCCAGTCACGAGGTGGGGACCGTGCAACCGGTCACCGAGGCGGCTGCCGCCTGCGCCGAGGTGGGGGTGCCGCTCTACGTGGACGCCGCGCAGTCGGTCGGCCGGGTGCCCCTGCCGGCCGGCTGGTCGGTGCTCAGCGCGAGCGCCCACAAGTGGGGCGGCCCTCCCGGGGTGGGGCTGTTGGCGGTGCGCAAGGGCACCCGCTGGGAGTCACCCTGGCCGGCCGACGAGCGGGAGGGTGGTCGTACCCCCGGGGTGGTGAACCTGCCGGCGGTGGTGGCGGCGGCGGCGAGCCTGCGCGCGGCGGCGGCGGACGCGGCGGCCGAGGCGACCCGGCTGGCCGCGCTCGTGGATCGGATCCGGGCGCGGGTGGCGGTGGAGGTGCCCGACGTGGAGGTGGTCGGCGACCCGGTGCTCCGACTCCCCCACCTGGTCACCTTCTCGTGCCTCTACGTCGACGGTGAGGCGCTGCTGCACGCGCTGGACCGGCGGGGCTTCGCCGTGTCGTCCGGTTCGTCGTGCACGTCGTCCACGTTGCGGCCGTCGCACGTGCTGGAGGCGATGGGGGTGCTCTCGCACGGCAACGTGCGCGTCAGCCTGCATCGGGAGACGACCGACGCGGACGTCGAACGGTTCCTCGGCGAGTTGCCCGGGATCGTCGCCGAGTTGCGCGCCGAGGCGGGGGTGGTGGGGCTGTGACGATGCCGGACGAGGTGATCGACTGTCGGGGACAGCGGTGCCCGCTGCCCGTGATCGCGGCGGCCCGACGGTTGCCGCAGGTGCCGGTGCGCACGGTGGTCCGGGTGCTCGCGGACGACCCGGCGGCGGCGGTCGACATTCCCGCCTGGTGCCGGATGCGCGGCCACGAGTATCTGGGAGCCGTCAACGGCCCCGAAGGCCCGGCCTACGACGTCCGCCGCCTCCACTGACGCACCCGTCCGCCCCCGCGATCTTGCACTTTCTGCCCCGACAAAGGGCGCAGAAGTCGCGATCCGGCGACACAAAGTGCAAGATCGGCGAGGGTGGGGGGTTGGGTCAGGCCGGGAGCAGGTGGGGGCGGACCTCTTCTGCTGCCTCGTCGCCGTAGGACTCGGCCAGGCGCTTGACGAACAGGTCGCGGCGGACGTCGTACTCCTGGGTCCCGACGGTCTCCAGGACGAGCGTGGCCAGCAGCGAGCCGACCTGGGCGGCCCGCTCCAGCCCGACCCCCCAGGACAGCGCGGTGAAGAACCCGGCCCGGAAGCCGTCGCCCACCCCGGTCGGGTCGACCGCCCGGATCTCCCGCGCGATCGGTACGTGGATCGGGTCGATGCCCCGCCCGGCGATCTCCACACCGTGCTTGCCCAGCGTGGTGACCCGGACCTTGACCAGGTCCAGCAGTTGGTCGTCGCTCAGCTTCGCCTTGCTCTGCAACAGCGACTTCTCGTAGTCGTTGGTCATCAGGTAGTCGGCGCCTTCGATGAGCGCCACGACGTCCTCGCCGGGCATCCGGGCGAGCTGCTGCGACGGGTCGGCGGCGAACGCGTACCCGCGGGTGCGGCACTCGGCCGAGTGCCGCAGCATCGCCTCGGGGTCGTTGGCACCGACCAGCACCAGGTCCAGTCCGCCGACCCGGTCGGCGACCGGAGCGAGCTCGATGTTGCGGGCCTCGCTCATCGCACCTGCGTAGAACGACGCGATCTGGCACATGTCGGTGTCGGTGGTGCAGACGAAGCGGGAGGTGTGCGCCACCTCGCTGACGTGCACGGAGTCGCAGTCGACGCCGTGGCGCTCCAGCCAGGAGCGGTAATCGGCGAAGTCCGCGCCCACCGCGCCGAGCAGCACCGGGCGCAGGCCCAGCTGGCCCATGCCGAAGGAGATGTTCGCGGCCACTCCGCCGCGACGGAGCACCAGATCGTCCACCAGGAAGGAGAGCGACACCTTGTGCAGCTGATCGGCGATCAGCTGGTCGGCGAAGCGACCGGGGAAGCTCATCAGGTGATCGGTGGCGATCGAGCCGGTCACGGCGATCTTCATGTCAACCCTCGGGGTCGGGAGCAGGGCGCGGTCAGCCTACCGGCCCGGCCATCCGGCGGCGTCCGCGTCCCGTCGGTCGGACATCGGTGACCGGTCGTCACCAGCTCCGGGACCGCTCCCGGCCAGCACGCGGCGGGGCCGCCCCGAAGGACGGCCCCGCCAGTGCTGCTGTGTGGTGTGACTCAGTTGAACGAGTCACCGCAGGCGCACGAGTTGCCCGCGTTGGGGTTGTCGATGGTGAAGCCCTGGGCGTCGATCCGGTCGGCGAAGTCGATCGTCGCGCCGGACAGGTACGGGGCGCTCATCCGGTCGACGACGACCCCGACACCGTCGAAGTCGGTGACGACATCACCGTCGAGCGAACGCTCGTCGAAGAAGAGCTGGTACCGCAGGCCGGAGCAGCCGCCCGGCTGCACGGCGACGCGGAGCCGCAGGTCGTCGCGGCCCTCCTGCTCGATCAGGGCCTTGACCTTCTGCGCTGCGACGTCGGTGAGGACGACGGAAGTAGGGGCCTTGGCCTCGGTCGACTCGGTCTGCGCTGGCGTGGTCACGTGGAAGTCTCCCTGCGCGGTGTGGGTCCGGACGCACTGGCCAACGCCGTGCGCCGTCCAGTCATTCCCGGTTGTGGTCCGCTTCCGATCCTACGCCGCCTCGGCCGGACCCACCCGCGTGGCGTGATCGCCGCCGCAGGTCGGCCCCGGTGGTGGGCGGTCGGCGGCCTCAGCGGCTCCACTGCCGGGCCAGCCGGGCGCCCAGCTCGTGCAGCCCCGCCGCGGGCCGGCTCAGGGCGGCGTCGAGCCCTCCGCGCTCCTCACCGCCGAACTGCTCGACCAGGCTGTACGCGTCGGTCACCCCGGCCGAGGCGGCCTCCCGCCGGCCGGTGCTCACCTGCCCGGCCACCACCACGCAGGGGACTCCCCGGTCGCGGGCGGCGCCGGCCACCCCGGCGACGACCTTGCCGCGCAGCGACTGGTGGTCGAACGACCCCTCACCGGTGATCACCAGGTCGACGCTGTCCAGCGCGGCGTCCAGTCGGGTGGCCTGGGTGACCAGGCCGATTCCCGACTCGCAGCCGCCGCCGAGGGCGAGGATGGCGGCGCCGATGCCACCGGCGGCCCCACCTCCGGGCACCGTGCCGAGCCCCGCCGGGCAGCCGGGCAGATCCCGCTCCAGCACCTCCGCGAAGCGCTCCAGCGCGGCGTCGAGCAGCAGCACGTCCGCGCGGTCGGCGCCCTTCTGCGGGCCGAACACGTTGCTCGCCCCGTGCAGGCCGAGCAGGGGGTTGTCCACGTCGGTGGCCGCGACCAGCCGAACGCCCCGCAGCCGGGGTACGCCGTCGAGGGCGTCGACCAGGGCCAACGCCGCCCCGCCGTACGGCAGCGCCGCGCCGCCCGGGTCCAGCGGGGTCAGGCCCAGCGCGGTGAGCATTCCGGCTCCCGCGTCGTTGGTGGCGGAGCCGCCCAGCCCGATCACCACGGTCCGCGCGCCGCTCTCCACCGCGGCGGCCACCAGCAGGCCCAGCCCGTACGAGGTGGTGGTCTTCGGGTCCCGTTCGGCGGCGCTGAGCAGGTGCAGCCCACACGCCTGCGCGCTCTCCAGATAGGCGGTCGCGCCGTCGGTGGTGAGGAGGATCTCACCGGCGGCCGGCCGGCCCAGCGGGTCGACGGTCGCCACCGGCACCCGCCGGCCACCGAGGGCTCCGGCGAGCACCTCCACGAAGCCGGGCCCACCGTCGGCGAGCGGCCGGATCAGCAGCTCGTCGCGGTCGGTGACGGTGCGCCAGCCGTCGGCCACCGCGGCGGCCACCTCCGGTGCGGACAGGGTGCCGGCGAACTTGTCCGGGCAGAGCAGCACGCGCATGCCGAGCAGTGTGGCAGCCCACACCGAGCGGAGCTGCGGCGCGCTCGTGCTGTGGGACCATGGGCTACGTGACTTCGACCTGGCTGGAACCCTCCAACACCGCGACGGCTCTGCTGCTGCTCGGCCGGGGCAGCGACCCCGACACCGAGCGCGGCGTCGAGTGTCCGGGCGACCTTCCGGCGCCCAGTGACCCGGATCTGGTGGCCCGCGCCACGGCCGCGAAGGCGAAGCTGGGCAGCAAGGTCTTCGTGCTGGGGCACCACTACCAGCGCGACGAGGTGATCCAGTTCGCCGACGTGACAGGCGACTCGTTCAAGCTGGCCCGGGAGGCCGCGGCCCGTCCGGACGCGGAGTACATCGTGTTCTGCGGCGTGCACTTCATGGCCGAGAGCGCCGACATCCTCACCACCGACGCCCAGCGGGTGATCCTGCCCGACCTCGCGGCCGGCTGCTCGATGGCGGACATGGCGGTGCTGAATCAGGTCGAGGCCGCCTGGGACACACTCTCCGACCTGGGGATCGCCGGTGAGACCGTGCCGGTGACGTACATGAACTCGTCGGCCGACATCAAGGGCTTCGTCGGCCGCAACGGCGGCGTGGTCTGCACCTCGTCCAACGCCAAGCGCGCCCTGGACTGGGCGTTCGAGCAGGGGTCGAAGGTGCTCTTCCTGCCCGATCAGCACCTGGGCCGCAACACGGCGGTGCTGGAGATGGGCCTGTCGCTCGACGACTGCGTGCTCTACGACCCGCACAAGCCCGGTGGCGGGCTCACCCCGGAGCAGCTGCGCGACGCCAAGATGATCCTCTGGCGGGGGCACTGCTCGGTGCACGGCCGGTTCACCCTCGACAGCGTCAACGACGTCCGCGAGCGGGTGCCCGGGGTCAACGTCCTGGTCCACCCGGAGTGCCGGCACGAGGTGGTCACCGCCTCCGACTACGTGGGCTCGACCGAATACATCATCAAGACCATCGAGGCGGCTCCGGCCGGTTCGGCATGGGCGCTCGGCACCGAGCTGAACCTGGTCCGCCGGCTCGCGCTGGCGCACCCGGACAAGCAGATCATGTTCCTGGACAAGGCCGTCTGCTACTGCTCGACGATGAACCGGATCGATCTGCCGCACCTGGTCTGGGCCCTGGAGGAGCTGGTCGCGGGCCGGGTCGCCAACCAGATCACGGTGGACCCCGACACCGCGTACCACGCCCGGGTGGCACTGGACCAGATGCTCGCCCTGCCCGGCGCGGACACCCCACCACCCACGGCGCCCTGATCACGGTCAGTAGCGTTCTTGGTACGCAAAAGTGCCGGATCACCGATTAATGCCACACACGCCGATGTGACCGAGTCCTTTTTCGTCACCGAGGGCTATGCTGCCCGGAGCGACGACACAAGCGGGCCGTTTCGACATGGCCGCATCCGGGGTAGCGAGAAAGCTCAGGCGCCCCACCAATAACACTGCAGCACCGACGCGCTGGAGGTTGCGTTGACCGACGACGTCCTGGTCGTTCACGGAGGCACTCCGCTCGAAGGGCGGATCCGCGTGCGCGGCGCGAAGAACCTGGTCTCGAAGGCGATGGTCGCCGCGCTACTCGGCGACACCCCGAGCCGGCTGTTCGACGTGCCGAAGATCCGCGACGTCGAGGTGGTCCGAGGTCTGCTCGGTCTGCACGGCGTCAAGGTCACCGACGGCACCGAGGACGGCGAGCTCGTCTTCGATCCGGCGAACGTGGAGAGCGCCAGCACCGACCAGATCAACGTGCACGCCGGTTCCAGCCGGATCCCGATCCTGTTCTGCGGCCCGCTGCTGCACCGGCTCGGGCACGCGTTCATCCCGGACCTGGGCGGCTGCCACATCGGCCCGCGCCCGATCGACTTCCACCTCCAGGCGCTGCGCGAGTTCGGTGCCACGGTCGAGAAGCGGCCGGAGGGTCTGCACCTGTCCGCACCGAACGGGCTGCACGGCACGAAGTTCGCCCTGCCGTACCCGAGCGTCGGCGCCACCGAGCAGGTGCTGCTGACCGCGGTCATGGCCGAGGGCGTCACCGAGCTGCGTAACGCCGCGGTGGAGCCGGAGATCATCGACCTGATCTGCATCCTGCAGAAGATGGGCGCGATCATCAAGGTCCACACCGACCGGGTGATCGAGATCCAGGGTGTGCCGAAGCTGCACGGTTACACCCACCGGCCGATCCCGGACCGGATCGAGGCGGCGAGCTGGGCGGCCGCCGCCCTGGCCACCCGTGGTCACGTCGAGGTGCTCGGCGCGCAGCAGGCCGACATGATGACCTTCCTGAACATCTTCCGCTCGGTCGGCGGCGAGTACGAGGTCACCGACGCCCGTGCGCCGAAGCTGGGCGACCCGGGCCAGGAGGGCGGCATCCGCTTCTGGCACCCCGGTGGCGAGCTGAACGCGGTGGCGCTGGAGACCGACGTGCACCCCGGCTTCATGACCGACTGGCAGCAGCCGCTGGTCGTGGCGCTGACCCAGGCCCGCGGGCTGTCGATCGTCCACGAGACGGTCTACGAGCAGCGGCTGGGCTACACCGAGGCACTGAACTCGATGGGCGCCAACATCCAGGTCTACCGGGACTGCCTCGGTGGCACCCCGTGCCGCTTCGGCCGGCGCAACTTCAAGCACTCCGCGGTGATCGCCGGGCCGAGCAAGCTGCACGCCGCCGACCTGGTCATCCCGGACCTACGGGCCGGGTTCAGCCACCTGATCGCGGCACTCGCCGCCGAGGGCACCTCCCGGGTGTACGGCGTCGACCTGATCAACCGGGGCTACGAGGACTTCGAGGCGAAGCTCGCCGACCTGGGCGCGCACGCCGAGCGTCCGTAACCCGCTCACCCCGACGTTCGACCACGACGGCTCCAGGTCGCGCTGCGACCTGGAGCCGTCGGCCGTTGTACCGCGATGTGCACCGGGCGCGGACCGTTGGCTACCCTTGCCGCGTGCCGTCGCTCTTTCGCCGCAAGTCCACCGACCTCGTCGACGAGGCCGTCTCCTCGGTGACCCCCGAGGAGACCGCCGAGCGGTCCCGGGGTTACACCCCGGCCAAGGGTCGGGAGACGCCCAAGCGGCCGACCGTCGGTCGCCGCCCGGCCGGTCCCAGCCGCCCCCTCACCAAGGAGGAGGAGCGGGAACGTCGCCGCCAACTGCGCGCCGAGGCCGCGTCGGAGTTCCGCCGCGAGGGCGGCCCCCGCGACCGCGGCCCGGAGCGGCTGCTGGCCCGCAACGTGGTCGACTCACGGCGTACCGTCGGCACCTGGTTCTTCGGCGGTGCGTTCATCGTGCTGATCGGATCGAACGGGCAGATGCCGGCGCTGGTCCGGTTGATCTCCAACGTGCTCTGGGGCGTGCTGGCCCTGGGATTGATCATCGACTCGGTGCTGATCTGCCGCAAGATCGGCAAGTTGGTCCGGGAGCGCTTCCCGAAGACCGGCCAGCGGATGGGCTCGCTCTACCTCTACGCGGTCATGCGGTCCATCACCTTCCGACGGATGCGCGCCCCGGCCCCGCAGGTGAAGCTCGGCGACAAGGTCTGAGCCCGACTTCCACCCCCGCCCCACCATCGGCGAAACCGCTGTCCCCGGCACCCCCGACGGCAGCGGTTTCGCCGTAGCTGCGCTGGTCGACTGACGTTTGTGGGCGGGTCGGGGGCAAGCACGCCCGTGCGGCATCCGAGCGGGCGCTGTTCGTTGTACCGTACGCAGGGTTCACCCTGCTGGACAGGCTGCTGTTCGCCGCAACGAACGCCGAACCGAGGAGCGGACACATGCCTCCGGAACCGGCCGCCCCGTTGGCCACCATCGCCGCCGCCCTGCGCCGGGAGCGGGAACGCGTGGGCATCTCGCTGACCGAGCTCGCCCGCCGGGCGGGAGTGGCCAAATCCACCCTCTCCCAGTTGGAGTCGGGCACTGGCAACCCGAGCGTGGAGACACTCTGGGCGCTGGGCGTGGCGCTCGGCGTGCCGTTCAGCCGACTGGTGGAACCCGCCGACGACGCCGTCCGGGTGATCCGGGCCGGGGACGGCCCCCGGGTCCGCTCCGAGCAGGCCGACTTCGCCGGCACGCTGCTCAGCGCCGGGGCGGCGCACCTGCGCCGGGACCTCTACCTGATCGAGTTGGAGCCGGGAGCGGCCCGAACCGCGGACGGACACACCCCGCGCAGCATCGAACACGTGGTGGTCGCCGCCGGCCGGTTGCGGGTCGGCCCCGAGACGACCCCGATCGAGCTCGGACCCGGTGACTACGCGGCGTTTCCCGGCGACGCCCCGCACCGTTACGAGGCGCTCGCCTCCGGCACGTTCGCCGTCCTCATCCTCGAACATCCCTGACCGAAGGACGACGATCAGCCCGAGCCCGGCGGCCGTCGAATGCGGTAGGGTCGGAGACCAGGTCCGGTTATGGGACTAAATGCCGGAAACAGTACGGATAACGTTTGCCCTGTTTGCGGCACCACAGTGGCGGTGAGCGAGCCCACGCCGTTACCCTCCATCCGCAGCCACGGCCTGCCGGCGCGGGCGACCTGACCGGCACGCGAGGCCCCAGCACGACAATTTGCAACGAGGTGACAACGCCGTGAGCGAGCGGACGCGAGCCGGCCACCGGGGCGTGGCAGGCGGCGACCGGACGCCCGGCGACCAGTCCGTGACGGCTGCGGACGGCTCACCTCCGGCGAGAATCGGCCGAGTGGCCGGGTGTGGCGACGGGCGCGGCCGATGAGCGGCCGCTACGCCGACCGGTGGTCCGACCCGAACGAGCCGGCCTGGGTGGTCGAACCGACCACCGAGTGGCACCCCCAGTACCCCGGCCAGCGCTATCCCGGCGACATCGGGGTGACCCACCAACCGCCACCGCGCGGCCGGGCGACGGTGACCGGCCGGGCCGAGGTGCCGCCGCTCGCACCCACCCGTCCGGACGGCACGTACCTCGGCCGATCCTGGGCCGACGAACCGCCGGAGGAGCCGGCGGTCCACGGCCGATCCTGGGCCGACGACGAGCCGGGCGAGACACCGAGCTACGGCCGAGCCCGGGGCGACGCACGCTCGGTCGACGCGTCCAGCTACGGCCGGAACGACAGCGCCGACCCCCGCACCTACGACCATGAGCCGTACCGCCGGCCACTACCCGAACCGCCCCGGCGCGACGATCGCCGCTCCGCCGAGTCGGACCGGCGTACCGCCTGGTCCGACCGCCGGCCCGGCGACGAGCGAGGTCCGGCGCGGGAGGCCGCCTGGCACCGGGACCAGCCCTCCCCCGACCGGTACGACGGGCGACGCCAGCGCCCGGAGCCCACCGAGCGGGACCGTGGCTACCCCGGCACGCCACCGGTCTCCCCCGCGCCCCGCTCCGATTCCGGTTGGATGCCGGAGCCGGACGACGTGCCGCGTCGACGCGGCACACACGAGCGACCGGCCGCCGGCTACGACCGCCACCCCGTCGACGGGTACGCCGGCCGCGCCACCCGGGACCACGACGGCCGGACGGCCGACGGCCGGACCGGCGACAACCGGACCGCCGACGGAGCCGACCAGTGGGCACCCGTGGACGGCCACACGCGACACCGTGCCGACGGTTACCCGGACCGGACCGGCGACGACGGCCGCCGCCCGGAACGGCGCTACCGCGCGGACGAGGGAGCCGGCGCAGCGCCGTCGCCCAACGGAGGACGACGGCACCGGCCCGAGCCGGACCTGCCCGACCATCCCCGGCGCGACGACGATCGGCGTCGGCCCGACAGCGACCCGCGCCGGCAGCAGCCCCGCGAGACCGCGGCACGCGCCGAGGCGTACCCGGACCGGCGTCCCCGCGAGGAGGCCCGACCGGGCGCGTACCGCGAGGACGGACCTCGCGACCAGGCGTACCGCGAGGAGCGGCCGGACGGCAATGCGTACCGGGAGTCTCGTGCGCAGCCCGGCCCACGTCCGGACGGCAGCCTGCCCTGGCCGCCGCCGGGTCCCGTGCGCCCGGACCGCACGCGGGAGCCGGGCCAGCGCACCGACCCGCACCGCAGCGCGGACCCACACCGCGGCGCCGAGCCGGTCACCCCGTCGCGGCCGGACGCTCGGCCCGAGCGACAGGCGGTCACCCCGTCCCGCTACGACGAGCGACAGGCCCGCCCGGCCGCCACGGCCCCGTCGACGGCTCGCCGTGCCACTCCCGTCCCCCCGCCGCCGTCACCGGTCTCCCCCGCCGCGCCCAACCGGGACCGACAGGTCCCGGCCGCTCCGATCTCCCCCGCCCCCGACGTACCCGTCTCGGGTCCACCAGCCGCACGCCTTCGGCTGGAGTACCTGCCCGCGCCCGTGGACCCGCCCGCCCCCGACGAGCGTTCGGAGGTGCCACCTCCGCCGGAGCGCCGGACACCTGGCGAACCGGCACCGACTGTCGGGGCACACCCCACCGCGCCGCCGCGTTACCCCGGCCCGGACACCACCGCCCGCCCGACGGACCAGCGGCGAGCTGGCGAGCCCACCCCGGAGCGCCGCCAGTTCGGCGACCCGTCGGGCAGCACCACCCCGACCGACCGCCGCCCGACGCCACACTCTCCCGACCGACCGGCCTTGGGGCAGCGCCCAGACTCGGCGGATCGGCCGCACCCCACGGACCGGCCGCACCCCACGGACCGGCCCACCTCGGGGCAGCGCCCGGACTCGGCGGATCGGATGGCCCCTTCGGCGGACGCACGCCCGCCGGTCGCGCCGCCGCCCACCTGGCAGGTCCCGCACCCGGCGGCGACCCCGCCCGCTCCGACGCCTGCCGCACCGGAGCCCCCGGTGTCGGACGCCGACGCGGCGGCACTCCCGCTCGCCCCTGGCACGCCACGCCGCTACGTACCGCCGCCACCCTCGGAAGGGCCGCTCGCCCCCGTTCGAGGCGCGGACGAGGTCGCGGGCGTTCGCGGGCCGGACGCGTGGTTCAGCCCCGCTCAGCCCGCCGACCCGGATCCGCGCGAGCCCGCGCCGGACCGGCAGTCGTCCGCGCCGGCCGACGACGAGTCGACGGTGAGCGAGCCCGACCTGTCCACGACACCGACCACGGTGGACCACGACCCGGTGGATCGGGACCCGCTGGACCACAAGCCGATGGACCACGACCCGTCGGCACCACCCACCGACGTCACCCACGAGCCGAGTGACGAGCACGGAGGCGGGTCGGCACCGGCTGACGCTCCCGAGCCCGTGTCCACGCCACCCGCACGCCCGACAGTCGACGCCCGGGCCGACGAGCCGCAGGACGATGCACAGACGGCTGGCGGACCCACCACGGCGCACGACGACCGACCCGTGTCCGGCGCACCTGCCACCGCGACGTCGCACCAGCAGGCAGAGGTCATCGCCGAGGCCGACCAGCCGATGGTCACCGCTCAACTGGTCGAGGGCACCGATCCCGTCGCGCACGACACCACTGTCGACGCCGAGGCGTACGTCTGGCCGTCCGAAGCCGAGGCCGATCCGCACGCCACCGCCTCGACGGACGGCTCGCGAACCCACGACCGGCCGGACGATTTGGCCCCACCGGCCCCGTCCGCGATGTCTGATGACAACGATGCACCGGTCTCGGGAGCACCGGTCTCGGCCGACCACACGCCGTCGACCCTGACGCCCGTCTCCGCACCCCCGGCACCTACGCCGCCCTTCGCCGCAGCACCGGTCTCCGCGCCACCAGTCTCCGCAGAACCGGTGTCCGCACCACCGGCGTCGGTGCCAACGCCCGTTTCCGCACCACCCGCCACCCCCGCGCCCGTGTCCGCACCGCCCGCCGTCCCCGCGCCCGTGTCCGCGCCGCCCATCTCCGCGCCGCCCGTGTCCGCGCCGCCCGCGTCGACAGAGTCGGCCTACGCGTCACCCGTCTCCGCACCGCCCGCGCCGACACAGCCCTCCTACGCGCCAGCCGTCTCCGTACCGCCGACGACCCCGCCACCCACGTCGACAGCACCCACCCCCGCACCGCCCATCTCCGCGCCGCCCGCGCCGACACCGCCGGCCCACGCGCCGCCCGCGCCCACCGGGCCGGCCTCCGCACCACCCGTCTCCTCGCCGCCCGTGCCCGCAGAGCCGACCTACGCGCCGCCCATCTCCGCACCGCCCGCGCCGACACCGCCGACTCACGCAGGACCCGCGGCCAACGTTCCCGGCCCGAGGATCGGCCCGCGCGGGGAGGACGCGCCGGTCTCCGCACCACCCGGCGACGCCGCACCGGCGACGAACCGCCCCTCGTTGGCCGACCCGGGTGATCCGGAGCAGGTCCTCGCGGCGTACCGCTGGCGGTTGGACCCGGTCACCCTGCGCGAGGAGCTGACCGAGCCGGACCACCTGCGGGCCATCCGGCGGCGGCTGACCGAGAAGCTGGGCTCGGCCATCGACAACCGCGCCCGCGCCCGGCTGCTCAGCCTGCGGGCGGTGGCCTCGCGGATCCTCGGCGACCTCGACGACGCGCTGGCCGACGGCCGGCTCGCCCTCACCTACGCCGAGGCGACCGGCGAGCTGCGCCGGACCTCGTTGGCCCAGGCCCGGCTGGCCCACGTCCTGCGCTGGCGGGGCAACTTCGCCGAGGCTGACCAACTCTTCGCCCAGGCCAACTCGGTCGAGCTACCCGACCGGTTGCGGGCCGCACTACACGAGCACTCCGGACGGTCGTGTTACGACCAGGGACGGCTCATGGAGGCCTGCCAGCACTTCGAGCAGGCGCTCGACCTGCGTGGCGCCGGCGACGCCGAACTGCTGGACCGGGTCCGGGTGGCCCTCGACGCGGTGGCCGTCCGAGCCACGGCCGACGGCTTCGGGCCGTACCGCCGGGGTCGGGACGAGGTGCTCGACCGGGACCGACCCCCGGTGCCGGAGCGGGACGGGCCGCTGTGGGGTTACACCGGCCAGGACGGCGACCTGGTCATCCCCGCCCGCTACGCCGAGGCGCAGCCGTTCCACGACGGCCTGGCCTGGGTTCGTCGGCCGGACACCGACCGGTGGTCGTTGATCAACCTGCTCGGTACGACGGTGATCCCGCCGTCCTACCGGACGGCGCACCCCTTCAGCGACGGCCTGGCCTGGGTGGTCGGCGAGGGCGGTTGGACGGCCATCGACGCGACCGGCGCGGTGCAGGTCGCGCCCAACTTCGCCGAGGTACGGCAGTTCCGCCGCGGGTTGGCCGCGGTGCGGCGCGAGGGGTGGGGGGCGGTCGACCGGACCGGCCGGATCGTCGTGCCCACCCGCTACCACGGGTTCGTCACCGAGTTGGCCGACGGCCAGCGGGTCGACGGTTTCACCGACGAAGGGCTCGCCGTGGTGGACGTGGCGGGCCGGCGCGGGGTGGTGGATCGCACCGGCGCGGTGCTGGTCCCGCCGACGCACCCGATGCTGGTCATCCACCCGGTGGCGTTCCTGGTCGGCAGCGGCGGCCGGTGGGGTGCGCTGGACCGGCGCGGCGAGCCACTGATCGACCTGGTGCACCGCGATCGCGACGAGGTGTTGGCGGAGATCGATCGGTTGCTGACCGATGCCAACCCGGTGCTCTGAGCGGCCGTTCGACGATGGTGATCCACCGGGGCTAGGGTCGGGTACATGGAATTCCGACACCTGGGCCGTTCAGGCCTGCTGGTCAGTGAAATCTCGTACGGCAACTGGATCACCCACGGTTCACAGGTCGAGGAGGACGCGGCGAACGCCTGCGTCCGGGCCGCCCTCGACGCGGGGATCACCACCTTCGACACCGCCGACGTGTACGCCGGCACCCGGGCCGAGGACGTGCTCGGCCGGGCGTTGCAGAACGAGCGTCGCGAGGGCCTAGAGATCTTCACCAAGGTCTACTGGCCGACCGGGCCGGGCCGCAACGACCGGGGCCTGTCCCGCAAGCACATCATGGAGTCGATCAACGGCTCGCTGCGCCGGCTGCGCACCGACTACGTCGACCTCTACCAGGCCCACCGGTACGACTACAGCACCCCGCTGGAAGAGACGATGGAGGCGTTCGCCGACGTCGTGCACTCCGGCAAGGCGCACTACATCGGCGTCTCCGAGTGGACCGCCGAGCAGCTGCGCGCCGCCCACCCGCTCGCCCGTGAGCTGCACATCCCGCTGGTCTCCAACCAGCCTCAGTATTCGATGCTGTGGCGGGTCATCGAGACCGAGGTCGTGCCGGCCAGCGAGGAGCTGGGCATCGGCCAGATCGTCTGGTCGCCGATGGCCCAGGGCGTGCTCTCCGGCAAGTACCTGCCGGGGCAGCCGCCGCCGGCCGGTTCCCGGGCCACCGACGAGAAGTCGGGTGCGAACTTCATCTCCCGGTTCATGAACGACGACGTGCTCACCCGGGTCCAGCAGCTCAAGCCCCTCGCGGAGCAGGCCGGGCTCAGCATGGCCCAGCTCGCCGTGGCGTGGGTCCTGCAGAACCCGAACGTCTCGTCGGCGATCATCGGCGCGTCCCGCCCCGAGCAGGTGCACGACAACGTCAAGGCGGCCGGGGTGAAGCTCGACGCCGGGCTACTCAAGGCCATCGACGAGATCGTCGAGCCGGTCACCGAACGGGACCCGGCGAAGACCGAGTCCCCCGCACAGCGTCCCTGACGCCGCTGCGGTCCGGCCGGCGCGAGAGGTTCGCGCCGGCCGGACCGGGTCAGCCCTGCCAGAAGCGGATCAGGTCGAGGCCGGTGGCGTAGAGCCAGGACGGCAGGCCCAGGGCGTCGCCGATCGCGAAGACCGCGTCGAAGAACCAGCCGCCGATGCGCGGGTTCCACAGCAGCGCGAAGAGCAGCAGGAAACCGTACGGGGCGAACAGGTCGTACATCTTGCGCCACTGCGGGTTGAGCCACGGCTGGATCATGTTGCCGCCGTCCAGGCCCGGCACCGGCAGCAGGTTGAGCACGCTCGCGGTGAGTTGCAGGAAGGCGAGCAGGGCCACGCCGGCCCAGAACTCCACCGGGCCGCCCGCCGACTCGGTGCCGATCCGCAGCACCGCCACCAACACCAGCGCGAACACCACGTTTGTCGCCGGGCCGGCGAGGCTGACCAGGGTGTGCCGCAGTCGACCCGGGATGGAGTGCCGGTCCACCCAGACGGCGCCGCCGGGCAGACCGATGCCGCCGAGCAGCAGCACCACCACCGGCAGCACGATCGACAGCAGCGGGTGGGTGTACTTCAACGGGTTGAGCGTCAGGTAGCCCCGGTGGGCGATGTCCCGGTCGCCGGCCCGGTAGGCGACCACCGCGTGGGCGTACTCGTGCAGGCACAGCGAGACCAGCCAGCCGGACACCACGAACAGGAACACGTTGAATCGGGCGTTGCCGTACTCGTTCCAGGCCAGCACCCCGCTGACCGCGAAGAGGGCGACCAGGCCGAGGAAGACCGGGCTGGGCCGGAACGCCGCCTTGGGCACGCCGAGCACCAGCCCGTCGGCGCCCGGCCGGTCGTAGGCCATCACTCGGCCGTGGGCAGCAGGCTCATCCGGTAGTCCACCCGGTCGTCCTCCACGAGTGCGACCGAGGTGACGCCGGACGCCGCGAGCTCCCGCCAGGTCTGACCGATCCAGGATTCGGCGTCGGCCTGGCTGCTGAACGACTCCGCCGGTCCCTCGACCGTCTGGCCGTCCGTGCCCTCGTACCGCCAGCTCCACGCCATGCCGCGTCTCCCCTCGCCGCTGATGTCCCCGTGGGACGAACCCTCGCAAGCGTAGTCGGCCCAGCGCGTGACGGCCGCTCGCTCGCCCCGGGCCAGATCATCCCGGCAGCGGCGTGGAACCACCGCGACCCTCCGCGATCTTGCGTTTCTGCCGCGACATAGGAGGCATTCCACGCATCACGGCGACAGAAACTGCAAGATCGGCGCGGCTGGAGGCGGGACGGGAGTCGGGGCGGGTTTTCGATCTTCGCTAGGGCTGGGGCGACGTGCCCGGACTCGGACGAGGCGAACTAAGGTACGGGCATGTCCGTAGACGGGTGGAACACGGTCCTGGTGCTCGGCGGTATCCGATCTGGCAAGTCCGAGTTCGCCGAGTCCCTGGTCACCGACGCGCCGGTGGTCCGTTACGTCGCCACCGCGCCCGAGGGCGACCCGGAGGACACCGAGTGGGCGACCCGGCTGGCGGCGCACCGCGCCCGACGGCCGGGCAGTTGGACCACCGAGGAGACCACCGAGGACCCGCGCCGGCTGGCTGACGTGCTCGCCTCCGCCGAGCCCAACGAGACGCTGCTCGTCGACGACCTGGGCGGCTGGGTGACGGTGCTGCTCGACCCGGATTACCAGCCTGCCGACGACGTGGCGACGATCGCCGAGCTGGCCGAGGCGATCCGCACCTGCTCGGCCCGGGTGGTGCTGGTGAGCCCGGAGGTGGGGCTGTCGCTGGTGCCGACCACCCCGCTGGGTCGGGCGTTCACCGACGCGTTGGGCGCGGCCAACCGCGCGGTCGCCGACGCCTGCGACGCGGTGGTGCTCGTGGTCGCCGGCCAGCCGGTCTGGCTGAAGCCGGCCGCCAGCGCGACCGCCCCTGCGGCCCCCGCCAGCGCGAGCGTCCCGGCCACCCTCGGGAGCACCGCCGTCCCGGCCACCCTCGGCGGCACCGCCGTCCCGGCCACCACCGACAGCACCGCCGTCCCGGCCGCTGCGGACAGCGCGACCGCACCGGCCATCCCGGGCAGCCTGGCCGACGCCGAACCCACCCCCGAGGTGCAGCTGCCCGACGTGCTGACCCACAAGCCGCCGGTCGTGCCGAACCAGGAGCCCGGCAACCCCTGGGCGGCCCCGACCATGGCGCTGCCGATGGTGGCCACCGGGCTGGTCATCCAGCCGGGCATGGAGCTGCCGATGCCCGACGAGTACGCGGGCCCGCAGGCGGTGGACCGACTGGCCACGCTGGACGTACCGGGCGCCGGGCTGGGCGTGCTGGACCGGGTGGTCGGTTTCGCCGCCGCCACCCAGGGCACCGTCACCCCCCAGGCCTGGGGGTCGGTACGGGTGTTGCTGCTGCACGGCGACCACGCCGGCGGGGCGTCGGCCGGCACCGTCGCCGGTGAGTCGGCGCGGCGGGCCGCGCAGGCCCGCGCCGGCCGGGGCGCGTTGGCGCGACTCGCCGCCGAGAGTGGGGCCAGCCTTCAGGTGGTGGACACTCCCGCCGCCGCCCCGATGGAGGACCAGCCGGCGCTCTCGCTCGATCAGGTGGAATCCGCGCTGCGCTACGGCTGGCGGCTCGCCGAGCAGGCCGCCGACGCCGGCGTACAGCTGCTGGTGCTGGGGGCGTGCGGAGCCGGCACCGAGGCGGCGGCCGCGGCGGTGCTCGCGGCGACCGCGGGCGCGGAGCCGCCTGCCGTGCTGGGCCGGGTCATCACCGACTCCGGCGAGATCGACGACGCGGCGTGGATGGTCCGCTGCGCGGCGGTCCGCGACGCGCTGCACCGCACCCGCCGCTCGTCGCGTGGGGCCAAGGACATCCTGGCCGAGCTGGGCGGCGGCGACGTGGCCGTGGCCAGCGGTGTGCTGCTCGGCGCCACCGCCCGCCGGGTCCCGGTGCTGCTCGACGGGCCGGTCGGGCTGGCCGCCGGCATGGTCAGCCGCGACCTGGCCGGACAGGCCCGGCACTGGTGCCTGCTCGCCGACCACGGCGGTCACCCGGCGGTGCGGCTCGCCGCCGACGTGCTCGGCCTCACTCCCCTGCTCGACCTGCGGATGGATCTCGGCGAGGGCGCGAACGCCCTTGTCGCGCTCCCGCTGCTGCGCTCGGTGCTCGCCCTGGCCGCCGCTCTGCCGGTCCACCCGTCGCTCGGCGGCGACGACGACCCGGACGCCGACGCGCCGGACCACCTCGACGAGACCCTCGACGAGTCCGACTTCGCCGAGCCGGAGCCGGCCGGTCCAGGCCCGGCAAGCACCGGGGCGGACGAGCAGCCGGCGTCGGGTTGGCGTGCCGGCTGAGTCGCGGCTCCTCGCGGGAACCCGGCTGGCGCTCACCACGTTCAGCACGCTGCCGGTGCGGGCCGGGCGGATCGACCGCCCGGTCGCCGGCACCGCGATGGCACTCGCCCCGGCTGTCGGCGCGCTGCTCGGCGCCCTGCTGGCGGGTGCGCTGCTGCTGACCGGCGCGTTCGCTCCGCCACTGGTGGCCGCGGGTGTGACGGTCGGCGTGGGCGCGTTGCTCACCCGCGGGCTGCACCTGGACGGGCTGGCCGACACCGTGGACGCGCTCGGCTCGTACCGGCGGGGGGCGGCCGCACTGGAGATCATGAAGAAGCCGGACGTCGGCCCGTTCGGAGTCGTCGCCCTGGTGGTCGTACTCCTGGTGCAGGCTGCCGTGCTGGCCGACCTGGTGGGACGGTCCGGGCCGGCGTGTCTCGCGGCCGTGGTCGCGGCGACCGCCGCCGGGCGGTTCGGCGTCACGCTGGCGTGCCGGCGGGGAGTGCCGGCGGCCCGACCGGACGGGCTCGGCGCGCTGGTGGCGGGCACGGTCGGCCCGGTGGCACTGGCGGTCGGCGCGGTCACCGTCGTGCTGCTGGCGGTGCCCGCGGTGCCGGGCCGCCCGTGGCAGGGGCCGCTGGCCGTCGCCGCCGCACTCGCCGTCGCGCTCACGCTGCTGACCCACGTGGTACGCCGGCTCGGCGGGATCACCGGCGACGTGCTCGGCGCGACCGTCGAGGTGGTCACCACGCTGGTCTACCTGGGTCTGGTGATGTCCGCCTGAACCGGGCGCGGCGGGCCGGGTAGCGTTCGGCTCGACAGCACCGGCACGGCCACCGGGGGAACCCAATGCTCATCACGGACGACTTCCTGCCCGTACCGGTGCCGGAGTCGCTCAGCGCGACCTACCTGGTGCCGATGGCGGGGCTGCCGAAGGTCAGCGCGAAGACCGCGGTGGCGGCGCTGAGCGGCCGGCTGGCCGAGCCGGTGCACGGGCTGGCCCGGCAGATGCTGGACAGCCCGCTGATGAGCGTCGACACCCGGCCGATCGCCGACTTCCCCGAGCTGCCGCCGGATCTGCTCACCGCGTTCGGCGCCACCGAGGAGCAGTTGGCCCGGCTGGCCGCGGCGACCCACCTGGTGGTCGTGCAGGCCGAGTACCGGCCCGGTTGGCCGCCCGCGCACGAGTGGGCGGCCCGCGCGGTCGCGGCCGCGGTGGCGGAATCCGTCGACAGCGACGTGGTGGACGTCTTCGGACTGCAGTTCCTCGACCCGGCGACCGCGCTGCGCTCCCTCCCCGACGAGCAGGGCCGCATCCGACTCGTCGACTGGGTGCTGGTGCCCTACTCCTCGGACAGCGAAGGGCTGTGGTTCACCACCAAGGGACTGCGCCGCTTCGGGCTGCTGGAGTTGCAGACCCAGGGGGTGCCCGACCACCTCACCCGCGCCTGGGGTGCGGTGATGACCGGGGCGGCCCGTCGGTTGCTGCGGGACTGGACCGACGGGCTCACCGGCGAGGAGGTCCCGGCGTTCGTGCAGCTGCCGGTGCTGGCCACCGTCACCGGGCACGACATCGCGGTGGCGTACGGCAATCCGGAGCAGCACGGCGCGACGGCCCCGGTGCTGCTGCGCCTGGAGCTGGACCCGGCGACCGACCCGGAGGCCGACTCGTTCCTGAGCCTGCGCCCGCCGGCCGGGCACCCGGGTCCGGACGGGCGCTACTTCGCCGCCGCCTGCGCCACCCTGTTCTCCGGGATCCAGCCGGACGTGCGCTACGCCCGCTCCGGTGACGCGATGAGCCGGGCGGTCGCCACCGCGCGGGCGGCGCTGGGCGAGGCGCGGGCCCGGTTCGTGGCCGGTCAGCTGCCCGCCGAGTCGCAGTTGGTGGTCAAGTACGGCCTGCCCGGCGACGACGGTCCGGAGTACGTCTGGGCGGGCGTGACCTCGTGGGAGACCCCGGAACGGATCGTCGGCGTGAGCGCCAGCGATGCCAGCACCGACCCCAGCGTGCGGATCGGCGCCCCGGTCGTGGTGGAGGCCACCGACGTTGTCGACTGGGCCATCCTGGATGCGACAGGCGTCATCGAGGGCGGCTGGACCCAGGCAGTCCTGGACTCCGGCGAACCCCCAACCCCCGCCCCCTAACCCCCCACCCCACCCGGTCCGACCCGGTCCGACCCACCCATGTTGATCAAGAGGTTTGCGTCAGATTCGTCGGCGCGGATGACGCAAACCTCTTGATCAACGGGCCGGGGGCAGTGGGGGTGGGGGCCGGGAGGGGTGGGGTTACTTGACTGAGGGGTTTACGAAGGGGGGTTTTGTCAGCTTCAGGGGGGCTCGGCGACCTCGGATGTCGATCTCGACCTCGTCGCCTTCGGACAGGTTCGCGTCCGTGTCCAGCAGGGCCAGCGCGATGCCCTGCTTGCGGGTCGGCGAGAAGGTGCCGCTGGTCACCTCGCCCACCTGCTTGTCGCCCACGTGCAGGGTCATCCCCGGGCGCGGAATGGCCCGGTCGACGGCGACCAGGCCGCGCAGCGTACGCCGGGGGCCGGTGGCCTTCTCGGCGAGCAGCGCGTCGCGGCCCCAGAAGGCCGGCTTGTCCCAACCGACGGCCCAGCCCGAGCGGGCCTGCACCGGGGTGATGTCCAGCGAGAGGTCCTGCCCGTGCAGCGGGTACCCCATCTCGGTACGCAACGTGTCCCGGGCGGCCAGCCCGCAGGCCCGCAACTCGAACGCCTCGCCTGCGGCGAACAGCGCATCCCAGACGGTCACCGCGTGCTCCGCCGGCACCACCAGCTCGTACCCCAGCTCGCCGGTGTAGCCGGTGCGGCAGACGGTCAGCTCCACCCCGGCCAGGCTCGCCGCGGAGAAGCTCATGTAGCCGTGTTCGGTGGGCAGGTCGAGGGCGGCCAGCAGCTCGGCCGAGCGGGGACCCTGCACGGCCAGCACGGCGTACCCCTCGTGCTCGTCGGTGACGGTGACCTGCGCGGGCGCGGCGGCGCGCAACCGGCGCACCACCTCGGCGGTGTTCGCGGCGTTGGGGATGAGGAAGACGTGGTCGTCGGCGTACAGGTAGGCGATGATGTCGTCGACGACGCCGCCGGTGGCGTCGTCGCAGCAGAGCGTGTACTGCGCCCGGCCGGGACCGATCCGGCCCAGGTCGTTGCTGAGGCAGGAGTTGACGAAGTCGGCCGCGCCGGGGCCGCTCACCCGGGCCTTGCCGAGGTGCGACACGTCGAAGACCCCGACCCCGGTACGCACCGCGGTGTGCTCCTTGAGCACCCCGCCGCCGGCGTACTCCAGCGGCATCTCCCAGCCCCCGAAGGGGGCGAACTTGGCGCCGGCGGCGATGTGCCGCTCGTGCAGCGGGGAACGGCGCAGCCGGGTCGCGGCGGCGTCGAAGGTCACGTCGGTCATGGGTGGCAACTTACCGGGGGCAACGTCGCTGGTTAGCATCGGCGGGAGCCCGCTGGCGCTGTCGGCGGGACAGCCATGACGTTCGGCGGGTACGTTCCGCCGGAGACCTTCACCGCTGGTACGCGACGTCGCGACCGGCCCGGCCCGCCCGGAGTAGCTTCAGTGACATCACCCCGCACGACCAACCTGAGCCTGGTCGACACCGACCCGGCCGAGCTCGCCGTCGACGCGATCGTGATCGGCGTGCACAGCCAGACCGGAGAGCAGGGCGCCACCAGCGGCCTCGCCGGCACCCTGCTGCTCGCCAGCGGCGCGGAGAGCATCGCCGCCGCGTTCGACGGAAAGCTGACCGAGACGCTGGCGCTGCTCGGCGCGACCGGTGGGCCGGGTGAGGTCATCAAGCTGGCCACGCTGGGCACCGTGACCGCCCCACTGGTCGCCGCGGTGGGGCTCGGCCCGGAGCCGTCGGGTGCCGCCCCGGCCCCGGAGACGCTGCGCCGGGCCGCCGGTTCGGCGATCCGGGCCCTGGCGGGAGCGCCCAGGGTCGCGCTGGCGATGCCGCTGCCGGACGACACGGACGCGTCGGCTGAGCTGCGCGCGGTCGCCGAGGGCGCGCTGCTCGGTGGCTACCGGTTCGCCGGTTACAAGACCCGGCCGCAGCCGACCCGGCGCGAGCCGGTGACCGAGGTGCTCATCGCGGTGCCGGACGCGGGCGACGCGGGCGCGCAGGCAGAGGTCACCCGGGCACAGGTGGTGGCGGGTGCGGTCCGGCTCACCCGGGACTGGGTCAACACCGCCCCGAACGAGCTGCGTCCGCCGTCGTTCGCCGACGCGGTCGCCGACGCCGCCCGGGACGCGGGCCTCGGCGTCGAGGTGCTGGACGAGGCGGAGCTGGCGGCCGGCGGCTACGGCGGCATCGTCGCGGTCGGTCAGGGCTCGGAGGCCCCGCCGCGGCTGGTGAAGCTCACCTACACGCCGCAGGACGGCGGCAACGGCAAGCGGGTCGCCCTGGTCGGCAAGGGGATCACCTTCGACACCGGCGGCATCTCGATCAAGCCGGCGCAGGGCATGTGGGAGATGAAGTCCGACATGGGCGGCGCGGCCGCGGTGGGCGCGGCCATGCTGGCGATCGCCGCGCTGAAGCCGGCGGTGGCGGTCAGCGCCTACCTGCCGATGGCGGAGAA
Source organism: Micromonospora sp. NPDC048905 (assembly GCF_040649655.1). Taxonomy (NCBI): domain Bacteria; kingdom Bacillati; phylum Actinomycetota; class Actinomycetes; order Micromonosporales; family Micromonosporaceae; genus Micromonospora; species Micromonospora sp. NPDC048905. The sequence continues at coordinate 211,206 of NZ_JBEZFV010000005.1, read as the reverse complement.
CATGCCCTCGGGCACCAGTTACCGGCCGGGTGACGTGATCACCATGTTCAACGGCAAGCGGGTCGAGGTGCTCAACACCGACGCCGAGGGTCGGATGGTCCTGGGCGACGCCATGGCCCGCGCCTGCGCGGACGGCACCGACTACCTGTTCGAGACCTCCACCCTGACCGGCGGCCAGGTCGTCGCGCTGGGCAAGCGGGTGGCGGGCGTGATGGGCACTCCGGAGCTGTGCGAGCGGGTCCAGGTGGCCGGCGACGCGGTCGGCGAGCCGGCCTGGCCGATGCCGCTGCCCGACGACGTACGCAAGGGCATGGAGTCCGACGTGGCGGACATCTCGCAGGTCAACGCCGGGATGGACCGGGCCGGTCACATGTTGCAGGGCGGGGTGTTCCTGCGCGAGTTCGTGGCCGACGACGTGGCCTGGGCGCACATCGACATCGCCGGACCGAGCTACCACTCCGGTGAGGCGACCGGCTACTGGACCAAGGGCGGCACCGGCGTCCCGGTCCGCACGCTGGTGCAGCTCGTCGAGGACGTCGCCGCCAACGGCTGATGATCCGCCGACCCGGGGCGTCCTCCTCCCGGAGGGCGCCCCGGTCGCGTTCAGGACAACTCAGGGCGGCGGGTACGCCGCTCGTTACCGCTCGGGGCGGCGCTTACGCCGCTCGTTGAAGTCGCGCATCCGCTGCGGGTAGCCCATCAGCCGGACGTCGTACACCGGGATGCCCATCCGGTACGCGAAGCGCCGCGCGCCGTCCGGGCCGTCGATGCGGCGCCGGGTCCACTCCCCGTCGTCGGCGATCAGGATGACCGTGGTCTCGGTCACCGTCGTCCGCGGCTCGATGAACGCCTCGACGCCGCGCCGACTCCGGATGAAGTTCTCCAAATGGTCCAGGTCGCCGCGACTCGCCGCACGGTCATGGCTCGGCACAGCCGCCTTTTTGCGGCGCCGGAACAAGCCCAACGGATCTCTCCCCCACCGTGCGTCATCGACAACGGTGCCAAGGGTACGTGTCGATGACGTGTCGTTGGGCACCTCGGTACGCACCCTGTGCCCGGTGGTGACAAGATGACCGAGGTGGGGTGTGTCTGTGTTACACCCCCGTGACCCCCCATTGCAGCGACGCGACCTGGGAGTTGGACGTGAGCGAGCCGAACGAAGCGACCTTCGACATTGTCATTCTCGGAGCTGGCAGCGGCGGCTACGCGACCGCGCTGCGCGCCGTCCAGCTGGGCCTGAAGGTCGCGCTGGTCGAGAAGGGCAAGCTCGGAGGCACCTGCCTGCACAACGGCTGCATCCCGACCAAGGCGTTGCTGCACGCGGCCGAGATCGCCGACCAGGCCCGCGAGTCGGAGCAGTTCGGCGTGAAGGCCGAGCTGATCGGCATCGACATGGCCGGGGTCAACTCGTACAAGGACGGCGTGATCGCCCGGCTCTACAAGGGCCTGCAGGGCATGCTGAAGAGCAACAAGGCGATCACCATCATCGAGGGCCACGGCAAGCTGGTCGGCAAGAACGTGGTCGAGGTGGACGGCAAGCGCTACACCGGCCGCAACATCGTCCTGGCCTCCGGCTCGTACGCGAAGAGCCTGCCCGGCCTGGAGGTCGACGGCGAGCGGATCGTCACCAGCGACCACGCCCTCACGATGGACCGGGTGCCGTCGTCGGTGATCGTGCTCGGCGGCGGCGTGATCGGCGTCGAGTTCGCCAGCGTGTGGAAGTCCTTCGGCGTGGACGTGACGATCGTCGAGGCGCTGCCCCGGCTGGTCGCCGCCGAGGACGAGGAGTCGTCGAAGGCGCTGGAGCGGGCGTTCCGCAAGCGGAAGATCAACTTCAAGGTCGGCAAGCCGTTCGAGAAGGTCGAGAAGACCGAGAACGGCGTCAAGCTGACCATCCAGGGTGGCGAGACCGTCGAGGCCGAGCTGCTGCTGGTCGCGGTCGGTCGCGGCCCGAACACCGCCAACCTCGGGTACGAGGAGCAGGGCGTCAAGATGGACCGCGGCTACGTGCTGACCGACGAGCGGCTGCGCACCAGCGTGCCGAACGTCTACGCGGTCGGTGACATCGTGCCCGGCCTCCAGCTCGCGCACCGCGGCTTCCAGCAGGGCATCTTCGTCGCCGAGGAGATCGCCGGGCAGACCCCCGCCGTGATCGACGAGGTCGGTATCCCGCGGGTCACCTACTGCGACCCGGAGCTGGCGTCGGTGGGCCTCACCGAGGCGAAGGCCAAGGAGCAGTACGGCGCCGACAAGGTCAAGACGTACAACTACAACCTCGGTGGCAACGGCAAGAGCCAGATCCTCAAGACCACCGGATTCGTGAAGCTGGTCCGGGTCGAGGACGGCCCGGTGGTCGGCGTGCACATGATCGGCGCGCGGGTCGGTGAGCTGATCGGTGAGGCGCAGCTCATCTACAACTGGGAGGCCTACCCGGCGGAGGTCGCCCAGCTCGTGCACGCCCACCCGACCCAGAACGAGGCCCTGGGCGAGGCGCACCTGGCCCTCGCCGGCAAGCCGCTGCACGCGCACGCCTGATCACCCACAACCGCGGCGTCCGGCGACGGGCGAAGATCCCCCCAGGGGAATGAAGGAGTCTGGAGAACATGCCGGTATCGGTCACCATGCCCCGGCTCGGCGAGAGCGTCACCGAGGGCACCGTCACGCGCTGGCTCAAGCAGGAGGGCGACACCGTCGAGGTCGACGAGCCCCTGCTCGAGGTCTCGACCGACAAGGTCGACACCGAGATCCCGTCGCCCGCTGCGGGCGTGCTGAGCCGGATCGTGGTCGGCGAGGACGAGACCGCCGAGGTCGGCAGCGAGCTGGCGGTCATCGCCGGTGAGGGCGAGTCGACCGGCGGTGGCGAGGCCGCCCCGCAGGAGCAGGCCCCGGCCGAGTCGGTCGAGCCGGTCACCGAGCCGACGGCCGCCGCCGAGGGCACCGCCGACGAGGTGGCCCAGGACGAGGCCCCGGCTCCGGCCGCCGCCTCGTCGGGCGAGGGCACCGCGGTGAAGATGCCGGCCCTGGGTGAGAGCGTCACCGAGGGTACGGTCACGCGCTGGCTCAAGCAGGTCGGCGAGACCATCGAGGTCGACGAGCCGCTGCTCGAGGTCTCCACCGACAAGGTGGACACCGAGATCCCGTCGCCGGTCGCCGGCACCGTGCTGGAGATCAAGGTCGCCGAGGACGAGACCGCCGCGGTCGGCGCCGACCTGGCGATCATCGGCGTTTCCGGCGCCGCCCCCGCGCCGGCGAAGTCCGAGCCGAAGCCCGAGCCGAAGGCGGAGGTCGCGCCGGCGCCGAAGGCCGAGCCGAAGCCGGAGCCGAAGGTCGAGGAGCCGACGCCGGGCATGTCGTACAACGAGCCGGCGGCCGAGACCGAGAGCTCGGCACAGCCGGCGAAGACCGAGCAGGCTGCGCAGCCGGCCGCGCCGACCTCGACGCCGCCGCGCCCGTCCGCCCCCGCGCAGGGTGGTGGCGAAGAGGCAGCCGGCTACGTCACGCCGCTGGTGCGCAAGCTCGCCGGCGAGCACGGTGTCGACCTGTCCTCGCTCAACGGCACCGGCGTGGGTGGCCGGATCCGCAAGCAGGACGTCCTCGAGGCGGCCGAGAAGGCGAAGGCCGCCAAGGCCGCTCCCGCCGCCGCGCAGCCGGCCGCCGCACCGTCGGCCGCCCCGGCCAAGCCGGCCGCGAAGCCGCAGCCGAGCGGCAAGCGGGGCAGCACCGAGAAGCTTCCCCGCATCCGTAAGGCCATCGCCAAGCGGATGCAGGAGTCGCTGCACGAGATGGCGCAGCTCACCACGGTGGTCGAGGTGGACGTCACCCGGGTCGCCAAGTTGCGGGCGCAGGCGAAGGACTCGTTCGTGCAGCGGCACGGCGTGAAGCTGTCCTTCCTGCCGTTCTTCGCCCTCGCCGCCGTCGAGGCGCTGCAGACGTACCCGATCGTCAACGCCCAGCTCGACCTGGACGGCGGCACGATCACCTACCCGGCCGCGGAGCACCTCGGCGTCGCGGTGGACACCGAGCGGGGCCTGGTGGTGCCGGTCATCCACAACGCCGGTGACCTCAACCTCGGTGGCATCGCCAAGCGGGTCGCGGATCTGGCCGAGCGGACCCGGACCAACAAGATCAGCCCGGACGAGATCGCCGGGGCGACCTTCACGCTTACCAACACGGGCAGCCGGGGCGCGCTCTTCGACACCCCGATCGTGCCGAAGCCGCAGTCGGCGATGCTCGGCACGGGTGCCGTGGTCAAGCGGCCGGTCGTGGTCAACGACCCGGATCTGGGCGAGGTCGTCGCGGTCCGGTCGATGGTCTACCTGGCCATGTCCTACGACCACCGGCTGATCGACGGCGCCGACGCGGCCCGCTTCCTGAGCGCGATCAAGGAGCGGCTGGAGGCCGGCAACTTCGAGGCGGAGCTGGGCCTGTCCTGATTTAGCGACAACGCCGAGAAGGGCGCCCCGGTCATCGACCGGGGCGCCCTTCCGTCTGCGGTCCTCAGCTCTTGAGCAGATCGGTCGAGACCTTCCAGAGCCGCTCGGCGGCCTCCGGATCCAACGCGTACTCCGCGACGCCCGTCCGACCGCCCGGCGTGGCCGGGGCGGCTTCCTGGCAGTCCTCGAAGTAGCGCCCACCCACACCGTCGAGCAGCGGTGACGCGGCGACCAGCACCGAGGTGGCGGCACCCTGCTCGACGGTCTTCCAGGCCGCCGCGTTCCCGGCGCGCAGCCGGTTCAGCTCCTCCTCGCTCACGTAGCGCTGGAGGTTGGTCCGGATCGCGCCGGGCATCAGCGAGTTCGCCATGATGTCGTCGTCGCCCCAGCGGCGGCTCGCCTCCACGGCGAAGAGCACGTTTGCCGTCTTCGACTGCCCGTACGCCTGCCACGGCTCGTACTCCCGCCTGTCGTACTGGATGTCCTCGAAGACCACGGGTGAGCGCAGGTGGGCGGCGGAGCTGACCGAGACGATCCGGGCCCCGTCGGCGGCCGCGAGCGACGGGCGCAGCCCGGTGGCGAGCGCGAAGTGCCCGAGGTGGTTGGTGGCGAACTGCATCTCCCAGCCCTGCGGAGTCCGGCTCAGGGGCGCGGCCATGATGCCGGCGTTGTTGACCAGGATGTGCAGCGGTCCGTCCCAGTTGGCGACGAAGTCGGCGACGGACCCCTGGTCGGCGAGGTCGAGCGGCGCGACCATGACCCGGTCGTTGCCGGTGGTGCCGGTGATGTCGTCGGCGGCCTGCTGGCCGGCGTCGGGGTTGCGGACGGCCAGGGTGACCTCCGCGCCGGCACTGGCCAGGGCACGGGCGGTCTCCACGCCGATGCCGGACGATCCGCCGGTGACGATGGCCCGCCGCCCGACGAGGTCCACGCCCCGGATCACGTCCATGGCCGTGGAGGTATGGGCGAATGACGTGGTGATCGGGTTATTCGTCGTCATGATCCATCCTTGTCCAGGGTGGGTCGGACCGGCCGGCCCGTCTGCCGGGGCCGCTGGCGACCATGATTCGGCCTCCGCGCCGACCGACGGCGCTCCGGACCGAATGAAGGCCGGTCCAGGCGTTTTCCCGCCCCGGGCCGGAGGTAACGCTCGACCGCCCCGCCATTGCTGTTCGGGCCTTGGACCAGGCCGGACGCTGCCAGAGTGGGACCGTGGGCAGCTACCGGCGGGGTGGGCAACTGGGTCCTGCCGTCCCGATCGCCCCCGGTGCCCGGGTGGACAAGTTCGAGGTCTTCTTCGACCTGGTCTTCGTCTTCTCGTTCTTCATCATCACCCGGGCGACCGCCGCCAATATCTCCGGCCGACAGTTGCTGCACGCCGCTCTGGTGCTCGCCGTGCTCTGGTGGATCTGGGTGGTGCACAGCCTGGTCGCCACGCGAGTCCGGCTCGGCGAGGGCTACGTGCCGGTGCTCATGGTGATCGCGATGGTGGCCCTGTTCGCGTTCGCGCTGGCGCTGCCGCAGGCGTTCAGCGATCCGAAGGAGAGCGCGGGCGGCCCGATGCTGGTGGCCGTCAGCTACGTCGTGGTCCGGGCCGTCCACATGATCCTCTACCAGCACGTGGTGCGGGACAGCCCGCAGGAGCGGCGGCAACTGCGCCGCTTCGCCCCGGAGCTGGCGGTGAGCATCGTGCTGCTGCTGGCCGCCGCGTTGATCCCGCCGCGGATCACCGATCCGGACCAGGCCGCGCTGATCCGCGACGCGTTGTGGATCTCCGTGGTGGTGGTGCAGTACGCGACCGGCTTCATCGTCGGCACCTGGGGCTGGGGGGTGACGAGTGCCGAGCACTGGACGGAGCGCTACGACCTCATTCTGATCATCGCGCTGGGTGAGTCCATCATCTCCACCGGAGTGGGCGGCAATCTGCTCGGCAAGCCGGTGACCTGGCCGGCGGTGGCGGCCGCGGCACTGGGCATCGTGATCACGGCCGCCCTCTGGTGGGCGCACTTCGACTTCGTCGGGCCGGCCGCCCGGATCGCCCTGCACGCGGCGGAGGGCGCCCCCCGGGTGGCGATGGCCCGCGACGCGTACGCGTACCTCTACCTGCCGATGATCGCCGGGGTGATCCTGTTCTCGATCGGCAACGAGGAGGTCCTGCACAAGATCACCGACCCGGCCGGCGGGATCACCGAGCGGGTCGAGGGACCGGCCGTGCCGATGCTGTTCGGCGGGCTGGTCTGCTACTTCGCCGTCAACATGCTGTTCCAACTGCGGACGCTGCACACCGTCACCTGGACCCGGGTCGGCGTCATCGTGGTGCTGACGGCGGCCCTGCCGGTCGGGCAGCACCTGCCGGCGCTGGGGGCACTCACCCTCGCGACAGTGATCTGCGTGGCGCTGGTAGCTGTCGAGGTGATGGTGATGTCGGACTCCCGGCACGCGTTGCGGGCCGCCGTCTTCCAGGAGCGCACCACCCACGAGGCCCACGAGGCCGCCTGGCGTGCCCGGTGGCACGACGTCCGGGAGACCGACGAGCCCACCACGCCGTGACCGGTTCGCCGATAGACTCCGGCGCAGCGTCGCGGTGTACCCGGCACGACGGCCGTCGTGGGCATGGAGGCGCGGGGACAGCATGGGACGAACGTGCACCCGACCGGTTCACCGGCCGACCGGCTCGCCGCCGTCGGCAATCAGATGATCGATATCCCCGGCGAGGACGCGGGCGCGTTCCGGCTGCTGGCCGAGCAGGTGCCCGAACTGCGCCCGGTCATCGCGAACCTGAGCACCGATCACGAGGTGGTGGCGGGGGTCCTGGAACGGGTCGAGGCGCGTCAGCGGCTGACGGCCGAGCCGATCGCGGCGGGGTGCTCGGCCTCCGGTACCGGCTCGGGCAGCCGCTCGTAGAAGCGGATCTTCTCCCGGAGGTGGTCGTACTGGCGCTGGAGCAGGCGCATCTGCTCCTCCACCCGTACCGCGTGCTGTTCCAGCAGCTCGCGTCGCTCGGCGGCGGTGTGCTCGCCCTCGCGGGCCAGAGACGCGTAGCGGCACATCTGCGCGATCGGCATCCCGGTGTCGCGCAGGCAGCGGAACAGCACCAGCCAACCGAGGTCGTCATCGGTGAAGACCCGCTGCCCGCCCGCCGTCCGCTCCACGTCGGCGAGCAGGCCGATCTTCTCGTAGTACCGCAGGGTGTCCAGGCTGAAGCCGCTGCGGCGGGCGGCCTCCGAGGGCGCGTAACCGCTCATGTCGCCAGATCGTAGTGCTTGACCTGGAGTGCCCTCCAGGTTGGAGGCTGATCGCCATGACGACGACACGGACGCTGGGACGCAGCGGCATCGAGGTGAGCGCCATCGGCATGGGGTGTTGGGCGATCGGTGGACCGCTCTGGGGCGACGACCGACAGCCGTACGGCTGGGGTGAGGTGGACGACGACGAGTCGATCCGCACCATCCACCGGGCGCTCGATCTCGGCGTGACCCTGTTCGACACGGCCAGCAACTACGGTGCCGGGCACAGTGAGCGGATCCTCGGCCGGGCGCTGACCGGCCGGCGGGACAGCGCGGTGATCGCCACCAAGTTCGGCAACGTCAGCGAGGAGAGCACCCGGCGGGCGCTCGGCACCGACGCCAGCCCGACGTTCGCGGTCCGCAGCCTGGAAGACTCGCTGCGCCGGCTCGGCACCGATCACGTCGACCTGTACCAACTGCACATCGCCGAGCTGCCGGTGCCCGCCGCACTCGACCTGGTCGACACCCTGGAGGGCCTGGTCGACCAGGGCAAGATCCGGGCGTACGGCTGGAGCACCGACAACCCCGCCGCGGCGGAGGCGTTCGCCGCCGCCGGTCCGCACTGCGCCGCCATCCAGCACGACGAGTCGGTGCTGCGCGACAACGCAGGGGTGCTGGCGGTCTGCGACAGCCACGACCTGGCCAGCCTCAACCGTGGGCCGCTGGCGATGGGGCTGCTCACCGGGTCGACCCGGGCGGTCGGGGCGGACGACGTGCGCGGGCGCGCCCCGGAGTGGCTGGAGTGGTTCACCGACGGCCGGCCGACGCCACGCTGGGCGGCCCGGGTGGACCAGGTTCGGGCGGCGCTCACCGCCGACGGGCGGACCCTCGCGCAGGGCGCGCTGGGCTGGCTGCTGGCGCGCAGCCCGCGTACCGTCCCGATCCCCGGCCTGCGCACGGTGGCGCAGGCCGAGGAGAACCTGGCCACCCTGGCGCTCGGCCCGCTGAGCGCCGAGGCGTACGCCGAGGTGGAGCGACTGCTCGCCGACCTGCGACCGGCCCACGCCGCCTGACCCTCCGGCCGGTTCCGCGCAGCCTGACCGTCAACGGCCCTCGCCCCGGGCGTCGTCACCGGAAGTCGTCCGCGTGCTCGGCGGCCCACTGCCGGAACGTGCGCCCGGGGCGTCCGGTGACCTGCTCGACGTCCGGGGCGACCCAGCCGCTGTCCTCGGCATAGCTACCCATTTCCAGGAACCACTCGATCACCTCGGTCGGGTAGAGGTCCTTCCAGTGCTCGCGGGCCTGCTCCGGGGTCAGTTCGTCGAAGCGCACCGGGCGGCCGATCGCCTCGCCGATCATCCGGACCGCGTCCCGGCGGCGGACCGGTTCCGGCCCGGTCGGCTGGTACACCCGGCCGGCGTGGCCGTCCTCGGTCAGCGCGGCCACGATGACCGCGGCGATGTCCGCCTCGTGGACCAGCGCGCTGTTCCAGTCCCCGAACGGCGCCCGCACCACGCCCTCGGTGCGGATGTCGGCGGCCCAATCGCGGGTGTTCGCCATGAACTCGCCCGGGAAGACGTGCGTCCACTCCAGGCCCGAATTTTCGACGGCCCGGTGCAGGGGCCGGTGGGGTGCCTCGATCGGGTCGTCGTCCGCCCGGCTCGGATCGTTGTGGCCGAGGTGGGTGACCCGGCGGACACCGGCCTGCCGGGCCAACTCCAGGATCTCCGCTCCGGTGGTCAGCGGCCCGTACCCGTCCATCGCGACCAGGTGCATCCGCGTCACGTCGCGCAGCGCCGCGACCAGTGTGTGGGGGCTGGCGAAGTCGCCCGCCACCACCTCCACCCCGCTGGGCAGCGCGGTGGCCGCCGGCGACGCGGGGTCGCGGGTCAGCGCGCGTACGTCGTGCCCGGCGCTGACCAGTTGCCGGACCAGGCTGCCGCCGACGGTCCCGGTCGCTCCGGTCACCAGGATCGGCATGGTTCCTCCTCAGTTTCGCCCGACGGCGGGCACGACGAGCCGACCCCGCCAATCGGGGGCGCTCTCGGATGACTCATGGTCAGCCAGATCGATTCCGGAAGCAATCGTGAACACTGCATTCACGTTCGCTCTGACCTGCGGAAACGCGGTGACCGTCGAATCTGCGTGGAAGCCTTTTTTCGGTGGCCGGGAGCCCGTTGACCTGCGTTTTCCAGGCGGCACGGCGTGGGGGCGCGGATTTCTTGCCGGAACACCCCACCGTCGCCGGCTCGACGCATCCGTCGGTGGCGTTCTGGACGAAGATGGGGGTATGCGCATCCTTCTGGCCGGCGCGTCCGGCTTCCTCGGCACCCGGCTGGCCGACCGGCTCACGGCGGACGGGCACCAGATCACCCGGCTGGTCCGTCGGTCGCCGCGCGATCCGCAGGAACGGCGGTGGGACCCGGCCGCCGGGCAGCTCGACCCGGCCGTGGTCGCCGAGGCGGACGCGGTGGTCAACCTGGCGGGCGCGGGCGTCGGCGACAAGCGTTGGAACGACGACTACCGGCGGTTGATCCGGACCAGCCGGGTGGACAGCACCACCATCCTGGCCGCCACCATCGCCGGGCTCCCCGCCGCCGACCGTCCCCGGGCGTTGCTGAACTCCTCGGCCGTGGGGTGGTACGGCAACACCGGCGACCGGGCCGTCGAGGAGGACGCGCCGGCCGGCGAGGGCTTCCTGGCCGACGTCTGCCGGGTGTGGGAGGCCGCGACCAGGCCGGCCGAGGACGCCGGGGTACGCGTCGTCCGGCTGCGCACCGGCCTGCCGCTGGACCGCGACGGCGGGTTGCTCAAGCCGCAGCTACTGCCGTTCAAGCTGGGCATCGCCGGCCGGCTGGGCAGTGGCCGGCAGTGGCTGCCGTGGATCTCGATGACCGACTGGCTGGACGCGACCCGCTTCCTCCTGGACCACGACGACATCGCCGGCCCGGTCAACGTGGTGGGACCCAACCCGGTCACCAACGCCGAGTTCACCCGAGAGCTGGCCCGACAACTGCACCGCCCGGCGATCGTCCCGATCCCCGCGCTGGCGCTCAAGGTGGCGCTCGGCGGCTTCGCCCACGAGGCTCTCACCAGCGCCCGAGTCCTCCCCGGCGCCCTGGCCCGCGCGGCCTACCCGTACCAGCACCCCACCCTCCCCCAAGCCCTTGAAAAAGCCCTGACGCACTGAGGGCGGTTCGGCCCTCGGCAGAATCGGCGGTCGGCGGGTCGCCGGTGGGCTGGCGTCGACCGATGCTGGACCAATGGCGACCTTCTCCCTCCAGGCCACCCCGACCGACGCGGCGAGCTGGGCCGCGTTGGCCCGCCGAGCCGAGACCGCCGGCTTCGACGCCCTGCTCGCCGCCGACCATCCCGGCGACGTGACGTCACCGTTCGTGGCGCTGGCGGCCGCCGCCCCGGTCACCTCGACGATCGGGCTCGGTTCGTACGTATCGAACCTCGGAGTACGGGAGCCGATGCTGCTCGCGGCCGACGTGGCCACCCTCGACCTGATCTCCGGCGGCCGGGCGCGGCTCGGTGTCGGTGCCGGTCACACCCCGGCGGAGTGGCGCGCGGTGGGCCGGGAACGCCCAGACGTGGCCGGCCGGGTCCGCCGTTGCGTGGCCGTCGCCGAGGCGGTCCGTGCCCTGCTCGACGGCGCCTCGGTCACCGTCGACTCGGTGGAGCTGACGATGCGCGAGGCGGTGTTGCGCGTACCCCGGCCGGTGCAGGACCGGATCCCACTGACGATGGGTACGGCGAACTCGACGCTGCTGCGCTGGGCAGGCGCACACGCCGACGTGGTCGGGCTGACCGGGTTCGGGCGTACCCTCGCCGACGGCCACCAGCACGAGGCGCGGTGGCGGGCCGACCAGATCGAGGCGCAGCTGGCCTGCGTGGCCGCCGGCGTCGGCCGGCCGGGCCGCCCGCCTGCCCTGAGCCCGCACCCGCCTTGTTGATCAAGAGGTTTGCGTCAGATCCCGGCTTCCGGATGACGCAAACCTCTTGATCAACAGGAGCAACAGTGCGGTGGGGGCGTTAGCAGCCGATTACCCAGTGGTTGGGGGCGGTCTGCTTGAGGGTGCTGGTGTAGAAGGTGTTGTAGAGGCCCATGCGCTGGTTGGAGCCGTTCGCGTAGGCGTAGCCACCGGACTGGTACGCCCGACCGGCCGCCACGTGCGCGTAGTTGCTGGCCGTCACGCAGGTCGGGGGCGTGGTGGGGGTCGGCGTCGGCGTCGGGGTGGCCGTGGGGGTGGGGGTGGCCGTGGGGGTCGCCGTGGGGGTCGGGGTGGTGCCGCCGCCGTTCAGGCCGAAGAAGAGCGCGTCGCGGTACGTCGAGCAGATGGTGTCGAGCAAGTACGCCCCGGCGGTGCCGCACTGGTCCGCCCCGGAACCCGGGTCGACCGGAGTGCCGTGGCCCATGCCGGTGACCCGGTAGAGCCGCACCTCGTCGTTGCCGTACACCTCGAGGCTCGTGTTGGCGGGCAGCGACGAGGTGCTGGTCGGGGTCTGCGAGATGCCGCGCACGTTCGTCCACTGGTCGCGGGACTCGGTGCCGTTGAGCGGGGCGACCGTCGGGTCCGAGGTGCCGTGCCAGATGGCGACGCGGGGCCGCGGACCGGTGTAGCCGGAGTACGCCCCCCGCACCAGGTCGCCCCAGGCGGCCGGGGTCTTGTCCGCGCCCGGGTTCATGCAGCTGAAGGCGTTGACCATGCTGGTGGCGCAGCGGTACGGGATGCCGGCGATGATCGATCCGGCGGAGAAGACGTCCGGGTACGTGGCGAGCATGACCGCGCTCATCGCCCCGCCCGCGGACAGCCCGCTGACGAAGACCCGGGAGCCGTCCACCCCGAAGTTCGCCTTGGCGTGGTCGACCATCTGCTTGATGGACAGCGCCTCACCCTGGCCGCGCGCGGTGTCGCCGGCCTCGAAGAAGTTGAAGCAGGAGTTGGCGTTGTTGCCGGACGGCTGCTGGACGACGATCAGGGAGAATTTCCACTGGTCGGCGTACTTCTGCCAGCCGGAGCCGGAGAAGTAACCGGCGGCGGTCTGGGTGCAGCCGTGCAGCAGCACCACGGCCGGGGAGTTGGCCGGCAGGCTGTCCGGCCGGTAGGCGTACATGGCGAGGTTGCCCGGGTTGGAGCCGAACCCGGTGACCTGGGTGAGGGTCGCGGCCTGGGCGGGTGCGGCGATGGCGACCGCGCCGGCTGCGGCGAGGACGAGCCCGGCGCCCACGCCGATCAGGCGGGTGAGGATGGACGAGGAGCGGCGCACGGCGGCCTCCTGGAAGGGGCGGACTGTGAACTGGGTCACGGTCGAATTGCCGTGACATTACGACGATGTGTCGCCGCCATGACATGGGGCGCGCTCACACATTCACGGCCGCCGAGGTGTACGCCGGACCGTCGACGCGAGTCCTCGCCAACCCCACGCGACAACAACGGTCCCCTCCTTGCAGGTCTGACCGGCCTGTCCAGGTCCGGTTGGTAACGTCCGCTGCGTGCCGTCCTCCCCGTCGCTGGCCACCGGGCCCGCACCCGCGTCACCGCCGCGCGTCGTCCGGGACCGCCGGGCCGACCTGATCGTCGTGCTGGTGGCGTTCGCGCTCGCCGTCTGGGTGACGAGTGGGCTGTGGCGGGACCCGAACGTCCGCACCATCACCGTCAACTCCAGTGACCAGGCGCTCTTCGAGTGGCTGCTGGCGTTCGGCGGGCACGCGGTCACCCACGGGGACAACCCGCTCTTCACGTATCTGATCAACGTCCCGGACGGCGTGAACCTGGCGGTGAACACCTCGATCACGGTGTACGCGGTGGTCTTCGCCCCGCTCACGTACCTGATCGGGCCGCCCGCCACGTTCCTGGTGATCCTCACCCTGAACCTGCTCGCCACCGCGCTGGCCTGGTACTGGCTGCTCTCCCGGCACCTGGTCCGCAGTCGGCTGGCCGCCGGGGTCGGCGGCCTGTTCATCGCCTACTCCCCCGGCATGGTCTCGCACGCCAACGCCCACCTGAACTGGACCGCCGGCTGGCTGGTGCCGTTGCTGATCTGGCGGCTGTTCGCGCTGCGCCGAGCGGGGCACTGGCTGCGCGACGGGGTGATCCTCGGCGTGCTGGTCGCGGTGGCGTTCTCGATCGCCGCCGAGGGGCTCTTCTTCACGGCGCTGGCGCTCGGGGTGTTCGTCGCCATCTGGGCGCTCCACCCGGCCAACCGGGCCGAGGCCCGCGCCGCGCTGCCCACCTTCCTGCGCGGACTCGGGGTGACCGCCGTGGTGGCCGGCGTACTGCTGTCCTACCCGCTGTGGCTGCACTTCGCCGGGCCGCAACGGTTCCACGGCACCGGCTTCGACCCGGTGATCCACTCCGAGGACATCGCCGCGTTCGCCGCCTTCCCGCGCCGCTCGCTCGCCGGCGAGGCGGGGCTGGGCACCTCGTTGGCACCGAACCCGACCGAGGAGAACTCGTTCTTCGGCATCCCGTTGCTGGTGCTCACCGTGGTCTGCTTCGTCGCGCTCTGGCGGTGGGCCGACGCCGGCCGCCGGGCCACCCTCTGGGCGCTGGGTGTCGTCGCGCTGATCTTCACGGTGCTCTCCTTCGGGCCGGTCGCCAAGGTCGACGGACAGCGCACCGACCTGCCCATGCCGTTCGACCTGCTCGGGCAACTGCCGGTCGTGAACGCCGCGCTGCCGGCCCGGCTGGCGCTCGTGGTCGCACCGGTGATCGGCGTGCTGCTGGCGTACGCCGTCGACCAACTGCGCGCCGCGCCACCCCGGTACCGCCCCACCGAGCTGGCCTGGGTGCTCGGGTTCGCGGCGGCCCTGGTGCCGCTGCTGCCCACCCCGCTGCTGACCGACGAGCGGGAGCCCATCCCGGAGTTCATCACCTCCGGCACCTGGCGGGACTACGTCTCACCGGACGGCGTGCTCACCCCGGTGCCGTTGACCGTGGACATCTACCCGGACGGTCAGCGCTGGCAGGCGTACGCGTTGTCGCACCGGCAGGGCGAGTTCGAGATCCCCGGCGGCTTCTTCCTCGGCCCCGGCGGACCGGACGGGCGCGGCCGGATCGGCCCGGTGCCGCGCACCCTGAGCGCGTTGATGGACCAGGCCGGCCGCACCGGGTTGGTGCCGATCGTCACCGACGGGACGATCCGCGAGGTGCAGTCGGACCTGCGGCACTGGCGGATCGAGACGGTGGTGCTCGCCGACCAGGTGCACGGTGCGAAGTTCGAGGTCGACGAGGAGGCGCTGCTGCGTACCGGCACCGCCCTGTTCGGCGAGCCGCAGCGGGTCGACGACGTCTGGCTCTGGCGCATCCCCCAGGCTGACCGCTAGGGCGCGTGGGGCATCGTGTCCGGCCTGCGTCGCGTCTAATGGGCTGATGGGAGAGATCGGCAGGCGACTGCGGCGCGCCGCTGCGGCCGGGGTCGCGCTGGGGCTGGTGGCCATCAGCGCGCCGGCCGCCACGGCCGCGAACGGCACTGTCACCGGCCGCACCACGGCTTCCGGCAGCACGGCCGGCGTGGTGCCGACCCGGGTGCACGATCCGTGGCTGTGGCAGGCCACCGTGGGGCAACGCCCGGCCGGCCCGGCCGCGCTGGTGTTCTTCACCGACCGCACCCGCTACTTCGAGTCGACAGGGGTGCTCGTCGACCGGAACGGCGCGTACCGGCTGATCCCGATCCCCATCGGCGAGGGGCACGGGCTGCTCTCCCCGGATGGACGGCACTACCTGCGGCCGTACTCCGGCGAGCTGCTGGATCTCACCACCGGCCGGCAGCGCCGCACGAGGAGCACCGGCGTCTACCCGATGGCCTGGGCACCGGACGGGCAACACGTGCTGATCACCCGCAACAACGACGACGACGTGATCACCTACGGGCCGGACAATCAGCAGCTCAACGACCCGGAGAAGCCCGACGACCTGCTCGTCGTCGACCCGTTCCGGGACACCGAGCGGACGCTCGACGTCGGCACCTTCGCGTCGCACACCGCAGCGGCCTGGTCACCCGGGGGCGACCTGGTGGCGGTCACCGGCTGGCCGGACGTGCCGGCCCAACTCGCCGAACACGGGCGCCTGGTTGTCGTCGACCCGGCCGGTGGTGGCCCTCGTTGGCAGGTCGACCTGGGCGACCGGCGCAAACTCGCCGGCCCGGCCGCCTGGCATCCCGACGGTCGGCGGCTCGCGCTGCTCGCCTTCGACGGCTGCGCCGGGCCCCGGTGCACATCCGAGGAAGCGGCGGCGCGCACCTGGCGGATCGAGTTCCTGGACACGGCCACCGGCCGCGCCGTCGGCCAGGCCCTGCCGGCCGGCACCTCGGTCAGCGAGGTCATCGGCTGGCGCGGCGACGACCCCGTCCTGCGGTACGTCAGCGCAACGGAGCAGGACACCGACCGGCAGGCCGTTCTCGCCGCGCTGTCGCCCGACGGTGGTCGCGAGGTGCTGGTGACCACGCCGGTCGGCTCGACCGACCTGATGGTGCCGGGCGACCTGCTGACCCGGGCCGCGTTCGGTGGGCCAGAGCGCCAGCCGTCACCGTTCGCCGCCCCGCTCTGGGCCTACCTCACGCTGGCCGTGCCGCTGCTGCTCGCCGCCGCCCTCGTCGTTCGTCGCCGCCGCGCCGCGTTCCTCGTGAGACGGCTCACCAGGGACGATCGCCGGGAGCGGGATTAGGCTGGACACCGTGACAACGACGATCTCCGGCCTCACCGCCGTCCGCGCCGGCCTGCTCGACTACCGGGCCGCCTGGGACGAGCAGCGACGCCTGCACGAGTCGGTGGTGGCTGGCGAGCGCGGCGACACCGTGCTGCTGCTGGAGCACCCGAGCGTCTACACCGCGGGCAAGCGCACCGAGCCGTGGGACCGGCCGACGGACGGCACCCCGGTCGTCGACGTGGACCGCGGCGGCAAGATCACCTGGCACGGGCCGGGGCAGCTCGTCGGCTACCCGATCCTGCGGCTGCCCGACCCGGTGGACGTGATCGCCTACGTCCGCCGCACCGAAGAGCTGCTCATCGACGTGTGCGCCGAGTTCGGGCTGACCGCCGGCCGGGTCGAGGGGCGCAGCGGCGTCTG
Organism: Micromonospora sp. NPDC048905; assembly: GCF_040649655.1. Lineage (NCBI taxonomy): Bacteria > Bacillati > Actinomycetota > Actinomycetes > Micromonosporales > Micromonosporaceae > Micromonospora > Micromonospora sp. NPDC048905. Next base: position 194,472 of record NZ_JBEZFV010000005.1, on the reverse strand, counting down.
GGTGCCCGAGGACGACCGGGGGCCGGCCCGCAAGGTGGCCGCCATCGGCATCCGGGTCGCCCGGGGCGTCACCCTGCACGGCTTCTCGATCAACTGCGACTGCGACCTGACCTCCTTCGACCGGATCGTGCCGTGCGGCATCCGCGACGCCGGCGTCACCTCGCTCACCGCCGAACTGGGCCGCCCGATCACCGTCGCCGACGTGCTCCCGGTGGTCGAGCGCCGACTCGCCACCCTCGTCGCGGCCTGACCGACGAGCGCAGCCACGCTGCCGGGACGTGACATGACGGACGCGGTACGACCACCGGCCGGTACCGCGGTCACGTCCCTGGAGTGCGTTCGTTGCGGTGCCCACCATCCGGTCGGCGACTACCCGCTCGGGTGCCCCTCCTGCGCGGCCGCCGGCCACGGCTCGAACCTGTTCTGCCGTTACCCCGCCGAGGCGGTACGCCAGGACCAACTGGTGCCGTACCCCGTCGTTCCGGATCTGGGCCAGGGGCGCACACCGCTGTTCCCGCTGCCCTGGCTCGACGGGGTGCTCGTCAAGAACGAGGCGGCGAATCCGACCGGATCCCACAAGGACCGGTTCGCGGCGATGGCGGTGACCCACGCGAAGGCGTCGGGCTACGAGCGCGTCGTCGTCGGATCGTCAGGTAACGCCGGGCTGGCCACCGCCGCCTTCGCCGCCGCCGTCGGCCTCCGGGCCGTGGTGGCCGGCTTCACCTGGCTGCCCGAATCGCTCGCGGAGCCGCTGCGCAGGCTCGGAGCGGACCTGCGCACCTTCGACACCGACGAGGAACGCATCCGGTACGTCAAGGAGGCGGCCGACCGTCCCGACACGTTGGCCGTCTCCAACGTCGCCGACATCGTCATCGGCAGTAGCTGCTTCGGGATCGAGGGCTACAAGGCCATCGCCTGGGAGATGGCGGCCGCCGTACCCGCCGGGGTGGACCACGTCGTGATCCCGTCGAGCCGTGGCGATCTGGCCTGGGGCATCCACCTCGGGTTCGCCCAGTGGTCCGCCCTGACCGGCGGCCGCCTGCCACGCCTTCACCTGGTCGAACCCTTCCCCAGGCTGTCCGCCGTACTGGCCGGCCAGGACATCGCCGCGCGCTTCCCCGACAGCGCCGGAAGCCTCCACTCGATCGCCGGGGACAGCACGACCGTCCAGGCCCGGGCCGCGGTGACCCGGAGTGCGGGCAGCGTCGTGGTGGTGCGGGAGGACGTGGCAACCAGTTGGTACGAGCGGGCGAGCCGACACGGGCACACCTGGGAGATCAGCAGTTGCACCGTGTTGGCCGCCTACGACGTCCTCCGGCGACGCGACGTCATCCCGGCTGGCGATCGGACCGTCCTGATCACCACCTCCCACCTGTTCAAGGGGCTGTGACCGCCGAGGCACGCGCGCCAACGGCCCGCAGGCGGCCCGGCTGCGCGATCGACTCGCCGACTGTCGACAGGTGTCGGCTGTGATGCCGGTGAGTCATCAAGATGACTCACCGGCATCAGGCGCGCAGCCGGCACGGGGTCCTACGGGGTCAGCCGGTGCAGGTCGCGCGGGAACGCGGTGACCTCCCGGATGTTGGCCGCGCCGACCAGCCGGGCCACGAAACGTTCCAGGCCGATGGCGAAGCCACCGTGCGGCGGCATGCCGTGCCGGAACGCGTCCAGGTAACCGGCGTACGGCTCGACCGGCTCACCCCGGGCCGCCAACGCCGCCAGGTAGTCGGCGTGCCGGTGCAGCCGCTGCCCGCCGGTGACCAGCTCCAACCCACGAAAGAGCAGGTCGAAACCGTTCGAGTACGCCGGCCGCGCCGGGTCCGGGTGCGTGTAGAACGGTCGCTTCGCCATCGGGTAGCCGGTGACGAAGAGGAAGTCCGAGCCGTGTTCGCGGCGGGCCCACTCGCCCAGCGCCCGTTCGTGAGCGGGCGCGAGGTCCGGCTCGTCGGCGGGCGCGCCGGCGATCCTCAACGCCTCGGTGAAGTGCACCGCCGGGATCTCCGTGGGCACCTCCGGTGGTGTGACGCCCAGCGTCGCCAGGGCGGCGCCGGCCCGCTCGCCCACGGTGCCCAGCATCCCGGCCAGGGTGTCGCGCAGCACCCGCATCACGTCGCGGTGGTCGGTGACGAAGCCCAGCTCGGCGTCGAGCGACGTGTACTGCGCGAGGTGCCGGACGGTGTCGTGCGGCTCGGCCCGGAACACCGGCCCCACCTCGTAGACGCGTTCGAAGACGCCGACCATCAGTTGTTTGTAGAACTGCGGCGACTGGGCCAGGTACGCGGGACCGCCGAACCAGTCCAGCGCGAACACGTTCGCCCCGCTCTCGGTGGAGGAGCTGACCACCTTCGGAGTGTGGATCTCCACGAAGTCGTGGACGTCGAGTGCGGCCCGGAAGCCGGCCACCGCCGCCGCCGAGATCCGCAGCGCGGCCGACCGGGTGGGGTGGCGCAGCGCGGTCGGCGCGTTGTCGAGTTGGGTGGGCAGGCTCGCGGTGAGCGTCGGCCGGTACAGGTCGAACGGTGGCGGCACGGCGGGCGGCCCGAGCGGCCGTACCTCCGGGTCGGTCAGCTCGACCCCGGCGGGCGCCGTGTCGTTCGCGGTCACCGTCGCGGTGACCTCGACGACCGTCTCCTCGGGGAGTTTCTCCAGCTCGGCGCGGATGGCCGGGTCGGTGACGACCACCTGGGCCAGGCCGGTGGCGTCGCGCACGATCAGGAAGGCCACCGATTTCAACAGTCGGCGTCGGTGCACCCACCCGGCGATCCGCACGGTCGTGCCGATCCGGGTGGTCAGGTGGTGGGACAGGGTTCGTTGCATGGCGGGCTGCTCCTCGGTCGATCGCCACGCCGTCGCCGCCCTGCGGTGGCGACGCGTCGCATCAGCCCCAGGGAGGTGTGGGCGAGCGGGAACCTCGCGGTGCCACCACACCTTCGCCCCCGCCGAAGCGGGGGCCTCGTTCGTCGCCTGATGACCGGGGCCAGCCGGGCGGGCTCTACTGGGCACGGGTGACCCGCAACCGTTCTTCCCGCAGCTCGGGAGGGTCTTCGCGCACCGGCGCCAGACCGCCTCTCAGCACCGGCGGCTCTCTGCACTGGCGGGTCGGCGCGCTACTCGGCTCCGTCGTCGCTGTTGGCGGAGACCGTAGCACCAGATCCCCACGTGTGTGACGCTCATTTTCGACTATCCGGTGTCCGGCGTCACAACGTTTGGAGCGTGACGCCGGTCGCCTGGCGTACATAGACACCTGCCGTCCAGCGTAGGCTCAATTTCGTGACGATCGAGCACTCCGCGCCGACGACCGGCCAGGCAGCGCGCACCGCAACGGCAGCCCCCGAGGGGCGGCGTCTGCTGCGCATCGAGGCGCGCAACGCCGAGACGCCGATCGAGCGCAAACCGCCGTGGATCAAGGTCAAGGCCAAGATGGGACCGGAGTACACCCAGCTGCGCGGGCTCGTCTCGCGCGAAGGGCTGCACACCGTCTGCCAGGAGGCCGGCTGCCCCAACATCTACGAGTGTTGGGAGGACCGGGAGGCCACCTTCCTCATCGGTGGCGACCAGTGCACCCGGCGCTGCGACTTCTGCCAGATCGACACCGGCAAGCCGGCCGAGTTCGACGCCGACGAGCCGCGTCGTGTGGCCGAGTCGGTGGTCGCGATGGGGCTGCGCTACGCCACCATCACCGGTGTCGCCCGTGACGACCTGCCCGACGGCGGCGCCTGGCTGTACGCCGAGACCGTCCGACAGATCCACCTCCTCCAGCCCGGCTGCGGCGTCGAGTTGCTGATCCCGGACTTCAACGCCGTGCCCGAGCAGCTCGCCGAGGTCTTCGGCTCCCGCCCGGAGGTGCTGGCCCACAATGTGGAGACCGTGCCGCGCATCTTCAAGCGCATCCGGCCGGCGTTCCGCTACGACCGTTCGCTGGACGTGATCCGCCAGGCCCGCGCCGACGGTCTGGTCACCAAGAGCAACCTCATCCTGGGCATGGGCGAGGAGCGCGCCGAGGTCACCCAGGCGCTCCGCGACCTGCACGACGCCGGTTGCGAGCTGATCACCATCACGCAGTACCTGCGGCCCACCCCCCGGCACCACCCGGTGACCCGCTGGGTCAAGCCGGAGGAGTTCGTGGAGCTGCGCGAGGAGGCCGAGGAGATCGGCTTCGCCGGGGTGATGAGCGGGCCGCTGGTGCGCTCGTCGTACCGGGCGGGCCGGCTCTACAAGCAGGCGCTCGACGCCCGCGCCGCCACCCCGGTCGCCACCACCGCGGGCTGACCCCGCCGGCAGCGCCGCGCGGCCGTTCGGCGTCCGGATGTCATGATCGTGCGATGACCCTCGGCGTACGCCAGCAGCCGCGTGGCGCGGGCTCCCCGCACCCACGGCCCGGCTCGCGCCTCGGGTTGGTCGGCTGGCTGACCGGGTTGGTCGTACTCGTCGGGGTGGGTTACCGGCTCTGGCTGCTGGGTCACGCCGCGCCGCCCACCAACAGCGACGAGGCCGCCATGGGGTTGGCCGCGCTGCACATCGCCCGCGCTGAGGACTTCCCGGTCTGGTTCTACGGCCAGCAGTACATGGGCGCGCTGGAGGCGTACCTGGCCGCGCCGGTGTTCGCCCTGGCCGGTGGGCCGTCGCTGCTCGGTCTGCGGCTGCCCACGCTCGCGCTGTACGTGCTGTTCCTGCTGCTGGCCTGGCGGTTGACGCTGCGGCTGACCGGGGACCGGTGGTTCGGGCTGCTGGTGGTGGCGCTGCTGGCGCTGGGCTCCGACCGGGTGGTGAAGAACCAGCTGATCGCCGGCGGTGGCTATCCGGAGATGAACGCGGCCGGGATGGCGCTGGCCGTACTCGCGGTGGATCTGGCCACCGGGCGACCGGGGCGGCGGCTGACCCGCTGGGCGGTGTGGGGATTCCTGGCCGGCCTGATGGTCTGGGTCGACCCGCTGGTGCTGCCGTACGTCGTGGCGCTCGGCGCGGTGCTCGTCGGGTTCTGCCGTCGGGAGCTGCGGGGCGCGGCCGGGGCGCTGCTCGGGGCCGCCGCCGTGGTGGGCGCCGCACCGCTGCTGCTGGACAGCCTGCTGACCGGCCGGAACCCGCTGCACGCGGTGCTTGCCGCCAGCGGTGCGAACGCCAGCGCGGGATGGCCGGACCGGCTGCACGGCGGCCTGGTGCTCGGCCCTGCGCTGGGCATGGGGTTCTGCGGTCCCGGGCGGTGCGCCACCTGGCAACTGTGGTGGGCGCTCGCCCTGCCGCTGCTGCTGGCCCTCGCCGCCGCCACCGCCTGGCACACCCTGCGCCGCGCGTCCGCCATCCCGACCGACCCCGCGGTCCCTGCCGCCGGCGGCCCCGGGGGCGTCGCCGAGGTCCCGGCTCGGGTGGCGGCGGCCGTGTGGCTGGCGCTGGTGCTGGCCGCGGTCGGCACACTCGGCGCGTACACCGTGAGCAGTTCCGCCGGGCTCACGCCGGTGGAGAGTTCCCGCTATCTGTCCTGCCTGCTCATCTCCCTGCCGGCACTGCTGTGGCCGGTCTGGGCGGCGGCCCGTGGCGGTCTCCGACGGTCCGCGGGCGACCGTCGCGGTGTCGGGTCGGCGCTGGCCCGCCCGGTCGCGCTGGCGTTGCTCGTGGCCACCCTGGGCACCGCCGGCCACGCCACCTGGCAGTCGGCGCGGACCGCGCCCGCGACCCGGGCCGCCGAGGCCCGGCACACCGAGTTGGTGACCACCCTGCGTCAGCTCGGCGTACGACACGTCCGCGCCGGCTACTGGACCTGCAACCGGCTCACCTTCGCCACGGCGGAGCAGGTGGTCTGCGCGGTCGTCGACGACGCGCTGCGCCCCGGCTTCGACCGCTACCCCGCGTACCGGCGGGAGGTCGACGGAGCGGCGGTGCCCGCCTGGGTCGCACCGACCGGCTCGCCGTTGGCGCACACGCTCGACGAGCGGTTGCGCGCCGCCCCGGGCAGCCTGGGCCTGGTCACGATCGACGGCTGGCGGATCTACCTGCCGTCGGCCTGACCGCCGGATGCGGCCCGTCGGTGGTCATCCGGCCCGGCGGTGACCGCTGGCGCGCTCGTCAGCGGGGTGGCGCGGGCTCGGCGAGCAGGCCGAGGCGGTGGGCAAGCGCGGCGGCCTCCCCCCGGTTCGTCACGTCGAGTTTCGCGATGATCCGGGAGACGTGCACGCTTGCCGTCTTCGGGGAGATGAACAACTGCTCGGCGATCCGGCTGTTGCTGTGCCCCTCGGCGACCAGCCGCAGCACCTCCCGCTCCCGGGCGGTCAACAGATCGGCGCCGGCCCCACCCTGACCCGTCCCACGCAGGCCGACCCGCCGCGCCAGGGTCGCGGCCGCCTCGGCCAGCGGTGTCGCGCCCAACCGCCGGGCGATCTCCGTGGCCTCGGTGACCGCCGCCGACACCTCGTCCCGCTCGCCGCCGGCGGCGGCCGTCTCGGCCAGCGCCAACAACGCCCGACCGAGCGGGTACGGCTGCCCGTCGGCACGCCACGCGTCCACCGCCGCCCGCCAGGCCGGCAGCGCCTGGTCGCCGATCGCCAGCAGCGCGGTGACCTGGGCGGCGTGCGCCCGCGCCGCCGGGTGCCGGACCGGCAGGTCCGCGGCGAGCGCGCTGACGGCGGCGGCCAGGTCCCGATCACCAACCCGGGCGGCGGTACGGGCGACGGCGCTGAGCACCGGCCAGCCTTCCCGGGGCAGTTGCGGCAGATGCGCGTCGGCCACCGCGACGCGAGCGGCGCGTACCGCCTCGATCTTGTCGTCGGCGGCCAGCGCCGCCTCGATCGCCAGCTCGTGCAGGGGCAGCCGGTGGTTGGGCCACAGGTAGGGCCGGCCCAGGAAGGCCAACGCCCGGTCGACCAACTCCTCGGCCCCCGGGTGGGCGCGGGCCAGCCGCAGCCCGGCGCCCACCTGGAGCCAGTGCAGCCCGGTGACGCCGGACAGGTCGATCCGGGCGGCCTCCGCGCACACCCCCTCGGCCTCGTCCCACCGACCCAGCGCGATCAGCGCCTCGGCCCGGTTCGACAGCAGGTACGCCCCGGTCGAGCGGCTGATCCCCACCCGCCGCGCCTCGGCCACACCGGCCTCCGCCGCCTGCGCGGACTCGGCGTAGCGGCCCAGTTCGCAGAGCATGTCCGACTGGAACACCTTGGCGAGCACGAGCGTCGGTGTGTCCCCGGCCGTACGCGCGGCGGCCTCGACCGTGGCCAGCCCGGCCAGCCCATCCTCCAGATCCCGTTCACCGTGGCAGAGCATGGCGATCCGCGTCGGCAGCAGGGCCAACTCCTCGCCGAGGGCCGCGGCGGCGGCACCCGCCTCGGCGGCCACCTGGGCGGCCCGCTGAGGAGCGATCTTGGCCAGGTGGGTGGCGATGTCGGCGAGCAGCCGGACCCGCTCCACGCCGATCGGGCCGCCGGCCGCCAGCCGGTACGCCTCGTCCAGCTCACGGCTGCCGTCGCTCTTGCCGAGCAGGGCCATCAGTCGACCCCGTTGGTCCAGCAGGCGGGCGGCACGCAGCGGCGCGGCGTCGGCGTCCACCTCGGCCAGCCCGGCCCGGGTCAGGGTGATGGCCCGGCTGAAGTCCCCGGCGGTGATCGCGGCGTCCAGGGTCTGCTCCAGCAGCCCCAGGTGGTCGATGCCGAGCAGGTCGGCGGCATCGGGCACCAGTTCCCACAGCTCCAGCGCCCGTTCCAACAGTCGACGCTGCTCGGCGTAGGCGTACCGGTCGGCGGCGTCGCGGGCCGCGGAGAGCGCGGCGACCAGGGCACGCGGGTGGTGGTGCGCGGCGTACCAGTGGTGGGCGATCTCCGCCGGTGCCCGGCCGACGGCGACCAGGTGCGGCTGCGCCTCGATCGCGGCGGCGAAGCGGGCGTGCAGCCGGGCGTGTTCGCCGGGCAGCAACTCGTCGTGCACGGCCTCGCGGACCAGCGCGTGCCGGAACTCGTAGTCGCCGTCCGGGTCGGCCACCACGAGTTGGGCGGCGACGGCGGCACGCAGCGCGTCCTCCAACTCGGTGTCCGGCAGGCCGGCGACCTCGGCGAGCAGGTCGTGGGCGAACCGGGTGCCGCCGGCCGCGGCGATCCGCAGCACCCGCTGGGACGGCTCGGGCAGCCGGTCCACCCGGGCCAACAGCAGGTCGCGCAGGGTCTCGGGAAGCGCCGCGCAGCCGAGCGGATCGCCGGCCACGGCCAACTCCTCGATGAAGAAGGGGTTGCCCTGGGTGCGCCCGTGGACGTCGTCGACGGCACGGGTGGACGGCTCGACACCGAGCAGATCCGCGAGGACCGCGCCGGTGCCGTCGCGGTCCAGCCGCCCCAGCTCGACCCGGTGCACGCCACGGACCCGGTCCAGCTCGGCCAGGAACGGGCGCAACGGGTGCCCGCGCTGCAACTCGTCGGTGCGGTAGGTGCAGACCAGCAGCAGCCGGCCCGGTCGGGCCGCCCGGACCAGGAAGCCGATCAGGTCGCGGGTGGAGCGGTCGGCCCAGTGCAGGTCCTCGATCATCAGCACCAGCGGCCGGACCTCGGCGAGCCGCTGGAACAGCTCGGCGACCAGGTCGAACAGGTAGCCGCGCGGGGCGTCGCCGACCGGGGCGGCGCTCGGCGCGGCCAGCGGCGCCCGGCCCAGCTCCGGCAGCAGCCGGGCGAATTCCGCCTCGTACCCGGCGAACACCTCGGGACCATCGACGCGCAGCACCGCGCGCAGGGCGGCGGCGAACGGGGCGAACGGCAGACCCGCCTCGCCCAGCTCCAGGCACTGGCCGACAAGCACCCGCGCCCCGCCGTCGGTGGTCCCGGCCGAGAACTCCTCCAACAGCCGGGTCTTACCCACCCCCGCCTCGCCACCCACCAACACGGTGGTCGGCTCCCCCGCCCCGGCGCGAGCCAGCGCCTCCCGCAACGTCGCCAGCTCACGCTGGCGGCCGACGATAACGGAGCTGGCGGCGCGTACGGTCACGGAAGCGAGCATGCCATGACGGCCGCCCGCGCCGGCCCCACCGATCGGCGGGACGGCCGGCGGTCGGCCGTCCCGCCGGTCGGGTGCCGTGGGCGTGGCCGCCGGGGCGGGCGCGCTCACCGGCGGTCGTCGCCGAGGCGGCGGGTCTGCTGACGGCGGCCCAGCCAGGTGCGGCCGGAACGTCGCGACACCGCGCGGGCGAGCCGGTCCGCGTCCACCTCGGCGCGCAGCTCGGCGGCGTGCGTACGGTGCAGGGAGAGCAGGAATTCCGCGTCGTTGCCGAACATGTCGGTCTCCTTCGTCGTGGCGTCGTCCTCTGCCGATGACTCTCCGCGCGAAGGCCCCACCCGGGCATGGGCACAGCGCCTGATCTTCACCGCCGGCACCCTCCTTACTCGGCCAGGCGGCGGCGGCGAGGCGACGTAAGGTACTCAGTCGGCCGGCACCCGGACGCGGATCAACGGGGCGGGCGGCGACCACTAGACTCTGCGACATGGCAAAGCCCCAGGAGAAGGTCTCGTTCGGCCAACGGCTGAAGCAGATCGGGATGGTGTTCAAGTTCACCGCCAAGCAGGACCGGTGGTTCGCGCCGTTGGTCGCCGCCGCGGTGCTCATCCCGCTCGCCCTCACCGTGGTCGCGGTCATCCTCTGGAGCTGGATCTGGCTGCCGATCGGCATCCTGTTCGTCCTGCTCGCGGTGCTGATCGTGCTCAACCTGCGGTCCAACAAGGCGATGATGAACGCCGCCGAGGGGCAGCCCGGCGCCGCGGCGCAGATCATGGAGAACATGCGCGGCGACTGGCGGGTGACCCCGGCGGTCAGCTCGACCACCCAGATGGACATGATCCACCTGGTGATCGGCCGGCCGGGCGTGATCCTGCTGGCCGAGGGCAACCCGCAGCGGGTTCGCGGCCTGCTCGGGCAGGAGAAGCGGCGGCTGTCGAAGGTGATCGGCTCCGCGCCCCTGCACGACTACGTGATCGGGCAGGAAGAGGGCGAACTGCCGATCCGCAAGCTCCGCACGACGCTGCTGCGTTTGCCCCGCGCGCTCTCCGGCAAGGACGTCAACTCGCTGGACAAGCGGCTCAAGGCCCTCACCGCCCGTCCGCAGATGCCCAAGGGCGCGATCCCGAAGAACATGCGGCCGCCGGGCGCCTCCCGCCAGTCGCGGGGCCGCTGACCCCCCAGGTGTACGCGTAAGAGCCGGACCCGAACGGGTCCGGCTCTTACCCGTCGGTGCCCCCGCACCCCGGCGCCCCGCACCTCCGCACCCCGGCGCCGCCTATCCCGGCGCCGCGCACCCCGGCGCCCCGCACCCGCACCCGCACCCGCACCCGCACAACATCCCCGAAGTTGCTGTCTCAGACACGCCGCAGGCAGCAACTTCCCCGAAGTTGCTGCGATTTCGTTCAGATGCGGACGCCTGGGCCGCCGGAAGCGCGGCTTCAGACCACGTCGCCGGTCAAGATCGCGCTCGATCCAGGATGTAGTGGTGTCCCAGCGGTTCCAGGCCACTAAATCCGGGATCGAGCGCGATCTTGGGCGGGGCGAGGCCGGGGGCCGGAGGCCAGCAGCCGGGGGCGGGCGCTAGGCCAGCAGCCGGGCGCGAGCCCGGCTGCCGAGGCCGAGGGCCGAGGGCCGAGGGCGAGGCCGAGGGGCCGCCGGCAGAGCGCGGCGGCGGGCTGGGGCTCAGCCTCGGGGTGCGTCGGCGATGACCGCGTTGGCGAATCTGTCGTGCAGGCCCCGACGGTGCTCGTCCATGATCAGCGCGGGGACGACGAGGGCCAGGAGCAGGCCGCGGATCAGTCCGCGGAGCACCCCGATCCGGCCTCCGTCGTACCAGTTCACGCAGCGGATCTTCGTGATGTACATGCCCGGCGTCTGGGCGAACAGGCCGAGGAAGAAGCCGTACTCGAGCACCAGCACCAGCACCGGCGCCCAACTGTCGCGCAACGGATCGGCGAAGACGTTTGACACCAGCAGGCTGAGCACCCAGTCGATGACCAGCGCCCCGAAACGTTTGCCGAGGCTGGGTGGGGTGAAGCCGGGGTCGGTGGCCGGCGCGGCCGGGGCGTGCGGATTGGTCACAGCGGTCAAGGGTATCCGCGCGGGGATGGGGACTTGCCGGGTGTCGCCTGCACGGCGTGCTGATTCGGGCCAACGGCATCAAATGTCATTACACTGGCACAGTCGGACGGCGCTCGCGGCGGGCCGGGGGCGTGGACCGGGGCGCCACTGACGCTCCGCGCGGGACGTAACACGGCAGAAACAACGGAGACACGGCCGGGCAACCGCCTGGCCCTAGCGTCGCCAGAAGCCTAGCCACCCCGTGGACGTGCCAGGAGGATGTGTGTTCGCCAATCCCGAGGAACTGCTGCGATACCTCAAGAACGAGGACGTGAAGTTCGTCGACGTTCGTTTCTGTGACCTGCCCGGCGTGATGCAGCACTTCAACCTGCCGGTCGAGTCCGTCAACGACGATCTTTTCACCGACGGCCTCGCGTTCGACGGTTCGTCGATCCGCGGTTTCCAGGCGATCCACGAGTCGGACATGCTCCTGCTCCCGGACGTCGCCACCGCGTTCATCGACCCGTTCCGCGCGCAGAAGACGCTCGCGCTGAACTTCTTCATCCACGACCCGTTCACCCGCGAGGCCTACAGCCGCGACCCGCGCAACGTCGCGAAGAAGGCCGAGGCGTACCTGGCGGCGAGCGGCATCGCCGACACCGCCTACTTCGGCGCCGAGGCGGAGTTCTACATCTTCGACTCGATCCGCCACGAGACCTCGGCGCACCAGTCGTTCTACTACATCGACTCGATCGAGGGCGCCTGGAACACCGGCCGCGAAGAGCAGGGCGGCAACCTCGGTTACAAGACCGCGTACAAGGGCGGTTACTTCCCGGTGCCGCCGGTCGACCACTACGCCGACCTGCGTGACTCGATCGTGCGCCGGCTCGTCGACACCGGCTTCAACGTGGAGCGCTCGCACCACGAGGTGGGCACCGCCGGGCAGTCCGAGATCAACTACCGGTTCTCCACCCTGCTGCACGCAGGTGACCAGCTCCAGCTCTTCAAGTACATCGTGAAGAACGAGGCCTGGGCCAACGGCAAGACCGCGACCTTCATGCCCAAGCCGCTGTTCGGCGACAACGGTTCCGGCATGCACACCCACCAGAGCCTCTGGCTCAACGGTGAGCCGCTGTTCTACGACGAGACCGGCTACGCGGGTCTGTCCGACATGGCCCGCTGGTACATCGGCGGTCTGCTGCACCACGCGCCGTCGCTGCTGGCCTTCACCAACCCGACGGTCAACTCGTACCGCCGCCTGGTGCCGGGCTACGAGGCGCCGGTCAACCTGGTCTACTCGCAGCGCAACCGTTCCGCCTGCACCCGCATCCCGGTGACCGGCAGCAACGCCAAGGCCAAGCGCGTCGAGTTCCGCGTGCCGGACCCGTCGGCCAACGTCTACCTGGCCTTCTCGGCCATGATGATGGCCGGCCTGGACGGCATCAAGAGCAAGATCGAGCCGCCGACGCCGATCGACAAGGACCTCTACGACCTCCCGCCGGAGGAGTGGGGCGACGTCAAGCAGGTGCCGGGCTCGCTGCCGGCCGTGCTCGACTCGCTGGAGGCCGACCACGACTACCTGCTCGACGGCGGCGTCTTCACCCCGGACCTGATCTCCACCTGGGTGGACTGGAAGCGCGCCAACGAGGTCGACCCGGTGCGCCTGCGCCCGACCCCGCACGAGTTCGCCATGTACTACGACTGCTGAGCAGTCACCGATCACCGGCCGGGCCGGCTCCGCCTACGCGGGGCCGGCCCGGCCGTTTTTGGTCCCGACACGCCGCCCCCCGCAATACCTTCGCGTCCGTTATATTACGGCCATGGACACACCCCTGCGGGAACCCACGTTCCTCATCCTCACCGCGCTCGCCGGCGAGCCGCTGCACGGCTACGGGCTGATCGGCGAGGTCAGCACCCTCTCCGACGGGCGGGTGACGCTTCGCCCGGGAACCCTCTACGGCGCGCTCGACCGGCTGGTCGACGCCGGCCTGGTCGAGGTCGACCGGGAGGAGGTGGTGGACAGCCGACTGCGCCGCTACTACCGGCTCTCCCCCGCCGGCACCAGCACCCTGACCGCGGAGACCGAGCGGCTACGGCGCAACGTCGAGGCCGCCACCGCCCGGCTGGCCCGACGCGCTCGTGCCACCCGGCCGACCACCCCGCGCGTGGCCGGAGGGCTGGCATGAGCGACCTGGAGCGCCGCTACCTGCGACTGCTGCGCGCGTACCCCGCTGACTACCGGCGTTCCCGCGGCACCGAGATCGTCGGCACCTACCTGGACCTGGCCGCGCCGGGTCGCCGCTGGCCCTCGACCGCGGACGCCGCGGACCTGCTCCGCGGCGGGCTCCGTCAGCGGCTGCGGGCCGCAGGTGTCGCCAGCCTGACCCCCGGGGTACGCCTCGCGGCACTGCTGTCCATGGTCACCGCGAGCGTCCTCGCCGGTGTCTGGGGTACGACAGAGCTGCATCCGGCGAATATCGAATGGGGTGTACCCCACGTCGGCCCGTTCGTCTCGATCGGTGTCATCGCCTGGGCGGGCTGGCTGCTGGCCGCGATCGCCACCGCGGTCGCGTCGCGCCGGATCGCCCGGCTGGCCATCGCCCTCGCCCTCCTGCTCACGCTGGCGCTGCCGCCGTTGGCCGCAGTGCTCGACGCATTCCGGCCGCCGCTGTTCGTGCTGCTGCCGCAGGTCATACTCGGCCTGCTGGCGTTGGCCCTGCCCGACCGGCCCGCGACGGCGGTCCGCCTCGCGCCGCTGCTGTCCGCTGTGACGGCGGTAGCGGCGACGGAATACCTGGTGCGGCCGGGCGATGGTCTCACTTACTACGGCTTCACCGCGTTGAGCTTCCTGCCCGCCGTCGGTGGGTTACTGCTGGTCGCCGGGGCGCTGCTAGCCATGGGTCTGGCCATCGGCGGGGACACCCGCGGCGGCTGGGCGCTCGTCACGCTGCTCACCCCCGCCGGCTTCCTGGCGGTGCCCGCCCTCGGCGATGCCATCGACCCGATACGCGGCGACGTCAGCTTCGCGGCGCTGGCCACGAGCACGATCGCCGTCGCGCTGGCCGGTCCCGCCGTGTTACTCCTGACCATCCTCGCCCGCGCCCGCCTGACCCTGACCACGAAGCGCACCGACCGCCACTACCCCACCTCCGGCGCGCAGTCCTGACGCACACTCGCGCATTGATCATGAGGTTGGCGGGGCTTTCGGAGATCGACAGGACCGCTAACCTCATGATCAACGCGGTCGGGAGCGTCGGCGCAGCGTGCCGAGGAGGGCCAGGGACAGGAACAGGGCGGTCATCGCTACCGCTCCGGGGGCCTTGGTGAAGCGGGCCAGGTTGGTGCCGTCGGGCAGGGCGAGGAAGGTCGCCGCGGCGGCCGGCAGCAGGAACCACGTGGTCCGGGTGGCGGTGAGCGCGAGGAGCACCAGCGGCCAGGTCGCGTACCAGGGGTGGAAGACCGGGGACAACACGACGGTGGCGACCAATGCCAGGCCGGCGCCGTGCAGCGTGATCCGGGGGCGGGCCAAGGCCGGATCAGCCGAGGCACGCAGGTCCCGCCAGGCCCGCCACCACAGGAGCGCCAGCACGACCGCGAGCAGCAGCAGTGCCACCGCCCGGACGACAGGCACCGCCTGCGGGTCCCGCCCGGCCAGCGCGCCGGCGTAGTCCACCACCAGGCCGACGGCGGTGGGCGGCGAGGTCCACTGCTCCGAGTCACCGCTGTGGGTCAACCCACCCACCCACCCGAACCCGAGCCCGGACACCGCGGAGCTGACCAGCAACGCGGCGAGCGACCCGCCGGCCAGCCAGCCACCGTCGCGCGCCAACGACCGTACGGTGGGGCGGCCCCGCACCGCGGCCAGCGCGGCGAACGGCAGCACCACCGCGGCGCTGGCCTTCACCGTCACCGCCAACCCGAGCAGCACCCCGGCCACCAGCAACGACGACGGCCGACCTGGTCGGCGGACCGCGAGCAGAAGTCCGGACAGCAGCAGGCCCAGCATCACCGCGTCGTTGTGCGCCCCGGCCACCAGGTGCACCCCGACCAGCGGACCGGCCAGCGCCAGCCAGGCCGCCCGCCGGACCGGCACACCGGCCGCACGCGCCAGCCCCGGCAGGCAGAGCGCACCCAGCAGCAGCCCCGCCACGGCGATGACCCGCAGCGCCACGATCGTGCCGGTGAGCCCGCCGCCGAGGCCCACCGCGAGCGCCGCGAGCAGCACGAACACCGGCCCGTACGGTGCCGGGGTGTCCCGCCAGATCGGTGCCACCGCGTCCAGCCACGGGCAGCCCGCCGCCGCCACCGGAACCGCGTAGGGGTCGACGCCCTGCGCGTACGTCCAGCCCTGGCAGGCGTACGAGTAGACGTCGCGGCTGCCCAGCGGCGGTGCGACAAGCAGCGGCAGCGCCCACAGCCCGGCGGTGACGTACGCCCACCGGGTCGACGGCGCTCCCCCGCGCACCGACCACCACGCCCCGACCAGCAACACGGTGCCGGCCAGCCAGCAGGTGAGCGTCGCCGGGCCGTCCGGGGCTCGCCAGATCGACGCCGGTGTCGCGCCGAGCGGGGCGGTGGGCAGCGCCCCACCGAGGTACGCGGCAACGGCGAGCAGGACCGCGCCGACAAGCCCCACGTACCGGGCCAGACGAGCCGCCCGCGGACCGGAACGCGACGGACCGGACAGTGGCGGATCGGACGGCGGCGGACCCGAACGCGGCAGGCCGGAAGGCGGCGGACCGGGAGCGGTCACCGGCGCACCTTCCCTCAGTCGGCGGCGACCGGCTGACGGGCCGCCCGAGCCGACCGTACCAACCAGACGACCAGGGCGATCACCAACAGCGTCATCAGCGGCGCCCCGACCGTCTTGGTGAACCGGGGCAGGCCGGTGCCGTCGGGCAGCACCAGGAACGACGCGACGAGCGCGACGACGGTGAACCATCCGGTCCGGCGGGCGGTGGCCGCGAGCACCGCGAGGGGCCAGACCCAGTACCAGGGGTGGAACAGCGGCGCGAGGGCCACAGTGGCGGCCAACGCCAGCGCGGCGTACCACAGCGGCTCCCGGGTGCGGGCCCGCCACCAGAGCCAGACCAGCAGCAGCGCCAGCACCCCCACCCCGATCCCCCGGGTGACCGGCAGCGCGTCGATGTGCCCGCCGAACGGCACCGCCAGGTAGCCGACGGTCTGGCCGATCGCGGTGGACGGCGACGTCCAGGCGATCACGTCACTGCCGCTGGCCAGCCCGGCGACCCAGCCGAAGTCCAGCCCCGACGCGAGGGTCACCCCGGCCACGACGGCGACCGCGCCGCCGACCACCCACCCGCCGTGCCGGAGCAGGGCCCGGATCGAGTACCCGCCGACGATCGCGGCCAGCGCCGCGAACGGCACCACGACCAGCGCGGTCACCTTGATCGCGGCGGCCAGGCCGAGCAGGGCGCCGCCGGCGAGCAGCGGGCCGGGACGGCCCGGCCGGGAGACGATCACCGCCAGCCCGGCGACCAGCAGGCCGACCATCAGGGCGTCGTTGTGCGCGCCGGCGACCAGGTGTACGGCGACCAGCGGGCAGCCCAGCGCCAGCCAGATCGCCCGGCTCGCGGGGACGCCGACGCGTCGCGCCAGCACCGGCAGGCTGACCGCGATCAACGCCACCCCGGCCACCGCGATCAGCCGGAACACCACGATCGCGCCGGTCAGCGAGCCGGTGGCCTTCACCACCGCGCCGGCGAGCACCACGAACAGCGGCCCGTACGGCGCGGGCGTGTCCCGCCAGATGTACGAGATGGTGTCCAGCCAGGGGCAGGGCAGCGCGGAGACGCCCTGCTCGTACGGGTTGATGCCCGCGGTGTAGCTGGCGCCCTGGCAGGCGTACGCGTACACGTCGCGGCTGGCCAGCGGCGGTGCGATCAGCAGCGGCAGCAGCCAGAGCCCGACGGTGGTCAGCGCCCAGCGCGTCGACGGCACGGAGTCCCGCAGCGCCCACCAGGCGTAGGCGAGCAGCGAGGTGCCGACCAGCCAGGCGACGAGGACGAGCGGACCGTTCTGGCCCTGCCAGATGCTGACCGGGGTGGTACGCAGGGGGGAGCCGGGCAGGGCGCCGCCGAGGAACGCGGCGACGGCCAGCAACGCCGATCCCGCCAGTCCGGTCCAACGCGCGAGGTGGTGAGGCACGCCGGACATGCTGCCAGTACGGTGGTCGCGGTACGGAGGTGGGCATGCGGCACAGTCGGGTGGTGGCGGTGGCCACCGGTTCCGCAGTCGTGCTCGCCGCGCTCTGGCTGGCCCTGCCGCTGATGGGGTCGGACCTCGCCGCGCAGGTGGCTCGCGCGGACTTCTTCGCGGCCCACGGCCCCACCCCGGTCGACCTGCGCTGGTACGCCGGGGTGCAGCAGTTCGGCTACAGCCTGCTCTCCCAGCCGGTGATGGCGCTGCTCGGCGTACGGGTGACCGGCGCGCTCGCGCTTGTGGCGTCGGCTGCCGCGCTGGCCGCGCTGCTGGTCCGCACCGAGGTGCCCCGACCGCTGCTGGGCAGCCTGGTCGGGGTGGTCACGCTGGCCGGCAACCTGGTCTCCGGTCGGGTCACGTACGCCCTGGGTGTGGCGTTCGGGCTGGCCGCGCTGCTCGCGCTCACTCGCCGAGCCGGACGAGGGCGGGTGCGGCTCGTACTCGCGGCGGTCGCCGCGCTGCTGGCCTCGGCGACCAGTCCGGTGGCCGGCCTGTTCGTCGGCCTGGCGGGTGTGGCGCTGCTGCTGACCCGGCGGTACGCCGACGGTCTGGCGCTCGGTGTCGCGGCGGCGGTGCCGCTGGCCGCGACGGCGGTGCTCTTCGGCGACGGCGGCTGGATGAACATCAGCCGCACCGACGCGGTGCGCGCGGTGGTGACCAGCCTGGTGGTGGCGGCGCTGGTGGCGTACCGGCCGGTGCGCTTCGGTGCGCTGCTCTCCGCCGCCGGGGTGCTCGCCGCCGCCGTCGTGCACACGCCTGTGGGGTTGAACGCGACCCGCCTGGTGACGATGTTCGCGTTGCCGGTGCTGGCCGCCGCCGCCCGCCCGCCCGCCTGGCTCTCCGACCGCCTGGCCCGCCGGACGGCCGCGCGCGCCACCCCGACCGGCGCCACCCCGACCAGCGCCACCCCGACCGGCGCCACCGCAGCGCGTGCCGCCACGGTGGGATGGTCGCGGTGGGCTCGGCTGCGCGGCGGTGTGGGCCTGGCCGCGCTGCTGGTGGCGGTCTGCGTCTGGCAGCCGCCGGCGGTCCCCGCCGACCTGCGGGGCATCGGCGACCCGACGAGCGCGCCGGGCTACCACGCGCCGCTGCGCGCGTTCCTGGCCGGGCAGCGGCTCACCGGCCGGGTCGAGGTGCCGCCGACCCGCAACTACTGGGAGGCGGCCCGCCTCGGTGAGGTGCCGCTGGCCCGGGGTTGGCTGCGGCAGGCCGACATCGACCGCAACCCGCTGTTCTTCACCACCGTGCCCGGCGCGGCCGGCACCGGCGTACCGCTGACCCCGAGCACCTACCGGGCCTGGCTGGCGGAGAACGCCGTGCAGTACGTGGCACTGCCGGACGCCCCGCTGTCCTGGGTGGGGCGGGCCGAGGCGGAACTGGTCGAGGGCGGGTTGCCCTACCTGACGCCGGTCTGGTCCGGGCCGCACTGGCGGGTGTGGGCTGTGGCCGACCCGACGCCGCTGGTCGCCGCACCCGCCGAGCTGACCCGCGCCGACGGCGCCAGGGTGACCTTCCGGGCACCGACCGCCGGCCCGGTGGCCGTCCGGGTCCGGCACAGCCGGTGGCTTGTCGCGTCCGGCGACGCCACGGTCACCGCCGACGGCGACTGGACCACCGTCACCGTGCCCGGTCCCGGCGAGTACACGCTCGGCAGCTGACGCCGCTACGCCTCCAGCACCCGTTGCGCGGCGGCGCGGGAGCGGCGGCCGGTGCGCAGGTACTCGTCGAGGAACTCCCCCGGATCGTCGCGCCCCAGCAGCCGGGCCACCCCGGCCAGCTCCACCCCGTGCCGGGGTAGCTGATCGCCGGCCCGACCCCGGACCAGCATCAACGCGTTGCGGACCTGCGCGGCCAGGGACCACCCGGCGGCCATCTCGGCGGCGTCCGCCGGGTCGATCAGGCCGGCCCGTTCGGCCGCCGCGAGGGCATCGAGGGTACGCGTGCCGCGCAGCGCCGGGACCCGGCCCGCGTGCCGGAGCTGGACGAGCTGCACCGCCCACTCCACGTCGGCGAGCCCGCCCCGACCCAGCTTGGTGTGGGTGGCCGGGTCCGCGCCGCGCGGCAGCCGCTCGGTCTCCACCCGCGCCTTGATCCGGCGGATCTCGACGACCTGCTCCCGGGTCAGCCCGTCGGCCGGGTACCGCACCGGGTCGATCATCGTCTCGAACTCGGCACCCAGGTCGGCGTCACCGCAGACGAACCGGGCGCGCAGCAGCGCCTGCGCCTCCCACACCCGCGACCAGCGGGCGTAGTACGCCGCGTACGCGGCGAGACTGCGCACCAGCGGGCCCTGCCGGCCCTCCGGGCGCAGGTCGGCGTCCACGCCGAGCGGCGGGTCGGGGGCGGGTACGCCGAGCAGTCGGCGCAGTTCCTCGGCGATCGCGTGCGCCGCGGCGCTGGCGTCGCTCTCGTTGGCCCCGGCGGGTGGGTCGTAGACGAACAGCACGTCGGCGTCGGAGAGGTAGTTCGACTCGTACCCGCCGAGCCGTCCCATCCCGATCACCGCGAACCGCAGCCCCGCCGCGGCCGGCTGGCTGGCCCGGGCGGCGCGCAGCGCGGCGGCCAACGTGGCATCGGTGACGTCGGCGAGCGCCGTGCCGACCTCGGTGATGTCGACGAGCCCGACGGCGGGCCGGTTCACGCCGTCCGGCCGGCTCGGGGTGGGCGCGAGCGCGCCGGCCCGGCAGAGCACGTCCGCGCAGGCCACCCGGACCAGTTCCCGACGTCGCAGCGCGCGCACCGCACGGGTGGCCTCGACCGGGTCGGTGTGCCGGGCCGCCGCCGCGAGGAACCCCTCCCGGAGCACCTCGGGCGGGCGGGGCGCCAGCTCGTTCTCCTCGGCCAGCAGCCGCAGCGCCTCCGGGTCCCGGGCGAGCAGATCGGCGACGTACCGGGACAGGGCGAGGACCCGGGCCAGCCGCCGGGCCACCGGGCCGCCGTCGCGCAGCAGCCGCAGATACCAGGGGGTGCTGCCCAGCTTGTCGGAGACCTTGCGGTAGTTGAGCAGCCCCCGGTCCGGCTCCGGCGCGTCGGCGAACTCGCTGAGCAGCACCGGCAGCAGTGTCCGTTGGATGGCCGCCGTGCGACTCACCCCGCCGGTGAGCGCCTGCAGGTGGCGCAGCGCCCCGGCCGGGTCGGCGAACCCGAGGATCTCCAGCCGGTGCCGGGCGGCCTCCGGGGTGAGTCGCAACCCGTCGGCCGGCACCCGGGCCACCGACTCCAGCAGCGGCCGGTAGAGCAGTTTGGCGTGCAGTCGGCGTACCTCGGTGGCGTGGGTGACCCACTCGGCCCGGAAGCTCTCCACGGCACTGCGCCCCGTCGTGGCCGTGAAACCCAGCGCGGCGGCGAGCCACCGCAACGCGCCGGGCTCGCTCGGCACGGTGTGGGTACGCCGCAGGGCCTGGAGTTGAAGCCGGTGCTCGACGCTGCGCAGGAAGCGGTAGCCGCGCAGCAGCGCCTCGCCGTCGGCCCGGCCGACGTAGCCGCCGGCGACGAGCGCGCGCAACGCCGGGATGGTCCCGGGTTCGCGCAGCGTCTCGTCGACGCGGCCGTGCACGAGTTGCAGCAACTGGACGGCGAACTCGATGTCGCGCAGCCCGCCCGGACCACGCTTGATCTCGCGTTCCAGCTCCTTCGGCGGGATGTGGTCGATGATCCGGCGGCGCATGGCGCGGACGTCCTCGACCGCCTCGGGTCGTTCGGCCGCCCGCCACACCAACGGCGCGAGCTGGTCGATCCACTCCTGGGCCACCGGCACGTCACCGGCGGCCGGGCGGGCCTTGAGCAGCGCCTGGAACTCCCAGGTGCGCGCCCACCGGCGGTAGTAGGCCAGGTGGCTGGCCAGGGTCCGCACCAGCGGACCCCGGTTGCCCTCCGGTCGCAGCGCGGCGTCCACCGGCCAGGCCACGAGCCCGCAGATGTGGATCAGCCGGGTCGCCACCAGGGTCGCCGCCGGCAGGTCGGCGTCCTCGGCCGCCACGAAGATGACGTCCACATCGGAGACGTAGTTCAGTTCGCCGCCGCCGCACTTGCCCATCGCCACGACCGCGAGCCGGGGCCGCTCGGTGCCCTCGGCCAGTTCGGCGACGGCGATCTCGTACGCCGCGGCGAGCGTCGCGTCGGCCAGCGCCGACAGCGCGGCCATGGTCTGCTCCAGGCCACGCCCGGCGGTCAGGTCGGCCGCCGCGATCCGCAGCAGTGCCAACCGGTACGCGGTCCGCAACGCCGCCACCGCGTTATCGCCGTCGGTCACCTCCAGCCGGCCCTCGGCGATCGGCGCGAGCCCGTCCGGGGCGGTCCGCAGTGCCAGGCAGTGTGCGGGGTTGGCCACCAGGTGATCGCCGAGCGCCGCCGACGCGCCGAGCACCGCGATCAGCCGCCGCCGTAGCCCCGGGTCGGTGTGCAGCTCCGCGAGCAGCGACGACTCGGCGCTGCCGCCGCTCGTGCGGCGTTCGGCCTCCACGATGCGGTGCAGCTGCCGCAGCGCCAGGTCCGGGTCGGCGGCCCGGGACAGCGCGGCGAGCAACTCCGCGGCCGACTCGTCCGCGGGCTCCTGCTCCGCCGGCCGCCACAGCCGCAGCCCGTCCGGGCCGAGCAGGTCCGCGGCGCGCGCGCCGCCGTCGCCGTCGGCGGTGCCGAAGCCGTACCGGGCGAGCCGGCCCGGTGCCCTGGTCGGCCGGCTCATCAGTGCCCGAGCAGCGGCAGGCCGCGCCGGATCGTGCTGTCGTCCAACTCGCCGAGGGCCAGCGCGGCGAACCGGGCGGCGAACGGCTGCCAGACCTCCTCGACGTCGGGCAGCACCGAGGCGCAGGCCGCGACCACCAGCTCCGGGTCGTAGCCCAGCTCGGCGAGCTGGGTCGAATCGGTGGCCCAGTCGGCGATCATCGCGGCGTCGCACTCGATGTGGAACTGCAACCCCCAGGCCCGGTCGCCGAGCCGGAACGCCTGGTGCGGGTAGCGGGTGGACGCGGCCAGCAGGGTGGCGCCCCGGGGCAGCTCGGTGATCTCGTCGGCGTGCCACTGGAGCACGTCCGGGATCAACGGCACGTACCGGAACAACAGGTCGTTCTCGGCGGCGTCGCGCCGACCGACCACGCCGGGGCCGATCTCCGGCCCGGATGGGCTCCGCTCGACCAGCCCGGCGTGCGCGGTGGCGAGCAGCTGTGCGCCCAGGCAGACCGCCAGGGTGGGCACCCGGTAGCGGACCGCCTTGCGCAGCAGGCCCTCCACGGCGGGGAACCACGGTGCGCCGGGCGAGCCGTCCGGCAGCGGGTACGCCTGTTGGTCGCCGCCGAGCACCACAAGCGCCGCGTACCCCTCCAGGTCGGCGGGGAGTTCGTCGCCGGCGTGCGGGCGAACCACCTGCAGCTCCAGCCCAGCCTCGGTCAGCCACTCACCCAGCCGGCGCGCGTCGTCCGTCGGGTCGTTCTCGATCACCAGCGCGGTTGCCACCCGTCGAGGCTAGCCGGTGCACCGCGTGCCGCCACGCCCCGCCACCGGGATGTGCGCGCCGGGCGCCGGTCCCGGATCCGGCGTTAGGCTCTGCAATTGTGATCAACGAGGACACCGCCGCCGTCCGACCGCCCGTGCTGCGACCTGGTGACACGGTGCTGCTGGTGTCACCGTCCGGGCCGACCTCGCCGGAGCGGGTGGCCCGGGGGATGGAGCTCCTGATCAGCTGGGGGCTGCGGCCGGTGCCGGCACCGAACGCGTACGCCCGCCACGGCTACCTCGCCGGCACCGACGACCTGCGCGCCGCCGACCTGAACGCGGCGTTCGCCGACCCGCAGGTGCGCGGGGTGATCTGCACCCGGGGTGGGTACGGCGCCCAGCGGATCGTGGACGCCATCGACATGGCCGCCGTGCGCCGCGACCCGAAGGTGGTAGCCGGGTTCTCGGACATCACCGCGTTGCAGTTCGCGCTGTGGCGAGGTGCCCGGCTGGCCGGGGTGCACGGCCCGGGGGCGGCCTGGCGGGACGAGCGGACCCCGCTGCGCTCCGCCGAATCCCTGCACGCGGCGCTGATGACGACCGAGCCGGTGTCGATCACCGCGCTGCCCACCGAGGAGACCTTCGACGTACGCGTCCCGGGTCACGCCACCGGCACCCTGCTCGGCGGCAACCTGTGCCTGATCGCCGCGTCGATCGGCACCCCGGACCTGCCCGACCTGACCGGCGCGGTGCTGTTGATCGAGGACGTACAGGAACCCCCGTACAAGGTCGACCGGATGCTCACCCAGCTGCGGCGGGCGGGCGCGCTGGACGGGTTGGCCGGCGTGGCGGTCGGGCAGTTCACCGACTGCGGCGACGGTTGGGACACCACGATCGTCGACGTCCTCAATGAACGCCTGGGCGACCTGGGCGTACCGGTGCTCGGCGGCCTACCTATCGGCCACGGCCCCAACCAACTGACAGTCCCGTTCGGCACCGAAGCAACCCTCGACGTCAACACCAACACCCTGACGGCAGCCCCCGCGGTCCAGTAACCCCGCCCCCCACCCCACCCCACCCCGGTGATCAAGAGGTTTGCGTCAGTTCCGGGCGGAGTTCTGACGCAAAGCTCTTGATCAGCTAGGCGAGAGGCAGGTGGGCTAGCGCGCCGGTTTCCAGCGCTGCCCAGATGCCGTTGGGGGTGACTGTGATGCCGTGTGGTTCGGACCCGGGGGTGGGCAGGTCGTAGCCGTCGATTCGTCCGGTGGGATCTCGGTGACCGATCCGGTTGGCGCCCCACTCGGTGAACCAGACGCCGCCGGCCGGATCGGCCACGATCGCGTGCGGACGGGCTGCCCGGTCCGGCAGCGGCAATTCGCTGATCCGGCCGTCCGGGGTGATCCGGCCGAGCTGACCGGCGGCGATCTCCACGAACCAGATGGCACCGTCGCCACCGAGTGTGATGCCGACCGGGCCGGCGTCCGGGGTGGGCAACGGATGCAGTGTCACCCCGCCATCGAGGTCGATCCGGCCGATCGCGTTCGCCTGATGCAGAGTGAACCAGAGAGCGTCGTCCGCGCCGGCAGTGATCATCGAGGCGAACCCCCCGGTCACCGGCAGCGGGAACGTGGTGACCGCGCCATCGCTGTCCAGCCGGCCGATCGTGTCGGAGGTCATCCCGGTGTACCAGAGCGCGCCATCGGGGCCGGCGGCGATACCACCCGGCCCGGTGCCGGTCGGCAGGGCGATCGTGCGCTGCGCGCCGTCGAGGCTGATCCGACCGATCTTGTCGTCTCCCGAGCGGGTGAACCAGAGAGCGTCGTCCGGCCCGGCCGCGATGATCAACGGACGGCCGCCCGGCGGATCCAGCGGGTAGGTCCGTACCGCGCCGTCGGCCCCCAGGCGGGCGATCCCGCCGCCGTGGACCAGCGTCAGCCACAGCGCGCCGTCGGGGCCGGCCGTGATGCCGTACGGGCCGGCGCCTGGCTCGACGAGCGGTATCTCCCGAATTTCCACGCTCATCACCAGCTGCGTCCTTCCGTCGGTGAATCGCCAACCCTGACGGCTCCGCCGACGAGGACGCAACCGAATTGGCCGCCCGCCCGCCCGATTGTCAGGTCGCTGACAGGTTCGCCACGGGTCGCGCCCAGGCTGGCTGTTCACTGTCGGTGATGACACGAGCGTCACCGACCTCCTGGAGGACAGCATGTCCCGCACCATCCGTCGGCAGCATCTCCTGGCCGGCCTCGCCACCGCTGGCGTCCTCGGCGTGGGGATCGCGGCCCCGACCATCGCCTTCGCCGCGGACACCCCGACGCCGGCACCGAGCGCCAGCGCCGCCCCGGCTCCCGGAGCGAAGGTCGACGCCGCTCCCGGCGCAAAGGCCGACCGGCAGAACGAGTTCGCCGAGGCACTCGCGAAGGAGTTGGGCGTGCCCACCGACAAGGTGACCGCCGCGCTGGAGAAGGTCCGCGAGCAGCGCCGGCAGGCCGATCGGCCGCAGCGCCCGTCGGCCGAGGAGCGGCAGGCCGCGCTCAAGCAACGGCTGGACCAGGCGGTCAAGGACGGCAAGCTCACCCAGGAGCAGGCCGACGCCATCACCAAGGCCGTCGAGGCCGGCGTCTTCCCCGGCCCGGGTGGCCACGGCGGCCACGGCTGGCGCGGCGGCCCCGGCGGTCACGGCCCGGGCGGCCCCGGCGCCCCCGCCGCTACGCCCGGCGCGTAGCGCTTCGGGGCAGGCCCAGGCCACACCGGGCCTGCCCCAGGCCTGATCCCCTCGACGTCGTGATTTCGCGGTGTCCACGACAGCCCGACACCCCCGAATCACGAGAACCGAGTCGATCACCGGCCCCCGGGACGCCAGTGCGGCCCCCGCACGCGGCGTCAGGCCCGCACGCGGCATCAGGCCCGCGCGGTCGTCAGGCCCGCGCGGTCGTCAGGCCGGCGGGGGCGTGAACACTCCCAGGTGGTTGCCGGCCGGGTCGAGCAGGTGGGCCAACGTGAGCCCGCTCGGGGCCGTCCGCACCGGCACCAGCACCCGGCCGCCGGCCGCCTCGGCCCGTCGGCAGGTCTCCGCCACGTCGGCGACCTCGGCGTAGAACACCGCGTAGTTCGGCGACGTCCCGTCGGTCGCCCGGATGGCCCCGCCGATTCCGGTGTCCCCGCCGGCCCCGGTCACCCGGTAGGACCCGCCGTCGGTCGAGCCCTGCTCCTCGAAGGTCCAGCCGAACAGCTCTCCGTAGAAACGTTCCGCCTCCTCCGGCCGGTCGGTGCCGATCTCGAACCAGGTGATGGGCGTCGTTGACATCTGCTGCCTCCAGGTTGTGCGTGCCGGTCGTTCGGCCGCCGTCCGGAGCAGTCTCGGGGTCGTCCGCGACACCGTCCTGTCGGTGTTTCCAGATCACCCGACGGGGTTCCTTCCGACCGGGCCGTCGGCGCCGCCCGCCGATGCGCCTCAGACCAGGCTCAACGCGCGGACCCGTTCGTGCGGGATGTCCAGATCCGTCGGGCGGAACTCCCGGACCACCACGTCGGGCAGCGCCTGGACGCTCCGGATCCGGTCGGTACGGAAGCAGCGCAACTCGTCGCGCAGCCGGCACCAGGCGAGCAGGTACCAGTGTCGGGGGTTGCCGAGGTAGCCCAGCGGTTCGACGTCGCGCACCGAGTCCGCGCCGGCGCGGTCGGCGTACCGGATGCGCAGCACCCGCCGCGCGGTGACCGCGTCGGCGACGATGGCCGGGACGGGCGTGGCCGGTCCGTCGCCGACGAGGTGCACCCGGCCGGCGAGGCGGTGCGCTTCGGCGGCGTCGGCGGCCGGCAGCACCGCCACCAGTTTGCGCAGCGCGGTGGCACCCGGCCCGGCGAACGGCGTGCCGTCGAGCCGGTGCAGCGCGACGGCCATCGCCACCGCCTCCGCCGCCGTCAGGTTGACCGGCGGCAGAGTGCGGCTGCGGTCCAGGACGTAGCCGCCGGTGCGCCCCGGCTCGGCCCAGATCGGCACACCGGCCTCCTGGAGAGCGCCGATGTCCCGCTCGATGGTCCGGCTGCTGACCTCGAAGCGGACCGCCAGCCAGCGCGCGCTGCGCGGCCGGGGCGACATCGCCCGCAGCTCCTCGACCAGGGCGTAGAGCCGGTCCGTACGGTTCATGCCCCGCACGCTACGACCGGGGTACGACGCCCGGACCCGCACGCGACCGGCCCGGCGACCGGACCGGGACCGACCGCCGTCAGGCGATGCAGGCGCAGACGATCAGCGCGGCGCCGAAGTGGGTGGCGGCGCTGACCCGGGCCGCCGGGTGCGGCTCCGGCGAGCAGATGACCTCGCCGAGCTTGCCCGGGGTGAGCAGGTCCAGCACCACGAAGGCCAGCGCCATGATCGCCAACCCGAGCAGCCCGAACACCACAGTGGAGGCGAGCCCCCTGCCGAAGTCGCTGTAGCTGGTCAGGATCGCGGTGAAGACGATCCCGGCGATGCCGAGCTGGTTGGCGGCCAGCAGCAGCCCCGCGTTGGCGTTGCGCTCGACCCAGATCAGGTCCCGCAACCGCCCGGGGGTGAGCAGGTCGACCAGGCCGAACCCGGCCGCCATCAGCCCCACACCGACGATCCCGAACACGACGCTCTGCCAGGCACCGCTGAGCAGATCCTCCAGCACCGACTTGCCTCCCGACTCTCCGCCCGGAGGGGTACCGGCGCGGTGATCGAGACGATAGCGGCAGTACGCAACCGCGTCAGCCCCCGGCGATCAGAGCGCCAGGTAGCGCTGCCGCTCGTACGGGGTGACCTCGCGGCGGTACTGCTCCCACTCGGCCCGCTTGTTGCGCAGGAAGAAGTCGAAGACGTGCTCGCCGAGCACCTCGGCGACCAGCTCGGACCCGGCCATCACGTCGATGGCCTCGGCGAGGTTCTCCGGCAGCGCCTCGTATCCCATGGCACGCCGTTCGGCGCTGGTCAGCGACCAGACGTCGTCCTCGGCGCCCGGCGGCAGCTCGTACCCCTCCTCGATGCCCTTCAGGCCGGCGCCGAGCAGCACCGCGAAGGCCAGGTAGGGGTTGGCGGCCGAGTCCAACGAGCGGACCTCGACCCGGGCCGAGTTGGGCTTGCCGTACGCGGGAACCCGGACCAGCGCGGACCGGTTGAGGTGACCCCAGCAGACGTACGCCGGGCTCTCGGTGATCCGGTCCGGCAGGGCCTGCGGGAAGAGCCGCTTGTACGAGTTGACCCACTGGTTGGTGACCGCCGTGTATTCCCGGGCGTGCACCAGGAGGCCGGCGATGAACGACTTCGCCACCTTGGACAGCTTCATCGGGTCGCCGCTGTCGTGGAACGCGTTGCGCTCCCCCTCGAACAGCGACAGGTGGGTGTGCATCCCACTGCCCGGCTGGTCGGTGAACGGCTTCGGCATGAAGCTGGCCTGCACACCCGTGGAGAGCGCCACCTCCTTGACCACGTGCCGGAAGGTCATGATGTTGTCGGCGGTGGTGAGCGCGTCGGCGTAGCGCAGGTCGATCTCCTGCTGGCCGGGCGCGACCTCGTGGTGGCTGAACTCCACCGAGATGCCGATCCGTTCCAGCGCCAGCACGCCCTGGCGGCGGAAGTCGCGCGCCACGGCGTGGGTGGTGTGCTCGAAGTAGCCGCCGGTGTCCACCGGGGTCGGCACCGAGCCGTCCTGGGGGCCGTTCTCCAGCAGGAAGAACTCGATCTCGGGGTGGGTGTAGAAGGTGAAGCCCTTCTCGGCGGCCTTGGACAGCGCGCGGCGCAGCACGTGCCGGGGGTCGGCCCAGGACGGACCGCCGTCGGGCAGCAGGATGTCGCAGAACATCCGGGCGCTCTCGCCGCTGACCCCGCCCTCGAACGGGAACACCTGGAAGGTCGTCGGGTCGGGCATGGCCACCATGTCCGATTCGAAGACCCGGGCGAAACCCTCGATGGCCGAGCCGTCGAAGCCGATGCCCTCCTCGAAGGCCGCCTCCAGCTCGGCCGGCGCCACCGAAACGCTCTTGAGCGTGCCCAGCACGTCCGTGAACCACAGCCGGACGAACCGGATGTCCCGCTCTTCCAGCGTACGGAGGACGAACTCCTGCTGACGGTCCACTTCCCCAACCCCTCGCGACGCTCTTTTTGTCCGCCTTGGTCGGGCTGCGCCCGACCTGATCGCCCAGTCTCCCCGGGCCTGGTTACGCAGACGTTACGCGAACTGCCGCCGGTCGTCCCCTCGTGTCCCGCCCGGCGAGCGCGAGCCCCGGCCGGGCCGCCCCGCGTCCGCCGCCGTGCCGGCCGGGCTCCTGCCGTCGCGGCCTCGCGGACGCCCGTCGCGGCAGGTGGCGGCAATCTCGTCCGAGGGTACGGATTGTCGCGCGGAGGCTGGGGCAAGATGAGGGCATGCCCACCCTGCGTCTCGCCCTGTCCCAGGTCAACCCGAGCGTCGGCGACATCGCCGGCAACGCGGACCTGGTCCGCAGCTGGACTCGCCAGGCCGCCGATGCCGGTGCCCAGTTGGTGCTCTTCCCGGAGCTGATGCTGACCGGCTACCCGGTCGAGGACCTGGTCTTCCGGCGCTCCTTCGTCGCCGCGTCCCAGGCCGCCGTCGAGCGGCTCGCCGCCGACCTCGCCGCCGACGGCCTCGGCGAGTTGCCGGTCGTGGTCGGCTACCTGGACGCCGACGGGCCGCCGCAGGTCAGCGGGGACGCCGAGCCGGGCCGGGGCGCCCGCAACGCCGCCGCGCTGCTGCACCGGGGAGTCGTTGCCGCCCGCTACTTCAAGCACCACCTGCCCAACTACGGGGTGTTCGACGAGGACCGCTACTTCGTCTCCGGCGACACGCTGACCGTGGTGCGGATCGGCGGCGTGGACGTCGCGTTGACCATCTGTGAGGACCTGTGGCAGGCCGGCGGGCCGTTCGCCGCCGCCCGGCAGGCCGGCGTCGGGCTGGTGGTCAACATCAACGGCTCGCCGTACGAACTGAACAAGGACGACATCCGACTGCCGCTGGTCCGCCGCCGGGCCGCCGAGGCGGGCGCCGCCATCGCGTACGTCAACATGATCGGCGGGCAGGACGAGCTGGTCTTCGAGGGCGACTCGATGATCGTGAGCGCCGACGGTGACCTGCTCACCCGTGCCCCGCAGTTCGTCGAGCACCTGCTCGTGCACGACGTCGACCTGCCGGCCGCCACCTCCTCGCCGACCACGGAGACCATCGCCGACGGGATGCGGGTCGCGCACCACACGCTGGACGGCATTCCGCCCACGCCGTCCGGCCCGGCCGCCACCGGCGGGCTGATCGAGCCGGTGGCCGACGAGGCCGAGGTGTGGCAGGCGCTCGTGCTCGGCCTGCGCGACTACGTGAACAAGAACCGGTTCCCGTCGGTGGTGCTCGGACTCTCCGGCGGCATCGACTCGGCGGTGGTGGCCGCGCTGGCCGTCGACGCCCTCGGGCCGGACCGGGTGGTCGGTGTGTCGCTGCCCAGTCAGCACTCCTCCGAGCACTCCCGGGAGGACGCCGCCGACCTGGCCAAGCGCACCGGCCTGGACTACCGCGTCGAGCCGATCCAGCCGATGGTGGACGGTTTCCTGGCCAACCTGTCGTTGTCCGGGGTGGCCGTGGAGAACCTCCAGGCCCGGGTCCGTGGCGTGATCCTGATGGCCCTGTCGAACCAGGAGGGCCACCTGGTGCTGACCACCGGCAACAAGAGTGAGCTGGCGGTCGGCTACTCCACCCTCTACGGCGACTCGGTGGGCGGCTTCAACCCGGTCAAGGACGTCTGGAAGACGCTGATCTGGCGGCTCGCTAAGTGGCGCAACCGGGACGCGGATCGGCGCGGTGCGACCGCCCCGATTCCGGAGAACTCGATCGGCAAGCCACCGAGCGCCGAGCTGAGCCCGGGCCAACTGGACAGCGACAGTCTGCCCGACTACGACGTCCTGGACCCCATCCTGATCGGGTACGTCGACGGTGACCTGGGCCGCGACGGGCTGGTCGAGTCGGGCCACGACCCGGCGGTGGTCGACAAGGTGCTGCGGCTGGTGGATACCGCCGAGTACAAGCGACGCCAGTCGGCACCGGGCACGAAGATCTCCATGAAGGCGTTCGGCCGGGACCGCCGTCTGCCGATCACCAACCGGTGGCGCGAGCACGGCTGAGTCGTACTCCTCTGGGTGCCCGGGTCGGTGCGGCCGGCCCGGCGTCGCCTCGCGCGGGCCGCGCGGCGCGGACCTCGCGCGGTGCAGTGATATCTCGCACTGGACTCTGCCGTCGCCCCGTCTCGCGGTGCGACGATCGCGACGGAACCCGGGGACCGCGCAGGCGGCCTCGAGGAAGGGAGACAGAGATGGTGGAGTCCACTCCGAGCGAGGTGACCGCGCTGTACGGCGGGCCGCTCACCCGTCGGGTCCGCACCCGTGACCTGCTCGCCGCCAAGGAGCGCGGCGAGCGGTGGCCGATGCTGACCTCGTACGACCAGTACACGGCGGGGATCTTCGACCAGGCCGGCGTGCCGGTGCTGCTGGTCGGCGACTCGGCCGCGAACAACGTGTTCGGCTACGAGACCACCCTGCCGATCACCGCCGACGACCTGCTTCCGCTGGTCCGGGCCGTGGTGCGCTCGACCCGGCAGGCACTTGTCGTCGGTGACCTGCCGTTCGGCTCGTACGAGGAGGGGCCGGCGCAGGCGCTGCGCACCGCCGTCCGGTTCATGAAGGAGGGTGGCTGCCACGCGGTGAAGCTGGAGGGTGGCCGCCGCTGCGCCGAGCAGATCGCCGCGATCGTCGGCGCCGGCATCCCGGTGATGGCGCACATCGGCTTCACCCCGCAGAGCGAACACACCCTGGGCGGTTACCGGGTGCAGGGTCGGGGCGACACGGCGGACGAGGTGCTCGCCGACGCGCGGGCGGTGGCGGAGGCGGGCGCCTTCGCGGTGGTGCTGGAGATGGTGCCCGGTGAGGTGGCCAAGCGGATCACCCACGAGCTGCCCATCCCGACCGTGGGCATCGGCGCCGGCCCGGACACCGACGCGCAGGTGCTGGTCTGGCAGGACATGGCCGGGCTGCGTACCGGAAAGGCGCCGCGTTTCGTGAAGCGCTACGCGGACCTGGCCGGCGCACTCACCGACGCCACCCGGCGTTTCGCCGACGAGGTTCGCGGCGGCGAGTTCCCGACGGCCGAACACACCTTCTAGTCCGGCCCGTCGGCCGGTCTCGCGCGGCGCGACCGGCGCGGCTTGATCCACTCCGTGTTCTTGAGGTCGGGGTGTCCCAGTGCGAGGGACACCCCGACTTCCCGGAAGCCGAGTGGATCACGCCGCTCGACTCAGAGGTCGGTGACGCGGATGCCGGCGTGTGCCTTGTAGCGCTTGTTGATCGCGATCAGGTTGGCGGTGAACGCCTCGATCTGGTGGGCGTTACGCAACCGGCCGGCGTAGATGCCGCGCATCCCCGGGATCCGGGCGGCGAGCGCGCCGACCACGTCGACCAACTCGCGGTCCTCGGTGCAGATCAGCACGTCCAGGTCGATCCGGTCGATCTCCGGGTCGGCCAGCAGCGGGGCACTGACGTGGTTGAACGCCGCGCAGACCCGGGAGTCGGGCAGCAACGCGGCGGCCTGCTGCACGGCGCTGCCCTCGGCCACGGTCAGCGCGTACGGACCCTGCTTGTCGAAGCCGAGCGGGTTGACGCAGTCGACGACGATCCGGCCGGCGAGTGGCTCGGCGAGGGCGGCGACGGTGGCGGCGTGCCCATCCCACGGCACCGCGATGATCACCACGTCGCTGCGGCGGGCCACCTCGTCGTTGGCCGCGCCCGTGACACTGCCGGTGGCCGCCACACCGGGCAGGGCGGCGATCTCGGCTGCGGACTCCGCGGCCCGCTCAGCGTTGCGGGAGCCGATCAGCACCGTCTGCCCGGCCCGCGCGAACCGGTAGGCGAGCCCTCGCCCCTGGTCGCCGGTCCCACCGATGATGCCGACCGTCAGCCCGGACACGTCGGGCAGCGTGCTCGCGTCGTATGCCATGGGTTCATCCTCGCAAACGGGCCGAGCCGGCAGCGGCCCGGAGCACTGTGACGATCCCCGCTGAGCCGGGCCGCCGCGCCGGCGGGGTCAGGCCAGTTCGAACATCACCGTGCGGGCCGTCGGGTCGGCGGTGACCAGTCGGACGCGGACCCGTTCGCCGAGCGGCAGTTGGCCGAAGCAGCGGGCGCGCACCGGCGGGGCGTCCAGCGCGACGGTGCCGCCCGGTGGTCGCGGGCGGGACTTGCCGTTGGGCGGGGCGTCGACGTCCAACACGGCCGCGTCGAAGGTCTCGCCCACCCGGTGCTCCAGCACCGCCGCCTCGGCCAACTCGACGGCTCCCCGGGCTGCCGCCGAGGCGACCCGGTCGGTGCTGGCCATCACCTCGGGCAGCCGGGGCAGCGCGGCGCGGGCCCAGTCGGGCACCGGAAGGCCCGCGTGCAGGGCCAGGCAGACCTCGGTGGCGTACCGGTCGGCCAGACGCCGCAACGGCGCCGTGACGTGGGCGTACGTGGCTGCCACGCCACCGTGTTCCGGGTGCTCCGGCAGCTCCCCGTCGAAGGCGGTGTACGCGGCCCCACGCATCAACTCGGCCGCCTGGTCGATGAACGCGGCGGCGCGCGGCTGGGAGGCGTCCAGACCGGCGATCACCTGACCCGGGGCCACGCCGTCCGGCCACTGCACGCCCAGCGGCGCGGCGGCGGCCCGCAGCCGCTGCACGGCCTCCGGTTTCGGCGCCGGCATCGTCCGCAGCAACCCGACCCGGCCGGCCAGCATGATGTCGGCGGCGGCCATCCCGGTCAGCAGGGAGATCTGCGCGTTGTGCTCCTCCATCGGCACCGTCGGACGCAGCACCAGCCGCCAGCCGTCGCCGTCGGGTTCCAGATCCTGCTCGGGCAGCGGCAGGTTGATGGCGCCCCGGCGCAGCCCTCGGGCCGTCAGCCGGTCGCCGATCTCGGGCAGCAGTGCGATCGGCTCGGGCAGCCGCCCGGCGTCGGCCGCCGCCTGCACCCCGGTGTAGTCGAGTTTGGCCCGGCTGCGGACCAGGGCACGCTCCAGCTCGACGGCCACGGTGCCGCCGTCGGCGTCCAGGTCGATGGTCCAGACCACCGCGGCCCGGTCGTCGTCGGGAAGCAGGCTGGCCGCGCCCTCGCTGAGCGTGCGGGGGTGCAGCGGCACGTTGCCGTCGGGCAGGTAGATGGTCTGCCCGCGCCGCCAGGTCTCCGCCTCCAGCGCGCCGCCCGGGGCGACGTGGGCGGCGACGTCGGCGATCGCGTACCGCACCCGGTAGCCGCCACCTGTCCGCCGGGCGAGGTGCATCGCCTGGTCCAGGTCGCGCGAGGTGGCCGGGTCGACCGTGACGAACGGTATGTCGGTGCGGTCGACGGGCGGCCGAGGCGGCGCTCCGGCCGCCTCGTCGGCCTCCCGTTGGGCGTCGGCCGGGAACTCCTCCGACAGGCCGAGTTCGCGGCGCAGCGCGCCGAAGTCGATGCGGGGCGCGAGTACGCGTCGAATGACCACGGGTCAATCCTGACAGCGCCGCCGGTGATCCGCTTCCCGTGACCGGCCGAGATATGTCCCCGGCGAGCCGGGGCGACAGGTGCTCAGCCGGTCGCCTTCCGGGCGGTGCTGCGCGTACTCCGGGGTGCGGTGGCGCGGGCGGCGGCAGGGCGGGCCGGTGACTTGCGGGCGGTGACCTTGCGGGCCGGGGCCTTGGCCGCGACGGTCTTCTTCGCCGGGGCCTTCTTAGCCGCCGCCTTGCGCGCGGTGGCCGACGACGTGCCCGTCGCCTTCGCGGCCGGGGCCTTCTTCGCCGGGGCCTTGCGGGCGCCGCCGCTGGGACCTGTCGACGCGGTCTTCTTCGCGGGCGCCTTCTTGGCGGCCGTCTTCGTCGCCGCCGTCCTCTTCGCCGCTGTCTTCTTCACGGCGGAGGCCTTGGTCGCGGTCTTCCGCGCCGGCGCCTTGGCCGCGGCGGTGGTCTTCTTCGCCGCCGAGGCGGTGGTCTTCTTCGCGGCGCTTGTGGTCTTCTTCGCGGCGCTTGTCGTCTTCTTCGCGGCGCTGGTGGTCTTCTTCGCCGTGCCCGTGGTCTTGTTCGCGGCGGCGGTGGTCTTGCGCGTCGCCGACGCCGAAGCCCGCGTCGCTGACGCCGGTGCCCGCTTCGCTGACGCCGGTGCCCGCTTCGCCGCGACGGTTGTCGCGCGGGTGGTGGTCTTCTTCGCGGGGGCCTTCTTCGCCGCCGTACTCGTGGCCTTGGTCGTGGCCTTCTTCGCCGGGGCCTTCTTCGCCGCCGTGGTGGTCTTCTTCGCCGGGGCGCGCCCCGCGCCGCCGGCGGCCTTCCGGGCCGGAGCCTTCGCCGCCGCCGCACCCGCGGTGGACTTGCGCACGGGGGTGGTCCGGCTCGCCGCCGTGTTCCGCTCGGCCGCGGCGGTCTTCTTCGCGGTGGTGCGTCGGACGGTCGGGCGGGTGGTGGCCTGCTGTGCTTCGGCCATCGTGGTTCCCTCCTTGGGGACGTGCTCTCGCGTGCGTCCTCGCGGAGCACGAAATACCTCGGCGCGGGACGTCCCGCGCCGTCTACTTGTCCTCCCCGGCCCAACGAGCGTCCTCGGCATCCCACGCCTCGTTGCGCTCCTGCACTCGCTGCAGGGCGTTCTCCGCGTCGGCCGCCGAGTTGTACGGGCCGAGAACGTGCTTCGCCGGACACACGTTGGCGTCCGTCTCGACCCGGTGATGCCGGGTGCACCAGTAGAACTGCCCACCACGTTCGCTGTCGCTCATGGGAATCACTGTGCACCGCGAACCGGCAGGCCGCCACCGGATCGCACAAGTCGCCGACCCTCTCCACAGTAGATATGCATGGCGTTCGTCGGGCCGAAACGGCGAAACGCGTGGGACTGGAAAACCAGAAGGTGCGCAGGTGAGCCCCGCTGTGGGCGCACACCTATGATCGTCGGATGGCGACACCGGACTACATCGTGGGGTTGCGCAAGCACGTCGGTCACGACCTGCTCTGGCTGCCGAGCGTCAGCGCCGTCATCCGCAACGACGCCGGTGAGCTGCTGCTCGGCCAGCGCGCCGACGACGGGCGCTGGTCGGTGATCAGTGGTTTCGTCGAGCCGGGCGAGCAGCCGGCCACCGCGCTGGTCCGCGAGGTACGCGAGGAGACGGGCCTGGACGTCGCCCCGGTGCGGATGTCCAGCGCCGTGTCACACCCGCACACGTATCCGAACGGGGACCGCTGCGAATACCTGAACCTGGGGTTCCTGTGCCGGCTGGTCGCCGGCACCGCCCGGGTCAACGACGACGAGTCGCTGGCCGTGCGGTGGTTTCCGCTGGACCGGCTGCCCGAGCTGGACAAGCACGCCCTGCTGGTCATCGCGTACGCGCTGCGCGAGAACCAGCTGGCCGGTTACCTGGAGCCGGGTACGACGTGGGACGACGTACCCGACTGAGGTTCACACCGGGGTCGGCGCGAGGGCGACCGGCGCGACGGGCGCGGACCGGGCCGCCCGGATGGTGTACGCCAGCGCGTACGGCGTGCAGGCCAGGTAGAGCATGGGCTCCACCAGCACCCGGTTGGTGATCAGGAAGATCTCCCAGTCGATGGGCCGGGGCAGGCCGAAGTTCCAGTCCGTCCAACAGGCGAAGAGCCACAGCGGCGCGGAGATCGGGTCGACGTGCTCCCGCGCGTGGATCGTCGGCCCCGCGCCGATCGCGGTGGGGTACGTGTCGACGACGACGAGGATCACCGCAAGGTCCGCGGCGACGAGTGCGCCGAGGACGCCCACCCACCAGGCGGCGCGGAGGCGACCCCGGGCGGCGAGGCTCGCCGCGGCCCAGAGCGCGAGGGTCAGGCCGGCCAACCAGAGCAGCAGACCGGGTACGGCGGCCAGGTCCTCCGGGCCGATGAGCTGCATCAGCACGATGACTGTCGCACCGACCGGGAGCACCACGCCGAGCGCGATGCGCAGCGGGCCGTCGAGTGCGGTGTGCCGGGCCCAGCGCGCGGCGAACACCGCCAGCAGGACCGCCAGCCCGACGGTGACGGCCGCCCAGAGTGGTTTCTGCGCCCGCTCCAACCAGTTCGGCCCCGTCAGCCAGACCTCGGCCCGGTACATGGCGGCCCCGCTGCCGAGCACGATCCCGACGCAGGCGAGCGGCGACAGCAGCAGTGCGGCGGCGCTGCGACCGACGCGACCGCGGGCCAGGGTGCGGTCGACGAGTGAGGCACCGGCACGGCTGACGGCCAGGCTCGCCGCGAAGCCGAGCATCGTCGTCCAGCGGCCGTTCTCGGCGAGGACGTGCAGCTCGGCGGCCCACTCGCGGCGCAGGTCGTCGCGGACGTCGGCCGGCCAGCGGCGCGCGGCCAACGCCAGCAGCAACACGGCGATGCGCCGGGTCACCACGCCGGCGCCCCGGTGGGCTCGGTGCCGCCCCACGAGCGGCGACCGTCGGGGATCGCGGCACGCAGGTCGGCGAGCGCCTGGCGGGCCTGCGCCACGCCGTCGGCGGTGAGGCGGTAGTAGCGGCGGGCCGGTCGGCCGGCCGCGACGGGGTCGATCGCCTCCCAGTCGGCGGCCAGCCAGCCGGCGCCCTGCAACCGGTGCAGCACCGGGTAGAGGGTGCCGCTGGGCAGGCCGGTCAGTCGCATCAGGTCCAGCCCGTAGCGCTGTTCGTCGGGCTCGGCGAGCAGCGCCGCGAGCACCTTCGCGATCGGAATGGTGATCCGCATCCGACCACTTTATCGGAACTCTACATAGGGTAGGGGTCGTATCCTGGCGGACTTTGCGTCGTCGGGAGGTTGGCGTGGCCGAGTATCCGCAGGACGTCGTGCAGCGCTTCCACGGCACCCCCGAACAGGTCGACGCCGGCCTGGTGGGCGAGCCGCCACGGACGTGGGAGTCCGTCGTCATCGAGGAGTACGACCCGGCCTGGGCGCAGCGGTTCCGCGCCGTCCGGTCGTCGCTCACCGAGGCGCTTGGCGGGCTGATCATCAGCCTGGAACACGTCGGGTCCACGGCGGTGCCGCAGCTCGCCGCCAAGCCCGTCATCGACGTCGACCTCGTCATCGAGGACACCGCCGAGGAGGCCGGCTACCTTCCCGCCCTGGAACGGCTCGGCTACCGGCTCGTCCTGCGGGAGCCCTGGTGGCACGGGCACCGGATGCTGCTCAGCTCCGCCGAGGACGTCAACCTGCACGTGTGGCCGCGGGGTGCGCCGGAACCGGTCCGGCACCGGCTCTTCCGCGACTGGCTGCGCACGCACCCACACGACCGGGAGCGGTACGCCGCGACGAAACGACGCCTCGCGCGGGACACCGCCCATCGGCCCCGGGAGTACAGCCTGGCGAAGAACGAGGTCATCGACGAGATCTACGCGCGCATCTTCGCCGCCTCGGAGGCAGCAGCCGAGGTCGAGCAGCGGGGCGCCACGACCCGGGCCGACGGTTGATAATCCTGGCGGTCACTCTGCCAAAAAGGGGTCTTCGATGGTGCGATGGCGCTGGGTCGCCGGGGTGGTGGCGGCGGCGATGCTCGCTGCTTGTGACACCGACGCGAACGCCACGGTCGACGCTGCGCTACCCCGCGGAGAGAGCCTCGTTGAGCTGCGTCAGCAGGCGCGGGAGGGCTTGGCCCGGTACGACCAGGCCTTCATCGACGCAGGTGGCGCTGACGCCGTCACCCCGACACCCCCACCGTGGAACTCCCCGCCGGGCATCGCCATCGAATCGGCGGCCACGACCGGGGCCGGTACGCAGTTGATCGTCGGCTTCACCGGAACCTTCGGGCCGGCGACCGGACGCTGTGGCGCCGACTACCACGCGGAGTCGGTCGAGTCGGCCAACGCCGTCGTGGTCATCGTCATCGCACAGCACCACAACGGCGGCGAGGTGTGCGACCTCATGGGCTCGCCGCGTACCGCGACCCTCAATCTGGCCCAACCGCTGGGCAAGCGGGTGGTCCTCGACGTACGCCAGGGGCAACCGGTCCCGCTCACCCGCAGGTGAGCGCGTCGGCTGGCCATCCGGAAGTCGTCAGGAACAGTCGAAGCGGTAGTCGAACGGCCTGGTGGGGCAGGCGGTGCAGACGAAGAGGTAGATGCCGCCGACGTCGCCCAGCATGAGCCCGCTCGGGTTCTGGATCGTCCGCCACGGGTGATCGTCGTCGGTGTCCCATCCCCAACCGGCCATCGCCGGACGATCCTCCACCGGAATCCACCGCTTTTCGTGGTGTCGTCCACGGCTCGTGGTCGAACGGGCACCACAGGACCTGAAGCATGTCCGTGCCGGCGAGGAACGGCACCTCGGGCACGTCCTCGGCCAGCAACTGCACCACCGGCACCAGCGGCGCCGCCGGTTCACCCGGACAGTCGCGGTAGTGGTCGTCGGGCTCCGGTCCGTCACACATCGGCCAGGCTTCGTCGGCCGGCCACAGCAGCGGGCCGCCTACCGAACTCTGCTCCGCTGTCGGCGAACCCGGGCGGGGATGTAACCGGACGGTCGTCCGCGCGAAGGGGGCGACCGCCGGAAAGACCTGCGGCACGTCGATGGGGCTGGAAGGGGTGATGTGCACCCGCCGATCGTAGAATGCGCGAAATCCGGCGGCGTTGACCCTGACACGGTGGCAGACCGGAGACTGGTCCCATGGACCTCGATGACTACCGGAGCCACTCCCCCTACAGCGACCCCGGTCGGCACGGCGGGCTCCTCGACGCCGTGGCGACCGACATCCCCGCCGTGGCGGCGACCGCCCGCAACGTGATCGTCCACTACCGCGCGGGCGGCGTCGAGCTGCCCGACAGCCGGCTGGACGAGGTGAACTGCCGCTGGGTGGACCGCATCCTGGACACGGACCAGTCCCGCTTTCCGCTGCCACTCACCGCCGAGCGTCCGGCCGTCGACCGGGTGGCCGGCTGCTGCCGGGACCACACGTTGCTCGCGGTGGCGGTGCTTCGCCAACACGGCATTCCCAGCCGCAGCCGGGTCGGCTTCGCCTCCTACCTCACCCCAGGCTGGCATTATGATCACGTACTGGTCGAGTACTGGGACGGCCACCGTTGGGTGTGGGCGGACCCGGAACTCGACCCGGCCGGCGACTGGCAGTTCGACGGCTACGACATCGACCCGACGGCAGGGCTCTTCGACTCGGCAGCGCGGGTGTGGTCGGCGTACCGGGCCGGGACGATCGACCCGGACGCCTACGGCGTGGCCCCGGAATCCCCGATCCGCGGCGCCTGGTTCATCCACGACTACGTCATCCAGGAACTCGCTCACCGGCAGAAGGACGAGCTGTTGCTGTGGGACCGCTTCGGCGCGATGACCGACGACCTCGCCAACGCCGACCTCACGCTCACCGACGAGATCGCCGCCCTGCTGCTCGAGGCCGACGGCGGCGACGAGGCAGCGGAGAAGGCGCTCACCGACCGGTACGCGACCGACAGCCGCCTGCGTCCCGGCGCTCGGATACGCAGCTTCTCACCGGTCTCGGACACGGTGAGAACTGTCGATCTGCGCGTCAGCCGAAGGTGAAGGCGTACGCCGCCACGCCGGGCTCGTCGAACGTGATCTCCAGGGTCCGCTCCCGGACCGCGCCGTCCTGGCGGATGAGCTGGTGGAGGCGGCCGTCCTCCAGCACGCCGTTGCCGGCCTCGTCGACGTCGACGCCGTGGGACGCACCGGGAGGCGTCCCGTCGAGCAGCACCCGGAACGGGATCGACGCTCCCGCCCCGGGGGCCAGCACGAGATGCGCGTCGCGGGCGTGGAACCGGAAGGCGATGCCGCCGCCGGCCCGGTCGAGCACGACGTTCTCCGACCCGATCGTCCACTCCCCCGCCAATGCCCACTGGTTGAGGCCGAGGCTCTCCGGCACCTGGTAGGCGCGGCGCTCGTCGAGCGCCGGGCCGTTGGGCGACGCGAAGTGTTCGCCGCGACTGAAACCGAGGTACGTCTCGGGCGTGCGCAGATTGCCCCAGTCGGCCTCCGCCTCCGGGCCGAGCCCCCTGACGGGTACGGGGTCGCGCTCGATGCCGAGCAGTTGCTGGAGCACCCGTTCGGACTGCTCGTAGCGCCCCTCGCCGAAGTGCTCGTCGCGGATTACCCCGTGGTCGTCGACGAAGTACAGCGCCGGCCAGTACTGGTTGGCGAAGGCGCGCCAGATCGCGTAGTCGTTGTCGACCGCGACCGGGTAGTCGATCGATCGGGCCGCCACCGCCCGCCGCACCCAGTCGACCTCGTGCTCGAATCCGAACTCGGGGGTGTGCACCCCGACGACGACCAGCCCGTCGTCGCGGTAGGCCTGCGACCAGGCCCGCACGTACGGCTCCTGGCGCAGCCAGTTGATGCAGGTCAGCGTCCAGAAGTTGACCAGGACGACGCGCCCACCCAGGTCGGCGGGGCCGAGTGGCTCGGAGTTGAGCCACTCGGCCGCCCCGTTCAGCGGGGGCAGGTGCACGGCCATCTAGCGCAGCGACCGGAAGGCGGTGCGAAGCTCCTCGGAGAAGATCTTCGGCTGCTCCCAGGCCGCGAAGTGCCCGCCCACGTCGAGCTTGTTGAAGTAGATGAGGTTGGGGTACGCCTGCTCGGCCCAGCTCTGCGGCGCCTCGTACAGCTCGTCGGGAAAGACACTCACGGCGACCGGGACGGTCACGCCCTTGGCGGCGAAGAACGACAGCTTGTTCTCCGCGTACAGCCGGGATGCGGAGACCGCGGTGTTCGTCAACCAGTAGAGCGAGATGTTGTCCAGGATGTCGTCGCGGGTGAGGCCCGCCGTGGCCCCGTCGAAGACCTGTGCGATCAGGGCCAGGCTCTTCGCGTCGTGGTCGAGCAGGAAGGACGCCAGACCGACCGGGGAGTCCGCCAACCCGGTCAGCGTCTGCGGACGCGTCGCCATCATGAGGGCGTACGCGACGTGCTTCCAGACGTAGTTGACTTCCTCGGCAGCGCGCATCTCGTCGGCGGACAGGCCGGACGGCAGCGAGCCCATGGCGTTGTTCGCGCCCGTGGTGTCGCCCTGGAACAACAGGTCGATCTCGGGTGGGACCGCACCGGGCATGTTGGTGTGGATGCCGAGCAACTCCGGCGGCGCCTGCTTACCCATCTGGTCCACGATGACGGCGCCCCAGTCGCCGCCCTGGGCGACGAACCGCGAGTAGCCGAGACGCTTCATCAGCTCGGTCCAGGCGGCCGCGATCTTCTCCGGGTTCCAGCCCGACTCGGT
Source organism: Micromonospora sp. NPDC048905 (assembly GCF_040649655.1). Classification (NCBI taxonomy): domain Bacteria; kingdom Bacillati; phylum Actinomycetota; class Actinomycetes; order Micromonosporales; family Micromonosporaceae; genus Micromonospora; species Micromonospora sp. NPDC048905. The sequence continues at coordinate 152,591 of NZ_JBEZFV010000005.1, read as the reverse complement.
CGGCTTGCCGGAGAAACCGTGGCCCGGCAACGACGGGATCACCAGGTGGAAGGCGTCCGACGCACTGCCACCGTGGGCGGTGGGGTCGGTCAGCGGTTCGATGATCTTCATCTGCTCGATCACCGATCCGGGCCACCCGTGGGTCACGATGAGCGGCAGCGCGTCCTCGTGCTTCGAGCGCACGTGGATGAAGTGGATGTCGACGCCGTCGATGGTGGTCATGAACTGCGGTACGGCGTTCATTCGCGCTTCGACCTTGCGCCAGTCGTACTCGTTCTCCCAATAGCGGGCGACGGCCTGAATGGTGGCGAGTGGGACGCCCTGCGACTGGTCGTCCACCGTTTCCTTGTCCGGCCAGCGGGTCGCCCCGATGCGCCGTTTCAGGTCGTCCAGGTCCGCCTGGGGAATGTCGACCGAGAACGGCCGAATCTCCGTGGTGCCGGGGCGAGTCTTGGTCTTGACAGCCATGCGTGTTCCTCTCCGTCTAGGTTTGCGCCTCGTGAGGGGAATCATGGGGTGAGGGCACTGCCCGGACCTGTGCGCCAATTCGAGATGGGCACGCCGCCGCCATATCTCGGAGCCTAGAACGCCGCGCCCCGGGCTCGTGGCGATACGAGCAGTCCCTCAGTTGTCGTGCTCGGGGGCGGGCACGGCGTGCTCGGCGGCCCGGCTGACCTGTTCCCAGCCTGCCCAGGTGTCCATCCGTCGGCGGGCGATGTCGAACGCCAGGTCGTAGACCATGCTTCCGAGCAGGAGCCGCAGCGGCGGGTCGTCGCTGTCGACCAGGCGCAGCAGCGCCTCGGCGGCCAGCCGGGGCTCGCTGTCGATCGACCCCTCCGCCCACTGTCGTTCCAGTTCGGCGCGCAGCGGCGCGTAGTCCTCCATCGGAGTGGTGGCGCTCAGACTGGTGTAGAGGTCGGTCCAGTAACCGCCCGGCTGCACGATGCTGAGTGTGATGCCGAAGGCGGCCGCCTCCATTGCCAACGCCTCGCTCATGCCTTCCAGTGCGAATTTGCTCGCGCTGTACATGCCGGTGCTCGGAAAACCGCCGAGCGCGGCGATGCTGGACACCTGCACGATGTGGCCGGACCGTTGGGCGCGCAGGTGCGGCAGCACCGCCTGACTGACCCACAGCGCCCCGAACAGGTTGACCTCGAACTGGGCTCGCGCCTGTGCCTCGGTGAACTCTTCGACCATTCCCATGGACAGGGTCCCGGCGTTGTTGACGACGATGTCGAGCCGTCCGAAGTGCTCGACGGCGACGGCCACGGCGGCGAAGACCGCCGCCCGGTCGGTCACGTCGAGGGTCAGGGTCAGCAGTCGGTCGCCGTACCGCTCGTCGAAGTCCTCCCGGGCGATGGTCCGAGCGGCGGCGACCACCCGGTCCCCACGGTCGAGCGCCGCGTTGGCGAAGGCGCGGCCCAGGCCGCGGCTGGCGCCGGTGATGAACCAGGTACGCATGTCGGTCTCCACTCTCCAAGCGAGACGAGACGGTCCGTCTCGTTGTGAAGGAGATTAGGCCGCGCCACGCCTGCCGTCAAGACGAGACGGTTCGTCTCGTCGCTGATATCGTGGTGCCCCATGACGCCCAACACGGCCCGCCGGAGAGAGACCTCCCGACGCGCCATCCTCACCGCGGCCTTCGACCTGCTCCAGGAGATCGGGTACGCGAAGGTCAGCATCGAGGGCATCGCCGCGCGCGCCGGCGTCGGCAAACAGACCATCTACCGCTGGTGGCCGTCCAAGGGCGCGGTCATCTTCGACGCCTTCCTCATGCTCAGCGAGGCCACCGAGGGCGGGCCGCCGACGTTGCCGGACACCGGCGACCTGTCCGCCGACCTGACCCTGGTGCTCCGCGCCACGGTCGAGGAGATGAACGATCCCCGCTACGAGCAACCGATGCGCGCCCTGGCCACCGAGATCGCGCTCGACCCCGAGCTGGCGGCCGCCTACGCCGAACGCCTGGACGGGCCGTTGAAACAGGCGAAACGGCAGCGCCTGCGCAGCGCCCAACAGGCCGGACAACTGGCCGAGGACATCGACCTGGACGTGGCGGTGGACCTGATCTGGGGACCGCTGCTCAGCCGATGGCTGCACCGCAGCGGCCCGCTCACCGCCGAGTACGCCGACCTCGTCGTCACCACCGCCCTGAGCGGATTACGCCCCCGCCCATGACCACCGCTTGATCCACTCGGCTTCCTCGAAACCAGCCCATCCCGGGCCACAGGAGACCCCGCCTTCCGTGAAGCCGAGTGGACCGAGCCGCCCCCGCCGCCCCTGAGCGGATTGCGACCCCGCCGGCGCGACGAGTGACGGTTCGCCCGACGACTTTGCGCTGCCCCGCCATGCTGCGGCAACATCAGGCGCCGTGACGGCACCAGACGCGGCTCCCGAGAACGACACCCCGGTCGGCACCAACGACACACCCCGGCGAACTCGGCGGGTCAGACACCTGTTGGCCGGTGCCGGTGTCACCGCTCTGGCCGCCGTACTCGGCATCACCCTCGCCGTCCGCGGCGGCGCCACCCCGGCCTGCGCCGCCCCACCGACGGGAAACACTGTCCACAAGGCGAAGGCCAGCTTCTACGACGCCGGCCGTTCGGGCGGCAACTGCTCCTTCCCGGGTCCACCGGCAGACCGGCTCTACGTGGCCCTCGGCTCGTCGGCGTACTCGGGGTCCGCGGCCTGCGGCAGCTACCTGGACGTGACCGGTCCGAAGGGCAGCGTCCGGGTCATGGTCATGGACCAGTGCGGCGGGTGCGGTACCGGCAAGATCGACCTCTCCGACGAGGCGTTCGCCAAGATCGCCGATCGGGCGCAGGGCATCGCGCAGGTGACGTACCGGGCGGTGGTGAACCCTCCGCTCGACGGCGGCCTCACCTTCCGGATGAAGGGTGGCGCCTCGCGGTACTGGTTCGCGGTGCAGGTCGGCAACCACGGCAACCCGCTCCGGTCGGTGGAGGCGAAGGGACCCGGCGGCGGCTTCCGCAAGGCGGCCCGCCAGAGTGACAACTACTGGACCGTCGAGGGCGGCCTCGGCCCCGGGCCGTACAGCATCAGGGTCACCGACGTGTACGGGCGCCAGGCGACCGCCACCGCCATCCGGATGGTCACGAAGCAGGTCCAACGCAGTACGGCCGCCCTCGCCGCCCCCACGCCCAGCAGTTCGCCCTCGGCCCCGCCGTCCCCCAGCATCGCGCCCTCGCCGACCCCGTCCGAATCGGTCGCGCCAACGGCGACCGTCGAAGCGCTCGCCGGTGCCGCCCCGCTCAACGCCCCCCGCTGCTGACTCACCCGCCCTTACCTGCCTGGGTCCGGGCGCGGTTGAGGATGGTCCGCGCGAGCGCGGCGAGCTGGGTCCGCAGCTCGTCGTCGGCCCGTCCGTGGAGGTCGTCCTCAAGACGACTGGCCAGCGCGCTGACGGCCGGAAGCAGGTCGTCCAGTTGGCTGCCCTCGTATCCCACGTCCCCACCTCGGCGGTGATGCTCCCGTCGAGGATCCGCTCGGCGGTGTCGGCCGCGATCAGTGCCACCGCGGTTGGCAGGTCTGGCTCCCCGAGCCCCAGTTCGGCGAGGACCGCCGCCAGGCGCCGGTTCGCGTCATGCACCGGCAGTGTCCGGGCTGACTCCGACGCGAGCGCCACCACGGCCTCGCCGTCGACGCCGGCCACCAGCAGGTCGCAGGCCAGCATCACCGCGTGGTGCGGGTCGGCGTTGTCGAGCAGCGCTCGGGCCTGCTCGACCCGGAGCCGGCGAAGGAGTGTGTCGTCCACGAGCCGAGGCTAGGCGACCTCGCACAATCGGCTCGGACAGTCGTTGGTCAGTGTGAGCACGGCTTCCCGCCCCGGAGTTGATCCATCCGATCACCGGAGGGGCAGGGGGCAGCAGGCGCTGTCGGCGCAGGCGACCAGGTCGTCACAACCGGCCGAGATGGCGTCCCGCAGGGTGTCGCGGATGACCGTCAGGTCCGCCAGCCGCTGCTCGACCTCGATGAGCTTCTCCCTGGCCCGCGCCTGGAGGCCGGTGTCGGACCGGCCCCGGTGCCGGCCGGCGTCGAGCAGGTCGGCAACCTCCTTGAGGGTGAATCCCAGGCGTTGCGCGGCCTTGATGACCCGCAGCAGGGTGACCGTCTCGGGCGGGTAGAGCCGGTGCCCGCCCGGCGACCGCTGCGGCGAGTCGAGCAGACCTCGGCGCTCGTAGTAGCGCAGCGTCTGCTGGTTGACTCCTGCCGCATCGGCCAGTTGACCGCTGCGCAGGCCCGACCCGGTCACCTCTGATCCCGCAGGGACACGGCCCGTTCGGCGAGGGCGTCGAGCACGTCGACGTGGGCCGCCGGCACCCGGACGTCCAGCGAGAGCGAGTCGGGGTCCGGCCGGGAGAGGTCGAACGTGAAGAACGAGCAGCAGGACGACTCCCGGGCCGTCAGGTCCCGCGCCATCTCCTCGGCCCGCGCACCACCATCCAGCCGCAACCGCAGGTGCCGCGCCGACAGCCGGTCGAGGCCCCGCACCGCAGCGGCGCAGAACTGATCGAACTCGGCGAGCCGCAGCGGCCGTTCCGCCGTCGGGAGGGTGCACGCCTCCGGCACCCGGGCGTCGTCAGTCGTGACGTGGCGATCACTCATACCGTCGACGGTAAGCCTGTACCCAGGTATCAGATGCAAGCCCGACGCACGGGACCTCAGGCTCGACCGGGCCGGCGAGGCCGTCGGGCCAGGGACAACCACCCGAGGAACCGGGCGTGCATGGCCGGCAGGTTCGGACGCAGACCCAGACCATGTACGTCGTCGATCGCCTCGTGCATCGACGCGGCCAGGTAGAACGCCAGGGCGATCGAATGACCGTAGAACTCGGCCGCGAGATCCAGTTGAGCCCGGCCACACGGCCAGGGCGCGGCGCAGTTTCGGCACAGCCACGCCGGGCGCATCGGCAGGTGTGGGCGAGGGCGGGCGGTCATCCGACCCGCACCGAACCCCGGCGGACGGGCCGGCGCCTGGCGGGTTTGGTCGGTGCCGCGGGCTGGGCCTGGAGCCGTACGCCCGCACGCAGCACGTACAACTCTCGCCGCGCCACCGCGTCACCGGCGGCGTTCAGCTCGTACCCCTCAATCCACACCCAACCGTCGTACGTGTGCCGCTCGGGCAGCTCACGGATCACGCGCACGAAGATCGGGCGCAGGAACTGCACGCTCGCCGCCGTGGTCAGGAGGACCACATCGCCGGCCCTCATCGACCCGATCACCACGACCCCCTGGGGTACGCCACAGCGCGGCTCACGCCGTCTGGTGCATCCGGGTTCGGGGGCTTGCGCTTCTCGGGCATGTTGTCGGACACGGTCTCCCCCTGGTGTCGTTGGGAAGGGGCCGCTCCCGTGAGTGCTCGCCCACCGGGAGCGGCCCCGCTACGAACGCGACCGCCAGACCTCTTCGTCCTTACGGCCGCGCCGCCTGGTGACACTCTGCTGTGGAGACGACTACGCTCGACAGGTGCGCCCGGCGTCTGGGCTGACCTGGCAGAACACGCCCGACCGGTGGGGAATCTCAGGAAGCGGATCTCCGATCTGAGGAGCGTTGCATGGCTGATGTGCCAAGTCCCCTCGCGGACTTCATCGTGAGTGAGATCCGCCGCGCCCGTGGAGCGTCCGGAATGACGCAGGAGGCGTTCGGCCGGGCAGCGGGCTTCAGCGCATCGCATGTCAGCGCCGTGGAGAGCGGCACCCGGGCGCTGACGATCGACTTCATCCGGGGAGCGGACCGCGCCTTCAGTAACGGCGGGCTGTTCGGACGACTGGTGGTGAAACTCGGCGCACCGTCGTGGTTCCTGCCATGGCTGGACGCCGAGCGCGGCGCGCGACAACTTCGCCTCTTCGAGCCACTACTGATCCCGGGGCTACTCCAGACCGAGAACTACGCCCGCGTGGTGATGCGCCTGAACGACCTCATGTCAGCCACTGAGGTGGACCAGCAGGTAAGCGCTCGCATGAGCCGACACAAGATCCTGACCGGTGACACGCCGCCGCAGGTGGTAGCCGTGCTGGATGAATCCACGCTCCGTCGCGCCGGCGACGAGCACGCCGGCATCATGGCGGAGCAGGTCGCGCACCTCATCACCGTCGCTGAGTTGCCGCACGTCCACGTGCACGTGATCCCGGCGGGAGCCGGCCTCCACATCGGGTTGTCCGGACCGTTCGCGCTGGCGCGGGCCAGCGACGGAACATGGGTCGGGCACCTCGAAAATCAGCTGGGCGGGATCGTGGTCGACAGCGAAGATGGGCTACATACTCTTCAGACGAGGTGGGAGAACGTACGGAACGAAGCGCTCCCGCGCCGACAGTCCAACGAGCTGATGAAGGAAGTGCACAGCGATCATGGACCTCACTAACGCCACCTGGCGCAAGTCCCGGCGCAGCGGATCGTCCGGGGGCAACTGCGTCGAAATCGCCGACAACCTGCCCGGCGTCATCGGCGTTCGGGACAGCAAGGACCCTGCCGGCCCGGCACTGACCTTCGCCCCGGCGGCTTGGCGGGCGTTCGTCGCTCAGGTCGCCGAGCGGCGGTAACCGGAGCCCTCTCGTCGCACCTCGGTGCCAGACTGCCTGGATGACCGAACGCCTTGCGCCTGTCCTCCGCACCACGGACGCCAACGCCGCCGCGATGTGGTACTCCCGCCTTGGTTTCGTGCAGCAGTGGGAGCACCGGTTCGCCCCTGACCTACCGCTCTACGTGAGCATCGCCCGCGGCGGTGTGGAGATCCATCTGTCGGAGCACACCGGGGATGCGCGGCCAGACACCCTGTTGTACCTGTACGTCGACGACATCGATGCTGCGGCGGCTGCCTGCGGCGTGGGAGCCGTCGGGCAGAAGGACTGGGGACGTGAGTTCGAGGTGGTCGACCCGGACGGCAACCGGCTCCGCATCGGGGCACTGCACCGATGAGCCTCCCGCCGTCATCGACGGCGCCCACTCGGAAGGAGTATCGGTGAATCAGCCGTACCATGCAGTCGCCGCATGGCGTGCCGCGGGCGAGGCAGGTGACGCCGCGGCGGCGGTCGCCGCTCTCAGCCCGGACGTCACACTGGTCTCGCCGATCACCGAGCAGTTCGCCTTCCACGGTCGCCAACAGGTACGCGACCTGCTTGAGGTGGCCCTGGCCACGATCGAGGGCATCACCTACACCGATCAGGTCGCCGAGGGTCGTACCGTGGCGCTGTTCTACGAAGCCCGGATCGGCGACCGGCGCCTGTACGAAGCGCAGCGCCTCCGCCTGGCCGCCGACGGCCTGATCAGCGAGATCACGCTCTTCATCCGCCCTCTGCCGGCGCTGACCCGGCTGATGACCAGGCTCGGCCCCGAACTGGCCCGGCGCAACAACCAACCCGGTCTTGCCCGGCTCATCCCGCTCGCCGCCGGCATGTTGCACTCGATGGCCGACACCGGGGAACGGCGCATCATGCCGCGCGCCGCGCCTCGATAGCATCGCTTGTGCCTGCTCTCCACGTACTCCGGGTGTTCTGCGGTCCCGGCGGTCGGTACGGGAACCCGCTCGGCGTTGTTCTCGACGGCCCTGCCGTGGCTCCTGGGCAGGACCGTCAAACCGTGGCCGCGCGGTTGGGTTTCAGCGAGACCGTCTTCGTCGATGACGCCGGGAGCGGGGTCGTCGACATCCACACGCCGAGCGTGCGGCTGCCGTTTGCCGGGCATCCCCTGGTGGGCACGTCCTGGTTGCTGAGTCGGCTCCACGCCGGCCCGGCAGTCCTGCACCCGCCGGCGGGTCCGGTGCCAACCTGGCAGGACGGCGAGTTCACCTGGATCAGGGGTCGCGCGCAGTGGGCGCCCGACAGGCTCATGCAGCAGTACGCCTCGGCCGAGGTGGTCGACGGGCTGCCGGCTCCGCCGCCCGGTGAGGGATGGCTGTACGCGTGGGCGTGGCAGGACCGCACCGCCGGTCGGGTACGTACCAGGGGATTTCCCCGCCGGGGCGACGGCATCATCGAAGATGAGGCCACCGGGGCGTCCGCGATCGTGCTCACCGCCGAACTGCGCCGCGCGTTGGACATCAGGCAGGGCAAGGGATCGCAGATCCTGACCCGACCTGGCCCGGACGACACCGTCGAGGTGGGCGGCCGAGTCGTCCTCGAGGAAATCCGCTCCCTCTGAATGAGATTCCGGAGCGAGGAGCAGTGGGGTACGAGTAGCAGGATCCCCAGCGGGTAGGGGAATGTCGTGAATAGCAAGGATTCGACCGACGAACAGCACTCCCGCCCAGCAGGGCTGGACGACACCACAGTCGAAGCGCTGGGCGAACTCAGCAAGGCGATGGAGACGATCCATCGGGTACGCGGCCACCTGTATTCGGCGCACCAGCTCGTGGGCGGGGCCGACCTCACCCTCGATCGGGTGGTGAAGCTGCTGCGCGACGCGGGTCACGACGACGTCGCCAACCGCGTGGAGAAAGAGCTACTGGGCCGGAACCTCCTGCCCGGCCGCTGGACCTTCCAGATCGTGGAGGAGTTCGACGACGGCTACTACGCCACGTTCCAGGAGATCGAGCGGGATGCGCGGGAGAAGCTGGCCGGCGGACGGCGGCACATCTACGAAGCGGAGATGAAGGAGCGACGGCGTAGCCACGGGATGCCGGGGCACGAAGCCACGCCGTAGGGATCACCCGAGGGCGCTCAGGCCCCCAGGCGTGCCGTCCACGACGCCACGTCGGCGACCGTGGAGTTGCCGCCACAGAGCACGAGGCCCAACCGGGCATCGTCACCCACCCGCTCCCGTACCCGGCGGGCGGCCGGCAGCAGGCATCCGGCAGCCGGCTCGGCCCAGACCTTCGCATGCTCGGCCAACTCCACCGTCCCCCGCACCGCCTCGGCGTCGGAGACCACGAGCACGTCGCTGACCAGGGCAGTCACGTGGTCGTAGGTGAGCTGCGAGACGGTCGGCGCGCTGAGCGTGGTGACGATCGACGACAGCGGCACCTCGACCGGCCCACCCTTGGCCAGGGCCTGCGACATCGCCTGCGCGCCCTCGGTCTCCACACCCCAGATCCGTACCCCCGGCCGGCGTGCCCGCAGCGCCGCGGCCACCCCGGAGATCAGTGCCCCGCCGCCGACGCTGACCAGCACGTCGGTCAGCTCACCGGCGTCGTCGGCGAGCTCCAGTCCGACCGTGCCCTGCCCGGCGAGCACCACCGGGTCGTCGAACGGGTGCAGCAGGGTCAGGCCGTCCTCCCGCAGCCGGGACATGAGCGCGAACGCGGCGGCCATGCCGTCGGTCAGATGGACGTCGGCACCGGCCGCGCGGGCTACCTCGACGGCACGCGCCGGCGCTGTCCGGGGCATCACCACGGTCGCCGCCACGCCCAGGGCGCCGGCCATCACCGCGACCGCGATGCCGTGGTTGCCGCCACTGACCGCCAGCACGCCCGCCGCCCGCTCGGCGTCGTCCAGGACGAGCAGCTTCGCCGCCGCGCCACGCGCCTTGAACGACCCGGTACGTTGCAGCAGCTCCAGCTTGGCGGTGACGGGCACGCCGAGGAGCTCAGACAGGCCGGGGCTGGGCACGGTGGGCGTGTGGACCACCTGGCCGGCGATCCGGTCGGCAGCCGCCTCGATGTCCGCGAGCTCGATCATCACCGAAGCGTGCCACAGCGGCGGCACGGGCCTGCCCGCGGCTCAGGAGCAATCGACGTGAAGCCCCATCAGCGGTACCGGGTCAACTGCTCCGACCGAAGGTCGACGCCTGTTTGGGTGTACGCCTCGAAAACGTCCCCGAGCCGCAGCGCGGGGAGGTCTTCCAGCTGGTATTCGGAGATCAACGAGAAGATGACCTTGCCCTCCGGTATCCAATACATTTCGAGGGAAGCCAGATGCACACGGCGGACGTGATAGATCTCCACGCCCGCGCTGACGAGCCGGTCGGCCACCTCCTCGAACGGCACCCGGGGCGGGAAGCTCCCGTACCGGCTGCCGATCACCTCGGGGACCATGTCGTCGAACCGATGCAACTTCTCCGGCTTGACGTTGACGCAATCACAGATCCACTCGCCCGACCCGTCATGGAAGTTGGCGTCGACGATCCCGAACTGCCGCACCAGGTGGCGCTCGTTCCACGACCCCTCATCGAAATCGGACCCCAGTACGCCCGGCCAGTCGTCCGGACGGGAGCCGAGACCGACGCCGAGGACCATGCCGCTGACCGCGAAGTCAGCGAAGAAATCCAGATACGAGGACATCCGCCTAGTCCACACCCCCGCTCCCGGGGCACGCCACCATAAAACCTGGCGGCCTGGATTAGGGCGGCTGAACTGGTAGGTGACGGACGAGTCGCGTCTGGAGAAATCAGGGAGCCTCGACGATGCAACCGCTTGGAGACAAGCCGGCCGGATCGCACTGCCACTATCGGGCCGCCGTCGGGCCTAAGAGGTCCGGGGACACGAGGAAGACGGCCGTTCCGTCCTCGGCCGTTACGCTGTCAGGCTCGGTCGAGACCAGGACCAGCGGCCCCGACGAGGCATAGGACTCATCCCGGAACGCCTTGACGACGCACCGCACCGCAGCCGGCCTCGGCAACGCGGACTCGGGATCGAGGTCGGCCCGTCTTCTCGTCGTATTCCTCGGGTCTAGCTGCCGAAGGCCTCGGCCAGCAGGGCAAGGCGGTCAGCCGGCGCTCCCAGGTGACGAGGGCCGTGGTGGCCGAGGCAGACGGGCAGCCCCTTCTGCTCTGTCCAATCGCTGTCGCCCCAGAATCGATTGCTTCCGGCCAGCAGCTCCCCGGCAACCTCGTTCTGTCGCCGTTGAGCGCCTACAGCGGTGACGGCCGCCGCTACCATCTGTTTGGCTCCGCGCGGGATGGCAGCATCGCCCACAGCAGGAAGGAGCAGGAGGAGACGTTCCGCCTGACTGTGCTTCGGGTCCGGTTGACTCGCTGTCCTGACCAGCTCGGGCCAGGAGAGTGCCGGCCCGTGGAAACCGCCCTCCAGCGACGCGGCGGTGATCACGTCGTCGGATCCCGCTTGCTGAAGCAGGTAGTCCCATCCCGAATCGTCCTCGTAGTTGCGGAAGAGGATGTGCATGCGGTGGCCTTGGGCGAGGTTCAGAGAGATGACGGGCCAGATGCCGTGCTGGTGCATCTCCTCCGCGTAGACCTCGACATCTGCCGGATCGAGGTCGAAGGCCACCGCAGCCGTGTAGGAGCCGCCCACGGAGAGCAGGAACGCCGGCCAGAACAAGGGGTCAGTAAGCCACGGCGTCGCGTCGACAAGCACGGATGCATCAACCGGTGGGCGGAAGCGGTTGAGATAGCCGAGGAGGGGCATCTGCCGATCCTCGCAGAGGCGTAGCCACTCGCGCTGGTGCGGGCTGACTGAGCTTGGCTGGTGACGCCGGTACGTTGGTGCGTGCCCCTACGTGCCCGTCGCGCCGGGAAGCCACGGGGAACGGCGGTCAACCACGGGCACCGTGACCAGGAGCGCGGTCCGTTGACTTCGGCCCGGACCGGCACCCCAGCGAGTTCCCAAGCTGACGGTGCTGCCCCAAGATCAGGGCGCGCTCAGTGCGTCAGGGCGTCAAACGTCGCCCAATGTTGACCGTCAACGCCAACCAGCGTCAGAACATGCGACCAGGTCAGGGCCTTGATCACGGCTCTGAGCTGGTGGGCGACGGACGAGTCGACCTGTACGCCGGATTCTGTGCGCGGCGCGTACCCCGAAAGGTTTGCGCCGGCGGCGGCCATCCATCTCGGCCTGCCGTTGCCGGCAGGCTCCAGCGGCCTACCCGCAGACATCGGGCGGGCAGCCCTCAAGCGTCTGCGCCGGGTCGTCATCTTGCGGTGACGGCCCTTGCTTGGCCTTGCTCCGGGTGGGGTTTACCGAGCCACCCCGGTCACCCGGGGTGCTGGTGGGCTCTTACCCCACCGTTTCACCCTTACCGTCCCCGATGGGGTCGGCGGTCTGTTTTCTGTGGCACTGTCCCGCGGGTCGCCCCGGGTTGCCGTTAACAACCACCCTGCCCTGTGGAGTCCGGACGTTCCTCGGCGGCGGGCCGAAGCCCGCCGACGCGACCGCCCGGTCGACTCGTCCGTCGCGCTCTCATCCTAACGACGGACGCACTGCCGGTATTGCCGCCCCGCCTGCACAAGATCGCGCTGCTCAAGGGCGGCGGTCCGGCGGGCCCTCCCGGTCGGGCAGCGGCTAGCCTCGTGGGGCTATGGATCTCTCCCACGCCGCGCTGCTGCTCGCTGCCGGACTCGCCGCTGGCACGGTCAACGCGGTGGCCGGCGGTGGCTCACTGATCACGTTTCCGGCGATGATCGCGGTCGGGTTGCCCCCGGTCGCGGCGAATGTCAGCAACTCCATCGCGGTGTTCCCCGGTTACCTGGCCAGCGTGGCCGGCAGCCGGATGGACCTGCCGCGCCCCCGCGCCCTGGCCACGCTGCTGCCCACCACGATCGTCGGCACGATTCTCGGCGCGCTGCTGCTGCTGGCCACCCCGGCCCGCGCGTTCGAGCTGGTCGTACCCTTCTTGGTCCTCGGCGCGACCGCGGTCCTGGCCTTCCAGGACCCGCTGCGCCGGCTGGTCGGTCACCCCCGGGATCTGTCCCCGCGCCAGCGGACGGTCACGGTGCAGACGATGGTCGCGCTGGGTGCGGTGTACGGCGGGTACTTCGGGGCGGCCCTCGGGGTGATGCTGGTCGCCGGGTTGGCCCTGGTGCTGGATGCGACCCTGGCGCGGGTCAGCGCGATCAAGAATCTGCTCTCCGCGCTTGTCGGGTTGACCACGCTCGTGGTGTTCGCCGTGTTCGGCCCGGTGAACTGGACGGCCGTCGCGGTGGTCGCGCCGGCCACGCTGATCGGGGGGTACGCGGGCGCCCGGCTGGTGCGCCGGCTGCCGCCGGTGCTGCTCAAGACGCTGATCGTGGTGTTCGGCACGACGATCGGCCTGTACCTGCTCTGGCGCGCCCTGAGTTGAGCCTCCCGCAGGGCGCGGCGGGTGCCCGCTCAGTACGCCTCGCCCACCGGTTCCTCGGCGGCGTTCTCGGTGCTCGCGGCGGCGCGGTTCCAGCGGGACCAGAGCACCCGTTCGCCGTAGCCGGCGGCCATCAGGTGCGCGAAGGCCAGGTAGACCAGCACGCCGACGGCGAGGACCCCGAAGCCGACCCAGAACGGCAACGACAGCGAGTGTTCGGCGAGCTTGCCGGAGATGATCGGTGCTGGCGCTGCGGCACCCCAGCGGACCAGGTTGAACGCGCCGGTGGCGACGCGCCGGTCGCTGGAGCCGAGGCCGAGAGCCAGGTCGGTGAGGTTGGCGTTGGCCAGGCCCATGCAGAGTCCGGCGAGCACCAGCACCACGAGCGCCTCGGCGGTGCTGCGGGAGGTGGCGAAGAGGACCATGCAGACCAGCAGCCCGGCGATGGCCACGCCGACGGTCTGCACCGCGCCGATGCGGTGGGCCAGCCGGTGGCCGATCACCATGATGCCGGCGGCCAGGCCGAGCCCCCAGCCGGTGAAGGCGAGCCCCAGCGGGATGACGTCCAGGCCGAGGAAGAGCGGCGTGTAGCCGAGCACCACGAAGAACACGAAGTTGTACGCGGCGGTCACCACGCAGAGGGCGATGAACGCCGGCCGGCGGTAGGTGGCGAAGATCTGGCCGACGCGTACCGGGGCCTGCCGGTTGGTGGGCTCGCGCAGTTTGCGGGAGGCCACGCCGAGGGCGAGGACCATGAAGACGCCGCAGACGAAGAACGGCAGCCGCCAGCTGACCTCGCCGAGCAGGCCACCGATCAGCGGTCCGACGGCGAAGCCGAGACCGAGGGCGGTCTCGAAGAGGCCGACCACCCATTCCCGGTCGACGGCCAGGTTGACGAGCACCACCATGGCGGTGGCGAAGAACATCGCGTTACCCAGCCCCCAGACACCGCGCAGCACGGAGAGCTGCACGATGTTGTCGCTGAACGAGGCGAGGATCGCGGCGAGGCCGACCACGGAGACGCCGGTGATGAGCACCGGCTTGAAGCCGAACCGGCCGCTGGCCAGCGTCGCCGGGATCATGCCGAGGGCCATGACCGCGATGTACGCGGTGAACAGCAACTCGACCTGCCAGGCGCTGACGCCGATCGCCTCGCCGATGGCCGGCAGGATCGGGTCGACGACGGCGATGCCGGCGATGGCGAGAAAGGCCACCAGCGTGGTGGCGTAGATGGCACTGCGGTTCGGTTCGGTACGCCGATCCACTCCGACTCCCCAACTAGCTGTATCGTACAGGTACTTATTCTGTATCATACAGCTATGAGCGACGACCACGACGAGACCACCCTCGGCCAGATCGAGACCGAGGTGGCCCTGCTGATGCGCTTCGGCGAGGCCACCCGGCGGGCCACCGGCACCGCCGAGCACCGGGTGCTGGACCGCGCGGCGTACGTCATCCTGCGCCACCTGGCCGACGCCGGCCCACAGAACGTCTCCGCGCTCGCCGACCGCCTCAACCTGGACGGCTCCACCGTGACCCGGCAGGTCTCCGCGCTTCAGCGCGACGGCCTCATCACGCGTACGCCGGACCCGTCCGACGGCCGCGGCACGGTCATCTCCCCCACCCCGGCCGGTCTCCAGCGGATGGCCGTCGTGCAAGCTGCCCGCACCCGGCTCTACGGCGACATGCTGGCCGACTGGACCACCGAGGACCGGGCCACCCTGGCGAGTCTGCTGAGCCGCCTCAACCAGGCCCTGATCAACCGCAACCGCCGCTAGACCGCGCCAACCCCACCCCGCCCCGGCCCACCCCGGCCCACCCCACCCCGGCCCACCCCACCCCGGCCCGTCGATCTTGCAGTTGTGGTGGGGGACAAAAGGACGGAATCACCATCTGCTGGGCACCACAACTGCAAGATCGACGCGGGAGACGCGGGAGGCGCGAGCGACGCGGGAGACGCGAGCGACGCGGGAGACGCGAGCGACGCGGGCGCGGGACAGGGCGCGGGACAGGTGCGCCCGGGCACCGACACACGTCGGCGCCCGGGCGTACGTGCCTGGGGTCAGGCGACCGGCTCGCGGGCCGAGTCGGCGTCGCGATCGGCACCGGGGGTGACCCGAGGGTCGCCCTCGTCGGCGAAGTAGTCGTCCGGTTCGGTGCCGTCGACCCCTTCCTCGACCTTCGCGGCCCGCAGCGCGAGCGTCACCAGTGCCGCCACGGCCAGGTTGACCGCCACGGCCACGATGCCGACGTAGATCGTCTTGGTGGTGTCGAACCCGAACTCGGACAGCGGGAACGCCGAGCCACCGAAGTGCTTCCGGGTCGGGCTGGCCACCTGGTAGAGCATCCACATGCCCAGCCCCATGCCGACCGCCCAGCCGACGATCAGGCCGGTGCGGTGGAACCAGCGGGTGTAGAGACCCAGCGCCACCGCCGGCAGCGTCTGCAGGATGATCACGCCACCGATCAGCTGGAGGTCGATGGAGAACTGCGGGTCGAGGAAGACGATGCAGGCCACCGCGCCGACCTTCACCACCAGCGAGGTGATCTTCGAGACGTTGGCCTCCTGGGCCGGGGAGGCGTCCCGCTTCAGGTACTCCTTGTAGATGTTGCGGGTGAACAGGTTCGCCGCCGCGATCGACATGATCGCCGCGGGCACCAGCGCGCCGATGCCGATCGCCGCGTACGCGACACCGGCGAACCAGTCCGGGAACTGCTGGTCGAACAGCAGCGGCACGACCGTGTTGCTGTCGACCGTGCCCTCCTTCGCGCCGGGCAGCGGCTTCACACCGGCCGCGATGGCCATGTAACCGAGCAGCGCGATCAGCCCGAGCAGAAGGCTGTACGCGGGCAGCGCCGACATGTTCCGCTTGATCACGTCACGGTTCCGGCTGGCCAGCACACCGGTGATGCTGTGCGGGTAGAGGAAGAGCGCCAACGCCGAGCCGAGCGCCAACGTCACGTACTGGAGCTGGTTGTTGCCGTTGAGCAGGATGCCGTCGTTCGGGCTGGGTGAGGCGTCGAACTTCGCGTCGGCGGCGGCGAAGATGTCCCCCCAGCCACCCAGCTTGTACGGCAGGTAGACGACCGCCACCAGGATGACGATGTAGATCAGGCTGTCCTTGACGAACGCGATGAGCGCCGGCGCGCGCAGCCCCGACTGGTAGGTGTACGCGGCCAGGATCGCGAACGCGATGATGATCGGCAGGTGCCGGGCCACCGCGTTGTCGCCGGTGACCCCCATCGTCTTGAGCACGGCCTCGATGCCGATCAACTGCAACGCGATGTACGGCATGGTGGCCACGATGCCGGTGATCGCGATCAGCAGGGCCAGCACCGGCGAGTCGAACCGGTTGCGGACGAAGTCGGCCGGGGTGACGAACCCGTGCCGGTGCGACACCGACCAGAGCCGGACCAGCACCAGGAACACCAGCGGATAGATCACGATGGTGTACGGCACGGCGAAGAACCCGGCCGCTCCGGCACCGAACATCAAAGCCGGCACCGCCACGAAGGTGTACGCGGTGTAGAGGTCACCACCGACCAGGAACCAGGTGATCCAGCCGCCGAAGCTGCGCCCGCCCAGCCCCCACTCGTCCAGGTGCGCCATGTCCTTCGGCGCCCGCCACCGGGCGGCCACGAAGCCCATCACGCTCACCAGCAGGAAGAGGAACGAGAAGACGATGATCTCGGTGAGATGGTCACGCCACATCAGGAACCACCCCGCTTCTTCGTCATCTGGTAGACCAGCGTCGTGGTGCCGACGCCAAGCAGGATGAACGCCAGTTGCAGCCAGTAGAAGCGCGGAAAGCCGAAGACCCGGGGCGAGTCGCCATTGAAGAAGACCGGGATCAGCGGCACCACGATGGGGATGAAGAGCAACCAGTTCCAGGGGCTGTGGTCCTTCGCCCTGGTTGGCGCCGTGGTCGGCGCCTCCGGTTCCGGTGCAGCCATCTGACACACCTCCGGGGAGTCGAGGCTCTCGATGTAACGGCCGGAGGCTACGACTCTGTGACGGCGGTCACCTGACCCGCCCGGAGGGTGCTGCGCCGAACGGCCGACCGGCTGCGCCGAACGGCGTGACCGACCAGCCGGGCGGGAACGTGCGAGGAGCGCCGGCTCAGATTGCGGCGAGGTGGGCGGTGTCGTTGACCGTGCGGACCGCGATGCCGCCGTCGGGCCACATGTCGAGCACCGAAATGCCGGCCGCGTCCAGGAAGAGCCGATGCAGGAACCCGTCGCCGGCCGCGAGGGCGTCGCGCAGCACCAGCTTGATCGGCGAGACGTGCGAGACGACCACCACGGTCTCGCCGGGGTACGCGGTGACCAGCCCGGTGACGACGCGATGCGCGCGTTCGGCGACGTGGGTGAACGACTCCCCGTCCGGCGGCGCGATCCGGGGTGAGGCGAGCCAGGCGTCCATCTCCCCCGGCCACTGCTCGCGCACCTCGGTGAAGGTGCGACCCTCCCACTGGCCGAAGTCGCACTCGATCAGGTCGTCCTCGGTGCGGACCGGCACGTCGCCGTCGAGCGCTTCGGTGATCGCCGCCGCGGTGGCCGTACACCGGGACAACGGTGAGCTGAGCACGGCCGCGACGGACGGGGCCAGCGCGGCCACCCGGGCGCCGGTGGCCAGGGCCTGGGCCCGGCCCTTCGCGGAGAGTGGCACGTCGCCGCGGCCGGAGTAGCGCCGCTGCTCGGTGTACTCGGTCTCGCCGTGCCGGACCAGGATCAGCCGGGTGGCGGTGAACGACGGCCGCGGCTCCCACGAGGCCGGCGCGGTGGCCGGGTCGCTGCCCGTCGCGGGCGTCGCCGGAGGTTGGCCCGTCGTCGGGGTCCGCGCGGGTCGGCCGGCGGCGGCGTCCATGGCGGCGTTGGCGAGCGCGTCGGCGTGCCGGTTCTGCTCGCGGGGGATCCACGCGAACCGGACCGCGGCGAAGCGGCCCACCAGCACGGCCGCCTCGGCGGCGAGGGGTCGCAGGCCGGGGTGCTTGATCTGCCACCGACCGCACATCTGCTCGACCACCAGCTTGGAGTCCATCCGGACGTCGACCTCGGCGGCGCCCAGCTCGGCGGCGGCGGTCAGCCCGGCGATCAGTCCCTGGTACTCGGCGACGTTGTTCGTCGCCGTGCCGAGCGACTCGGAGCGCTCGGCGAGCACCTCGCCGGTCTCCGCGTCCCGCACCACCGCGCCGTAGCCGGCGGGGCCGGGGTTGCCCCGGGAACCGCCGTCGGCCTCGATGCTGACAACCCGCGGGGCCACGACCTACAGACCCGACTCGTTGGTGCGGACCATGATCCGCCGGCAGTCCTCGCAGCGGACCACGTCGTCCGGGGCGGCCTTGCGGATCCGGGCCAGGTCGGCGCCGGACAGGTCCAGCCGGCAGCCGCCGCAGCGGCCCATGGTGAGCAGTGCGGCACCCAACCCCGTGTCCGCGCGGATCTTGTCGTAGAGGGTGACCAGGTCGGCCGGGAGGTCGGCGGCGAGCGGCTGACGGGCGCCGCGCTTGAACTCCTCCTCCTTGGCGATCTCGGCCATCGCGTCGTCGCGGCGCTGCTCGGTCGCGGCCCGCTTGTCCCGGGTCTCGGCCAGCCGCTGCTCCACGCCGTCCAGGACGCCCTGCGCGGTCTCGCGCTGCTCCATCAGCTCCAGCTCGGCGTCCTCCAGGTCGCCCTGGCGCCGGTTCAACGAGACCAGCTCGTGCTGGAGCGCCTCCAACTCCCGGGCCGGGCCGGTGCCTGCGGCGAGCCGGTTCTCGTCCTTCTCCTTGCGGGCGCGGACCTGCTCGACGTCCTTCTCCAACCGGGCGATGTCCCGGTCCAGGTCGTCGACCGCCACCTGGGCGCGGACCCGCTCATCCTCCAACGACGACAACTCCCGGGCCAGCGACTCCAGTTCGGCCCGCTCCGGCAGCGAACGCCGGCGGTGCGCGAGCTGGGCGAGGTTGGTGTCGATCGCCTGGAGGTCGAGCAGGCGGCGCTGCACCTGAGGGTCAGCCTTCACGGTCGGGCTCCTTGTCGTCCACAGCGGGTGCGGCGGCGTGCACGGTCCACGGGTCGGTGTCCAGGTCGGACACCAGCGTCTCGACGCCCAGCGCCTCCCGCAGGAGGGCGGCCAGGTCGTCCAGCCACGGTCGTTCGGTCGCCCAGTGGGCGGCGTCGATCAGGGCGGGACCATCGGCGGCGAGGTGCTCGCCGGCCGGGTGGTGCCGCAGGTCGGCGGTGAGGAACGCGTCCACCCCGGCGGCGGTCGCGGCGCCGAGGAAGCTGTCCCCCGACCCGCCGCTGACGGCGAGGGTACGAACCATACGCCCGGGATCCCCCGCCGCGCGAACTCCCCAGGACGTGACGGGGAGCACGGCGGCCGCGTGTCGGGTCAGCTCGGCGAGAGTCATCGGCTGGGGCAGCTCCCCGATCCGGCCGAAGCCCCGGTCGTCGCCGTGGGCGGCCGAGCCGGGCGCGGGCCGCTGCAGCGGACGCAGCCCGGTCAGCCCGAATCGGGCGGCGAGGGCGTCGGAGACGCCCGGGGCGGCCACATCGGCGTTGGTGTGCGCCGCGTAGAGCGCCACCCCGGCCCGGATCAGCTGGTGGATGATTCGGCCCTTGAAGGTCGTCGGAGCCACCGAGGAGACCCCGCGCAGCAGCAGGGGGTGATGCGCGACGATCATGTCCACGTCGGCGGCGAGGGCCTCGGCGACCGTCTCGGGCACCACGTCGACGACGCAGAGCACCCGGCGGACCGGGGCGGCCGGCTCGCCGAGCACCAGGCCCACCCGGTCCCACTCCTCGGCCCAGGCCGGTGGATAGCGCCGTTCCAGCTCGGCCACCACCTCGGTCACCGTGGGGGCGGATCTGCTAGTGCTCACGGCGGGCCAGCTTACCGGCGCGGGGGCGGTCCAGCGGTGACACCCGGCCAGGCCGGGTCGCGGGCAGGCCGTACGGGTGAGCGTCAGGCAGCGCTCACGGAGACGGCGTCCAGGGCGGCGAGCGGCATCGCCCACGGGAAGGTGTGCAGGTACTGCTCCCCCGTGCCGGGCGGATGCAGGGCGATCACGTGGTCACCGAAGAGCACCGTGACGCCCCACTCGGCCAGCCGGGCCACCCCGGCGCGGAACGCGGGGTGGACGGCCATCGCGGCGTTGGTGTACGGCACCGCGACGATGGGGACGCCCTTGCCCTGCGCCTCGACCAGCAACCCGAGCGCCAGGGTGTCGGTGATCCCGGCCGCCCACTTGTTGACCGTGTTGACGGTGGCCGGGCAGACGATCATGGCGTCGGCGGGCGGCAACACGTCCGGGTCACCGGGATTCTTGTAGTGCGTCCGCACCGGGTGGCCGGTCTGCCGAGCCAGTGCGGCCTGGTCGACGAACTTCGCCCCGTCCGGGGTGACGACCACGCAGACGTCCCAACCATCCTGCTGGGCAAGGTCGACCAGGCGACCGACGTGCCGGGCCAGCGGTGAACCGCAGGCGATGACGTAGAGCACCTGGCGGTGCCCGCTGTGGCGTGCTGAACCGGCCATCACACCGGCTCCGCGCTCATACCCCTACTCCCATGTGCTCAGCCAACTCCGCTACCGGAGAAGGCGGCGCACCACGTGTGCGACGAAGGATGTCCGACATCACCTCGTGGGCGATCGGCCGGCAGCGGACCTCCGACGGAGCGAGTCGGTCACCGAGCAGCAGCATCTCGCCGGCGTTCGCCACGTCGCCCAGTTGGGCGTACCCGCGGGCGATGTCGAGCAGGTGGTGGGCGCGACGTTCGGGCAGCAGCGCGTTGAAGGCGGGCTCCGCGATGCGCATCTGGTGCACCTCCACGGCCCGCCCCCCGTCACCCAGCTCCACCGCGGCGGCGGCCCGGTGCAGTTCGACGTTCGTCGGACCGAACGACGTCCAGTAGTGGTTGTGGTCGCCGCCGAGCAGCGTGGCGGCCTCCTGCGCGCAGTTGATGAGGTCGTCGACGCTCGCCGTGTCACCGATGCGCGACGCGGCCATCGCACCCTGGAGCAGCAGCATCCCGTAGACGGAGAGGCGGGCCGGGGTGACCCCGTTGCTCCCACCCGGGGCCAGCCGGTTGGCGATCTGGACGTTCAGCTCCAGCGCGGGGCGGGCCCGGCCCATCGCGACGAGCGCGTTGCAGACCCGGGTGGTCGCGATGCCGGCCAGCAGAGGGTCGTCGGCCCGCTGGGCCACCGCCATCGACCGGTCGGCGGCCAACCAGGCGAGGTCGCACTCGCCGAGCTTGCGCAGCACCGAGGAGGCGATCTGGTAGACCTGCCCGAGCAGGTGGGCCGCCTCGGGTGCCCGGTCACCGCCGTAGGCGGCGTCGGCGGCCTGCGCGTCGCGCAGCAGCTTGGGCAGCGCCCGGGTGAGCATGCCGTAGCGGCCGTACTGGTAGGTCAGCCAGGCGTGGTTGACGGCCTTGCGCAGGTCGTCAAGCGGCGGCGGACACGGCACCGCGTCGAAGTACGCGCTCATCGAGTCGTAGCGTTCCAGCGCCGCCCGGATCTCCTGCACCTCGACCTGGTCGATGCAGTTCAGCGCGTCGGTGCGGCGCTCCGGGTCCTTGCCCAGCAGGAGCTGCACGTCGACCTGGAGGATGTCGGCGATCTCGTAGAGGACGGAGAACTTGTCCAACCGGCGGACGCCGCGTTCGACCTTGTCCACCCAGCTCTTGGACTTTCCCAGGCGGTCGGCGAAGACCTGCTGGGACATCTTGCGGCGTCCCCGCCAGTACGCCACTCGCCGTCCTATGGGTAGCTCGTCCATCTGCCCATCCTCCCCTGCCGCCGCCGACCGATCGAGCCGGGGCGATGTCCGCGGGTGCGACGACGGCCGTTCGCTTTCAGGTTTTCGCTGGTCGCACACGATGTACGTCAGCCGTACAGCCAGTCCTCGTACTTTTCGTGCAAGTTGCACGAGCCGTTCGTCAACCTCAACGATCGTGGGTTACGGCAGTGACGGTGCTCGACATGCGACCTGGCGACCGCCGGGCCCGACGAGGGGAGATGGCACACATGTGGGGGAACGTCGGACCGCGCGTCGCCGAACTGTCACCGCTGGAACGAGTCCGGCTGCGCCGGGTCGCCATGCGGTACGCCACGCACGGGTGGGAGGTCACGCCGGGGGCCTGTCTGGCCCGCAGCCGTTTCGTCTGCGGCCGGGCCGGCTGTCCCACCGTGGGTTGCCATCCCGCCCTGGAGAACTGGGAGTTGGCCGCCAGCGCCGACCCGGCCCGGGTGGCCACCTGGTGGCGGAACCGTCCACACGGGGTGCTGCTGCCCACCGGCCGGGCCTTCGACGTGCTGGAGGTGCCCGCCCACCTGGGCCGGCACGTGCTCGACGCGGTGCAGATCCACCCGGCCGGCACCGGCGTACGAGGACCGGTGCTGGTCACCCCCACCGGGCGGTGGATGTTCCTGGTCCGCCCCGGTGACCCGCTCCGGCCGGAGTTGGAGCACTGCTTCCACGTGGTCCGGCACGGGCCGGGCTCGTGGGTCCCCGCGCCGCCCACCCGACTGCCGGAGGGCACGGTCCGCTGGGCGGTCGCCCCCGAGCAGGCCCGCTGGCAGCTGCCGGATTCGTACCTCGTGCAGAACACGTTGATCGGGGCGCTGCGCGCCGCCGGGGTGACGCTCGCCCCCGACCTGCTCCCCGGTCACCTGCCACTGCCCCGACGAGGCAGGTGAGACGTGCCGGGCCGGCGATTCCATCAGGTGCCCGACAGCGTCGCCGGGGCGCCGGTCCTCGTTGACAGGGAGACGGCGCGAACGCGCGCCACGAACGGGGGAACGATGTCCACGAACGACAGGGCGCCTCATCCCGGCGGCACCGAACCGCCCCGCCGCAGCCACCCACGCCACCGGTGGGCCGGCACCCGGCCGTCCGGCTCGCGTCCCGGCCGCCCACGCCCCACCGGCTCCCGCCCGGCCGGCACCCACCGCCCGGTCCGCTAGGAGCCCCGGCCGGGCTGCGCGGCCTTCTAGTCGGTGAGCGGCAGGCCGGCGGAACCGTACTGGCGGGCGTCGTCGGTCACCACCGCGTGGGTGTGGTCGTCGAGGCCGTTCAGCCAGCCGAGGCCGGGTGTTCCCATGGCGAGGGCGGCGGTGGCGTACGCGTCGGCCACACCGAGGTCCGTGCCGACCACTGTCACCGAGCGCAACCCGCTGGCCGGGGCGCCCCGGCGCGGGTCCAGCACGTGCCGGCCACGCTCGTAGACGCCGGACGTGGCCACCGCCAGGTCGGTGCCGGTGAGCACCAGGCAGGTCGCCATGGCGTCCCAGGGGTGCCGGATGCCGACGCGCCACGGCGCCCCGGCCGGGGAGAGGCCGCGCACCCGCACGTCACCGCCGGCGTTCACGCAGTGGTTCGCCGCGCCGGCCGCGAGCAGGCGATCCGAGGCGACCTGAGCGGCCCAACCCTTGACGAAGCCGGACGGGTCGAGCCGCCCGGTGGCGTACGCGTCGAAGAAGCCGTCGGTGGCACCCCACAGGTCCGCGCAGGCCTCCAGCACGAACCGCAGATCCGCGGACGCCTCGGAGAGCAGCACCTCACCCCGGTCGAAGCGGCACACCTCGCTGTCCGGCCGGTACGTGCTGAACCGGGCGTCCACCTCGCGCATCCAGGCGAAGACGTCGTCGGCCAACTCGTGCAGGGCCGCCGGGGGCAGGTCGTCGGCCAGGTCCAGGGTGATCGCCGTACCCATGATCTGCTCGACCCGGCACAGCCCGGGTCGGATCATCGCGGCCGGCACGTCAGAACGCCTGCTCGATCGCGCCCCGCAGGGACTGCTTGTAGGAGTTGCTGGTCTCGGTGGCGCCGGAGACGGTGTTGACGTTGGCGCTCTGCTTCTGCACCACCTCGCCGCCGGTGCCGTCGTACCTGCTGCTGACGTCGTCGCTGTGGATGTCGGACTCGCCGCCGCTGGGCAGCGACAGCGAGACGGCCTCGACGATCCGGGTGCCGGAGACGACGATCTGCACCTGGACGAAGCCGTACTCGTTGTCCACGCCCGGCCCCGTGACCCGCCGCGTGGTCGACTCCGGCGCCTTGGTGGTGGTCCGCGGCGCGGAGGGAGCCTTCGTGGTGGCACGGGGGGTGCTGGGCGGCCGGGTGGTGCTCTTGGTGGGTTTGGCCGACGACGGCGCGCTGGGCTTCACCGACGGCGTCGGTGCCCCGGCGGGCGGTTCGGCGGTCGCGCCGGCGGGCGGTTCGGCGGCCGGGTCGACACCCTGCGGGGTGGGGTTGACCGGCTGGGCGGTCGGCAGGTTCTGGGCGACCTGGGTGGCGCCCGGCGAGCCCTTGAACACCACGAGCGCGGTGGTGCTGGCGGCCAGGCCGGTGATCGCGAGCAACGCGCGACGCATGGGGATGCCTTCCTACAACTCGAACGTGGCCAGATGGATCTGCCGTCGGGGCACACCGGCGCCGCGCAGCGCGCGGACCGACTGCTCCACCAGGCCGGGCGGCCCGCACAGGTAGACGTCGCGCCGGGCCACGTCGGGCACCAGTTGCCGCAACCCGTCCGGGCTCATCAGCTGACGGGGACCGGGGTCGTCGCGGGAGCCGATGACGTACCAGACCGAGGTGTGCCGCTCCTGCGCCAGCCAGTCCAGCTCACGGCTGAGCAGCACGTCGGCGGGCGTACGGGCCCGGTAGATCAGGGCCGCGCCCGGCGGCAGCTCCTCCAGCATCGCCCGGATCGGCGTGATGCCGCTGCCGCCCGCGATCAGCAGTGCCCGCTCGCGGACCCGGTGCGCGGCCGTGAAGGTGCCCGATGGGCCTTCCGCCCAGACCCGGCTGCCCGGGGTCAGGTCGCGCAGGTCCGCGGTGTGCGTGCCGACGACCTTGACGGTGAGCCGCAGCCAGCGGCCGTTCGCGGCGGCGGAGACGGAGAACGGGTGCGACTGCCACCAGCAGCCCCGGGTGAGGAAACGCCAGCGGAAGTACTGGCCACCGAGCATCGTCAGCCGGCCGAGCCGCTCGCCGGTGAGATAGATGGAGATGGTGTCGGGGCTCTCGGCGACCACGTCGGCGACCCGCAGCCGGTAGCGCAGGTTGAACGCCAACGGCGCGAGCACCCGGCCCCAGAGCAGGGCGGCGACCACCAGCACGTAGAGCGCGATCCAGCCGGTGCGCACCGGACCGGGCTTGTACAGCTGCGCGCCGTGGGCGAACTGGTGGCCGAAGCCGAGCAACAGGATGAGGTAGCTGGACAGGTGCAGCAGGTGCCACATCTCGTAGGGCAGCGCCCGGCGGATCCCCCGGATGCTGCTGAACCCGACAAGCATCATGAGGCCGGCGGCGACGAACGCCGACACCATGTCCTCGTAGTCGCCGAGCAGCGTGCCGACCTCGGCGAGGAGCGACTGGTTCCGCAGGTCCGAGTAGCCGACGATGATCAGCGACAGGTGCGCCAGCACGGCGACCAGCAGGGTGGCGCCGACGTCGCGGTGCCAGCGGGCCATCTGCTCACCGCCGATCCACCGCTCCAGCACCGGCAGCCGGCTCATCATCAGCACCTGCACCAGCAGCAGGTAGCCGGCGATCAGACCGCTGATCCGGCCGGCCGCGGTGACGGTGGACGCGGTGCTGCGCAACGAACCGGCGGGGGTGCCCAGCCACCACGGCAGCACGCTGGCGAGCAGGCCGACCAGGAGCAGCAGGCCCAGCAGCCGCCGGCCGCCGGGTCCGCGCCGGTCCGGGACCTGCGGGGGTACGGGAGCAGCCGACCGGCCGCCGTGCCGGGACGAGGTCCCGGTACGACGGCCGGCGGCGTGGGTGTGCGGGTACGTCACGCGTACAGCTTCATCGGGGCGTACTTCTGGCGGGGGAAGACCTTCTCGACCTCCGCGTTGGTGAGCCCGAACCGGCCCTGGGCCACCGCGCCGTACACGTTGAACATGTTGTTGTACTCCGGCACGTCACCGGAGTCCGGCTTGTCCAGACCGTTCCAGTCGCCGAGCAGCGAACCGGCCAGCTTCTTGCCGGAGAGGATCGTGACCACCCCACCGTGCCCGTGGTCGGTGCCGCCGGTGTTGGAGCGGATCCGACGACCGAACTCGCTGGACACCATGATCGTCACGTCGGCGGCCTGCGGACCGAGGTCGGTGAAGAAGGCCGCCATCGCGGTGGCCAGCTCGTTCAACTTGCGGTGCAGTTGGCCGCCCGCGGCGGTGCCCTGGTTCTCGTGGGTGTCGTAACCGCCCATCCCGACGGTGGCGACCCGGACGTTCGCGCCGCCCTTGATCAGTTGGGCGAGCTGCTTGAACGAGTTGCCGACGCCCTCGTACTTGACGCCCTCGGCGGGCTCGTACGGCTTGGCCGCCAACTGCTGGGCGGTGGCCAGCGCACCCATGCCCTCCTGCACGGCCTCCTCCACCGGGTGGTTGATCCCGGTGAAGAGCCCCCGGATGGCCGCCTCGGTGGCGGCCCGGTACTTCTGGTCGCCGTTGAGCCGCAGCGATCCCACGTTGTTCAGCGACAGGGCGCCGTTGGTGCCCACCAGCGAACGGGGCAGCGTGCTGCCGATGCCGACGCTGCGGAACGCGGTGCCCTTGCCCAGGTGGTCGACGAGGCCGTCGAGCCAGCCCCGGCCACCGGTCTCGTTGGGCAGGCCACCCAGGTTGCAGGCGTCCGCGGCCTGGAAGTGGCTGCGCGACAGGCGCGGGTCCGAGGTCCCCGGGACGAAGCCCAGCTGACCGGCCGCCAGCCACTTCTCCAACGGCTTGAACGCGCTGGTCATCTTGAACCCGCGGTCCAGGGCCAACGAGTCGTTGCCGAGCAGCAGGTCGGGACGGTCCTTGGCGAGCACGGGGTCGTTGTCCGGCGCGACCAGGCTCAGCCCGTCCAGGCCGCCGTAGAGGAAGACGTGGATCAGGGTGCCGGTCGGGGTCGCGGCGAACGACGCCGACGTGGTGACGAACTGGGCGGTGGCCAGGGCGGTGGCGGTGGCCGCGGCACCCACGACGAAGGTCCGGCGGGTGACGCCACGACCGTCCTGCTGCGCCTCCTCCAGATTCTCCAGGGTGCGGTAGCGGTCCCGCTCGGCGGCGCTCTCGGCGGCGACGATGTCCGCCTCCGCGCGCAGCAACGCCTCGGCCGGGTTGTCGGCCAGCCGTCGCACGTCGGGGCATTCGGGGTGCAGGGGGAAAGAGTTGTACACAGTCTTCTCCATCGGGTGCCTCACCGGAGGTGGTGCTGGGGGGAAGCGAGGATCGCCCGCGCGACGGCGGTGATGGCCCCGTTGAACGTGGCGTCGACCTTGGCAGTCGGCGGGACACCGGCCACATTGAGGATCAGGTCCTTCTCCCGCGTGCTCAGCTTCTGACCCACCAGCCGCTGGGAGAGCGCGTCCACGTACGCCCCGGCGGTGGCCGGCGGCGCGGCGACCAACTTCTCCGGGGCTGTGTACGTGAAGGTGGTGCGGTAACCGCCGATGATCTCGCCCGCCTCGTTCCAGCCGTTGACCATGGTGCCGGCCGACGTCCAGGCGACGTAGACATCCGGGTAGCCGTCCGGGGTGGGCTGACCCATCGGGAAGTGGCCCAGCTCGCGCAGCTTGTCGTGGATCTGCCGCAGGCCCCGGGCGTACGGGGTGCGCTTGTTGTCGCCGTTGTTGTGCTTCGGCGACGCCTCCGGTGAGACACCCAGGGTGCGGTACGTGGCGACCAGGTACTCCATCGGCCGGCGCACCTTCTGGCCCACACCGGCC
Organism: Micromonospora sp. NPDC048905; assembly: GCF_040649655.1. Lineage (NCBI taxonomy): Bacteria > Bacillati > Actinomycetota > Actinomycetes > Micromonosporales > Micromonosporaceae > Micromonospora > Micromonospora sp. NPDC048905. Next base: position 124,918 of record NZ_JBEZFV010000005.1, on the reverse strand, counting down.
CAGAACTCCGAGGAGGAGAACAGCGCCATCAACACCGGCTTGATCAGGCCGTTGTTCGTGGTGTACGTCTTCGCGAGCCGGTCCACCAGGGACTTCGGCGGGGTGTCCGAGACGAACCGGGTCGCCAGGCTCTGCGCGACGTACTTCGCCGTCGACGGGTGCAGCGCGATGTAGGCGATGTACGCGTCGATCGCCGCGTCGGCCTTCTTCGGGTCCAGCGAGTCGTTGGCGTGGGTGAAGCCGAGGATCTTGACCTTGCCGACGTAGTGCTGCTCGGGCTTGAAGACGTACTTGCCCTCGCGGTCGATGCCGCGGCCGGTCTGCAGCATCGCCGCCTGCCGGACGTCCTGCTCCTCGTAACCACCGTCGACGCCGACCGAGTAGAGCTCCAGGTTCTCCCGGGCGAGGTTCTCGTTGATCGCGTCCTTGCGGGAGTCCTTCTGGTTCAGGTAGATCAGCAGCGCGGGGTGCTTGTTCGCGGCGACAAGCATCTCCGGGTAGCTGCCCAGCGCGTGCTTGCGCACGACGTCCTGGTCGAACGAGTTGCGGTAGGCCTCGCCGCCGTCGAAGTCGGCGGCGACGTGCAGGAAGTCGTTCCAGAAGTCGACCATCACCTCGAACAGTTGGCGCTTGGACCAGATCTGCCGGGCGATGGTGGCGTCGACCATCTCCCGCTCCGGCTGGGCGCCCTGGTCGTTGAGCTGGTCCCGCTGGGCGCGCAACTGCTGTGGGTCGAGCTTCAGGGTCGGCAACTCGGCGAGCTTCAACTCGGCCTTGCTCGGCTCGATCTTGTCCGGCTCCAACTGGGCGCGGATCCAGGCGTCGATACCCTTGCTCTTGATGTCGGCGATCACCTCGGGCGTCGGTCCGAAGGTGGCGCGCCGGGCCAGGTGCAGGATCGGGTCCTTGGCCAGCACCGTCTTGACGGTCACCTTGGTCGACGTGGCGGCGGCGGCGGGGCCGGACAGGGTCCGTCCGGTCGTTGGCGCGTTCTTCTTCAACGCCTCGCCGGCCCGGGAGCCCATGTAGCTCTCGTTCTGCTCGGTGTACGTCCGCACCGTGCTGGGCTGCTGGCCGCTGGGCCGCGCCGCGGTGCCGTCGGTCACCGTGCTGCCGGTCGCGTCGCCAGCCTTCGCCGCCGCCGTCGTCTCGTCGCCGAAGAGGCCACGGATCTGCGGGGTCATGGCGAGCGCCGCGCCACCGGCGACGACGGCAGCGGTGCCGCCGAGGGCGAACACGGCCTTGCGCCGGCCGACCTTGCGGCCCGAGTCGTCGTCATCGTCCAGAGCGGGCAGTCCGGCACCGGCCGGTCGCGCCGGCGCCGGCCGGCCGAGACCCTCCGGGCCGACCCACTGCGGTCCACGCGGGCCGGGTGCGGGGTGTCCGGCGTGGGCGTAACCGTCGCCGTACTGCTCGCGCGGGTCGGCCTGCGCGGGGTAGCCGCCCTGGTAGGGGTGGGGCGACTCGTACCCGTAGGGCGCGGACGTGCTGGGGTCGCCGTAGCCGTCCGCGTTGTGGTGCTGGCGTCCGTCCCAACCGCGGTCGTCCCGCGGTCGGCGTGGTGGCACATTCTGGTCGGCCATGTACCAATCCCGATTTCTGATGAGCGCCGGAAGCTGCGACCGGGCAGGTGCGGCAGGTGCGGCGACTGTTGCCTGAGGGGGGTTGCTACGGCAAGGTAACCAAGCACTCAGGTGCCTTCAAGGTGGGCTGAACACCCTCGCGAGGGCACTTAAGACAGCGCTCAGTGCGGCATCGCGGTCGGGCGCCGGGCGCCGGGCGGGCGCGGAGCTTCCCAGCAGGGCGGACGCGCGGCAGCCGGGCACAGACCGGACCGCGCCGCCACACGCGACACGTTCCGCGTCGTTCACCACCACAGGCAAACTTAAGGTTTGGGTAAGCCGGACATGAGGTGACCTCACGTGGCGGAAAAGTAGCAGCAGCGGGTGAGCGTGAGCCGCCGCAGCAGCGGGTATGCCGCCGAACCGCTGAACGCGTGAGGGGAAGGCAGCGCCATGCTCAGCAAAGAGGATCAGCGCAGATTCGACCAGATCACCCGTCAGCTCCGGGAGAGTGACCCGGCCTTCTTCAACCGGCTGGACCACCGGGCCCGGGCCCGCAGGGGCCGCTACCTGATGTTGTTGACCATCGTGCTGTGGGCATCGCTGCCGGCGATAGCCGTGTTCGCCGGTCGGTTGACCGGCGCGATCTGCGCGGTGGTGCTGGTGGCCAACGCCGCGGTCATGTGGCGGTTCCGCCGCCGGTGGACGTGACGGCTCACCGGTCGGCCGGGTTGAACGCCCGGTACGCGCGGCGCAACCGTTCGAGCAGTCCCGGCCCGCCGATGGCCGGCGCTGGCGCTCCGAGCTGGCGCAGCAGCAGGTCGGGGCCGGTTGCCAGCCGGGGTGGCCGATCGGGCAGCGGCACCGGCGGCATCCAGAACCGGTCCGCGGCGTCGGCCAGCGGAGTTGCCGGCAGACCGGCCAGCGCACGGGCCGCACCGACGGGTGCCACGACGTCCACAGTCGATCCCTCGTCGTCCGCTTCGGACGGTGGATCGACCAGGGCGGGTGGCAGGGCCGTTCCGGTGGCCTCGACCCGCCGGGCACGCAACTCGTCGAGCAACTCGGCACGGGATCGACCGCGCCAGTGCAGCAGCTCGAACGGGTCCGCGTCGAACGCCTCGGCCAGCAGGTAGAACGTCGCCGCGAGGTGCTTGCACGGCACGGCGAAGTCGGGGCAGTTGCACCGCTGGGTCAGCTCGTCCACGCCGGTCGGGAAGAGCGGCGCGCCGGCGGCGATGAACAGCTCCTCCAACTCGTCGGGGAGGTCCCCGGCGAGCAGCCGGGCGCTGAAGAACGCCTGGCCGGCCAGCTCCGCCTCGATCCGGGACCAGAGCGCGGACGGAAACGGCTTCAGCGCGATGGATGCCTGGTACGGCTGCGGCCGAGAGCCCTGCACCACCGCGCTGACCCGTCCGGGCGCGATGTCCAGCGTGAGCACCTGGCCGGCCCGCGCGTACGACCGACCACGGGTCAGCCGGGTGCCGAGCGCGAACGACTCCAGCACCTCCAGAAACCGCCGCGACCACCAGGAGCGACCGATCGCCCCTCGGGCGCTGCGTGCCCGCAGTCCCCCGTCGACCCGGCGGGGGCGCCCGTAGTCGGCGAAGTCGGTCACGCCAGCGCTCCGCTGCGCTCCGCGCCGGCGTGAGGCACCACGCTGTGCCTGATGGTTCGCGCGCTCCGCTCGCTCACTCCACCACCGCCCCGGCCTCCAGGGTGAACAGGTCCCGCAACTGACCGGTGGACAGCTCGGTGATCCACTGCTCGCCGGTGCCGACCACCCGCTCGGCGAGGCTGCGCTTGTCCGCGATCATCGCGGCCACCTTCTCCTCGACCGTGCCGGCGCAGACGAACTTGCGGACCTGCACCCGTCGACGCTGCCCGATCCGGAACGCCCGGTCGGTGGCCTGGTCCTCCACCGCCGGGTTCCACCACCGGTCCACGTGCACCACGTGGTTGGCGGCGGTCAGGGTGAGCCCGGTGCCACCGGCCTTGAGGGAGAGGACGAACAGCGACGGACCGTCCGCCGACTGGAAGCGCTGCACCATGGCGTCCCGTTCGGCCTTACCGAGGCCGCCGTGCAGGAACAGCACCTCCCGGCCAAACCGCGCCGACAGGTGACCCCGCAGCATCGCGCCGAACTCGGCGTACTGGGTGAACAGCAGTGCCCGCTCCCCCGCCGCCAGCACCTCTTCCATGATCTCGGTGAGCCGGGCCAGCTTGCCGGAGCGGCCCTCCAGGGGCGAGCCGTCACGCAGCAGTTGGGCCGGGTGGTTGCAGACCTGCTTGAGTCGGGTCATGGTGGCCAGCACCAGGCCGCGTCGCTCGATGCCGTCGCTTGTCTCGATCCGGGCCAGCATGTCGTCGACCACCACCCGGTACAGGGCGGCCTGCTCGGCGGTGAGGTTGCAGAGCACCTCCATCTCCAGCTTCTCCGGCAGATCCGAGATGATCGACGAGTCGGTCTTGAGCCGGCGCAACACGAACGGCCCGGTGATCCGCCGGAGCCGTTCGGCGGCCTCGGCGTCGCCGTGCCGTTCGATCGGCTCGGCGAACTGTTTGCGGAACGTCGCCGCCGGCCCCAGCAACCCCGGATTCGCGAACTGCATGATCGACCACAGGTCGGCGAGCCGGTTCTCCACCGGCGTACCGGTCACCGCCACCCGCTGCCGGGCGGGCAGCGCGCGGACCGCCTCGGCCTGCCGGGTCGACGCGTTCTTGATCGCCTGCGCCTCGTCCACCACCACCCGGTGCCAGTCGATGCCGGCCAGGTCGGCGGCGTCGCGGGCGGCCACCGAGTAGGTGGTGACGACCAGGTCCGCGCCGTGCGCGGCCGCGGTGAACTCCGCCCCCCGCGCCCGCTCCGCCCCATGGTGTACGTGCACCCGCAGCTGCGGGGTGAACCGGGCCGCCTCCCGCTGCCAGTTGCCGACCAGTGACATCGGACAGACGAGCAACGTCGGTCCGGCCTCCGGTGGGTCCCCGGCGAGCAGCGCGAGCAGTTGCACCGTCTTGCCCAGCCCCATGTCGTCGGCGAGCACGCCACCCAGGCCGAGTGAGCGCAGGAACGCCAGCCAGGCCAGCCCACGCTGCTGGTACGGCCGCAACGTCCCCTGGAAGCCCGGTGGTGGGTCCAGCGGGGTGAGCCGACGCTCGACCGCACCGGCGAGCAGGTCGCCCAGCGCCCCGTCGGCGGTCACCTCCAGCACCGGCAGCGCCCCGGTGGCCTCACCGTCGGCCAGCCCGAGGCGGAGCAGGTCGGCGACGGTCAGCTCGCCCGCCGAGCGGAGCAGCCGCAGACCGGCGGCGAGCCGCCCCGGGTCCAGCTCGACCCACCGGCCGCGCAGCCGTACCAGCGGGGTCTTCATCTCCGCCAACGCGGCCAGCTCCTCGGCGGACAGCGGCTGGTCCCCGAGGGCGATCTCCCAGCGGTAGTCGACCAGGGCATCCAGCCCGACACCGGCCTCCATGCCACCGACCGTGCCGGGCGCGGTGCGGCTGCGGGCCCGCAGCCGGGCGCCGAGCCGCGCCGACGAGCGCTGCCACCAGGACGGCAGCAGCACCCCGAACCCGGCCGCGTGCAGCACCGGAGCGCCCTCGCTGAGGAACCGGTGCGCCCCCTCGACGTCGAGGTCCATCGCCTCGGGGGCGGCGGTGCGCAGTGCGGCGTCCAGGTCCGGCCAGAGCCGGCTGGCCCGGCCCAGCTCGGCGAGCAGCGTCTCCTGCGGGCTGGTCGTCCGGCCGGCCAGGCCGCCGAGCGTCTGCGGCGCCCGCCAGACCTGCCCGGCGTCGACGTGCAGGCCGGGCTCGTCCGCGGCCTGCAACCCGAACTCCAGCCGCCAACGCCCACCACCGACCGACTCGACCGGCGCCGGCACGATGTCGTTCGGCGCCGGTCGGGTCGCCAGGATCGGTTCGGTGACCTCGTCCGGGGCCGGCTCCACCAGTCGGAAACTGGCCCGCACCGGGCCGCCGGCGGCGTCCCGCTGCCAGGCGTCCAGCTCTTCGCGCAGCGTGGCCAACGCCGTCGGATCGACGGTGAAGTCACGCTGCGGGCCGGCGAGCGCCGCCAACCAGGCCGGTGCCGGGCCACCCGGGCGCAGTCCCCGGGCCAGGGTGGTGGTCGCCAGGGCGGCCCGCGCGGCGGCGTCGGTGAGCGCGTCGAGCGCATCCGCGACGACCTCGGCCGCGGTCAACTCGCTCCCACCCGAACCACCGGCCAAGGCCGCGATGCCGGCCGGGTCAAGGGTGGCGGAGTCCACGGCGGCTCGGGCGGCTGGCGGCAGGGCCAGCGCCAGCGAGCGCGCCCAGGCGGCGTCGGTGCCGGTCAGCAGCGGACGCCAGACCGCCTGGGCCGGCACCTGGACGGAACCGCCTGACGACGCCCCTGCGACCGTGCCACTGACCGCCGCTGCGCTCGCCGACGTCCTGCCCGGCGACGCGACGACCGCCGGCGTCCTGTTTGCCGCCACCCCGCTCGCCGACGGGACAGCCGTCGTGGCGACGCCGGGGAGGACTCGACCGCGGGTCACCAGGTCGGCGGCGAAGTCGGCCAGGTCGGCGAGGTGGCGCAGGGTTGACCCGGGCACCGCCGGGAGGTCGTCCAGGGCGCGGAGCAGCGAGAGCGCGTCGTCTGGGGCGTACATCAGCACGGGGACGCGCCACCCGGCCAGGGTGAGCCGGCCGCGGGCCGGGGGTGCGACGGCGGTCCGGATCAGCTCGGGCGAGTCGACCGGCGCGCCCGCCCGGGTGGGCAGGGTGAGCAGCGCGGTGCCGGGGTGGGCCGGTTCGGCGGCGTCGGCGAGGACGGCGACCAGGTCGGCGTGCCCGGCGGCGAAGGGGTGCGGGCGTTCCCGGGGCGGCCGGCCGGACCGGGTCGGCGCCTGTGGCGCGGCGCTGTCCTCGGCCCAGACGGCGAGGCCGCCGGTCGAGTCGTCGCCGGGCAGCCACAGCCCGTGGATGACCAGCACCTGCTCCTCCTCGTCGCCGCCCGCGCCCAGGATAGGCGGCCCCCGCGGGCTGGCGTCGGCACCCACCGGCAGACCGGCACGTCGGGTGGCCGCAGGATCAGAGCGCGCCGCACTCGCCGTCGGTCAGCTCGCGCAGGATGTCGGCGTGACCCGCGTGCCGGGCCGTCTCCTCGATCAGGTGCACCAGAATCCAGCGCAGCGACACCTCGCCGAGCTGTGGGTGCGGCACCACGTGGTCGAGGTCGAAGCGGGCGGCGAACGCCCGCGATCGGGCGCAGGCCCGCTCGTACGCCTCGGTGAGCTCGGCGACGGTGTCCTGGTCACCGAGCGTGAAGCTCGCCACCGCATCCTCCTCCGAGGTCAGGTAGACGTCGCCCGGCTCGGGGGCCAGCAGGGTCGGGAACCAGTTCCGCTCGACCAGGGTCAGATGCTTGACCAGCCCGGCGAGCGTGGTCGCCGAGGGCACCAGCCGTCGGCCCGCGTCGGCGTCGGAGAGACCGCGTAGTTTGCGCAGCAGCACGGCCCGGTGGAAGTCGAGGAACGAGTCCAGTACGGCGCGCTCGTCGCCGGTACGGGCGAGCACCGGGCCGAGCGTCGGATCGATCGTCTGCTCCATCCGCCGACCCTAGCCACGGGTCGGGTCGCCCCGCTGCCCCGCTATCCGCTGCGGGCGGGCGGCACGACGGGCAGGATGGGCGCATGGCTTCATCCGTGCGGATCCTTCTCGTCGGCGGCACGGCGGACGGGCAGACCATCACCGTCGAACTGGACAGCAACGGCCGTCCACCGCTGACCCACCACCACCTCGGCTCGGGTGGGCTGGCGCAGGCACAGATCTACGAGCTGGAGACCGCCCACGAAGAGGCCCGCGAGTGGCGCTACCGGTGGACGGGTCCCGCCGTGTGACCGCCCACTCAGACCCGGGTGAGGGCCTGGCTGCGTAGGCCCTCCAGCACCCCGCGGGTGACCTCCGAGGTGCCCCGCGCCTGCTCGCACACCTCGGCCACCCGTCGGGCGGTGGCCTCCGCGCGTTGCTCCCGCTCGTCCCACAGCCGGTCGACCTCGGCCAACAGCGGCCCCTCGACCTCCCGCTCCACGCCGCGCAGCGCCGGCACGCCGAGCCGCTGGGCCAGGTCGAAGACCTTGCCGGCGTACGGCAGGGGCAGGAACGGTGTGCCGACCATCGCCGCGAAGATCAGGAAGTGCAGACGCATGCCGACGGCCAGGTCGAAGTGGCGCATCAGTCCGAGCACCTGCTGCGGCGAGTAGGTGCCGTGCAGGATCCGACCGTGATCGGCGGCGACCATGTGGGAGAGCACCCCGTGGGCGTGCCGGATGTCGTCCCGTTCCATCGGCACGAACAGCACGTACGCGTCGATCCGGTGCACCAGGAAGTCACCGATCTGGGCCAGCAGCCGGTGGTAGCCGTCCACGTCGAGCCGCTCGGCGGCCCGCCCCGGCTCCCGCACGCTGATCCCGACCAGCCGTTTACCGACCGGCACCCCCTCCTCGGCGAGCAGGTGGGCCGGGAAGTCCTCGGGTTGCAGGAGGAACGCCGGGTCGGCGGTGACCGTGATCGGATTGAGCAGACCCGCCTCCTCCAGCACCATCCGGGACTCCTGGTCACGGACCGTCACCTGGGTCGCGCCGGAGAGCGTCTCCCGGACCATGCCGGTGTCCACCGCGTCGCTGAGCGGCCCGACCCCCACCGCGTACGTGATCAGGGGCAGGCCGCGTTCCTGTGCGACCCGGACCACCCGCAGATAGCGGCGGGCCTCCCGGTCGTAGAGGATGCCGCCGCCACCCAGGATCAGTAGGTCGAGTTGGGCCAGGACGAGGGCGGAGTCGGTGCGGCTGACGCCTTCCCAGGGCACCGCCTCGACGTCCGGGTGGGCGGCCCGCGTGTGCTCCGGGTTACGGGAGAAGACGATGATCCGGGCGTTTGGTTCCTGCGTACGCAGATCGGTGAGCAGGCCGGTGAGGATCGCCTCGTCGCCGAGGTTTCGCCCACCGTACGAGCCGAGCACACCGATGGTCAGTCCGACACCGTGCGTCATCCGTCGCTCCTCCCCAGGTGCGGTCCGCGCCGGTTTCCCGCTGGGCAGGTGAACAGTCCTGCCCAGGGGACCGGCCTGGGGTCGCTCCGGGGCCGCGCCGCCGGCTCAGCCCGCCGCGGCGATCCGCTTCACCATCTGCTGCGACGTGACCTCGAAGCCGAGACTCCGGTAGAGCCCGATCGCCGCGGTGTTCGTACCGAAGACGTTCAGACCCAGCTCGGGCACGTTGAGCTGGGCGAGTTCGGCCTCGATGAGCTGGATCATCCGACGTGCGTACCCGCGTCCCCGCTGCGCGGGATGCACCTCGATGTTGTCGATCCAGGCCTGGCTCGGGGCGGCCGTCGTCGGCAGGGTCACCCAGATCCAACCGACCTCGATGCCGTCGACCCGGCCCACCCGCAGCAGCGCCCTCTCGGACGCCGCGCCCGCCGGCAACGACTCCCGGATCTGGGTGGCCGACCGCTCGTGGGCCGCCTCCGGGGTCAACCCCCGGTGCGCCACCAGGTCCTCGGCGTACGCCTGCTCCAGCTCCCCGAGCAACCGGGCCAGGTCCTGCTCCGTCATCGGTGTCAGCGTCAACTCCACCGAGTCCTCCCCTCCGTCGTCGACGGGGAAGAGTGCAGCAGATCCGACCCGGGTACGCCACCGGGTTCGCCGGTCAGCGCGCGGTGGGCGACGGGTCCAGGTGGCGCGTCAACTGCGTCAGGTCGTCGAGCCGCAGGTCGCCATCGAGCCCTTTCAGCGCGGCGGTCATCGCGCCGGCGGCCCGACCGGCCCGCAGGCCCACCTCGGCGTCCTCGACGACCAGACACCGCGGCACGGGTACGCCCAACCGGGCGGCGGCCCGCCGGTAACCCTCCGGATCCGGCTTGCCGACACGCACGTCCTCCACGGTGACCAGCACGGGAGCGATGATGCCGGCGGCACCGAGCCGAGCCTCGGCCAGCCGCCGGTCGGCGCTGGTCACCACCGCCCAGGGCAGTCCCAGCCGGGCCAGCGCGGTCAGCAGGTCGTGCGCCCCCGGGGTGGCCACCACGTCGGACAGGTCGTCGTACTGCAACGCGAGCTGCCGCGCCGCCGCCGCGGCGACAGTGGTGTCGTCGAGCGCGGGCAGCAGGCGGCGGATGGTCCGGTCTGCGGGGCTGCCATGGGCGATCGTCAACGCCGCCGCCGGGTCGACCCCGTACTCGGCGGCCCACTGTTCCCAGGCCCGCTCGACGGCGGCGTCGGAGTCGACGAGGGTGCCGTCCATGTCGAACAGCACCGCCCCGATGCCACCCAGCCCCACGATCACCCTCCCCGTCGCCCGGTCCCCAGGCCACCCTCCCCCGCAGCCCAAGATCCGCGCAACTTCGGTGCTCCTGCTGTCTCGTCGGCCGTTGAGGCAGCACGATCCCTGAAGCTGCGCAGATCTTGAGGCTGGGTGGGTGCGGTCGCGGGTATCGGACCTGGAGGTGGGAACGAGGGGTCCGATCGCCGCCAGACCGGGAGGTCGGCACGGCCGCATGATCGTTTGCATGACGACACTCAGCGACAAGGTTGCCCTGGTGACCGGTGGTTCCCGCGGCATCGGGGCCGGCATCGCCCTGCGCCTGGCCCAGGACGGGGCCGATGTGGCGTTCACCTACCGACAGGACGCGGAGCGGGCCGCGACAGTGGTGCGGCAGATCGAGGCGCTCGGCCGGCGAGCACTGGCCGTCCAGGCCGACGGCGCCGACCCGAGCGCCGTGCGGGACGCGGTCGACCGGACGGTCGCCGACCTGGGTCGGCTGGACATCCTGGTGAACAACGCGGCGGTCTTCCTCGTCGGCGCCGTGGACGAACTGGGCATGGCAGAGGTGGAGCGGACGATCGCGGTGAACATCCGGGCGCCGTACGTCGCCGTGCAGGCGGCGCTGCGGCACCTGGGCGAAGGCGGACGGATCATCAGCATCGGCAGCAACGTCGGAGAGCGGGCCGTCTTCCCCGGGCTGACGCTCTACTCGATGAGCAAGACCGCTCTGGTCGGCCTGACCCGGGGCCTGGCCCGCGAGCTGGGACCACGGGACATCACCGTCAACCTGGTCAACCCCGGGCCGACGGACACGGACGCCAACCCGGCGGACGGACCGAACGCGGCGGCCATCAGCGGATTCACCGCCGTCGGCCGCTACGCTCGGCCCGCCGACATCGCCGCCACCGTCGCGCACCTGGCCAGCCCCGAGGCCGGGTACGTGACCGGCGCGGTGGTCAACGTGGACGGCGGCTTCACCAGCTGAGGACCCCGGGCGGCGTCGCCGCGCCCTCCGGCGCCGCCCGACCTCAGGTTCGACCCGCTGGACGGCTTGACCGGACGGCCTACGGTGCCGGCCATGCCCCTGCGCGCGGCACGCCTGCTGGTCTGGCCCTTCGCCGTGGCCGCGTTCGCCCTGCGGGTGTGCGCCGAACTGTGGTTCAGGCCGGTGACCTGGCGGATCGACCCGAGTGGCGTCGCCTTCCTGGCGTGGATGGCTGTCCTCTCCGGCACGCTCCTGGTGCCGTGGGTCGGCTACGCCCTGTTGACCAGACGCAACCGGCGGCCCGCGACCTGGCTGGTGGACCCGCAGCGGCACCGCTTCGTCGCGCCGGCGAGCCCCGCGTGGATGGGCTCCTGGTCGATGGTTCTTGGCTGGATCGCGGCGGCTTTCGTGCAGACCGAACGGATCGCTGGCGGGGATCGCGCGCAGCTCGTCCGGACCACGGGCGCGGTGGCGCTGGCCATCGCTGTCGCGGCCGTCGTCCTGGGCGGTATCGCGCTCACCCTGCTGCTGAACCGGCCAATGCTCACCCTGGACCGCGATGGCATCACGGAACAGGGCCTCGTCAGGCGGACCTTCCTGCCCTGGGATCGCCTACTGCCGGGTGGTCCGCCTCCTCCGCCCCGCAGGGCCGCGAGCATCCCCCTGATGCGGTTGGCCGCGGCGCCAGGAAAGCCGCCCCACCCGTATCCGCTGCCGGTCGGGCGGCTGCACGTGGACCCGGCGTTCCTCGCGAACACGGTTCGGCAGTACGTGGAGCACCCCGAGCACCGCCAGGCCATCGGCACCCAACGCGAACTGGATCGGCTGCACGCGACCTTGACGTGAACCCCTCAGCGGGGCGGGTCCTCGCCGGTGAGCCCGTCCACCGACTCCCGGATCAGGTCGGCGTGACCGACGTGCCGGGCGTACTCCTCGATGAGGTCGACGAGGACCCGGCGCAGGCTCGGTACGCGATCGTCCGGCCACTCACCCCGGGCCAACTGCTCCGGTCCGGCGTCAGTCAGCAGCTCGGCGACGGTGGCACGGGAACGGGCCACCGCCTCCCGCCAGAGCGTGTAGAGCTGCTCCGGGGTGTCCTCGGCGGCGGAGCGCCATTCCCAGCCGGGGTTCGCGGCCCAGTCGACCGTCTCCCACGGTGCTCCCGGTGAGCGCCCGGCCAGCTTCAGCGAGAAGTAGAGATCCTCGACGAAGGCCAGGTGCTTGAGCAGCCCACCCAGGGTGATCGACGACGGGCCGAGCGTCGCCCGCAGGCTGTCGGCGTCGAGCCCACCGGTCTTCCACGCGAGGGTCGCGCGCTGGCGGTCCAGGGAACCCAACAGGGTGGCGGTCTCGTCGCCCGCGATCGGCGGCTCGGGGTGACCGTCCTCGTCCACGTTGGTCATGGTGGACGAGGCTAACGGGCCGATCGGGGTCGGTCCATCCCGCGTGGACCCGAATAGAATTCGGTGGGTGAGGCCACAGGCGGTCCTGCTGGACCTGGGAGTTTCTCCGTCGCCCGCCGGGTCGGCCGAGCTGCTGCTGGCGGACGAGCGGAGCTGTCGTCTCGTCTTCGTCGCCGGGGCGCCGCACCGCGTGGCGATGGCCACCTTCGTCGGTTTCACGCAGGTGCTCTTCGGCTATCCGAACGACGAGGCGTTGCCCGGTCACCCTCTCCACGACCCCGACTGGGAGTACGGGTTCTACGAGGTGCAGGGTTCTCCGTGGCCCGGCAGGTTGGAGGCACAGAACGCGGTGCCGTTCCCGGATCAGACATCCTCGGGCTGGCGGCAGCTGCGCCACTTCCTCGTGGTCTGCCACGAAGACCTCGTCGAGGTTCTCGCCGACGACGTGAGCGTCGAGGTGTTCGACACGTCGTTCGAGGAGGTGGCGATGCACGCCCTACGGCTCAACCTGGGCAGCGACTCCTGATGCCCGACGAGATCCTCGTCGGGCTGTGGGACAGCGGCCCGTACGACTACGGCGCGTTGGAGTCCAGTTGGGTGTGCCTGCGAAGTGACGGCACCGGCTGGAGCGCGTGGGCCAACGCCGCCGGTGGCGCTTCGGTGAGCCAGTTGAGCTGGAGTTGCCCCGAGGACGGCGTGTTGGAGTTGCGGTACCGCTGGACCGCCTCGGGCAGCGGTCGCCCGGGCACGCCGCCCGAGCTGATGGACATCGACGAGGAGGGCCCGGACGACACGCTGGTGCGGACCCGCTTCGTGGTTCGCCGCGACACCCCACCGTTGGTGGACTCGCCCGTCACCAGTCTCCACCTCGACGCAGCCGTCGAGTTCGCGCATCGCTTCGCGATCGTCACCCGGGACCTGACGGATCCCGCACACTGACGCGCACGGTCCGTCCCGGGGGGCAGGCGTCAGGGCAGTTCGTAGCCGGCTTCCTCGACGGCGGCACGCACCTCGGCGATGTCGAGAGGTCGGTCGCTCGTCACCGTGGCGGTGTCACCTTCGACGTCCACTGCCACGTCGGTGACACCGGGAATCCGTTCGATCTGCTCGGTGACGAAGCCCGCGCAGTGCCCGCAGGCCATACCGATCACGCGATAGCTGCTGACGGTCATGTCGACAGCTGCTCCTCGTCGCTGGCCCGGACGGGAACGGCACGGGTGAGCATGTGCGCCTGCCGCATCCGCCCGTCGTCAGCGAACTGCCCGAAGAAGTACACGTCCACACTGCCCACCCGTTTGGGGGTCTGGAAGTGCAGGGTGTAGCGGGCGGCGATCCGGTCCCCGTCGGCGATCGCCTCGTGCACCTCCCACCGGGCGCCGGTCTGGTGCTTGCGGGCCGGGCGGGTGTGCGCGATGAGCTTGGCGCGGTCCATCAGGTGGCCGTCGGCGACCTGCACAATGTCGGGCGTGTGGTAGCGGTCCACGACCGTCGCCGGATCCTCGTCGCCACGGACCAGATCGTGCATGAAAGAGGTGAAGAAGTTGGCGATGAACTCCTTCGGGTCAGTGCCGTCGGAAGCCTTCATCTCACCCATCCTTCGGTCGAAGCTTTACAGCTTGTAAAATATCGACCCTCAACAACTTTGGCAAGGTGTAAGAGATGAGTGGTTCAGCGGACCGCAACCGCCGCGCGGACGCGCGCCGCAACAGCGGTGCGATCCTCGACGCGGCGCTCCGACTGCTCGACGCGCAGCCCGACGCCAGCCTCGACGCCATCGCCGGTGCCGCCGGCGTCACCCGGCAGACCGTCTACGCCCACTTCCCGTCCCGTGAGCACCTGATGGTGGCCGTCGTCCGACGGATCACCGACGAGGCCGTCGCCGCGATGGACGCCGCCGAGCCGGACCGCGGACCCGCCCCGGACGCGCTCATCCGCGTCCTCACGGCCGGCACCCAGATCGCCGAGCGCTATCCGGGCCTGACCCAGCAGATCGCGTCACTGCCGGTGAGCCCGCAGGTCGACGAGGAACGGCACGCGCCGGTCGCCGACCGGATCGACCGGGTGGTCCGGCGCGGACAGGCGAGCGGCGAATTCGACAGTGGACTACCGGCCGGGTTGCTCGCCGCGATCACCATCAAGATCGGCCACGCCGTGGGCGAGGAGGTCGACGCCGGCCGGATGTCCCGGGCCGAGGCCGCCGACGCGCTGCGTACCGTCCTGATCAGGCTGCTGCGACCCAGCAGGTGATCATCCGCGGACGCTGAGGTGCGGCCGCGGCCGAGCCTCGATCGGCAACGATGGGCGACATGACCCGGCTGAGAAAACCGATGACGTGCGACGACCGACCCGGGGAGGCGCGGTGACGCAGCGCCCGCCGCACCAGCGGGGCCGGTGTCCCGTCTGCAAACGCCTCGTACCCCTCACCGCCGAGGGCGACGTGGCGCGACACAACGGCACCATTCGTGCCTACGCCCCGCCCGAGGAGTGCCCCGGGGGTGGACAGCGAGCGGAGGCCACGGGGTCGTGAGCGGAAGCGCGAGCAGGCCTCGTGGGCTGGGCCAGGAGACGAGATGGGCCGCCGGATCACCGGCAGCCCATCTCGCTTGCTGGACTGAGGGGTGGGCGCGGCAGGTTTCGAACCTGCGACCCCCCGCTTGTAAGGCGGGTGCTCTCCCACTGAGCTACGCGCCCGGATCGCCCGTGCGGCGGGCCGGTGGCTGGCAAGCTTACCTGCTCGCCGCCGGCCCCGGCGCACGGCGTACTCCGGTCAGCCGGTCACTTCGGCGAGGGCCTTGCGCCAGCCCTGCTGGTCGCGGGCCTCGCCCGGGCCGTTCATCTCGGCGAAGCGGACCACGCCGGCCTTGTCGATGACGAAGGTGCCCCGGTTGGCGATGCCGGCGACGTCGTTGAAGACCCCGTACGCCTGGGCGACGGCGCCGTGCGGCCAGAAGTCGGCAAGCATGGGGAACTGGTAGCCCTCACGGTCGGCCCAGATCTTGTGGCTGTAGACCGAGTCGACACTGACCGTCAACACCTGGACGTCGTCGTTCGCGTACGCGTCGAGGTTGTCCCGCACCTCGCACAGCTCACCCTGGCAGGTGCCGGTGAAGGCGAGCGGGTAGAAGACCAGCAGGACGGAGCGCCTGCCCCGGAAGTCCGACAGTCGGACCTCCTGGTTGTTCTGGTCCTTCAGGACGAAGTCCGGCGCCTCGGCACCAACCTCGATGGGCATGCGTACTCTCCTCGGGGGTCGAGTCGGGTTACGGCACCAGCCTGCCACCCGACGGTGCGGACCGCCGGGCTGCGAAGCGGCGCGGGCTACTTCTTGGCCTTGGCCCCTCGGCGCAGCACGAGACGTGCGCCGCTCCAGTCCCGGCCGGCGTTGACGGTCGAGGTCTGCTGAAGGCCGGCGGTGGGCGCGGACTCCGCGACCTCGCTCGGCTCGACATGCCCGTCACGCCCCGCCTTCGGGGTGAGGAGCCACACGACCCCGTTGTCGGCCAGCGGGCCGAGGGCGTCGACGAGAAGTTCGAAAAGGTCACCGTCGCCGTCGCGGTACCACACCAGCACGGCGTCGACCACCTCGTCGGTGTCCTCGTCGACCAGATCTCCACAGCGGTCGGTCAGGGCGTCTCGGAGATCCTGGTCGACGTCGTCGTCGTACCCCATCTCCATGACGACCATCCCCGGTTCGATACCGAACCGGTCCGCCAGGCTGCGTACCCCGTCGGCGGCCTGACCAGCGGTCGCGCTCACTGTCGCGTGCCTCCTCATCTCGTCCCTGCTCGCGGCGTCGGTGCGACGGCCGTCAGGCAAAGTCCACACAGTTGTTGGTCCGCGCGCAAGTGGCGCACCGGGTGGAACGGAATTTACCGTGCCAGCAGCGTACGGGCACCGTCGGTAATGGCTTCCGCGGAGACCAGTACGTGACGCGCTGCCGGACCTAATGGTACAAACGAGTCAACTCCGGCCACCCGACGTGCGGCACCGACATATCCGGCGTCGACCAGGGCGGCGATGACCCCCTCGCCCACCCCGCCGGATCGGCGCGTCTCGTCCACCACCAGCACCCGGCCGGTCGCCGACGACTCCCGGATGATGTCGGCCACCGGCAGCGGCGCCAGCCAGCGCAGATCCACCACCCGGGTGCCCACCCCCTCCTCGGCGAGGACCGCCGCGGCCCGCAGCGACATCCGCACCCCGTTACCGAAGGTGATGATGGTCAGGTCGTCGGCCGAGCCGACCCGGTAGACCCGGGCCCGACCGATCGGCACGTGCCCGGACACCCACGCGCCCGGCTCCGGATAGCCGGCCAGCCACTCCCCGTCGCCCTCGGCGTACAGGTCGCGCGTGTGGTAGAGCGCTATCGGCTCCACGAACACGCAGACGCTGCCATCCACCGCCGCGCTGGCCAGGCAGGTCCGTAGCATCGGTGCCGCGTCGTCCGGCCGCGCCGGCACCGCGACCACCAGACCGGGCACATCCCGGAGTACGGCCACCGAGTTGTCGTTGTGGAAGTGCCCGCCGAACCCCTCCTGGTACGCCAGCCCGGCCACCCGGACCACCATCGGGTTGCGGAACGCACCCCGCGAGAAGAACTGCATGGTGGCCGCCTCGCCGCGCAGTTGGTCCTCCGCGTTGTGCAGGTACGCCAGGTACTGGATCTCCGGCACCGGCAGCATCCCGGCCAACCCGGCGCCGAGGCCCAACCCGAGGACCGACGTCTCGTCGAGCAACGTGTCGAAGACCCGGGCCGCCCCGAAACGGTCACGCAGCCCCTTCGTCACCCCGTACACGCCGCCCTTGGCCGCCACGTCCTCGCCGAAGATTGCCATCTGCGGGTGGTCGAGCATCCCGTCGGCGAGTGCCGCGTTGATGCTCTGCGCCAGGGTCATCGGCCCGGCCAGCTCCGGCGGCTTGCCCCCGAACGCCTCGGCCCGGGCACCGGCGCCCGGTCCGCTGGCCCGCGCCGCGGCGTCGCCCACCGCCCGCGCCACCCGCACCGGACGGCGGGGCGCCAGCGCCGACACCACGTCGGCCGCGGAGGCCAACTTCGGCTCGCCCAGCACCTCCTCGGCCAGCCGCCGTACCTGCCAGCCGGTCTCGTCGTACCGGGCCAGCAACTCCTCGCCGGTGGCCACGCCGGCGTCGACGAGCAGCCGCGCGGTGGCGACCACCGGGTCCCGGTCCAGGTCCTCGGCCAGTTCGGCCGCGCTCCGGTACGCCGACTCCGCGTCCGCCCCGGCGTGTCCCATCAGCCGTACCGTCCGCAGGTGCAGCACGGCCGGCCGCCGGGTACGGCGTACCCAGGCCGCGGCCTCCGCCGCCACCGCGTACGTCTGCACCGGGTCGGCCCCGTCCGCGCTGAAGTAGCGGATGCCCGGCCTGGCCCGCAGGGTGGCCTCGACCCAGCCCTCCGGTGAACGGACGCTGATGCCCAGCCCGTTGTCCTCGCAGACGAAGAGCACCGGGATGCGCAGCTTGGCGTGGTCGTACCACCCGGCGGTGTTGAGTGCCGCGGTGGCACTGGCGTGGTTGACCGAGGCGTCGCCGAAGGAACACACCACGATCGCGTCCGGGGGCCACGGGGCGGCCGCTGGGACCGCGCCACTGCCGACCCCGGTACGTCGCCCGGCGTTGTCCAGCCGGCGCAGCCGCTGCACGGCCAGCCCCATCCCGACCGCGCGGGGCAGGTGCGAGGCGATGGTGGAGGTGGTCGGCACGATGGCCAGATCGGCCCGGCCGAACACCTTGTGCCGGCCGCCGGCGACCGGTTCCTGACTGGAGGCGACCATCCCGCGCAGCACGTCCCGGGCCGCGTCCACGTACGGCGCGAACCCGCCGGTGGGCGACTCGGACCCGATGGGCTGGGCGTCGGTCAGCTCGGAGTCGGTCGGCTCGGAGTTGCTCGGCTCGGAGTCGGTCGGCTCGGCGTCGGGCGGCTTCGGGTCGGCGGTCGATGCCGAGTCGGCGGCGACCTGCGCGGCGCGGACGCAGTAGAAGGCGCCGGAGCGGTAGTGCAGCAGCGCCGGATCGGTGGGGCGCAGCGCGGCGGCGACCGCGGCGTTGCCCTCGTGCCCGGCCGAGCCGATGGTGTAGAAACCCTCCCCGAAGCTGCGCAGCCAACGGCCGGCCAGGTCGAGCTGCCGGCTGGTCACCTGCGCGTCGAACAGGTCCAGCACCTGCGCGCCGGTCAGTGGGGCATCGTCGCTGACCGGGTCGGCGGGATCACGCCGCCGCCCCGCGGCGGGCAGAGCCGCCAGGGTCTCCCGGAACCGGTCGTCGAGATCTTGCGGGGTTGTCACGTGGGACAGCATTACCGACGAGGGCCCTGGTCGCCCAGTGGGACACGGTCGGCGCGTGTCGACTCACTCCGGCCCGCAGGGCTCCAGACGGTCACCGGAGGACACCTTCCGGACCAGGTCACGAAGGGTGCTCAGCTCCCGGTCGGTCAGCCCGGACAGGAGTCGGGAGTCGGACATCACCTCGGTCACCCGGTCCCGTTCGATGCGTCCCCTCTCGGTCACCACCAACGTCTTCTGCCGACGGTCCCCGGGGTCGGTGCGGCGCTCGACCAACCCGGCCTGCTCCAGCTTGTCGACCAGCATCGTCACGTTCGACCTGTCGCAGCCCAGTCGACCGGCGAGATCACGGGCGGGCAGCGGGTGGTCCGGGTCCAGTTCGCGCAACGCCCGGGCCGCCGCCGGCGTGAGCCCCAGTTCGGCGAACGCGGAGCCCTGCCGGTGACGCAGAGCGTCGCTCACGTGGGCCATCCGGCGCAGCACGTCGGCGGCGAGATCAGCCCGATCCACCGGTCCACCTGCTGCGGAACCCACCTCCTGCGTCACGGCCACATCGTACGCAGTGCGCCCAGGACGAATCGACAGCGGTCGTCGGTGTTCGACTGCCGGCGACGAGCCGGGCCACTGACTGTCATCTGTCGGCCACCGGGGCTCGCCAGGCTCCCGGTGTCACGCAGATCGGACTCTGGGGAGGATTCGTGTCACTGTCCCGACGTACCATCCTGCTGTCCGGCGCCGCAATCGGCGCCGCAGGCGCGGTCACCGGGCTGCCGGCGGCGGCCGGCGCGGCGGCGGCCCGGCCGCTGGCCTACCCGTTCACCCTCGGTGTGGCCTCCGGCGACCCCGACCACGACGGATTCGTGTTGTGGACCCGCCTGGCCCCGCAGCCACTGGCCGAGGACGGCCTCGGCGGCATGCCGGACCGCGCGGTGCCGGTCCACTGGGAGTTGGCCGTCGACGAGCGGTTCCGGCATGTGGTGCGCCGCGGCGTCGCCGTCGCCCGCACCCGCTCGGCGCACAGCGTGCACGTGGAGTTGGCCGGCCTGCTGCCCGGGCGCGAGTACTTCTACCGGTTCCGGGCCGAGCGCCACGTCTCGCCGACCGGACGTACCCGCACCGCCCCGGCACCATGGAGCATGCCGGCCGCCCTGGCGATGGGCTTCGCCTCCTGCTCCCAGTACGAGCACGGTTACTTCACCGCCTACCGGCGGCTGGCCGAGACCGAGCCGGAGCTGATCCTGCACCTGGGCGACTACCAGTACGAGTACGCCCCGGACACGTACAACGTCCCCGGTGGCAACCCGCGTGACCACGAGGGACCGGAGACCCGGACGCTGGCCAACTACCGGCAGCGGCACGCCCAGTACAAGACCGACGCCGACCTGCAGGCCGCGCACGCGGTGGCGCCGTGGGCGGTGGTGTTCGACGACCACGAGGTGGAGAACAACTGGGCCGACGAGGTGCCCGAGGCGCCGGACCCGGAGTTTCCCGCGCGGCGGGCGGCGGCGTTCCAGGCGTACTACGAGAACATGCCGCTGCGGCGCACCTCGATCCCCCGCGGCATCGACATGCAGCTCTACCGGCGGGTGCGCTGGGGGCGGCTCGCCACGTTCCACCTGCTCGACACCCGGCAGTACCGCGACGACCAGGCCTGCGGCGACGGCTATCGGGACTGCGCGGCGGCAGCCGACCCGTCCCGGTCGATCACCGGGGCCGAGCAGGAGGCGTGGCTGCTGGACGGCTTCCGTCGCTCGGACGCCCAGTGGGACATCCTGGGCCAGCAGGTCTTCTTCGCTCAACGGGACAACAACTCCGGTCCGCTCACCGTCACCAGCATGGACTCCTGGGACGGCTACGTCGCCTCCCGGGACCGCATCACCCGGGGTTGGTTGGCTGCCGGGGTACGCAACCCGGTGGTGCTGACCGGCGACGTGCACGCGCACTGGGCCAGCGACCTCAAGCTGGACTACGCCGATCCGACCTCGCGCACCGTCGGTACCGAGCTGGTCTGCTCCTCGATCACCTCGACGGGTGACGGCGCGGACTCGACGTCCGGCTCGCACCCGTGGTTCGCGTTCAACCCGCACCTGCGCTTCCAGAACAACCTGCGGGGATACGTGCGCACCACGATCACCCCGGGACAGCTCACCGCCGACTTCGACGTGCTGCCGTACGTCAGCCGACCGGGCGCGCCCGCGTACACCCGGGCCTCGTTCGTGATCGAGGACCGCGTGCCCGGCCTGCACCAGACGGCGGACAACCCGGTCCCGTCGGCGGTTCGCAGCGCCGCGCCGTCCGCGGACCCCGGCCAGCAGACCGTCGATCAGGAAACCGTCCGCCCCTAACCGCCCGACGCCGCAAGATCCGCGCAACATCGGGGAAACTGCTGCCTCGGCACAGGCTGAGGCAGCAGTTTCGGAGATGTTGCGCGGATCTTGAGCTGAGCGCCGGCACGGAGCGGCGGCACGGGTCGAGGCCCAGGACGGCGATCAGCCGGGGAGGAACGAGAAGCGGACCTGGCGGGTCGGGTTGTCGCCGTTGGTGTCGACGAGACAGATCGACTGCCAGGTGCCGAGCGCGAGCCGGCCGCCGAGCACCGGCAGCGTGGCGTACGGGGGGACGAGCGCCGGCAGCACGTGGTCGCGGCCGTGGCCGGGCGATCCGTGCCGGTGCCGCCAACGATCCGTCGTGGGCAGCAGGTCGTCCAGCGCGCTCAGCAGGTCGTCGTCGGAGCCCGACCCGGTCTCGATGATCGCCAGACCGGCGGTGGCGTGCGGCACGAAGACGTGCAACAGGCCGTCGTCCTCGCCGGAGACGAACTGCTGGGCCTCTGCGGTGATGTCCCGGACGGTCGGCCGTGACCCGGTCTGGACGGTGATGACGTCGCTGCGCATACGTCGCATTCTGCCGCAGGCACGAGTCAGGATCCGCCGCCACCGCCACCCGAGTCGCCGCCACCGCCACCACCGGAACCGCCACCGCCTCCGGACCAGCCACCGCCGTCGGACCAGCCCTCAGCGCCTCCCGACCGCCAGAAGCGCACCGCCCGCACCCACTCGTCGCCCATTCATGGCGTCACGATAAAAGGCCCAGACAAGGGGTCGAGGGCACTTCGTAGCGCTAAGTTACCGGCGGGTACCTGTGTTCAGCATCGCGTCCGGGGGACCTAGGCGTGACGAGGGGTGCCACGAGAGGGCAGGATGGCGCTAGAGACCTATCCCACACACAACCGAGGGAACGCCTGTGGCTACGGAACGCAAGCGCCCGGTGATCAGCGACGGCCTACCGAGCCAGCTTCCGGACATCGACCCTGAAGAGACAAGCGAATGGGTCGAGTCGCTTGACGGTGTCATCGACGAACGCGGTGCCAAGCGCGCCCGCTACGTCATGCTGCGCTTGCTGGAGCGGGCCCGTGAGCGCCAGGTCGGGGTTCCGCCCCTGACCACCACCGACTACATCAACACCATCCCGTCGGAACGCGAACCGTGGTTCCCGGGTGACGAGCACGTCGAGCGGCGGATCCGGGCGTACGTCCGGTGGAACGCCGCGATGCTGGTGCACCGGGCGCAGCGCCCGGAGATCGGCGTCGGCGGGCACATCTCGACCTTCGCCAGCTCGGCGTCGCTCTACGAGGTGGGCTTCAACCACTTCTTCCGGGGCAAGAACCACCCGGGCGGCGGCGACCACATCTTCTACCAGGGCCATGCCTCCCCCGGCATGTACGCGCGGGCGTTCCTGGAGGGGCGGCTCAGCGAGCACCAGCTCGACGGGTTCCGCCAGGAGTTGTCGCACCCCGGCGGTGGGCTGCCGTCGTACCCGCACCCGCGGCTGATGCCGGACTTCTGGGAGTTCCCCACCGTCTCGATGGGTCTCGGCGGTCTGAACGCGATCTACCAGGCCCGGTTCAACCGCTACCTGCAGCACCGCGGCATCAAGGACACCTCGCAGCAGCACGTCTGGGCGTTCCTCGGCGACGGCGAGATGGACGAGCCGGAGACGCTGGGCGCCATCGGCGTGGCCGCCCGCGAGGAGCTGGACAACCTCACCTTCGTGATCAACTGCAACCTCCAGCGGCTGGACGGCCCGGTCCGGGGCAACGGCAAGGTCATGCAGGAGCTGGAGTCGTTCTTCCGGGGTGCCGGCTGGAACGTCATCAAGGTCGTCTGGGGCCGGGAGTGGGACCCGCTGCTCGCCGCGGACACCGACGGCGCGCTCGTCAACCTCATGAACACCACGACCGACGGCGACTACCAGACCTACAAGGCGGAGTCGGGCGCGTACGTGCGGGAGCACTTCTTCGGCCGCGACGCGCGGACCCGCAAGATGGTCGACCCGCTCAGCGACGACGAGATCTGGAACCTCAAGCGGGGTGGGCACGACTACCGCAAGCTCTACGCGGCCTACAAGGCGGCCACCGAGCACACCGGTCAGCCCACCGTCATCCTGGCGAAGACGATCAAGGGCTGGACGCTCGGCTCGCACTTCGAGGGCCGCAACGCGACCCACCAGATGAAGAAGCTGACGCTGGAGGACCTGAAGACCTTCCGCGACCGGCTCTACCTGGACATCCCGGACAAGGCGCTGGAGGACAACCCCTACCTTCCGCCGTACTACAACCCGGGTGAGAAGTCCGAGGAGATCCAGTACCTGAAGGAGCGGCGCGAGCAGCTCGGCGGCTACCTGCCGTCCCGGCGGACCAGCACCAAGCGGCTGACCATCCCCGGTCCGGAGCGGTTCGCCGACGTCAAGCGCGGCTCGGGCAAGCAGAAGGTGGCCACGACGATGGCCTTCGTCCGCCTGCTCAAGGACATCATGAAGGACAAGGAGTTCGGCAAGCGCTGGGTGCCGATCATCCCGGACGAGGCCCGTACCTTCGGTCTCGACTCGATCTTCCCCACCGCGAAGATCTACTCGCCGCACGGCCAGCGCTACACCTCGGTCGACCGGGAGCTGTTCCTGTCGTACAAGGAGTCGACCACCGGGCAGATCCTGCACGAGGGGATCAACGAGGCCGGCTCGGTCGCCTCGTTCACCGCCGCGGGTTCGGCGTACGCCACGCACGACGAGCCGATGATCCCGATGTACATCTTCTACTCGATGTTCGGGTTCCAGCGGACCGCCGACGGGCTCTGGGCGGCAGCCGACCAGATGGCGCGAGGCTTCCTGCTCGGCGCCACCGCCGGTCGGACCACGCTCAACGGTGAGGGCCTCCAGCACGAGGACGGCCACTCGATGCTGATCGCGGCCACCAACCCGGCCGTGGTCGCGTACGACCCGGCGTTCTCGTTCGAGATCGCGCACATCATGGAGCACGGCCTGCACCGGATGTACGGGGACGCGCAGGAGAACGTCTTCTACTACCTGACGGTCTACAACGAGCCGATTTTGCAGCCGGCCGAGCCGGCCGGGGTGGACGTGGAGGGCCTGCTCAAGGGCATCTACCGCTACTCCCCGGCGCCGGAGGTCGACGGCCCGAAGGCCAACGTGCTCGCCTCCGGCACCGGCATGCAGTGGGCGCTCAAGGCCCAGCAGTTGCTCGCCCAGGACTGGGGGGTGGCCGCCGACGTCTGGTCGGTGACCTCCTGGACGGAGCTGCGTCGCGACGCGGTGGAGACCGAGGAGTACAACCTCCTCAACCCGGGCGCCGAGGCGAAGGTGCCGTACATCGCGCGGAAGCTCGCCGACGCGGACGGGCCGAAGGTCGCGGTCAGCGACTGGATGCGGGCGGTGCCGGACCTGATCGCCCGCTGGGTGCCCGGCGACTACACGTCGCTCGGCACCGACGGCTTCGGCATGTCGGACACCCGGCACGCGCTGCGCCGGCACTTCCACGTCGACGCGGAGTCCATCGTGGTGGCCACGCTGCGGCAGCTTGCCCGCAGCGGTGCGGTGGCGGCCAGCGTGCCGGCCGAGGCCGCCAAGAAGTACGCGATCGACGACGTCAACGCCGCCCCGGTCGGCGAGACCGGCGGCGACAGCTGATCCAGCACCATCGAGAAGGGCCCGGCGCTTGCGCGCCGGGCCCTTCTGTTCGATCACAACCCACACCCCCCGCTCGGGTCGATCATGGAGTTGTGGTGGGGGACGAAGCAGTCAAGACACCTCGCACCGGGCACCACGACTCCATGATCGACCCGAGCAGGGGTGGGCGCGACCGCGGGCCGGCGGGGTCGGGAGCCGGAAGCGGCGGCGGTCCGGGGTCCCTGGCGGGGATCCGGACCACCGCCGTCGCGGGTGACGCCGGGAGGATGGGCGCTCGTCAGCCGACGGCGGCCAGGTCGGTGAGCCGGGCCAGCGAGTCCTCCAGGTCGGCGCCGACCCGACGCAGTCCGAGGCGCAGCAGGGCGGCCTTGACCGGGCCGGCCGGCCAGCGGACCACGATGAGCCGCACGATGGTCCCGCCCTCCTCCTCGTCGGTGGTGAGCTGGACGTAGATCTCGGTGCGCGCCTCCGCCCGAGAGCCCGCGCCCTTGGCCCGTTCCCGCCAGCCGATCAGCGTCGGCTCCTGGTAGGCGATCACCTCGGCCTCATGCGCCGAGCCGCGCCCGGCCTGGACCAGTTGTCGCCGGCCGAAGCCCTCTCCCGAGAGCACCTCGGCCGCGCGGACGCCCGCCAGCCAGGCCGGCAACTGCTCGGCCCGCTGGACGACATCCCAGACCACTTCAATTGGCGCCGCCACGTGCGCACTGCGTTCAACGAGGATCATTTCCGTCTTTCCTCCGGTGAGGACATCACACGATATCGGCACTCTATGCGCTAAATCGGACTTACCTGGACGGGTTCGGAAAAAGACACGCCGATCAACCATTGCGGATTGCGCCAAGCCGGCCTATGGCGCATTGATGGAGAGCGCCCTAAAGTCCCGAGCACGTTTCACGTTGACCGGGAGGGCGCATGTCGACCGCACCGATGCCGGGGTTCCCCGCCGGCTTCCGTTGGGGCGTATCCACCTCGGCCCACCAGATCGAGGGCGCCGCCACGGCCGACGGTCGCGGAGCGTCCATCTGGGACACGTTCGCCCACTCCCCCGGACGGATCAGCGACGGCAGCAGCGGCGAGGTCGCCTGCGACCACTACCACCGGTACGCCGAGGACGTCGCGCTGATGTCCGGCCTGGGCGTCGGCGCGTACCGGTTCTCCATCGCCTGGCCCCGGGTGCGGCCCACCGGCACCGGCCCGACCAACCCGGCCGGCCTGGACTTCTACGACCGACTGGTGGACGAGTTGCTGGCCGCCGGCGTCGACCCGGTGGCGACCCTCTACCACTGGGACCTGCCGCAGCCACTCGAAGAGGCCGGCGGCTGGCTGCACCGCGACACCGCCGCCCGGTTCGCCGAGTACGCCGACCTGACCGCCGCCCGACTCGGCGACCGGGTCCGGCTCTGGATCACCCTGAACGAGCCGTTCATCCACATGAGCCTCGGGTACGGCATGGGCGAGCACGCCCCCGGCCGGGCGCTGCTCTTCGACGCCTTTCCGACCGCCCACCACCAACTGCTCGGGCACGGGCTCGCGGTCGCCGCGCTGCGCACCCACACCAGCAGCCCGGTGGCGATCGCCAACAACTACTCGCCGGTGCGGGTGCTCGGCGACCGCGACGCCGACCGGGCCGCCGGGGCGGCGTACGAGGCGCTGCACAACCGGCTCTTCACCGACCCGCTGCTCGGCCGCGGCTACCCGGAGCTGCCCGGCCTCGACCCGAGCGTCGTGCGCCCCGGCGACCTGGACACCATCGCCGCGCCGATCGACGTGCTCGGGGTCAACTACTACAACCCCACCGGCGTACGGGCCGCCGAGGAGGGTTCGCCGCTGCCGTTCGACCTGGTGCCGCTGGACGGCTATCCACGGACCGCCTTCGACTGGCCGGTGGCCCCCGACGGCCTGCGCGAGCTGCTCGGCTGGCTCCGCGACACCTACGGCGACGACCTGCCGCCCATCGAGATCACCGAGGGCGGCTGCGCGTACGACGACGCGCCCGACGCCGACGGGCAGGTGGCCGATCCGGAGCGGATCGCGTACCTGGACGGGCACCTGCGGGCGGTCCGGGCCGCCATCGACGACGGCGTGGACGTCCGCGGGTACTTCGTCTGGTCGCTGCTGGACAACTGGGAGTGGGCCGAGGGGTTCACCAAGCGCTTCGGTCTGGTGCACGTCGACTACGCCACCCAGACGCGTACGCCGAAGTCGTCGTACACCTGGTTGCGGGACGTGATCGCGGCCTCCCGGGACGGGTCGGCGCGGTGACCACCCTCGACCCGACGCCGGCGTCGCTGCCGGCCGCGCTCGCCGAGCCGACCGTGCCGGTCCGGCGCGGCTGGATCGGTCTGATCTTCGCGGCCAACCTCGGGGTGTGGATGGCGTTCTTCACGCCCATCCAGGTGCTGCTGCCGCAACAGATCGAGCAGATCGCGCCCGGCGACAAGGAGAACATGCTGGCGGTGGTCACCGGCCTCGGCGCCCTGGCCGCGGTGCTCGCCAACCCCCTCGCGGGGGCGTACTCCGACCGGACCTGCCTGCGGATCGCCGGCCGGGAGTTCGGCCGCCGGCACGTCTGGACCGCGGGCGGGGCGCTGCTCGGCGCGGTGGCCCTGGTGCTGCTGGCCCAGCAGCGGACCATCCTCGGGGTGGCCCTCGGCTGGGTGGCGGCGCAGGTCTGCTTCAACGCGATGCTGGCCAGCCTCAGCGCGGCCATCCCGGATCGGGTGCCGGTCACGCAACGCGGCGGCGTCTCGGGTTGGGTGGGCATCCCGCAGGCGCTCGGGCTGGTACTCGGCGCGGTGCTGGTCACGGCCGTGGTCACCGGCAACGCGGCCGGCTACCTGGCCATCGCGGTGGCCATTCTGGTGCTGTCGCTGCCGTTCGCGCTGTTCACTCCCGACGAACCGCTGCCGCGTGCGCATCGGCCCGTGGTGCGCACGCGGGCGCTGCTGGCCTCGATGTGGATCAGCCCGCGTCGACACCCGGACTTCGCCTGGGCCTGGATCACCCGGTTCCTGGTCCAGCTCGGCAACGCGTTGGGCACCCTCTACCTGCTGTACTTCCTCACCGACGGGGTGCGCCACCCCGACCCCGAGGGTGGGCTGCTGGTGCTGATCCTGCTCTACACGCTCGGCATGATGCTGACCGCGGTGGTCGCCGGCCGGCTCTCGGACCGCTCCGGGCGCCGCAAGATCTACGTCATCGTGTCCGGGCTGATCATGGCGGTGGCGGCGCTGCTGCTCGCGGTCGCGCCGGTCTGGCCGATGGCGATCGTCGCCGCGCTGCTGCTCGGCGCCGGCTACGGCGTCTACCTCGCGGTGGACGCCGCGTTGATCACCCAGGTGCTGCCCCGGGCCACCGACCGGGCCAAGGACCTGGGCGTCATCAACATCGCGAACTCGGCGCCGCAGGTGCTCGGCCCAGCCCTGTCCGCCCCGCTCGTGGTGTACCTGGGCGGTTACCCCACGCTCTACGCGGTCACCGCCGTGGTCACCCTGGTCGGCAGCGCCCTGGTGGTGAAGATCCGCTCGGTGCCGTGAGTCGAGGCCCCTGGCGGAATGCGGTCGCGGGCCGCCGTAGGCTGGGGGACGTGACGGTACGTGTGCGCTTCGCCCCCTCCCCGACCGGTATGTTCCACGTCGGCGGTGCCCGCTCGGCGCTGCAGAACTGGATCTACGCCAAGCAGCAGGGCGGGGTGTTCGTGCTGCGCGTCGAGGACACCGACGCGGCGCGCAACAAGCCCGAGTGGACCGAGGGCATCCTCTCCGCGCTGGACTGGATCGGCATCTCCCGGGGCAGCTACGAGGGTCCGTACTTCCAGTCGGAGAACGCCGGCGAGCACCGGGCCGCCGCCGCTCGTCTCTACGACTCGGGCCGCGCCTACTACTGCGACTGCACCCGCGAGGACGTGCAGGCCCGCACCGGCTCCCAGTACCAGGGCTACGACGGCTACCACCGCGACCGTGGCCTCGGCCCGGGTCCGGGGCACGCACTGCGCTTCCGGACGCCCGACGAGGGCACGACAGTGGTGGTCGACCTGATCCGCGGTGAGCCCACCTTCGAGAACAAGCTCATCGAGGACTTCGTCATCGCCCGCGGCGACGGCTCGCCGGTCTTCCTGCTGGCCAACGTCGTCGACGACATGACCATGGGGATCACCCACGTGATCCGGGCCGAGGAGCACCTGCCCAACACGCCCAAGCAGCAGTTGCTCTGGGACGCCCTCGGGGTCAAGCCGCCGATCTGGGCGCACGTGCCGGTGGTGGTCAACGAGAAGCGGCAGAAGCTCTCCAAGCGCCGGGACAAGGTCGCCCTGGAGGCGTACCGCGACGAGGGCTACCTCGCCGGCGCGATGCGCAACTACCTGATGCTGCTCGGCTGGGCACCGTCCGGCGACCGGGAGATCGTCCCCTGGTCGGTCATCGAGGACGAGTTCCGGTTGGAGGAGGTCAACCCCTCCCCCGCGTTCTTCGACGAGAAGAAGCTGCGCGCGTTCAACGGCGAGTACATTCGCGCGCTGCCCGTGCCCGACTTCATCGACGCCTGCCAGCCGTGGCTGACCGGCACCGGGACCATCGCGCCGCCGCCGTGGCAGCCCGAGGAGTTCGACGCCGACGCGTTCGCCGCCGTCGCCCCGCTGGCCCAGACCCGGCTCGCGCTACTCAGCGAGATCGTGCCGAACGTCGACTTCCTGTTCCTCGCCTCCCCGCTGATCGACGAGGCCGCCTGGGCCAAGACGATGAAGGACGGCTCGGCCGAACTGCTGGACGCCGCCATCGCGGCGTTCGAGGCGCTGGAGCCGTGGGACGCCGAGGCCCTGAAGTCGACGCTGGAGGCGGTCGGCGCCGAGCGTGGCCTCAAGCTCGGCAAGACCCAGGCACCGGTACGCGTCGCGGTCACCGGCCGCACCGTGGGCCTGCCGCTGTTCGAGTCGCTGGAGGTGCTCGGTCGCGAGCGCACCCTGACCCGGATGCGCGCCGCCCGACTCCGACTGGTCTGACTGTCGCTCGGCGACGCGTCAAGAACGCGTCACCGGCGCAACTCCGCACCGCCCCGCCTTTGCTCTGCACCCCGATAGGCGCCGGTCACAGACCGTAGCCGTCGCATCCGCGGGTGCAGAGCAAAGGCATCCCATGTGCGTTGGCTGTCAAGGCCCGCCGCAGCTTCCAGCGAAAAGATCAACGTTGAGGGGCCAGTTGAGGGAGGCGGCAACCCGTGCCGGCCGCCGTGATGGTCCCTGGGGTTGCCGATCGGGGCAAGAATCCCGTTCGACCCGGAACATGCGGGTGTGGCAAGGTCGCCTGGTGCCTGTATCCCGTCGTGACTTGCTGCGTTGGCAGTTCGACCTGACCTGGTCGCTGTTCGAGTACCACCTGGAACGCCTGGAGCCGGCGGACTTCCTCTGGGAGCCCGCTACGCATTGCTGGACGGTACGCCCGGATGCCGACGGCGGGTGGGCGCCGGACTGGGCGGATGCCGAACCTGACCCGATTCCCGTCCCGACGGTCGGGTGGATCACCTGGCATATCGGCTGGTGGTGGACGGTCGCTATCGACCATGCCCAGGGGCGCACGCCACGGGAGCGTACCGAGATCAGCTGGCCCGGTGACGGCGACAAGACGGTGGCGTGGCTGTGTGACCTCCGTACCGAATGGTTGGCGGTGTTCGACCAGCTCAGCGACGCCGACCTCGACGGTACCGCGCCGTTTCCGTGGCAGGACGATCCCGTGCACACCGTCGCCCACATGATCGCTTGGGTGAACGCCGAGCTGATGAAGAATGCCGCCGAGGTCGGCCAACTTCGGTTGCTGCGGCAGGCGCGCGGGTAGCCTCTGCCCTGACCCCGTCGACCGGTCCGTACGGTGAGGAGTCGCGGGCCTGGCCAACGGAAATCGTTGGTCTCTTGCTGGAAGCTACGGCTGGGCCGTCAAGCGGCGGACCGTGGCGGGTCGCTGTCGCCGGCCACCGGGCGCAGCTGGTGCCGGTCGGCGCGGACCATGTCGGCCAGCGTGTGGGCGTCGGCGGTGTCACTCTTGCCGCCGGAGACCGAGCGTCGTTCCCGATAGCGCGACATCCCATCAGCGGTTCTGTCTCCCGACCACCAGCAGGGGCACGATCTGCGCTCAGAACTCACACGGCTCTGGTCAAAGCCGAGTGCTCACCTGGCCCACCGGGAGCGGTGAGTAGCAGAGGGTCACCGAACTCGTTGCCGGCGGCGGAACAAGAGGCCGGCTGCGAGTGCGGCGAGCAGCAGCAGGCCGCCGAGCGCCCAGATCCACCAGCGACCGCCGGAGTCGGACTGCTCCGACGCCGCCGGCAGCGCAGGGGCCGTCAAGCTGCCAGGCGTCTCCGACGCGGGACCGACGGAGGGTGTGCCGACGGCCGAGGGCGAACCGGCCGGGCTGGCGCCACCGTCAGCCGACGGCAGGACGGCCGGGCTGGCGGCGGTCCCGGTCGTGAGGGTGAACCGCACCTCGCCCTTCACCGGGTGCCCGTCGCTGGACGCGAGCTGGTAGCCGACGACGTAGAGCCCCGCGGCCGCCGGCGTGAACGGCACTCGCACCCGCTTGCCAGCGAAGACGGGCGGGCCGCCAGCGACCACATTGTCCGGTCCCGTTATTGTGATCTTCGTCGTAGCCGGTGCGGGCGTGGCGAGGAACCGCAGCTCGATCCGGGCGGGCGCCGTCGCCACTCGGGCACCGTCGCGCGGATCGCTGCCGGTCAGCGAGTTGTGCGCGGCGGCCGGAGTGGCCGGCACCAGAAACGACACACCGAACGCCACGCCGAGCACCACTGGCACGACCCGTGCCATACGTGTAACCCTGCCCCCCATGAACCCCTCCGTAAGGGTACGATCCGCCCGCTGATCAAACGGCTCCTCATTAGTCGAGCAGAGATCGCAGATAGTTCCAATTACTGTTCCACAGGCTGCAACTCATCGACGTTTTGCGGAGTCTGTAGGTGTAGGACCGACCCTCCTGGTCGGCGTCGCATCGGCAGACCGCTCCAGGCGTCACACCGAAGCCATCCATCGAACGGGGCGAGGAGGCGGGATGGTCCGACACATGAGGCGGTTGGCCACCGTGGTGGTGGGCGCGCTGGCGACGGCGCTGCTGTCGTTCGGCACCGCCGGTCCGGCCTCGGCGGCGCCGAACCCGGCACCAGCCGGGGTGGACATCACCGGTGTGGGCCTCGACGCGCCGCTGCGCCTGCGCGCGGACACGCAGCCCGCACACGTCGGCGCGGTCATCGACCAGGTCAACTTCCTCGGGCAGACCGGCATGCGGACCGGGCCGAAGCCGGCCGACCTCGGTCCGAAGTACACGGTCGTGGTGTTCGCCGGTGAGACGGCGCAGCAGACGTACGACCTCTATCCCAAGGCGGTCGGCGGCCCGCGGGTCTACCGACCGGCGAAGCAGCCGGACGCCCGCAAGATCAGTGCTGGCTGGTTCCTGGGTCGGCTCAGCATGTCCGAGACCCTGCGCACCGCCGGTGTGCCGCTGGAGCGGCAGTTCGACACGGTCAGTGGCGGCGCGGGCGGTGGCGAGCGGGTGCTCCCGGAGGACACGCTCGACCCGGCGAAGGACCTCGACGACGCGCTCGGCGATCTGCAGCGCCTGCTACTGCTCAACGTCGGAGTGATGCTGACGATCACGGTCGGCCTCGCCGGGATCGCCCTGCTGATCCGCCGTCGTACCCGTTAGCTCCGGGCCGCCGTCGCCGAGGCGCCGGGGGCTCAGCACCAGCGGCGCGGTGGCCGCTCCCGGCGGGTGGCGCGTCGGCGCGGCCGGACCGGACCGTGCCGATGGGCCCCGGCCCAGCCGGCAAGGTCGCTGAGGCAACCAGCGGGGACGTCCGCGTCGGGCTCGCTCCGGGCGGGCGGCTCGGCGGAGCGCTGACGCGGGAGGGTGGTCTCGTCGTCGGCCCACGGCTCGACCGGGTGCGACGGCGCGCCGGCGGTCGGCCGACGGTGCTTGCCACTCGCCTGCGGGTCGTGGTGCCCCGGCCGGCAGGGCTCGCCCTGGGCGCAGCCGTGCTCGGCCTCCCCGTGCGCCATTCCCGGTCTCCTCACGCTCGCCTCACCCGCGGGTACTTCCCCGACGTGCCCCTGTCACCGTACTGGCCGGGACCGACGGGCCGCGCGCCGCGTACCCGGGGTCGGCACCGGCCAGCTCACGCAGACGACGGCGAGCGCGGAACCTGGTCGCGCAGTTCACAGCTTCTTTTCGTGCCGTTCACGCGGCGGCCCGCAACCCGGTCGGGCGGGCGCTCAGCGGGCGCGGTGCGCCTCCAGATCCGCCCGGCGCAGGAGCGCCCGCAATGCCACGCCGTGACCGGCGAGCGCCTCGGCCCCGCCCTCGGCGCGGTCGATGACGCAGAGGGCGTGCTCCACCCGGGCACCCAGTTCGCGGAGTTGGCCGGTGGAGATGACCACCTGTCCGCCGGAGGTGACGACGTCCTCGACCACCAGCACCTGCCGCCCGGCCAGGTCCGCCCCCTCGGCCAGCCGGGCCGTCCCGTACGGCTTGGCGCTCTTGCGGACGAACGCGCAGGGCAGCCCGGTGTGCCGGCCGAGCGCGGTCACCACCGGGATCCCGCCCATCTCCAACCCGGCCAGCACCTCGGTGCCCGTCGGGACCAGGTGCGCGAGGTGGGCGGCCACCCGGTCCAGCAGGCGGGGATCGGCCTCGAAGCGGTACTTGTCGAAGTACTCGTCGGCGGTCCGCCCGGAGCGGAGCACGAACGTGCCGGTCAGTCGGCAGGTCGCGTCGATCTCGCGGGCCAGGGCGGCCAGGTTCTCCCGATCAGTCATGTTGATCATTCTCGCGCTGTCGAGCACTGCCGCGCGTACCCCTTTCGGCGCATGTCGGTGCCGTCGGGCTCCTTCTCCGGGCGGTGTCGAAGCGTCGGCGGCTGTGGTGGGATCGTGGGCATGCGACCGCCACCGTGGCTCGGCTCCGGCACCCTCGGCCGCGACCTCGCGCTCGCCGCCGCGTCGCTGGCCGGCGGCCTGGTCCTCTACGCCCTGGGTTGGCAGCCGCAGGTCCGTCCGAACACGGGCGTGCCCTCGGCGCTGTTCCTGCCGCCGCTGCTGGTGATGTGCGCCGCCGTGGGCATGCGTCGGGTGGCCCCACGCGCCAGCCTGGCCGTGGGCACCGGGGCGCTGGCGGTGGACACCGCGCTCGGCAACTCGCTGGGCACGATCCTGGTCTACACGCAGGTGCTCTACGACGCCTGCGTGTACGGCCCGCCCCGGCTGTGGCGTTGGCTGCTGCGGGTGACCATCGGACTGAGCCTCGTCGGTGCCGTCGTCGGCGTAATCTCCCTCGACAACTGGCGCGGCGTCACCATCGGGGTGCTGGTGGTGCTCGCCGGGCTGCTGCCGGTCCTGACCGGGATCAGCGTGCGTCAGTACCGCGACCAGGCCGCCGCCGAACGGGCGCGGGCCGAGCAGACCGCCCGGCTGGCCGAGCTGGACCGCCAGCAGGCGGTCAGCGCCGAACGGGCCCGGATGGCCCGGGAGCTGCACGACGTCGTCGCCAACCACCTCAGCGCGGTCGCCATCCACGCCACCGCCGTGCTGTCCGTACCCGGCCTGGACCGCGGTCAGATCTCCTCGGCGTTGCGGGTGATCCGGGAGAGCAGCGTGCAGGGCCTGGCGGAGATGCGTCAGATGATCGAGCTGCTGCGCGAGCCGGCGACCGGTCGCGGGCCGGCTCCGACGGGCGACGGCCCGGCGCTGCCGGAGGTGGTCACCGCGCGGCTCGCCGAGGCGGACGGGTTGGTCGAGCGGATCCAGGCCGCCGGCCTCGCCGTGCGGGTGCGCACCGACGGCACCCCCGGCCCGCTGCCGGTGGGGGTGGACCTCGCCGCGTACCGGATCGTGCAGGAGTCGCTGACCAACGCGCTCAAGCACGGCACGGGTGAGGCGGAGCTGACCATCGCGTACCGGCCGGCGGAGGTGGTGGTGACGGTGGAGAATCCGGTGCGCGCACCCGGCGCCGGGTTGCCGGGCGCCGGAGCCGGGCTGATCGGGATGCGGGAGCGGGCCACGCTGCTGGCCGGGCGGTTCACCGCCGGGCCGCAGGACGGGCGCTGGCAGGTCCGGGCCGCCCTGCCCACCGGGGAGGTCGGGTGACCGGGCCGGCGGACGACGCGACGGTGCGGGTGGTGCTTGCCGACGACCAGCCGGCGGTACGCGCCGGCCTGGCCCTGATCCTGGGCGCCGCCGCCGGCCTGACGGTGGTCGGCGAGGCGGCCGACGGCGACGAGGCGGTCCGGCTGTGCCGGGAGTTGCGCCCGGACGTGGCCGTGCTGGACGTTCGCATGCCCCGCCGGGACGGGATCTCCGCGACCCGGGCGATCGTCGCCGAACTACTCGCCGACGTGCTGGTGCTCACCACCTTCGACCTCGACGAGTACGTCTTCGGCGCGCTGCGCGCCGGTGCGGCCGGGTTCCTGCTCAAGGACACCGACGCCGAGGGCCTGGTGGCCGCGGTGCGGACGGTGGCGAGCGGCGACGGGTTCATCGCCCCTGCGGTGACCCGCCGGTTGATCGCCGCCTTCGCGGCCACCGCACCGGGCGCGTCGGCGGACACCCGGGCCGCGCTGGGCACCCTCACCCCGCGGGAACGCGACGTGTTGGCCTGCCTCGGCCTGGGCCTGTCCAACCAGCAGATCGCCGACCGGCTGGTGCTGGCGGAGAGCACCACCAAGACGCACGTGAGCCGGATCCTGGCGAAACTGGGGCTGCGCAGCCGGGTACAGGCCGCGATCCTGGCCCAGGAGCTGGGGTTGCCCGCTCCCCCGCAACCGTGAGTCCCCGCGTCCACTCCGGACGCCGACGGACCGCCTGCCTGCCGTACGCTGCGCGCCACCGACGTCGATGTCGGCCGCTGAGAATGGGGAGACCGTGCGACGGTGGTGGGGGACGACGGCCCTGACGGTGTTGATCATGGGCGCGGGCGGTTGCGACGCCATCCTCGCCGAGGAACCATCCTCGTTCCTCATGCCCGAGGCCGGGGTGTGCCATGCCACCGCCTCCGACGAGCGCAGCCCGGAGGCGTACACGCCGATCCCCTGCTCGTCGAAGCACGAGACGGAGACCTTTCTGGCCGGCCTGTTCGGTGGCGCGGACGCCGACGCGTCGAAGCCACCGCCCGCCGACAGCGAGGGCATCGGGCGGGCGTACAAGTCCTGCGACGCCGAGGCTGCCCTGTTCCTGGGCGGCGAGTGGCGCGAGTCACGGCTGGCGATGCGGGTGCTGACCCCGTCGGCGGCCCGTTGGGATGCGGGTGAGCGGTGGTACCGCTGCGACCTGCTGGAGATGCATGCGGTGGACCGGTGGTTTCCGAATCCCCGGGCCAACACCCTGGCCGGCGCCCTGACCGGTGACTCGCCGCTGCGGCTGAGCTGCTTCACCGAACCGGAGGAGACCGCCAGCGGCGTCAACCTGCCGCCAACCGACTGCACCGGGCCGCACGCCACCGAGTTCGCCGGCCTCTGGCGGCCCGGTCCGGAGGCCGGCGAGGTCACCGACGAGGTCATGGAGGCGGGTTGCCGGTCACGGATCGCGCAACACGTCGGGCTGCCGGAGCGGGACCTGGGCGACCGGTTCGAGGTGGCGGCGCTCTTCCCGACGACCGAGCCCGAGTGGCAGGCGGGCGCCGGCGCCTGGTGTTTCCTGCACAGCCCCGGCCGAGTGCTCAACACTTCGGTGAAGGGCGCCGGTCGACGCGTGCTCCCGGCGACCCGCTGACCGGTGCCGACGTGGATGGCCTGCTCACGACGTGTCAGGCTAGGGCGGTGAGTACGCCGGGGGGTGGAGAGCTGGCGGCCACGCTGCGCCGGATCGAGCGTTCGGCGGGGGCGTTGGCCACCTCCAGCGTGGCCCGGATGGACGAGACGCTGCCGTGGTTCCGGGCGCTCCCGGCCGACCAGCGCTCCTGGGTGATGCTGGTGGCCCAGGCGGGCGCCCGGTCGCTGGTGCAGTGGTTGAGCGAGGGTGGTGGCACGGCGGACAGCACCCAGGAGGTCTCGGACGAGGTCTTCGCCGCCGCCCCGCAGGCGCTGGCCCGGTCGATCACCCTCCAGCAGACCGTCGCGTTGATCAAGGTGACCATCGACGTGGTCGAGGAGCAGGTGTCGCACCTGGCCGCCGAGGGTGAGGAGCAGCAGCTACGCGAAGCGGTGCTGCGCTTCTCCCGGGAGATCGCGTTCGCCGCCGCCCGGGTGTACGCGCGGGCGGCCGAGTCGCGTGGTGCGTGGGACGCCCGGTTGCAGGCCCTGCTCGTCGACGCGCTGTTGCGCGGTGACTCACCCGATGTGCTGGCCAGTCGGGCCGCCGCGCTCGGCTGGGCGGACGCGCCGCCGGTGGCGGTGGCGGTCGGTCGCTCCCCCGGTGGGGAGGTCTCCGCGGTGCTGCACGTGGTCTATCGGCAGGCCCGCCGGATCGGTGTGGAGGTGATCGGCGGGGTGCACGGCGACCGGTTGGTCATCGTGTTGGGCGGGGCGGCGGACCCGTTGACCGCCACCGCCAAACTCCTCGGCGCGTTCGGCGACGGGCCGGTGGTGGTCGGTCCGGCCGTACCGAGTCTGGACGAGGCGACCGAGTCGGCGCGGGCCGCGTTGTCCGGTTTCCGGGCCGCGCCGGCCTGGCCCGGTGCTCCCCGCCCGGTGCCGGCCGCGGATCTGCTGCCGGAGCGGGCCCTGGCCGGCGACGCGGAGGCTCGTCGACGGTTGCGCCACGACGTGTACGCGACGCTGGTGCGCGCCGGCGGCGAGTTGCTGGCGACGCTCGACGCCTTCCTGGCCGCCGGTGGCACGCTGGAGAGCGCCGCCCGCGCGTTGTTCGTCCATCCGAACACGGTGCGTTACCGGCTGCGGCGGATCGCCGAGGTGACCGGCTTCTCGCCGCTGTCGCCCCGGGACGCGTTCGCGCTTCAGGTCGCGCTGACCGTGGGGCGGTTGGACCCGGTCGTCCCGCTCTCCTCGACCGGACCGACCCAGACAATGACCCCGGCCAACCGGAAAACGGCACAAAACGAGGATGATCCTCGCCGATTTTTGTAGGAAACCTCCAAAGGTTCTAGTGCGGTTTGGTCGAAGGCGGCACAGCGTTACCCGCGCGAATCCGGGAGAGTCTTAGGCGTGCTCGCCGTACTTAGTCCCGGCCAGGGTTCTCAGAAACCCGGCTTCCTGACCCCCTGGCTCGACCTGACCGGCACCGAGGCGCGGCTGCGCGAGTGGTCGGCGTTGGCCGGGGTCGATCTGGTGCACCTGGGCACCGCCGCCGACGCGGACGAGATCATGGACACCGCCCGCACCCAGCCGCTGCTGGTCGCGGCGGCGTTGCTCGCGGCCGAACACCTGCCCCTGGACGGCGTCGGACTCACCGCCGGGCACAGCGTCGGCGAGTTGGGTGCCGCCGCCGTCGCCGGCGTGCTGACCCCGGAAGCCGCGATCACCCTCGCCGGCGTACGCGGCCGGGAGATGGCCGCCGCCTGCGCGCTGGAGCCGACCGGCATGGCCGCCGTGCTGGGCGGCGACCCGGACGAGGTGCTCACCGCGATCACGACGCACGGGCTGTACCCGGCCAACCGAAACGGCGCCGGGCAGACCGTCGCCGCGGGCGCGCTGGACGGGCTCGACAAGCTCGCCGCCGAGCCGCCCGCCCGTGCCCGGGTCATCCGACTCAAGGTGGCCGGCGCGTTCCACACCCCGTACATGGCCCCGGCGGAGACCGCGCTCGCCGCCGTCGCCGCCGAGATCACCCCCGCCGACCCGGTCCGGATCCTGCTGTCGAACCTCGACGGCACCGCCGTCGACAACGGCCCCGAGCTGGTGCGGCGCCTGGTCCGCCAGGTCACCGCGCCGGTGCGCTGGGATCTGTGCATGCGTACGCTGGCCGACCTCGGGGTCACCGGCGTGATCGAACTACCACCGGCCGGCACTCTCGCCGGGCTGGTCAAGCGAGACCTCAAGGGCGAGGGCGCGCCGGAGATCGTCACCCTGAACACCCCGGACGACCTGCCGGCCGCACGGGACCTGATCGCCCGCATCGGAGGTCGTTCATGACTGGCAGTCGCATCGTCTCGATGGGGCACTACCAGCCGTCCCGGGTGGTGACCAACGACGACATCGCCCAGCTCGTCGACACCAACGACGAGTGGATCCGCGACCGCGTCGGCATCGTCAGCCGGCGGATCGCCGACACCGAGACGGTG
Organism: Micromonospora sp. NPDC048905; assembly: GCF_040649655.1. Classification (NCBI taxonomy): domain Bacteria; kingdom Bacillati; phylum Actinomycetota; class Actinomycetes; order Micromonosporales; family Micromonosporaceae; genus Micromonospora; species Micromonospora sp. NPDC048905. Next base: position 86,159 of record NZ_JBEZFV010000005.1, on the reverse strand, counting down.
GCCGACATGGCCGCCGCCGCCGCCGGCAAGGCGCTGGCCAACTCGGGTCTGAGCGCCGCCGACATCGACCTGGTCGTGGTCGCCACCTGCACGTCGATCGACCGCAGCCCCAACGTGGCCTGCCGGGTCGCCGCCAAGCTGGGCATCACCGCCCCGGGCGCGTACGACCTGAACACCGCCTGCTCGGGCTTCGCGTACGCGCTGGGCACCGTCGACCACGCCATCCGGGCCGGCGCGTCGCGCAACGCGATCGTCATCGGGGCGGAGAAGCTGTCCGACTTCACCGACTGGACCGACCGTTCCACCTGCATCATCTTCGCCGACGGCGCCGGTGCGGCGGTGGTCACGGCCACCGCCGACGACGAGCCGTCCGGGATCGGGCCGGTGGTCTGGGGTTCGGTGCCGGAGAAGAGCGACGCGGTCCGCATCGAGGGCTGGCGCCCGTACGTCCAGCAGGAGGGACAGGCGGTGTTCCGCTGGGCCACCACCGAGCTGGCGCCGCTCGCCCTGCAGGCCTGCGAGCGGGCCGGGGTCGACCCGTCGGAGCTGGCCGCGTTCGTGCCGCACCAGGCCAACTCCCGGATCATCGACGGCATCGCCAAGCGCCTCAACATCCCCAACGCGATCATCGCGAAGGACATCGTCGAGTCCGGCAACACCTCCGCCGCGAGCGTGCCGCTGGCCCTGTCCAAGCTGGTCGAGCGCCGGGAGGTGCCCTCGGGCGCACCGGTGCTGCTGTTCGGCTTCGGCGGCGGCCTGACCTACGCCGGTCAGGTCGTCCGCTGCCCCTGAAGACCCCCTTCGACGCGTACGCGTCGAGGAGTGGCGGTCGGCGACGCCGTCCGTCGGACAACCCCGATGAAAGGAACCAACCGCAATGACCCGTGACGAGATCACCACCGGCCTCGCCGAGATCCTCGAAGAGGTTGCCGGAGTGAACCCGGACGACGTGGCCGAGGGGAAGTCCTTCACCGACGACCTCGACGTCGACTCGCTCTCCATGGTCGAGGTCGTGGTGGCCGCCGAGGAGAAGTTCGGCGTCAAGATCCCGGACAACGAGGTGCAGAACCTCAAGACCGTCGGTGACGCCGTCAGCTACATCGCGGCGCAGTCCTGATCATGAGTCGTCCTGACGTCGTCGTCACCGGGCTCGGCGCGACGACCCCGCTCGGCGGGGACGTCGCGTCGACCTGGGACGCCATGCTCGCCGGCCGCTCCGGGGTGAGTGCCCTCACCCAGGAGTGGGCCGCGCAACTGCCGGTCCGGATCGCCGCCCAGTTGGCCGTGGAGCCGTCCGAGGTGCTGGACCGGATCCGCCTGCGCCGACTGGACCGTTCCGAGGCGATCGCGATCATCGCGGCGCAGCAGGCCTGGGCGGACGCCGGCCTCGCCGGCTCCGACCTCGACGGGGAGCGGCTGGCCGTCAGCGTCGGCTCCGGCATCGGCGGTGCCACCACCCTGCTCGCCCAGGACGACATCCTCGAAGCGTCCGGGCCACGGCGGGTCTCCCCGCACACGATCCCGATGCTGATGCCGAACGGTCCGGCCGCCTGGGTCGGGCTGGAGTTGGGCGCCAAGGCCGGGGTGCACGCGGTGGCCAGCGCCTGCGCCACCGGCGCCGAGGCGATCGCGCTGGGCCTGGACATCATCCGTTCCGGCCGGGCCGACGTGGTGGTGGCCGGCGGCACCGAGGCGGTCATCCACCCGCTGCCGATCGCCGGCTTCAGCTCGATGCGGGCCATGTCGACCCGCAACGACGAGCCCGAGCGCGCCTCCCGCCCGTGGGACCGGGGCCGCGACGGCTTCGTCCTCGGCGAGGGCGCCGGCATCCTGGTGCTGGAGCGGGCCGAGCACGCCGCGGCCCGGGGCGCCCGGGTGTACGCGCGCCTCGCCGGCGCCGGCATCACGTCCGACGCGTACGACATCGTGCAGCCGCACGCCGAGGGCGAGGGCGCCATCCGGGCCATCGCCAAGGCGATCGCGGACGCAGACGTGGCCAAGCGGGACATCGTGCACGTCAACGCGCACGCCACCTCGACGCCGGTCGGTGACATGCTGGAGATCGGCGGGCTGCACAAGGCGCTCGGCGACCACCCGGTGCTGTCCGCGACGAAGTCGATGACCGGTCACCTGCTCGGTGCGGCCGGCGCGCTGGAGTCGATCGCCACCATCCTGGCGATCCGCGACAGTGTCGTCCCTCCGACGATCAACCTCGACGACCCGGAGCCCGGTCTCACGCTGGATGTCGCGGCGCACAAGGCCCGCCACATGGAGATCCCGGCCGCGTTGAACAACGCGTTCGGCTTCGGCGGCCACAACGTGGCGCTCGTCTTCGCCCGTCCCTGAGACGCTGCGCGCAGGGCCTCTCCTCGTCGAGGAGGGGCCCTGCGTCGTTCAGCCGCGGTTGCGGGGGTGCTGTTTCGCGGTGCGCTCGTTGCCGTGGCGGTAGTTGCCGGTCCAGCGGGCCATCACCAGCTGCGGGTCGTCGTCGACCTCGGCGAGGAACTCCGCGGCCCGAGCGCCGCGCAACGTGCCGGCGACCCGTCCGTGGTGGGTGATCACCACCGTGCCGTCCGCCCGCTGCGTGTGCCGGAATCCCGCTGCCTCTCCCATGCGGTGAGGTTGTCAGACCGAGCGGGGCGGCGGCGACCCGATTTCCGTCGCGCGGGCACACGATCCCCTGTTGACATGGAAACACCGCACGGATTGGATGGGCCGACTGTAGATCAATTGACGGGGACCACCACCATGCACACTCGTACCCGCGTCGCCGTGTCGGCGGCGCTCGCCCTCGGCCTGCTGGCCGGTTGCGGCGACGACGCCGCCGCTCCCGCCCGGCCCGCGGCCGGCGGCCCGGCCCCGCAGGCCACGGGCGAGCCCTGGTACGACGAGGTGGCCCCGGCATCGCCCAGCGGCACCGCCGGCGGCCCGGGTTCCCCCTGCCCGGTACCTGTGTCGTTTCCGCTGGCCGAAGGGTGGACGGCCAAGGCGATCGAGCCGCCCAAGGGCGAGCTGGCCGAACTGGTCGGCGAGGCGCTCACCAAACGCGGCGGCACCACCGTGCGCTGCGAGGTGGACGGCCGGGCGGCCGGTGGCGGGTTCCTGCGGATCTGGGCGGCGGACTCACCGACGGTCACCCCGCGCGCCGCGCTGGAGAGTTACGCCACCGGAGGCGGCGAGAAAGTTGCCGGCCAGCAGTTCCGCGACCTGCGCGCCGGCGGCTTCGACGCCACCGAGATGACCTGGCTCGCCACCGACGCGCTGGCCGAGGAGGAGTCGCGAAACTGGGCGCTGGCCGTCCAGTCGGCGGGTCAGACGCTGGTCTTCGAGGTCAGCGAGGGGCTGATCGTCGAACGGACCGACGTGCTGCCGGCGTATCGGCTCGCGGTGCGAGGGCTCGCGAAGAGCGAGTGAGGTGGGTGCCGACCGGTCCGCGCCGACCGGTCAGGTGCCACAGGTCGTGGCGGGCAGTCCGGGGACGGTCACCGGGGACCGTCCGCCCGGCCGGGCCTTGCCGGCCAGCACGGCGGCCAGCCCGGTCATGGACGCCCGGCTGGAGGAGTAGGTGGCCAGCAGCGTCGGTGACGTCGCACCACTCAGCACGTACGGGGTGTCCATGGCGACCGTGACCGCCGCGTCGGCGCGCAGGTCCTTGGCGCCGTCGCCGTAGCCCACCAGGTGCACGATCGTGCCGCCGCTGGGCTTGACCTGCACCCCGGCGGCGGTCAGCGCGGCGGTGAGCGCGGCGCGGGTGCCGTCCCGACCGCCGGAGGAGGTGACGGTGACCGGCCCGCGTACCGGGGCGCCGCAGGTGCCGCGCAGCACGGTGACGGCGGCGGCGGCCAGCGCGTCGGCCGCGGCGCGGTGAGCCGGGGCGTTGAGCGTGGACATCTGCGCGGCGGGGGTCTCCGCAAGCCGGAACTTCATGGTCAGCACCCGGGTGACCGCCTCGACCAGCCGGGTCCGGGGCAGCGACCCGCCGCGCAGAGCGGCGAGCAGCCCGTCGTACGCCTGACCGACGTTCGGGGTCATCAGGATGAGGTCGTTGCCGGCGTTGAGCGCCCGGACCGCCGCCTCGCCGGGAGCCCAGCGCTTCGCGGGCGGCATGTTCATCCCGTCGGTGATCACCACGCCCTTGAAGCCGAGCTGACCGCGCAACACGTCGGTGAGCAGCTTGTGGGAGAACGTCGCCGGGGTCCCCGGGTCGATCGCGCGCGCGTCCAGGTGCCCGGACATCACCGCCATCGCCCCGGCGTCGATGCCGGCGGTGAACGGCGGCCAGGCGCCGCTCTGCAACGCCGCGGCCGACTGGGTGAGCACCGGCAGATCCTGGTGCGAGTCGTCGGCGCTGTGGCCGTGCCCGGGGAAGTGCTTCAGGGTGGCCGCGACACCCTCCGCCTGGAGGCCGCGGACGGCGCCACCCACCTGCGCCGCGGCCTGCTTCGGGTCGGCGCCGAACGAACGGGAGCCGATCACGGTGCTGCGGGTGGCCAGCACGTCGGCCACCGGGGCGAAGTCGACGTTGATCCCCATCGCCGCCAGCTCGGCACCGGCGGCCCGCCAGGCGGCCTCGGTCAGCTTCGGGTCGCCAGCCGCGCCCGCCGCGAGGGCGCTGGGCAGCACGGTGACCCCGTCGGTCACCCGGGTGACGACGCCGTACTCCTGGTCGGTGCCGACCAGGAGTGGCGCGGGGCCGGCGGCGAGCCGACCGGCGGCGGCACGCAGCCCGCTGGTGAGTTCGTGCACCTGCTTCGGGTTGTCGACGTTCGTGGTCTCCTGGTTGCCCTTGGTCGGGTCGTCGGCGCTGAAGCCGACCAGGATCAGGCCGCCCAGCCGGTACTTGGTGATCATGTCGGCGGGGGTGTCGACCCCGGCGAGGGCCTGGTTGCCGGCGGCCGAGCCGGCGGAGACCTTCGTCGCCGAGTCGCCGTAGGCGTACGGCATCAGCACCTGACCGACAAGATCTTCGTCGGACAGCGTGGCGACAAGCGCCGCGGCACGGGCGGCGGGGTCGCTGGCCGGCGTCGCGGCGGGGGCGCTCGGGGCGGCGGACGCGCCGACCGGGCTGGCCGTCGGCGTGGGGCGCTCGGCGGCACCCGAGCAGCCGGAGACGAGCAGGGCGGTCAGGGCGGCGACTGCGACGGTGGCGCGCCAGGGGCGATTCGACACGCCGCCCATCCCACCAGCTTCTCCCTTATCGGGGCAACTTGACCTTACCGGTCGCGCCCGGCCCGACGCGTACGGCCAGCGGACGGGCGACCGGGTCAGCCCACGCGGGTGAGCAAGGTCACCGGGGCGCCGTCGCCGGCGTACCGGTAGGGCTCCAGGTCGGCGTCCCACGCGGTGCCGAGCGCCTTGTCCAGAGCGTGTGCCAGCGCCTCAGGCGCCCGGGAGGCGACCATCAGGGCGCGGAGCCGGTCCTCGCCGAGCTGGATGTCGCCCGCGACACCGACGGTGGCCCGGAACAGACCCCGCGCGGGCACGTACATGAACCGCTCGCCGTCGACACCGGGACTCGGCTCCTCGGTGACCTCGAAACGGATCATGGGCCACTGCCGGAGGGCAACAGCCAGCTCGGCGCCCGTCCCCGGACGACCGGTCCACCCGCACTCGGCCCGGCGTGCGCCGGGGTCGACGGGCTGAGCCGTCCACTGCAGGTTGACCGGCGCGGCTAGGACGCGCGCGATCGCCCACTCGACGTGTGAGCACACGGCGAGCGGGGTCGAATGGACGTATACGACGCCACGCGTTGGCACGGTGACCTCCCGGGAGAGCGAGGTGCGTCTTCCCCTACGACCTCGTCCACCCAGGTGGCTGCTGCAACACATGATGACTCCTGTGACGCGTGGTGCGCCAGGGAATCGGAAAAAACGCCGGCCGGAATAGCCGGACGGGTGGCTGCGGTTACCTCTCAGGACACCGCGACGACCAGCATGATGTCGTGGTCCTGTACAGTTCCACCGGCGGCTTATGCCGCGTTACACCTTCGCGGGCCGAGCGCAGTGTGGCCCGCACACAGCCCCCGGACGTCCAGTCCTCCCGTACGTCTTGCAAGGAGTACCTCCGTGGCGAGCAACACCTCTAAGACCGCGCGCGCGTCCGTCCGGGCCGGCCAGGCTGGCCAGGGTGGCGCCCTCAGCGTGCTGGGCGAGTTCAAGTACCTCATCCCGCTCAACGGCGGCAAGCACGCCTACGTGCGGAACCTGACCAACGGCAAGACCGCGCACCTGCGCACGGACTCCGACGCCTTCGTCGAGGAGATCCGCGTGCTGGCCGCCGCCGGCCACGCCGCCAAGATCCGGGCCGAGATCAACAACCTGGCTGTCACCCACCCGGGTGACGGCTGGGAGGCCACCGAGAAGCGCCTGGTCGCGGCCGGTGTCTTCGAGGGCTGAGCCCTCCCCCACCGCATCATCGAAACCGCCCGTCGGGAGTCCCGGCGGGCGGTTTCGCGTGTCCACGGTCCCGGTCAGCCCGGATCGAGCAGGGCGACCTCGCCGGTGGCCAGGTCGTAGAGGCCGCCGGCCACGGCCACCCGACCGGCGGCGACCGGCCCGGCCAGCAGGTCGTCCTCGCGCAGGGTGCGCACCGTCCGGCGGACGTGCCGGCGGATCGCGAGCGGCAGCACCGCCGGGTCGTCGATCCCCACCCCGGTCACCGCCGGGGCGATCTCGTCCACCAGGTACGCCAGCGAGCCACCGGGGCGCTCCCCGGCGCGCACCGCCGCCACCGTGGCCTCCACCGCGCCGCACCGCTCGTGCCCGAGGACCAGCACCAGCGGTACGCCGAGCTGACCGACCACGTACTCGATCGACCCGCACACCGCCCGGTCGAGGACGTGCCCACCGGTACGGATCACGCAGATCGCGCCGAAGGTCTGGTCGAAGATCGCCTCCAGCGGCACCCGCGAGTCGATGCAGCCGAGCACCACGGCGTACGGCTGCTGGTCGCCCGAGGCGGCGGCCGCGGCGGCCGTGACGTCGTGCCCGTGGATCGGCTGCCCGCTGACGAACCGCCGGTTACCGGCGAGCAGGTCGGCCAGTGCCGAGCGAGGAGTGCCGCCGGCCTGCCGCCGCTGCCCCGACGCCTCGCCCATGGGCGCTCCCGACGACCCCATGTCCTCCAGCTTGGCCCGCCGTCGGGCCCCACGGGCGAGGTCGGGGAATGTCAGCCGCGGCGCGATTGGCGTGGTGTCCTGGCGGGTAGCCGGATATTGGAGGGACTGGTGGTGCCGGGCGGCCCTGGGGAGGTGACGATGCCGGAGCGCTTCGAGGTCGGTATGCCCGACGGTGTACGGCTCAACGTCGAGGTGACGGGGCCGACGGACGCCCAGGTCACCGCCGTCCTGTTGCACGGCTGGACGTTGGACGGGCGCGCCTGGCACCGGCAGGTCGACGCGCTCACCGCGGCGTCGGTCGGCGGGTCGGTGCGGGTGGTCACCTACGACGCGCGGGGCCACGGCCGGTCCAGCTGCATGGCGTTGCCCTCGGCCACCCTGGCCCAACTCGGCGACGACCTGGCCGCGGTGCTCGACACGGTGGCGCCGGGCGGCCCGGTGGTGCTGGTCGGGCACTCGATGGGCGGCATGACGATCATGGAGTACGCCCACCGCCACCCCGCGCACTTCGCCGCCCGTACCGCCGGTCTGGTCTTCGTGTCCACCACCGCCGAGGGGCACACCCACACCGTCTACGGGCTCTCGCCGCGGATCGCCCGACTGATCCGGCTGGCCGAGACGACAGGCGCCGGTGTGCTGGCCCGGTGCGGCTCGTGGCGAGCGCCCCGGGCGCTGCTGAACGCGCTGCAACCGAGCATCAGGTGGATGCTGTTCGGAGACCGCTGCGAGCCGGCCGACATCCGGCTGGTGACGTCGGCGGTGGCTCGTGCCTCGCTGCGCTCGATCGGCGGGTTCCGTGCCTCCATCGGCACCCAGCACCGACTGGACACCCTCGGCGCGTTGGCGCACCTGCCGGCCGCCGCCCTGGTCGGCGACCGGGACCGGCTGACCCCGCCGCCCTGCGCCGAGTCGATCGCGGCGGCCCTCCCGGCCACCGAGCTGACCGTCTGCCCGGGCGCCGGGCACATGTTGATGATGGAGCGCCCGGACGAGGTCAACGCCGCGCTCACCGGCGTCCTGCGGCGGGTACTCACCGGGCCGACGTCCCCGATCGCCGGCGCGGCCGCCGCCGGGACGGGCGGCTGAGCGCGTTCCCGCACCTCGGGCGCGGCGGGCACGGCCCGGGGCCGTACCCTTCTGCGGTTGGCTTGCGCGGTTTCCGCCGCCTGCCGGCGACCTTCGAAGGAGCGTGTGTTGACCGACCAGACCGGCCTGGAGCAGGAGATCGCCGTCGAGCAACGACACCTCGACCGGGTGTACGCCCGACTGGCCGAACTGCGGCGCTCGGCGGTCCGCGCCGAGCGTGACGGCTACCGGATCGCCCGGGTGGGCACGTTCGGCGCGTTGGTCGAGCGCGACGCGATGGTCTTCCACGCGGCGCAGCGGCGGCACGTCCTGGACGCCGAGTACGAGGGGTTGGTCTTCGGCCGGCTGGACCTGCGGGACCGGCAGGTGCTGCACGTGGGGCGACTCGGGATCCGGGACGAGGACGCCAGCACGCTCGTCGTCGACTGGCGGGCACCCGCCGCCGCCGCCTTCTACCAGGCCACGCCGGCGCAGCCACTGGACGTGGTGCGTCGCCGCACGATCCAGTCCCGTGCCGAGCGGGTCACCCGGATCGAGGACGACCTGCTGGACCCGACCGCCGCCCCGGAGGGGATGACGGTCGTCGGCGACGGCGCCCTGCTGGCCACCCTGTCCAAGGCGACCGGCCGGGGCATGCGCGACATCGTGGCGACAATCCAGCGAGAGCAGGACGAGGCGATCCGTTCTCCCGGCTCCGGGGTGACGATCGTCGCGGGCGGCCCGGGCACCGGCAAGACCGCGGTCGCCCTGCACCGGGCGGCGTTCCTGCTCTATTCCGAGCGCAGCCGCTACGCCGGGGGCGGGATCCTGGTGGTCGGCCCGTCGGGGGTCTTCGTCGAGTACATCGCCTCGGTGCTGCCCTCGCTCGGCGAGGACACCGCCACCCTGCACTCGCTGGGCACTCTGTTTCCGGGGATGACCGCCACCCGCACCGACCCGCCCGAGGTGGCGGCGGTGAAGGGCTCGCTGCGGATGCGTCGGGTGCTGGAACGCGCGGTCCGGGACGCGGTTCCGGACGGCCCGGGTGAGCTGCGGCTGCTCTACCGGGGCACGCTGCTGCGGCTGGACCGGGCCGCACTGGACCGGATCCGGGACCGCGCGCTGCACCGCGGCGCCCGTCGCAACGAGGTGCGCCGGGCCGGCTTCGACGGGGTGTTCGCCGCGCTCTGGGCGCAGGCCCGCGAGGTGGGCGTTCGCCTGCCGGACCAGCGGACCTTCGAGGCGGAGATCGCCGACCGGGCCGAGTTCCGCGAGTTCCTCAAGGCGTGGTGGCCCCGGCTGCACCCCCGGCACGTGCTCGGCTGGCTGGCCCGGCCGGAGCGGCTGCGCCGGTACGCGGGCGGGATCCTCTCCTCCGCGGAGATCCGGCTGCTCGGCGCCGCGTACCGGAGCCTGGAATCCGACGGGTTGACCATCGCCGACATCGCGCTGCTCGACGAGTTGGACGCCCTGCTCGGCAAGCCGGCGCAGCCGGCCAAGGCCCGCCGCGACCCGTTCCAGCTCGCTGGCGGCGTACGCGAGCTGACCACCGCGAGCGAGCGGCAGCGGGCGGCCCGGGCGGCGGCCCGGGAGCGTCCGGAGGACTACCGGGACTACGCGCACGTGGTGGTGGACGAGGCACAGGACGTCTCGCCGATGCAGTGGCGGATGGTCGGACGGCGCGGCAGCCTGGCCTCCTGGACGGTGGTGGGCGACCCCGCGCAGACCGCGTGGACCGGCGATCCGGAGGAGCTGACCCGGGCCCGGGACCAGGCGCTGGGCCGGCGTAGGCGGCACGATTTCACGCTCACCACCAACTACCGCAACTCCGCGGAGATCTTCGCGGTGGCGGCGGCGGAGATCCGCCGGCTCTACCCCGACCTGCCGCTGCCGACCGCGGTGCGCTCCACCGGGGTCGATCCGGTCGAGCTGGTGGTGCCCGCGAGCGGGTTGGAGACCGCCGTCGTGAAGGCGGCCGCCGGGCTGCTGGCCGAGGTGGAGGGCACGGTCGGGGTGATCACGCCGGTCCCCCGCCGCGACGAGGTCGCCGGTTGGCTCGCCGCGCTCGACGCGCCGCGCCTCCAGGTGGTGACCAGCCTGGAGGCCAAGGGCATGGAGTACGACGGGGTCGTGCTCGTCGCCCCGAGCGAGATCCGGGCGGATCCGGGTGCGGGGGTACGCACCCTGTACGTGGCGCTCTCCCGGGCCACGCAACGGCTCACCACCATCGATCCAACCGGCTGATCCGGCGCGTCTCGCCCGGCGGACCAGCGGTCCACGCCACACTTGCATACATAGCGATGTGAGCATACATTTGACCGGGCCCCAACCGGCGGCGGAAGGTGGATCTCGTGGGCGCAGGTCATGACCACCACCATGGGTCGGTCGCCAATGCCGCACACCAGCACAGGGGTCGACTCTGGGCGGCATTCGGGCTGCTCGCCGCCCTGATGGTGGTCGAGGCGGTGACCGCCCTGCACACCGGTTCACTCGCCCTGCTCTCCGACGCCGGACACATGTTCACCGACGTGCTCGGCATCGGGATGGCGCTCGCCGCGATCACCGCGACCCGCCGGGCCACCATCGACCCCCAGCGCACCTTCGGGCTCTACCGACTCGAGGTCCTCGCCGCGCTGGCCAACGCCGTTCTGCTCTCCGGCGTCGCGATCTACGTGTTGATCACCGCGATCCGCCGCTTCGGCGACCCGCACGAGGTCGTCGCCGGCCCGATGCTCGTGGTGGCCGTGCTCGGCCTGCTCGCCAACATCGCCGCCTTCGCCCTGCTCCGCGCCGGAGCCCGGGAGAGCATCAACATCCAGGGCGCCTACCTGGAGGTGCTCGGCGACCTGCTGGGCTCACTCGGCGTGATCGGCGCGGCGCTCCTCATCTCCGTCACCGACTGGTGGTGGGCCGACCCACTGGTCGCCGTCGCCATCGGCGTGTTCATCCTGCCGCGCACCTGGCGGCTGGCACGGGCCGCCGTCCGCATCCTGGTGCAGGCCGCCCCGGAGCACCTCCAGGTGACCGCCGTGCACGACCGGCTGGCCGCGGTCCCCGGGGTGGTCGAGGTGCACGACCTGCACGTCTGGACGCTCACCTCCGGCATGGACGTGGCCTCCGCGCACCTGACCATGGCACCCGGCGCCGAGGTCGGCGCGGTGCTCACCGCAGCGCGTACCGCCCTGCACGACGACTTCCGGATCGAACACGCGACGTTGCAGATCGAGCCCGGCGCCGCCTCCGGAGCCTGCGGCTCGATCGAGTGGTGACACTTTTCTCGTGACGACGTACGCACCGTCCGTCACATCGGCTGCAGCCGCCCCACCCGCACCGGTAGGCTCGGTCCCGGCCTCCACCAGGCGGCGCCCTCCAGGCGCCGGTGGCGGCCGCCGCCTAATCGCCCAACCGGGCGAACCGGGGAACCACGTTCCTGGGGTGCATCCGCGTCAGCGGTAGGGATCTTCCGTCCCGAACCCGTCAGCTAACCCGGTCGGCGGCTGACGGAAGGACATGCGCAGTGGCACCAGCACGACCACCCGCCGCCCGACTGGCGGCCCTGATCGTCGCGATGTTCGCCCTCGGCGTCGCGATCCCGGCCGGCACCGCCTCGGCCGCTCCCCCGACCGGCCTGCGGGCCGCAGCCGCACCCGACTCCGACGAGGAGGGCGGCACCCCCTCGCTCCGCGCCCAACTCGAGGCAGCCAGCAAGGGCTACCTGGACGCGAAGCGCGCTCTGGACACCTCCGTGCAGCGGCAGCAGCAACTCGCCACCCAACTGAAGACCATCGAGGTCGAGCTGGCCCAGCGCGACGGCAAGGTCGGTCAGATCGCCGGCGTGGCGTACCGCACCGGCCGGCTCGGCGCGGTGTCGGCGCTACTCAACAGCAACAGCCCGGAGGGCTTCATGGACCGGGCCGCCGCCCTGGAGGCGGTGGCCGCCAACGAGGACCGAGTGCTGCGCGATCTGCTCGCCACCAAGGACCAGGCCAACCGCACCCGGACCGCCCTGAACGGCGAGATCACCGAACAGCGCAAGCAGGTCGCGGTGATGGCCAAGCGCAAGGACCAGGCCGAACGGGCCCTGACCGTGGCCAACACCCCCAAGCCGCAGCCCACCGCCGACAGCGGCTCCAACCGGGGCACCTCCACCGCCAACGCGAAGGCGGCACCCCGCAACTCCGACGGCTCCTGGCCATCCGAGTCGTGCAGCGTCAACGACCCCACCCCCGCCAACGGCTGCATCACCCCGCGCACCCTGCACGCGCTCAACCAGGCCAAGGCCGCCGGCTTCACCCGGTACGTCTCCTGTCACCGCCCCAGCGGCTCCGGTGAACATCCCAAGGGCCGGGCCTGCGACTTCGCCGCCCAGGCGAGCGGCTTCGGCGGCAACGCCACCGGCGGCGACAAGACGTACGGCAACAACCTGGCCGCGTACTTCATCCGCAACGCCGACCGGCTCGCCGTGCTGTACGTGATCTGGTACCGGCAGATCTGGCTGCCCAGCAGCGGGTGGAAGTCGTACAGCGGCGCGAGCGGGACCCCGTCCACCGACCACACCAACCACGTACACCTGTCGGTCTACTGACCCACCCGACGGCTCCCCCGGACCGGTCCGGGGGTGATCCACTCGCGGTCGCCGACTCCGGGGTGTCCGGACGACGGGATACCCCGGAGTCGGCGATTGTCGTGTTGATCAGGATGGTGTCGCCGGGCCGGGGTACGTCGCCGGGCGTACCCCGGATGTCGTCGGCGGTCGGACGACCCGGCGCGGGTCGGCGGGCAGCATCGCGGTATGCGTCGGATCCCACCCACCGCCCGCAAGGGGCTCCTCACCCTGCACCTGGTCACCTCGCTCGGCTGGCTCGGCGCCGACCTGGTGCTCCTCACCCTCGGCATCGCCGTGCAGCGGGGCGCCGACCCGGCGGTGGTCTACCCGGTCACGGCGCTGGTCGGCACGGTGCTGTTCGCGCCGCTGAGCGTCCTGGTCTGGCTGATCGGGGTCGCCAGCGCGCTACTCACCCCGTGGGGGCTGTGGCGCCATCGCTGGGTGCTGGCCAAGCTCGTGCTCACCACGGTGATGGTCGGGCTGGTGTTGTTCCTGCTCACGCCGAATCTGCGGCACGCCGGTGCGGTGGGCGCCACCCTCCCCGCCCGGGACCGCGTGGACCTGGTCATCGCGCCGGCGGTGTCGACGACCTTGATGATCATCGCGACGGTGCTGTCCACGTACAAGCCGTGGGGCCGACGTCCCGCCGCCCGACCCGCCCTGGCAGGCCACGGCCGCAACCCGTGACCGCGCCACCACGACCAGGCTGCCGAGATCGCGCCGCCGAGATCGCGCTAAAACCAGGATGTAGTGGCCTCCCGACGCCCGCAGGCCACTACATCCTGGATCGAGCACGATCATGAGGCGGGACGGCGGCGTGGAGGGGCCAGGCCGGGGGCGGCGGGGCGGGGGCGGTCAGGCTGGGGGTGGTGGGTCACCGGCTCGGTCGAGGGCCGGGCCGAGGCGGGCGGCGAGGGCGAGGTGAGCGGCCCGCGCCTGGCGGAACGCGTACCGGAACAGCGGCGTCGGCGCGGTCAGGGTGATCTCGACGTCGATCCGGACCAGACCCTCCGGCTCGGCGCGCAGTCGCGTGTGGTTGCGCACCGTGGTGGCGGGCCACTGGCGGGCCACCGTGACGATCTCGTCGTGCTCGCTGATCAGCACGTCCGCGTGGTACGTGGTCCGGAAGCGCAGTGGGCCGGCCACCAGCCTGTCGTTGATCGTGTAGCTGGCCCGGGCGCCGGGTCGGGGCGGCAGTTGGCGGACCTGGACGATCAGCGGATGCAGTTCGCCCTGTCGGGTCAGGTCGCTGAGCATCGCCGCGGCGTCGGCCAGCGTGCACCGGGCCTGGACGGTGTAGCTGAAGGTATCGCTGCTGAGCACTCTTCTCCCACCGTCGCGTGTCGCACGATCGTCCCGTACCGATGTCTGCCTGGCAACGCCCGACGGCCGCCGATGCCAGGGCGAACCGCGGCCGATGGGATGCCCCGCCGCCAGATGTCGCATTAGGGTCGGTTGGTGAGGAATCACCCAACCGTGCAGGAGGGCGGCATCATGAGTGGCGACGACGGATGAGCGGGCACGTGATGGTCTTCGCGCCCACCCCGCAGCTCACGGTCACCGTGGACCAGCCGAACGAGCACCCCGAGCTGCATCTGCACCCCGGCGGGCAGGGCGTCTGGCAGGCGCGGATGGCGATGTCGCTCGGTGTCGACGTGGTGCTCTGCGCCGCCCTCGGCGGCGAGATCGGTCAGGTGCTGGAGCCGCTCCTGGTCAGCGAGGGCGTGGACCTGAAGGTGGTGGTCCGTGACTCCGGCAGCGGCGGGTACGTGCACGACCGCCGGGACGGCTCGCGGCAGGAGATCGCCGACATACCGGGGCAGCCGTTGAGCCGACACGAGTTGGACGAGCTGTACAACCTGGCCCTCGGCGAGGGCCTGCGGGCCGCGGTGAGCATCCTCAGTGGGCCGAACGAGCCGTGGCTGGTCCCGGCCGATCTGTACCGGCGCTTCGCCGCCGACCTCGCCGCCAACGGCGGCCGGGTGGTGGTCGACCTCTCCGGCGACCACCTCGGCGCGGTGTTGGAGAGCGGTGTGTTCTTCCTCAAGGTGAGTCACGAGGAGCTGATCCGCGACGGCCGCGCCTGCAGCGACGACAGCCTGGAGCTGACCCGGGCCATGTACGAACTGCACGCCGCCGGCGCCGAGACGGTGGTGGTGAGCCGGGCCGAACAGCCGGCGTTGGCGCTCATCGACGGCGAGTTGTTCGAGGTCGAGATGCCCCGGTTGGAGGCCGCCGATCCGCGCGGTGCGGGCGACTCGATGACCGCCGGGGTGGCCGCCGTCGTGGCCCGGGGCGGGGACATCCGGACCGCCATCCGCACCGGCGCCGCCGCCGGCGCGATGAACGTGACCCGGCACGGTCTGGGCACCGGACGACTGGACTCGATCACCGGCCTGGTCGACCGGGTCCGGCTGGTGCCGGCGGACAGCCGACCCCAGGAGCGGACCACCCCGGACGAGTTGGCCGGCCGGGTGGTCGAACGATGACGCTGCGGGTGCTGATCACCAACGACGACGGGATTGCCGCGCCCGGCATTCAGGCACTGGCCTGGGCGGCGGCACAGCGGGGCCTGGACGTGGTGGTCGCCGCGCCGTTGGAGGAGGCGAGCGGGACCAGCGCCGCGATGAGCGCCGTGGAGCGCGACGGGAGGGTCGTCGTGAACGACCATCCGCTGCCGGACCTGGCTGGCGTGCCGGCGTACGGGGTGGGTGGCTCCCCCGGCTTCATCACCCTGATCGCGCTGCACGGCGCATTCGGCCCACCGCCGTCGGTGGTGCTCTCCGGGATCAACCGGGGTGCCAACGCGGGGCGGGCCGTGCTGCACTCCGGAACGGTGGGAGCCGCCTTCACCGCCGCCACGAACGGTTGCCGGGCGATGGCGGTCTCCCTCGACGTGCTGTCCGCGGGCGAGGCGACGGCAGCCAGCGGTGGTGCCGCGGTGGACGCCGCCGCCCGGGTACGCGACGCCGAGCGGCACTGGAGCACCGCCGCGCGGGTCGCCCTGGACCTGCTCCCCCGGTTGACCTCCGGGCCGATGGAGAGCGTGCTCAACGTGAACGCCCCGGATCTGCCGCACGGGCGGCTGCGCGGGGTGCGACGCGGCACGCTGGCCAGCTTCGGTCAGGTGCAGATGACGGTGGCCGAATCCGGCCACGGCTTCGTGCGTACCTCACTGGAGGAGCCGGGGCAGGCCGCGCAGCCCGGCACCGATGTGGCGTTGCTGGCCGCCGGGTACGCGTCGGTGACGGCCATCCGAGCAGTCACCGAGGCGACCGACATCGACCTGACCGGACTGGACGACCAGCCCTGACCGTGCTGTCTGGTGGCGCTCAGGCGCCAGGCAGCACCTCGGGGGTGGCGGCACCGGCGAAGTAGGGCTCGGGGGCACCGAACAGGCCGAGCAGACCGGTCACCCAGAGCTGCCGGTGCACGAACCGGCTCGGCTCGGTGACCACCAGCTTGACGTTGCTGACCTCGGCCGTCTGGAAGCCGGCAACCATGGCGCTGATGCCGACGGAGTCGATGAAGGTGACCAGCCTCATGTTCAGCTCGATGCGGAGCGGCCGGCCCTTGGCCAGCACCTCCGCGATCGCCTCGCGCACCTCGTACGCTGTGTCGACGTCGATCTCGCCCCGCGGGGCGATCTCCACGACTCCACCGGACAGAACAGACTTCACGATCGACAGGCTCACGCGAGCACCTCCACCCGCCCGTCCCCCGGGCGCCTCATCAGTACGCGGGCCGCGACCGAGAGTATTCCTCTGACAGCCTCGGTCGCCACCCCTCGGGATGAGCAATTCACGGATCCGGACCCACAAAGGCACCCATATCCGCACTTTTGAGTATCTGATTGCTCAAGACTTTTTGTTATTTGACCTCCGACGACCGGTCGCGACCGATGCGCCGCGGACCAGGGTAGCCGTCCCGACCCGACGCGCCCGACAACCGACCCCCGACCGGCGGCCCGCCCCGTGCCACCGGCGTGTCGCGCGCGGACACCCCCCGACCCGGGCCCACCAGTTGCCGACGCCACCTAGCATCGGGCCGGGACACCCCCCATACGGAGAGGACCTTCGATGATCAAACGACTTGCCGGTCTGGCCGGCGTCGGCGTTCTACTCGCTCTCGTACTGGCCTGCGGTTTCGGCGGTGGAGACGACGATGACGACGATGACGACGACTTCGCCCGCGGCGTCGCCGTGGTGGTGGTGCGCTGAGTCGCGGCGGCGGGCCGGAGCCGGCCGGGTTTGCGCTCGGGCGGCCCTGGGCACTGGCGGGGTAGGCGAACCGTGACGCGCTGAACAGACGCCGAAGTCCGAAGTGGCCGGCGGCTTCGGCACCCGAGGAGGTAACCACGATGTTCGGAACCAACGTGCTGGACCGCCGCAGCAAGCCGGAGCGGATTGCGGACCATGCCTGGGAGCAGCTGCTCTCTGCCGTGAACTCGGCCGGAGACAGCGTGCGGGACACCGCCCGCTCGGCCCGTCGCAACAGCGGCGACATCGCCGACGGTGCGGGTGACCTGGTGGGCTCCGCCGCCGAGGAGGCGCGACGCCGGGCCTCGCTGGCCTTCGACGCGCTCGCCGGTCGACAGCCGGCTCTGCCGTGGACGCTGCTGATCGGCGCCGCGCTTGTCGGCGCCGCCGTCGGCTGGGCCGTCGGCTCCGCCGCGCGGGCCGCCGGCAGCCGGGACGCCCACGCTGTCGACGACGTGGAGTTCGTCGACGTGGACCGACCCAACTCCCCGGCGGTCTGACCGACAGGTCCACCAGCACCAGCACGGACCCCGCTCACCCCTGGTCGGGCGGGGTCCGTCGTCGTGCCGCCGGCCGGTGCCGTACCCAATATGAAGTTGTGGGCCGGCCCGCCGGGTGCCGGACCCCTCAGGCAGCCCGGCGGACCGGTGTTCGGGCGGGGGCCGGCGGGGTGCGGACCCACCACGACGGCGGTGGCCAGCACGCAGCGGACCAGGCCCGCGAGACGTGCGGGTATCGGTGGCTTGCTCGCGGATCGAGACC
Organism: Micromonospora sp. NPDC048905; assembly: GCF_040649655.1. NCBI lineage: Bacteria > Bacillati > Actinomycetota > Actinomycetes > Micromonosporales > Micromonosporaceae > Micromonospora > Micromonospora sp. NPDC048905. The sequence goes on along the minus strand of NZ_JBEZFV010000005.1, from coordinate 68,350 downwards.
GGGGGACGGAGTCGATCCGCTGGGGACGTCGTGGCCCGGGGGACGAGCACGACGACGGGGACGAGGTGGAGTTGCCCTGACTTCCACCACCCGACGCGACGGCTCCCGCAATCGAGGACTGCGATTACGGTAACCGAAAGGCGCTCGCTTTGGAAGCGCTCCCATGCATCTGCCTTCGGACACCCTGGCACTCGGAGCTGCGACTCCTCACCCACCGTGGGTGAGGACGGTTCACCCGGACCGACGGCAGGCTCGGACCCCGGCGGACCTCCGGCCGCAGCCGCCACCGGTCCGCCACCCACGCAGGGAGGAGGCCCAGATGGCGATCGCGGACATCGACCGCACCGACCAGGACATCCAGTCCGCCGTACTCGACGAGCTGACCTGGGAACCGAGGGTGCAGCCGCACGAGATCGGTGTGACCGTCGCCGAGGGCGTCGTCACGCTGACCGGCCGGGTGGACAGCTACGCCAAGAAGTGGGCCGCCGAACGGGCCGCCCACCGGGTCGCCCGGGTCCGGGCGGTCGCCAACGACCTGGCCGTGCAGCTGGCCGACGCCGCCGAACGCACCGATCCCGACCTGGCCGCCGCGGCCAGCCACGCGCTGGAATGGGACGCGTTCGTACCCATCGAGAAGCTCCAGGTCACCGTCTCGGCCGGCTGGGTGACGCTGCACGGCGACGTCGAGTGGGAATACCAGCGCCGCGCGGCAGAGCGGGCGGTGGGACGGCTCACCGGCGTACGGGGGCTGAGCAACGGCATCACCGTACGGCCCGCGACCGCACCGGACGGCCGACAGCTCGCCGATCGGATCGTCGACGCGCTCGCCCGAGCCGGAGCGACCGAGGCCGAACGGATCAGCGTGCGGGTGCACGGCGACACCGCGGTGCTCGCCGGGTTGGTGCACTCCATGCCCGAACGGGCCGAGGTCGAGCAGGTGGCCTGGTCCGCCCCGGGCATCCGGGAGGTGCAGAACCACATCGCGGTCGCCCCGGTGCTGCGCTGAGCGAGCGCGGGCGAGCGCCCGGCTGGCACTGAGCGAGCGCGAAACCACCCGGGGTGGGTGAGCCGGACTCACCCACCCCGGGAGCAGGCTGGGGGCATGAGTGATCCGAACGGGCTGATCCAGCCGGGGCGTTCCGCGCCCGGTTTCACCCTGCCGGCCACCCCGGACGGTGCCCTGACCGGGCCCGAGCAGTTCCGCGGACGACCGGTCGTGCTCGCCTTCTATCCGGCCGACTGGAGCCCGGTGTGCGGCGACCAGATGTCGCTCTACCAGTCGGCGGCACCCGTCTTCGCGCAGTACCGGGCGGTGGTGCTCGGCATCTCGGTGGACAGCATCTGGTCACACCGGGCGTTCGCGGAGAGCCGGGGCATCGAGTTCCCGCTGCTTGCCGACTTCGAGCCGAAGGGCGAGGTGGCCCGCCGCTACGGCGCGTACAACTCGCAGGGTGAGGCGGACCGCGCACTCGTGGTGCTCGACCCGGCCGGGCAGGTGACCTGGAGCTTCGTTTCGCCGCCCGACGTCAACCCGGGCGCCGACGGCATCTTCGACGCGCTCGACCAACTCGCCGCCGATCGGAAGGTGATGACCGGATGACCACGCCACTGCAGGTGACCGCCCGACTCCGGGACCCGGTCACCACCGAGGACCACGTCCGGGGGCCGGCCGACGCGGCGGTGACCGTCGTCGAGTACGGCGACTTCCAGTGCCAGTTCTGCGGTGCGGCCTACCCGAACCTGCACGAGTTGCTGCGGCAGCGGGCCGACACCGTCCGGCTGGTCTACCGCTACTTCCCCATCGCCAACGTGCACCCGTACGCCGAACGGGCCGCCGAGACGGCCGAGGCCGCCGCGGTCCGGGGCCGGTTCTGGGAGATGCACGACTGGCTCTACGAGCACCAGGACCAACTCGACCCGGTGCACCTCTCGCTCGGTGTCGAGCAGGTCGGACTGCCGCCGGACGAGCTGAACGCCGAGGTGGAGAACCGGGCGCACGCGGACCGGGTGCGCCGGGACTTCGTGGGCGGCATCCGCAGCGGGGTGAACGGCACCCCCACCCTGTTCGTCAACGGCGTCCGCCACGAGGGCGGGTACGACCTGCCCGATCTGCTGGCGGCCGTGGACGCGGCGGGCGACGCCTGACCTGTCGGCCCGCTCAGATCAGCCGCAACTCGCGCGCCCGCCGGACCGCCTCGCGCCGGCGGGTCGCGTCGAGTTTGCGGTAGATGTTGCGAACGTGGGTCTTCACCGTGTTGACCGAGAGGGACAACTCGCTGGCGATCTCCACGTTGGACAGGATGCTCTGCAGGTAGCGCAGGATGGTCAACTCCCGCTCGGTGAGCGGCTCGTCGAGCGTGCCCCTCGGCTCGGCGGCCGGCCGGGCGGTGCTCGGCCCGGCCCCGCGTACCAGGTCACTGACCAGGGTGAAGTGGGCGGTCCCCGCGTCCAGGTGCGCGGCCAGCAGGTCGCGCACCGGCGGCCCGGCGTGGGTGAAGACGCGCCGACAGCCCTGCGGCCCGGCCAGATCCAGCACCTGCTCCAGGAGCCGACCCGCCCGCCTTCCGTCCCCGGCGCGACCGGCCAGCACCGCGTCCAGCAGGCCGGCGTCCAGGCGTACCGGCAGGGGCCAGGCGGTGGCCGCCGGCGCCTGCCAGGCCGGCAGCCCGCGGCCGGCGGCAGCGGCGTCGCCGGCCAGCAGTTCCACCTTCGCCGACGCCACCGCGAGCACCGGGTCGGTGTCTACGCCGACCAGCAGGTCGCGGGCGGCGTCCAGGTCGCCGCGCTCGGCGCGCAGTTCGGCCTCGGCGGCTCGCAGCAGGCTGGTCAACTCGGCGGCGGACGGCAGGTCGACGAGCGCCTCCCGGGCCTGGACGAGCAGTCGCTGGCCGGCTGCCGGGTCGCCGGAGTCGCGGTGCAGGTGCGCCCGGCACAGCGCGGCCACCGCCGTGGCCACGGGCTCGCCCCGGACGGCGGCGAGCCGGCCGCCGCCCGCGTCCCCTGCGGAGCCGTCGACCAGGCCGCCGGCGACGCCGAGCGCCGGGCCGGCGAGGTTGAGGTTCGCGGTGGCCTCGTCGGGCTGGTCGCGCAGCAGCGCCACCTGGGCCGACGCCAGATACGCGTAGGCGCAGTCGAGTCGACAGGACCAGCCCCGACAGGGCGGCATGCCCAGCGCTTCCCGGGCCGCCTGCTCGGCCGCCCGCAGTTCACCGCGTACGGCGAGCAGCAGTGCGGCACGACTGACGCCGACCAGCTCGGTACGTGGCCGGCCCGCCTCCCGAGCGGCAGCCCGGGCCCGGACGAACCGGGCGGTCGGCAGCCCACCGCCGGCCAGCTCGACCAGCCCCAGGGCGGTGCCGGTGAACGCCCGAAGGTCGGCGTCGTCGGCGGCGCCGCTCCCGCCGGCCGTCAACGTCGCACCGCCCGGCGACGCGGCACCGCCCGGCGACGCGGCACCGCCCGGCGACGCGGCACCGCCCGACGACGCGGGGTCCGGCAGGCGGGTCGGTGTGGCGCCCGGCGGGCGGGTCCGCAGCAGCCGGGCGGCGGCGGCCCGCACCTCCACCGGGTCGTCGGCGAGCCGGGCCACCGTCAACTCCAGCGCGGTGACCAGCCGCAGGAACCGTTGCCGGCGAGGCACCGGCAGGCCCGGTGCGTGCCCGGCGGCGGCGCGCAGGTGACCGGTGGCGGCCGGGAGGTCGCCGGCGTACGCGCGTTCGGCGGCGTAGGCGAGGGCCACCTCCGGGTCGGCCCGGATCACCTCCACCGGCGGAGCGCCCGGTGCCGGGGCGTGCACGGGGTCACTGTCGTACCGGGTCAGCTCCGGCCAGTGCGCGACGAACAGGTCGCCGGCCAGGTCCCACCGGCCGGCGGTCAGCGCGTGCCGCAGCGCGTCGGCCGGCCGTCCGTCACCCGCGTACCAGTCGGCCGCCCGCACGTGCAGATCGCGCAGCTCCGGGCCGGGCAGCCGGGCCAGGTCGGCGCGGAGCAGGTCGGCGAGCAGCGGATCGCAGCGGTACCAGGGCGGACGGGTGTCCTCCCGGTGCAGCAGGCCACCCGTCCCGGCCAGGTCGGCAAGCGCCTGCCCGGCGTCGGCGCGGCCGGTCAGCGCCCCGGCCAGGTCGGCGCAGACGCTCTCGACGACGGCGGTCCGGCGCAGCAGGTCCTCCTCGGCCGCGTCGAGCGTCGCCAGCACCTCCTCACGCAGGTAGCCGGCGATCTCCGGTTGGTCGCCCCCGAACTGCCCCACCCAGCGCCCCGGGTCGGGCTGCCCGCGTACCGCCAGGGCGGCGATGCGCAGCGCGGCCGGCCAGCCCCCGGTGCGTTCGCGCAACTGGCGCACGTCGGCCGCCGGCAGGGCCGCGCCGTGCGCGGTGAGCAGGTCGGCCACCTCGTCGTCGGTGAACGCCAGCTCGTCCGGGCCGATCTCGGTCAGCTCGCCCGCGAGGCGGAGCCGGTGCAGGGGCAGATGCAGCCCGGCCCTCGCCCCGATCACCAGACGCAGCCGCTGCCCGGCGTGCCGCAGCAGGAACTCCACGCCGTGCAGCGCCGCCGGGTCGGCGACCCGGTGCAGGTCGTCCAGGATCAGCAGCACCGGCCGGTCCGCGGCGGCGAGGGTGGCGGCCAACAGTTCCAGTTGGTCGGGGCGGGGTGGCCGGTCGGGCACCGGGCCGTCCTCCGCCGACCCGGTCGCGGTCCGCAACGCCGCCGCGAGGTACGCCCAGAGCCGGTCGGCGTCGTCGCCGACCTCCACCGACACCCAGGCCGAGACCGGGCTGTCCTCGGGCGACACCGAGAGGTCACCAGAGTCGGGTACGACCGCGCCCGGCTCGACGTCGGGCGTCCCACCGTCGAGCCGGGCCCAGGTGGCGAGCAGTGTGGTCTTGCCCCAGCCGGCGGGGGCGGCGACCACGGTGACGGGTCCGGCAGCGCCCTCGTCCAGCCGGCGCAGCAGCCGGGGCCGGGCGAGCACCGGCTCCGGTGGCACGGCCGGGGTCAGCCGGGACGCCAGCAGCGGTGACTCCGCCGCGGGGTCGACGCGCACGCGACTCTGCTGTTCTGGCACCCAGCCCCACCCCCACCACGCGCTCCGCCCCCGGTCGGCGTGCGGTTACCCGGCGCGGGGCGGTTCACCCCTTCCGGGCGAGCACGCTTCACCCGACCGCGACCGACGATCGGGGACGTGGACGGGGAGGACGTGGAACCGGTGGGAGCGATGGGACGGCTGGTGCGGGCGGGCCTCGGTGGCGTGGCGCTGCCCGGGCTGCGCCGGCTGCGCGTACCCCGGTGGGGCCGCCGGACCGGCGCGGACCGCGACCCGGTCACCTCGCTCCGGTGGGAGGTGGTGACCGTCGATCGGCCGCCCGAGCAGGTGCTTCCGGCCGGTCGGTGGCCGGAGCCCTTGCGCCGTCTGGACGGCGCGGTCGAGGTGCGGGTGCGCCCCGCGCCCGGCGATCGGGGCACCGAGCTGGCCGCCCGACCGGTGGCCGGTGCCAGCCCGCCGGTCGGGCTGGCCGCGCACCTGGTCGGCGACGACCCTCATCTGCTGGTCCGCCGGGTCCTGCGCCAGATCAAGCAGCGGGCGGAGACCGGCGAGGTGCTGTGCGCCGACCGGTCCGTGCTCGACCGCCCCGAGGTCCGCGGGTGAGGGCGCTGTGCTGGGTGGCCACCGATGAGGTGGCGGTACGCGAGGTGCCCGACCCGGAGCTGCGCAACGAGCGGGACGTCATCGTCCGGGTCCGCCGCAGCGCCACCTCCGGCGGGGACCTGCCGCTGCTGGCCGGCCGGAACCCGCTGCTGCGGGCCGGTGACGTGCTCGGGGCGGAGTTCCTGGGCGAGGTGGTCGAGGTCGGTCCCGGCGTGCGCCGGCACCGCACCGGCGATCGGGTGGTCGTCGGCGCGAGCGTCGCCTGTGGCGGCTGCTGGTACTGCCGCCACGGCCTGCACTCCTGCTGCGACAACGCCCATGCCGACCCGGCGAGCGCCGACCCCGGCTGGGGACAGTCGGACGCCGGCTCCTTCGGCCGTCCCCGCGCGGCGGGCGGATTCGCGGGCGGGCACGCCGAGTACGTGCGGGTGCCGTACGCCGACGTGGGCGCGTTCCGGGTGCCGGACGCGGTCGACGACGACCGGGCGGTGTTCGCCGCCGACGCGGCGCCGACCGGGTGGCTGGCCGCCGAGTTGGGTGCCGTGCGTCCCGGCGACGTGGTGGCGATCTGGGGCGCGGGGGCGGTGGGTCAGTTGACCGCTCGGGCGGCGGTGCTGCGCGGAGCCGCCCGGGTGCTGGTCGTCGACCGGTACGAGGAGCGGTTACGGATGGCCGAGCGGCACGTCGGCGCGGAGCCGCTTGACTACCGTCGCACCGACGTCGCGGCGGAGTTGCGCGAGCGCAGCGGTGGGCGGGGGCCGGACGTCTGCGTGGTGGCGGTCGGCGCGCCGCCGCCCGAGCGGCTCGGCGGCCGTGCCGACCGGCCGGACGCGACACGCGAGGCCGTGTACGCGTGCCGCAAGGGCGGTGTGGTGGTGCTGCTGGGCGGGACGGACGGGTTCGTCGACGCGTTCGGCCTGGGCGCGGTGACCGAGCGACGGCTGACGCTGCGCGGGGCCGGTCGGCCGGACCTGCGGGACGTGCCGATGCTGCTGGACCGGATGGCCCGCGGCGAGCTGCGCACCGAACACCTGGCCACCCACCGGTTGCCGTTGGCGCGCGGCCCCGAGGGGTACGCGCTGTTCCGGGACCGGGCCGACGGCTGTGTACGAGCCGTGTTCACACCCTGACGCCCTCCTCGTGCGCTGCCGTCGGGGACCGTGAATGGCACACTCTCAGAATGGCTGGGGAGCGGACGTACGACGTGGTGTTGTTCGGGGCGACCGGGTTCACCGGTGGCCTGACCGCCGACTACCTGGCCCGACACGCCCCGGCCGGACTGCGCTGGGCGCTGGCCGGCCGCAACCCGGACCGCCTCGCCGCCGTGCGGGACCGGCTCGCGGCGGTCGACCCGACACTGGCCGACCTGCCGCTGCTCACGGCCGACGTGACCGACGCCGACTCGCTGCGGGCCGTGGCGGAGAGCGCCCGGGTGGTCGCCAGCACGGTCGGCCCGTACGTCCACCACGGCGAGCCGCTGGTCGCGGCGTGCGCGGCGGCCGGCACCGACTATCTGGACATCACCGGCGAGCCGGAGTTCGTCGACCTCATGTACGTGCGCCACCACGCCGAGGCGACCCGCACCGGCGCGCGGCTGGTGCACGCCTGCGGGTTCGACTCCATCCCGCACGACCTGGGCGTCTGGTTCACGGTCAAGCAGCTCCCCGCCGACGCCCCGATCACCGTGGACGGTTACGTCCGCGCCGGTGGCCGGTTCTCCGCCGGCACCTACCATTCGGCGCTCACCGCGTTCTCCCGTAGCGGGCAGGCCAGTCAGGCCGCCCGGGAGCGCCGGGCGGTCGAGCCGCGCCCCACCGACCGCCGGGTCCGCGCGGTGCCCGGCCGGCTGGCCCGCTCCGCCGAGCTGGGCATCTGGACCGTGCCGCTGCCGACCATCGATCCGCAGGTGGTCCGCCGGTCGGCGGCGGCCCGTCCGGAGTACGGCCCGGACTTCCGGTACCGGCACTTCGCCGCCGTGAAGCGGCTGCCCACCGTGCTGGCCGGCGCGGTCGGGCTCGGCGCCCTGGTTGGGCTGGTGAAGCTGCCGCCCAGCCGACGGTGGCTGCTCGGCCGGCTCGCCTCCGGGCAGGGACCCACGCCCGAGCAACGGGCGGCGTCCTGGTTCCGGGTCCGGTTCGTCGGCACCGGCGGCGGGCAGCGGGTGGTCACCGAGGTGGCCGGCGGCGACCCGGGGTACGACGAGACGGCGAAGATGCTCGCCGAGTCGGCGCTCTGCCTGGCGCTCGACGAGCTGCCGCCGACCGCCGGCCAGCTCACCCCCGTCGCCGCGATGGGTGACGCGCTGCTGGACCGGCTGATCCGGGCCGGGCTCACCTTCCGGGTGCTGGAACCCTCGGCTTGACCCTCGACCGGGTCGAGGGGGCAGGATGCCCGACGTGAGTGACCTGCACAGCATCGGCGAGTTGGCCCGGGCCAGCGGCCTGACCGTCAGCGCGCTGCGTTTCTACGACTCGGCGGGGGTGCTGGAGCCGGCCCTGGTGGACCCGGTGACCGGCTACCGCTGGTACACCGACGAGCAGATCACGCCGGCCCGGTTGGTGGCCGGGCTGCGCCGGATCGGGATGCCGGTCCCGGAGATCGCCGCCGCCGTCCGCGCCCAGCCGGCGGCCGTGCACCAGTTGCTCGACACGCACCTGCGCCGGTTGGCCGACGGGCTCACCGACGCCCGCCGGGAGGCCGCCCGACTCCGCGCGCTTGTCGACCCGGCCCAGCCGGCCACCACCACGCTGCTGCTCTCCCCCACCGACCTGGCCGCCGCGCTCGACGCGGTGCGCTTCGCCGTCGGCGTCGACCCGGAGCTGCCGATGCTCTCCGGTGTCCTGCTGGACGTGGAGCCGGACGGCGTCCGGCTCGTCGCCACCGACCGGTACCGGTTGGCGCTCGCCCGCGCCACGGCCGACGTCGACGGCCCCCGGGCGCGGGTGTTCGTGCCGGTCGCCCTCGTCGATGACCTCCGGCCGCTGCTCGACGCCACCGACGCCGGACCGGTGTGGCTGACCGTGGCCGGCGCGGAGCTGCGGGTGCTGGTGGCCGGCCGGACGTTGACCGGCACCGCCCTGCCGTACGACTTCCCGGACTACCGCAGGCTGCTGCGTAAGGCCGTCGGCGAGCGGCCCACCGCGCGCCGGGTCCCGGTGGACGTGGCGGCGTTGCGCGCCGCGCTGGCCGACCCGGCGGCCCCGACGGTCGCCCGCGACCACGACGGCACGACCCGGGCGGTCACCGTGCTCGGCGTCGACGACCAGGGCGCGCTGCGGCTGCTGGCCGCCGCCGAACTGGGCACCGACGCGCTGCGGGTCGGGGTGGACGGCGGCTACCTGCTGGACGCGTTGACCGCGGCCGGCGCGGCGCAACTCGTGTTGGAGCTGGACGGACCGATCGCCCCGCTGGCCGTGCGCCGCACGGACGACGCGGACACCTATTCGGTGTTGATGCCGATCCGGCTCTGAGTCGGTGGCCCGCACTCCCCGTTCCGGGAGGAAAAGCCCGCGACGGTAGCATCTGGTGGTTCACCTGTGAACCCCGGACGGAGGCGTACGGAGCAGCATGCTCGACATGGAGTTGATCCGGAAGGATCGCGAGGCGGTGGCGACCGCGCTGGCGAAGCGTCTGGATCCCGCCGAGGTCACTCGGGCGCTGGACGAGATCCAGCGGCTCGACCAGGAACGCCGCGCCCTGATCACGGAGATCGATGCCGAGCGGCAACGCCGCAAGGCGGAGGCCCGGGCGTACGCGCAGGCGAAGCGGGCCGGCGAGGAGCCGCAGGCCGCCGCGCCGGAGGCCGAGCGTCGACAGCTCGCCGAGCTGGAGTCCCAACTGGACGACGTGCAGTCGCGGCTGCGTACGGCGATGAGTGAGCTGCCCAACCTGCCGGCCGACGACGTGGTGGCCGGTGGCAAGGAAGCCAACCAGGTCGTGAAGACCTTCGGCGAGCCGCCGGTGATCGACAAGGTCCGCGACCACGTGGAGTTGAGCCGCGCGCTGGGCCTGGTCGACTACGAGCGTGGGGTCAAGCTCGGCGGCTCCGGCTTCTGGATCTACACGGGCATCGGCGCCCGGCTGGAGTGGGCGCTGCTCAACTACTTCATCGACCAGCACGTCCGGGCCGGCTACGAGTTCCTGCTCCCGCCGCACCTGCTGCTCGACTCGGCCGGCTTCGCCGCCGGGCAGTTCCCGAAGTTCTACGACGACGTCTACCACCTCGACGCCGAGTCCGCCCCGCGCGGGCAGTTCCTGCTGCCCACCTCGGAGACGGCGATCCTCGGCGCGTACCAGGACGAGATCCTGGAGACCCCGAAGCTGCCGCTGAAGGCCTTCGCGTACACCCCGTGCTACCGGCGGGAGTCGGCCGGCTCGCACTCCGACGAGCGCGGCACGGTGCGCGGGCACCAGTTCAACAAGGTGGAGATCTTCCAGTTCACCCTGCCGGAGCAGGCCGACGCGGCCCTGGAGGAGATGCTCGCCCACGCGGAGAGCCTGGTCGAGGGCTTGGGCCTGCACTACCAGCGCACGCTGCTCTCGGCCGGTGACGCCAGTGCGTCGATGAAGAAGACCCTCGACATCGAGGTGTGGATGCCGAGCACCGGCAAGTACAAGGAGGTGTCGTCGGTCTCCTGGGCCGGTGACTACCAGGCTCGGCGGGCGGCCATCCGCTACCGCGAGCCGGGCGGCAAGCAGACGCGCTTCGTGCACACCCTCAACGGCTCGGCCCTGGCCACGAGCCGGCTCTTCCCGGCCATCCTGGAGCAGAACCAGCAGCCCGACGGCAGCGTCCTGATCCCCAAGGTCCTCCAAGACCGCCTGGGCACCGACCGCCTAACCCCCTAACCCCAACCCGACCCGTCCCCGCCCCGACCCCGCTCACGTCGCCGATCTTGCAGTTTCTGTCGCCGAAACGTGGTGTTCCGCGGTTTTTGTCGCGACAGAAACCGCAAGATCGCGGGGGTGGGGGCGGCGGGGGTGGGGGCGGCGGGCCAGGGTGGCCAGCAGCAGGAGTGTGGCCAGTGTGGCCAGCAGCGGCGCTGGGCCGACGGCGTCAAGGGCATCGGCCAGGGTGCGCTGGACCTCGGCGGCCACCCGGATCACCGGGTCCCGCAGGGCGTCGCGGCGGCCGGCGGACAGGCGTAGCTCGTACCAGCCGTACCAGGCGACGTAGCCGCCGGCGAGCAGTAGCACCAGGCCGCTGAGGCGGGGCACCAGCGCGCCGGCGACGCGCAGCCGGGCCACCAGCCCGTCGCGCAGCAGCGCCACGGCGAGCGCGGCGACCGCGACCACCAGGCCCATCCCGAGGGCGTACGCGCCGAACAGCGCCAACCCCTGACCCGTCGAGCCGGCCCGGAGGCTGGTCACCACGATGGCCAGGAACGGCGCGATGGCGCAGCCGAGCGACGCCAGCGCGTACGCCGCGCCGAACAGCGCCATCGACGGCCACGTGCGGGTGAGCCGGGGCGCTCGGGCCGACCAGCCGGGGGCGGGCAGCCGCCGGCCGGCGAGCAGCCAACAGCCGGCCGTCACCAGCAGCACGCCGAGCACCACGGTCAGCCACGGCAGCCGGGGCCGCAGCCAGCCGGCCAGCGGCGCGAGCGCCAGGCCGAACGCGCCGAACACCAGCACGTACCCCAGGGTCAGCCCGGCCGCCGCGGTGAGCGCGCGGCCGACCGCGCCGCGGGCGTCCGACGCCCCGGCGACCAACAGCGAGAGGTACGCGGGCAGCAACGCGAAGCCGCACGGGTTGACGGCGCCGAGCATGCCGGCGGTCAGCGCGAGCAGCAGGGCGGCGGTCACGCCCCGGCCAGGGCGGCGACCCGGGCGGCGAGCGCCTCACCGTCCAGGAAGCCCTGGTGGACGACCCGGCCGTTCCGGTCGATGATCACGAAGATGCTCTGCTCGGTCACCCTGAACCGCTTCCAGAGCGCGCCCTTGCGGTCCTCGATCTGCGGCGTCCCGGCGAGGTCGAACTCGGTGACGAACTCCTTCATCGCGCGTTGCTCGCCGAGGCCGGCGACGCCGATGATCGGCACGGTTTCCCGGTAGCGGGGCGCGATCTCGGCGACCGTCCAGGCCTGGCTGGCGCAGGTGGCGCACCACGGCGCCCAGAACCACAGCACCACGGGCTTGCCGGCGAGCTGCGCCGCGTCGAACGCCGCCCCGGTGAGGGTGGTGCCGGTGAAGCGCAGCGCGTCCGGGACCGCTGCCGGGGCCGTGCTCGGCGATCCGGTCGCGGTGGCGTTGGCGGCTGGCGGGGCACCTGTGGTGGCCGGCGCGGCGACCGCCGCGGGCGGGGCGGCCGTACCGGTGCAGGAGACCACGCCGAGCAGTGCGGTGGCCAGCGCCACGGCGGCGCCGGCCCGCCGGCCCACACCGATCCGGGACCGTCGCCCCCGAGCGTGCCAGCTGCGCATCCGTGTCTCCGTTCCACAGTTGTCCGGGAGGTGCCCTTTCCCTACTCGGCCTTGGCGAGGCGGAGAGCCAGCTCGGGGCACACCTTGACCGCCTTCAACGCACCCTCCCGCAGCCAGGTCGGCACGGGGGTGGGCGGGAAGGCGGGATATCCGTTCGCGTCGAGCCGGATGAAGTCCGGTACGACGTGCGCGCACAGGCCGTGCCCGTCGCAGCGCGACCAGTCCAGGGTGAGCTTCTGCGGGTTCGCGTCGGGTGCGCCGGGCAGCCCCATCACACCCTTGACGCGTCGACCACAGCCGTCACCGGTGCTGTGCAGCCGCAGGTCCTCGGCGAAGACCTCGATCGCGGAGAGCGCGAACCGGGCGGTGCCGTCCGGGTGACTGCACGCGCCCCGACCCTTCACCTCGCCGGCGGCGGCCCGCACCACCTCGGCCGGCTGACTGCCGGCCACAGCCAGGTCCACCGCGCGGGCCAGGTCCGGCAGGCCCATCTTGCACGGTCCGCACTGGCCGGCGGACTCCCCGGCGAGGTAGCGCACCACCTGGGCGGCCTCTCCGAGTGGGCAGGTGTCGACGCCGAGCGGGATGATGATGCCCGCGCCGAGCGTGCCGCCCACCGCCGCCAGCCCCTTGCGGGACACCTCGGCCGTTTCCGCCGCCTCCGGGGTGATCCATTTGCCGTGGTAGCCGCCCATCAGGATGCCCTGAATCTCCGGTACCTCGCACAGGTCGAGGACGTCGCGCAGCGGCATGCCGGCGGTGCACTCCACCACCGCCGGTCGGCCCGCCGCGCCGGTCACGGTGAGCAGCACGGTGCCCGGCTCGTCGTCGGTGCCGAGGGCCGCGTACTCGTACGGGCCGAGGCGGGCGCCGACGGCCAACTGGGCGTACGTCTCGGCGTTGGACAGCAGGGTGGGCAGGCCACTGACCCCGGAGTCGCTGGAGCGCTTCTTGGTGCCGGGCGGGATGTGCGGCAGCCCGTTGATCCCGTTGACCAGCGCGCCGCCCTCGCCGGAGATGAACCGGTGCGGCACGGTGACGATCGTGGTCAGCACCGGCATCCGGCGCTCTTCGAGGGCCTCCATCAGCGAGTCCCGACCGACTCCGTCGTCGGCGACACCGATGACGATCTCGTCGGCGTCCAGCGCGTACGCGGCGAGCGCCGCGCCGTCCAGGATCAGGTGCGGGGCGCGGGTCAGCAGCACCTTGTCCTTCCAGCTGGCCGGCTCCCCCTCGCTGGCGTTGACGACCACGACGGCGGCGAGGTCCTGCCGTTCGCAGGACTCCAGGACGGCGCGCAGCTTGCGGGCGAACGGGAAACCCGCCCCGCCCTTGCCCTTGAGCTGCATGCCCTCGGCGAGCCGGAGCAGTTGCGCCGGTTCCATCGGGCCGATCGGGCCGTGCACCTCCTCGTGCGCGGCCAGGTCGAGCCGGCCGTACTCGGCGAAGCCGGCGGTGAGCCGGGGCTCGCCCACGCAGGCGACCGGTGGCACCGCGGTGCGCATCACTTCGCCTCACCCCGCAGCCCAGCCCAGTACGCCCCGTCCACCGCGTCCGCGCTGGCCTTGCGGCGCTTGGCGGACCGGCCCTCGCCGGCTGCCCGCCGAGCCCGCCGGGACGCCAGGTCGACAAGGGTCGGGGTGTCGTCGACGGGCGGCGCGACCTCGTCCGGCACGTACCGGGCCGGCGGACGCCAGTAGTCCGGCTCCTCCGGCACGTCGTCCTCGACGCTGTGCCGGCCGCTGCCGCTGCGCGGCGTCGCCGAGATGGGGCTGGCCGAGATCGGGCCGGCGGAGATCGGCTCGACGGAGACCGGGCCGGCGGAGATCGGCTCGGCGGCCTGCCACCGGCGCGGGCTGTCCCACGGCTCCTCCGGCTCGACCGTCGGCCGTGGCGGTGCCGAGTACCGGGTGCCGTCGTCCTCGTCGCGGGACCGGCGGCTGGACCGTTCGGCGGCCGGCTCCTCGACGCGTCGCCGTCCGGTCGGCACCGCCTCGTCCCGGGTACGCGAGCCGCGCCGCCGGGTCACCGGCTCGACCTCCTCGTCGTCGCGTCCACGGGTGACGGTCTCCTCGACGCTGCGCCGCGACCGGCGGGTCGCGGGCTCCACCTCGTCCCGCCGGCCGCGCGAGGGCCGTTCGGTGTCGCGGCCGGCCGCCGGCTCTTCCACCCGCCGGCGGCGGCTGGGCCGGGTCGGCTCGACGAGGGAACCAGGTTCGGGCACCACCGGGACGGTGAACCGGTCCGGATCGCGACGCGCGGCCGGCGCGGCCCACGTCGCGGTGGTGGTGTCCGCCCAGCCGGGACGCGTGTCGGCGTCGGCGTTCTTGCGTCGGGTCAGCCCGGCCAGCAGCTTCCGGCCCGTGTTCGTCTCCTTGGCCCGCCCGGCCAGCACCGCGTTACGCACCGCGGCCTGGTGCTGTTCGCGGCTGCGCCGGCCGATGGTGACCGAGAGCCGGACCAGCAGGGCCAGCACCACCAGCAGGATGCAGCCCAGGTAGCTGAACACCACCCAGGGCGCTGCGGCCCGACCGGCGTTGAGGCCGTGCAGCACGGCGAACGGCCAGGCCAGGTACGCGGTGGAGTGCAGCGTGCGCCACAGCCACTTGGGACCGACGCCGGCGAAGCGGGCGCGGATGATCCCGGTCCAGATCACGCTGACCATCAGCAGGGCGGCCACGGTGCCGAGCCCGACGTAGAGCCCCCGGCCGCCGACGAACGGCACCAGCGCGTCGGTCGCGGCGGCCCGCCCAGTAGCGATCTTGGTGAGGACGTGGAAACCGAGCCCGGCCACGCCCAGTACGCCGGTGGCCCGGTGCGCCGACTGCATCAGCACCCGGTGCGAGATGCGCAGCACCAGCCGGTCGGTGGCGAGCAGCCCGAGCATCACGGTGAGGCTCAACGTCACCAGGGAGATCACCCCGGCGAAGAACTCGGTGAAGAAGAAGCCGTACGCGTACGCCTTCTGTCCGGCGCCCGTCAGCATGACCGCCGCCCACAGTGCGGCGAGCACCGACGCGATCAGCATGGTGGCTGCCGACCGGGACGGTGTGCGTACCCCCCGACTGCTGGCGCTGGTCCGGACGGTGGCCGCCTTCTGGTTCTGCTGTGCCCGGGCCATGTGCTCCTCGATCGTCTCGCGGCGGCGTACCACCGGCCGACCCCTGCTCCCCCATCCAGTACGGACCGGCGGGGCGCGCGGATCATCCGTTAGGAAAAATTTCTGGGCCGGGATCGAACCGAGTGGCGTCGACGTGCGTTGCCGTCCACCTCGGAGCGGGGTCGAGACCTTCGGTCGGCGGGTATCACCGAACCGGGGGCCTCGAACCGTCCGCCACCTTAGAGTGGTTTAGTGCTGTTTGACGGAAAGTCCCCGTATCGCCGCCGTGGCCCCTGGGTGGCCGCCGCCATCGCCGTGCCGGCCCTGCTGGTGGCCGCGCTGCTGGTGGGTCAGGCCCTGACCCCCGGCACGACAGCACCCGACCGACGGATCGCGGCCGACCCGACGCCGAGCACCGTCGAGCAGAGCGCCGAGGAGTCGATTCCCCCGGCCGCGCCCGCCCCGGCGGGGCTGCCGGTGGTCGACTACGACCCGGCGCCCGGGGGCTTCCCCACGGATCCGGCCACCATGGACACCACGCCGCTGACCGAGGGTGCGCACCCGACCAGGCGGATCACCGCGTACGACGCGCCCGGCGGCCGTCCACGAGCCTTCCTCGAACCAACGATCAGCGGCGTCGACCTCACCATGCCGATCGCCGACCGGCGCTCCGGCTGGATTGCCGTCCTGCTGCCCTCGGCCAATCGGAGGCTCGCCTGGCTGCCTCCCGGCGGGTTCGACACCGTGGCGTTGCGCGACCAGATCGTGGTGGAACGCAAGGTCCACCGGCTCACCTGGTACCGGGCCGGCACGGCGGTGCGCTCCTGGGAGATCAGCCTCGGCCAGCCGGGGCAGGACACTCCGCTCGGGCGGACCTTCGTCCTAGGCCGGACCCCGCCGCCCGAGGAGGTCTACGGAGGGGTGGACATCTACGCCCTCGGCTCGGTGCCCGACGACCCCGAGTCGGTGCCGGCCGGGCTGCGGGGTGCCCACATCGGGGTGCACACCTGGCACAACGACGACGAGTTGGGCGAGAACACCACGAACGGCTGTATCCGGTTGACCCGCAGTGGTCAGCGGGAGTTGCTCGCCGAGGTCCGCCCCGGCAGCAGCGTGGTGGTCGTCGACAAGCTACCCACCCCGCCCCCGACCGCCTGACCGGCGGGCGTCACTCGCCGAGCAGCCAACCGTTCTGCTCGGCGACCCGGATCGCCTCGGCCCGGTTGCGGGCACCGGTCTTGCCGATCGCCGCCGAGAGGTGGTTGCGTACCGTCCCCTCGGACAGGTGCAGCGCCCCGGCCAGGTCGGCGACCGTGCCACCCCCGCGGGCGGTCCGCAGCACCTCGGTCTCCCGGTCGGTCAGCGGGCTCACCCCGGCGGCCAGGGTCTCGGCGGCCAGCGTGGGGTCGACCACCCGCAGGCCGGCGTGCACCCGACGGACCGCGTCGGCGAGTTGCCGGGCCGGGGTGTCCTTGACGACGAAGCCGCTCGCACCCGCCTCCATCGCCCGACGCAGGTAGCCGGGCCGACCGAAGGTGGTCACCACCAGCACCCGGCAGGTCGGCAGCGCGGTCCGTAACGCGGCGGCGGCGGCGATCCCGTCCAGGCCGGGCATCTCCACGTCCAGCAGGGCGACGTCGGGGTTGCTGCGGCGGGCTGTCGGCACCACCTCGTCGCCCCGGCCGACCTCGGCCACCACGCTCAGGTCCTCCTCCAGCGAGAGCAGCGCGGCCAGCGCGCCGCGGACCAGTGCCTGGTCGTCGGCGAGCAGCAGCCGGATCGGGTTGGACCGGCCCAGGCCGGAGGCACTCACCGGGCCTCCGCCGGGGCGTGGACCCGCAGCAGGAAGCCACTCCCGTCGGGCCGGCGGCCGACGCTCACCACGGCGTCCAACTCCCGCGCCCGCTCACGCAGGCCGACGAGCCCGTGCCCGTTGGCGTCGGGAGTGGACGGACCCCGACCGTCGTCGCTCACCTCGACCCCGTCCGGGTGTACCCGGACCGTGCAGCACCGCGCCCCGCTGTGCCGGACCACGTTCGTCACCCCTTCCCGTACCGCCCACCCGAACAACCGGTCCCACCCGTCCGGCAGCGCCGGCACCTCGGCCGGCAGATCCGCCGCGATGCCCGCCGCGGCCAGCGCGGAGCGGGCGCCGGCCAGCTCCGCGGCGAGGGTGACCTCGCGGTACGCCCCGACGGTCTGCCGCACGTCGGACAGCGCCGCGCGGGCCAGCGCCTCCACCTCGGCGATCTCGGTGGCGGCGCGGTCGCGGTCCACCTGGATGAGCCGGCCCGCCAACTCCGCTTTGATCGCCACCACGGTCAACGAGTGCCCGAGGATGTCGTGCAGGTCGCGGGCGGCACGGGCCCGCTCCTCGGCGACCGCGAGTCGGCCGATCTCCTGTTGGGCGGCCCGGAGTTCGCTGTTGCGCTGGGCCAGCTGGGACACCCCGAACATCGCGAACGAGGCGAGCAGCACCGCGAAGACGATGCCGCTCTCGGCCTGCCAGCCCGGCACCAGCCAGGACGTCAGCACGGGGGTCACGGCGCAGAGCAGTACGACTGCCAACGCCTCCCGGGGCGGCAGCAGGAACACGCTCGCCGCCGCCACGTAGACGAGGGTCGCCAACCAGTCGCCACCGGTGCCCGGCATGCTGGCCAGGCCCACCGCGAGCAGCAGCACCAGCCCGGCCCGCGCCCGACCCGCCGGGATCGGCCGCAGGGTCTGGCGCTGCTTGCGGGCCCACTGGAACAGCAGCACGTAACCGATGCCGAAGGCGACCAGGGCCACCACCCCGACGGCCCGCCGCCACAGCTCCGGCTGGTGCAACGCGGTGGCGAGCGGCACGTTGAGGAAGAACAGCCAGACGGCCGCCAGCAGCCAGCCGGTGAACCGCCAGTGGCGGTTCACCGGCCAGGGCTGCCCGGTCGAGAGGTCCATCGGGTCCACGCTAGCGCCTGCTTCATCAGGGCGGTCGAGCCGAGGCGGAGTCCGGGCGGCGATCCGGCAAGGCACGGTTTCGTTCGGATACCGGTGTTGTATCTGGACGAAACCGCAACGCCGCCGGTCGTCGTCCGGGCCCGCCGTAGGCCGGCCAGTTCTGATGAAGCAGGCGCTGACCGTCGGGGTGGTCAGACCCGCGCGGTGTCCCGGCGGAACAGCCGGGCCGCACCGACACCGAAGACCAACGCCCAGCCGACGAGGTTGACCACCGCCGCCACGCTCACCCCGTCGCCGGTCAGGGGGGCACGGGCCAGCACACCCATGCCGTACACCGGGGTGAACTTCGCGACCTGCTGGAGCACCTCCGGCAGCACCTCGACCGGGACGAACAGCCCGCCGAACATGGCCAGCACGGCCAGGATCGGGCCGATGAACTGCATGACGTTCTCGGCCGGCACCAGGTAGCCGATGAACAGGCCGAACGCGGCGAAGACCAGCGAGCCGAGCCAGGCGGCGAGCCCGGACAACAGCCAGACGTACGCGGGGATGCGTACACCGGCCGCCGCGCCCACCAGGAACTCGACGGCCACGGCGAGCAGGCCGAGGGTCATCGCGGTGACCAGTTTCGTCGCCACGTACGCGGTCGGGCGCAACGGGGTGAGCCGCAGCTGACGGCTCCAGCCCAGTGCCCGCTCGGTGGCGACCGCGCCGCCCGCGCTGGTGGTCGCCACCATGGCCGCGTACACGGCCAGGCTGATCATGACGTACGCCGTGACCGGGCGGCCGTTGTCCAGCGACTGCCCGCCCTGCGGCAGACCGAAGATGAGGAAGAAGACGCCCGGCATGATCAGCGTGAAGGCGAGGGTGCGGCGGTTACGCAGCACCCGGCGCAGCTCGATGCGCAGCACGCCCGGGGCGAAACCGCCCAGGGCGGGCAGCCGACGGTCCGGCTCGACGGCACGGGTGGGGGTGGGGGTGACGGTCGTCATCTCAGACTCCGGGGTGCGCGGTGGTCAGGGCGAGGAAGGCGTCCTCGAGGTTGCGGGAGGTGATCTCCACGTCCCGGGCGTCGGTCCGGGTGAGCAGGTGCCGGGCGATCGCGTCCGAGTCGCCGGTGCGCACCAGCACGCTGTCGCCGCGTACCTCCACGGCGTCCACGCCGGGCAGCGCGGCCAGCGCGGCCTGGTCGGCACCGGGCAGGGTGGCCCGGACCGTGCGGCCGGCGGCCAGGTTCTTGATCTCCGCGGTGGTGCCGTCGGCCACGATGCGCCCCTGTCGGACCAGCACGATCCGGTCGGCGTACGCGTCGGCCTCGTCCAGGTAGTGGGTGGCGAAGATGACGGTCCGGCCGGCCCGCGCGTCGCGGCGCAGGGCCTGCCAGAAGTCCCGCCGGCCCTCGACGTCCATGCCGGTGGTCGGCTCGTCGAGCACCATCAGATCCGGGTCGGGCAACAGCGCCAGCGCGAAACGCAACCGCTGCTGCTGGCCACCGGAGCACCGCCCGACGACCCGCCCGGCGATGTCGGCGATACCGGCCCGCTCCAACACCTCGGCGCTCGGGCGGGTGTGCCGGTAGAAGTGCGCGCTCATCTCGACCGTCTCGCCGACGGTGAGGTCCTTGAGCAGCCCGCCGGTCTGGAGCACGGCGGCGACCCGACCCCGGGCCACCGCGTCGTCCGGGGTGCCGCCGAGGATCCGGACGCTGCCCTCGTCCGGGCGGGCCAGACCGAGCAGCATGTCGATGGTGGTGGTCTTGCCCGCCCCGTTGGGGCCGAGGAACGCCACCACCTCGCCGGGCTGCACCCGCAGGCTCAGCCCGTCGACCGCGGTGACCGCGCCGAAGGTCTTGGTGAGGCCGTTCAACTCGACGGCCGGATGCGTACTGGTCATGGCACTCATGCTCCGGCGGCGCGGACCTCGAGGCCCGGAGCGGTCGTCACGTTCCGACCGTGACATTTGTCAGGGGGCATCCCCGGCGCGACCCCATCGCGTTCTCGGAGGAATTCCACGTGTGGGAGCGGGTAACCGCCGGGCCGGACGCCGCGACACCGGGAGGATGCGATGGGCTCCATGCCGCAGGGCCAGGTCGACACGATCGTGCTGATCCACGGACTCTGGATGACCCCCCGTAGCTGGCAGGGGTGGGTCGAGCGGTACACCAGGCGCGGCATGCACGTCATCGCCCCGGCCTGGCCGGGGATGGACCGATCCGTGGAGCAGTTGCGCGACGACCCCAGCCCGATCGCCGAGCAGAGCATGGCCACGATCGTCGCGCACTACGACAAGATCATCCGAGCGCTGCCCCGACCGCCGATCATCATGGGCCACTCGTTCGGCGGACTGTTCGCCCAGGTCCTCGCCGACCGGGGGCTCGGCTCAGCGGTGGTGGGGGTGCACCCGGCGGCGGTGAAGGGGGTGCTCAAGGTGCCGCTGAGCCAACTGCGCTCCGGCTTCCCGATCCTGCGCAGCCCCGCCAACCGGAGCAAGGCCGTCCCGTTCACCCCGGACGACTTCGCCTACACCTTCGGCAACGTGATGAGCCGCGAGGACTCCGACCGGGCGTATCAGCGCTATGCCGTCCCCGGTGCCGGCCGGGTGTTCTTCGAGGGCGCCTTCGCCAACGTCGACCCGCGCTCGCCGGCCCGGGTCGACACCACACGCGACAACCGCCCACCCCTGCTGCTGCTGGCCGGCGGGGCCGACCACGTGGTGCCGGCGTCAGTGGTCCGGGCCAACGCGGCGCTCTACCAGAAGTCCCGGGCGCTCACCGCCTACCAGGAGTTTCCCGGCCGATCACACTTCACCGTCGGGCAGGACGGCTGGGAGGAGGTCGCCGACTACGCGTTGGACTGGGCGCTGCGAGCGGCGGCCCTGCCGCGGGAGGCGACAATCGCGAGCGAGAGTCCCCGCCGCTGACCCGCCCATCAGGCGCAGTCCCGGGGCAAGACGCTGGGGTGGGCGGCGTCGCGTGTCCGGCTCAGTCGGGTCTGGCATGAGCGGGCCCGACTGGGGTATCTCGGTGGGATGAGGGCCAGTTTCCGACTTGGTCGGATCGCGGGAGTGCCGGTCGGAGTCAACTGGAGCGTTCTGGTCATCTTCGCGTTGATCGCGTGGGGTCTGGCCGCCAATCAGTTCCCCCGCTCGTACCCCGATCGCTCGTCCGTGGCGTACACCCTCGCCGGGCTGGCCGCGGCGGTGGTCTTCTTCGTCGGCCTGCTCGCCCACGAGGTGTCGCACGCGGTGGTGGCCAAGCGCAACGGGCTGGAGGTCGACGGCATCACGCTGTGGCTGTTCGGCGGCGTGGCCGAGCTGCGGGGCGAGCCGCGCGACCCGGGCGCGGAGCTGCGCATCGCGGGGGTCGGCCCCCTGGTCAGCCTGCTGCTCGGGGCATTCTTCGGCGCGATCGCCGCGCTGCTCGCGCTGTCCGGGCAGGACGGACTGCTCTTCGGGGCGGTGGCGTGGCTGGCCGGCATCAACGTGCTGCTGGCCATCTTCAACGTGCTGCCGGCCGCGCCCCTGGACGGCGGCCGGTTGCTGCGCGCCGCGGTGTGGAAGGCCACCGGTGACCGGACCAGAGCGTCGGTGGTCGCCGCGCGGGCGGGCTGGGTGCTGGGCGTCCTGTTGATCGGCCTGGGGCTGTGGCAGTTCCTGTCCGGAGTCGGCTTCGGCGGGCTCTGGCTGGCCCTGATCGGCTGGTTCCTGATCGGTGCCGCCGGGACCGAGGAACGGCAGGCCCGCACCGGCAGCGCCTTACGCGGGGTCCGGGTGGGTGACGTCATGACGCCGCACCCGCAGACCGCCTCGGCGGAGATGACGGTCGCCGACTTCGTCGACCACTACCTGTTCGCGTACCGGCATTCGGCGCTGCCCCTCACCGAGGAGGGCCGGCCGATCGGCCTGGTCACCGTCGACCGGGTACGCGGCGTGCCGGCCGAGCGGCGGGCGTCGACCACGCTTGCCGAGGTGGCCTGCCGGGCCGACCAGTTGGTCCTCGCGCAGCCCGGCGAGCAGCTCAACGACCTGCTCCCCCGGCTCAGCGAGTGCGCCGACGGCCGCGCCCTGGTGGTGAGCGAAGACGGCCGCCTAACCGGAATCGTCTCCCCCAGCGACATCAGCCGAGCCGTCCAACGCAGCACCCTGCGCACCCCGGCTACCCCGCGGTGATCATGGGTCAGCGGGGGAAGTGGTGGTCTAGGAGGGCCGTGCGGAACTTGCCGGTTGGGTCCAGGTGGGGCAGCAGGGCCGCGAAGTCGGCATGGCGGGGGTAGCGGGCCGCCAGCTCCGTCGGGTCGGTGACGAAGACCTTGCCCCAGTGTGGGCGCGGCGCGAACGGTGCCAGGCGCTCCTCCACGGCGGCCACCACCGGCAGTACGGCCGCGGTGTCGTCGATCCAGGTGAAGTGCACGACGAAGCTGTCCCGCTGGTGGTTCGGGCTGAGCCACAGCTCGTCCGCCGCCACGGTCCGCAGTTCGCAGACCAGCAGCACCGGTGCGATCAGGAGCGCGACCTCGTCCAGCGCGGCGAGCGCGTCGGCCGCCGCCGTACGCGGCACGTGGTACTCGGACTGCAACTCGTCGCCGCTGCTCGGGGTGAAGCCGAGCTTGAAGTGCGGCAGCCGCTCGTGCCACGGACCCGGTTCGCCGAGCTGCGGGGTGCAGTTCTCCGGTGGCATGCCGAGCACCGGGTGCCGTGGCTCGGTGGCGGCTGTGGTGCCGAGCCAGTCCGCCGGCGGCGGCGACTGGTCGGCCGCCTGCTTGCGCCACACCTCACGCAGCCGAGGCGTACGCCAGTCGGTGAAGACACTCACGCTGTACGCCGAGCCGAGCGCCTCGTCCAACGCCTCCCGGTCGAGGTCGAGTGACACGTACTGGCGCAGCTCGAAGGCCGGCACCACGTCCAGGGTGACCCTGGTGACCAGGCCGAGCGCGCCGAGACCGACCACCATGCCGGCGAACGTGTCCGGGTCGGTCTCGCGGCCGACCCGCAGCAGGTCACCGTCGGCGGTGACCAACTCCAGACCGGCGACCGCGGTGGCCAGGTTGCCGTGCGCCTGACCGGAACCGTGGGTGGCGGTGGCCACCGCGCCGGCCACCGAGATGTGTGGCAACGAGGCGAGGTTGGCCAGCGCGTACCCCTGGGTGTGCAGGTGTCGGGCGAGGTCGCCGTAGCGCATCGCGCCGCTCACGGTGACCTGCCCGCGCTCGCGGTCCAGCTCGACGACCGGGGGCAGGCCGGCGAGGGTGACCAGGTCGCCGTCGGTGTCGCCGAGGCGGTTGAAGGAGTGCCCGCTGCCCACCGCCCGGATCCGGGTGCTGCCGGCGACCAGGCGGCGCAGGTCGTCGGTGGAGGTCGGCCGGTGGAACGCCCGCGCGGCGTACCGCACGTTGCCGGCCCAGTTGCGGCGCGGAACGTCGGCCGCGGTGGCCGGAGTGGCGTGCGGTCCGTGCGCGATCATGTTGCGGTCTCCCGATCGGTGGACGGGTGGTCGGCCAGCGCGGCGACGAGGGCGTCCAGAACCGTATCCGTCTGGAACGTGTGGTAGCCACGCTGGGCGATCGGCAGACCGGCCGCGCCGGCGCGTTCGATCTCACCCCGGGCGGCCTGCCGGGTCGGCGCGTCCCCGGACAGCAGGGCGTCCTGGCCGCGTCGGATCAACCGGTCGACCCGGTCCATCTGGTAGCCGCGTAGGCCCACCGGGAGGTCCGGGTCGGCGAAGGCCGCTCGGCGCAGCGCCAGCAGGTCGACGAAACGGTCACCGGCATATTGGGTGAGCGCGGCGGACACCTGGTCGGGCTGCTCGCGGACCTGGTCGAGGACGAGCACCTCGATGGCGGGGCGGCCGTCGAGGGGGTGGCGGGCGGTCACCGGCTCCAGCGGCACGCCCGAAACGGGCACCAGCAGCAGTCGCGGCGGTTTCCGGTAGCCGTCGCGGCGGGGCGGCTCGTCGAGCACCAACGTGTCGACCTCGGCCCACGGGATGTCCCGGCGCAGGCCGGGTCGTCGGATGCTGAGCCCGTCGGGGCCGATCCCGAATCGGAACGGCCGCAGCGCGCTGGCCAGCGCCACGACGCCGAGCGCGACGGCGCCGCCCGCGATGATCGTCCGTAGCAGGGCGCCGTCGCTGGGATAGACCAGGAGCAGCACCCCTCCGAGTACGCACACCAGAGCGAGCGCACGGGCCCCCCGATTCCGGCGCAGTTCCACGCTCGGACCCCCGTTCATGACCGTGGCGTCGGTTCCAGCATCTTCCGCCAAACCACCCACCGGGGACACCGGTCGATCGGGCACGGTTGTTCTCGTCATCGCCGGGGAACCCTACGCCCATGAGCAGCTACCGTGATCCGGCCCCACGGGGCGATGTGTATCCCTCCGAGGAGGAGCTGGACCCGACCGGCAGCGGCGTCGAGCAGGCCAGCGCCCCGTCGGCCAGCGGGTTGCCCAGCCATCCGGCGCCCACGCCCGGTCCCCGGCCCACCCCGGCGCCCGCGCCGGCCCCGACGCCGGTGCCGGCACCCGGTCCGGCGCCGCGTGCGCCCGGTGCCGGGCCACAGTCGATCGTGACCCGGCACCTGGACGGCTCGGTGGAGGTGGTCACCGACCTGGACGGCGACGGCGTCGCCGATGTCGTCCAGATCGATGTGGACGGCGACGGGATTCCCGACATCACCTATGTGGACAGTGATCGGGACGGACGGCTGGACACCGTGCTGAGGGACGCGGACGTGTCCGGGACGGGCGTGGGCGCCCATCGCCGCGCCTGAACCGCGAGCGGCATCCCCACGGCGACCCGTTGGCTCAGAGCTTCGCCATCACCTCGTTGGCGACGAGTTCGAGGTGCGCCAGGTCGCCGAGGTCCAGCACCTGGAGGTAGAGCCGCTCGCTGCCGATCTCCGCGTACCGGCCGATGGTGTCCAGCACCTCGCTGGGCGTCCCGGCCAGGCCGTTGGCCCGCAGCTCGTCCGGTTCGCGGCCGATCGCGGCGGCCCGACGCGCCACCTCGGCGTCGTCGCGCCCGCAGCAGAGCACCAGCGCGTTGGACCAGACCAGCTCGGCCGGGTCCCGGCCGATCTCCGCGCACGCCGCGCGGACCCGGTCGAACTGTGCCGCCGTGTCCGGCACCGAGGCGAACGGCAGGTTGAACTCGTCGGCGTAGCGGGCGGCCAGCGCGGGGGTGCGCTTCGGTCCCATCCCGCCGAGCAGGATCGGCGGGCGCGGCTGCTGCACGGGCTTCGGCAGCGCGGGTGAGTCCCGGACCGGGTAGTACCTGCCGGCGTACTCGTACCGCTCCCCCGGCGGTGTGGACCACAGCCCGGTGATCACCGCGAGCTGCTCCTCCAGCCGGTCGAACCGCTCGGCCAGTGGCGGGAACGGAATGCCGTACGCGGTGTGCTCCTCGGCGTACCAGCCGGTGCCGATGCCCAACTCCACGCGACCGCCGCTCATCTGGTCGACCTGCGCCACGGTGATCGCCAGCGGGCCGGGCAACCGGAAGGTGGCCGCGGTCATCAACGTGCCGAGCCGGATCCGACTGGTGTCCCGGGCCAGGCCGGCCAGCGTGGTCCACGCGTCGGTGGGGCCGGGGGCCCCGGTGCCGTCACCCATCCTGAGGTAGTGGTCGGACCGGAAGAACGCGCCGTAGCCGGCGTCCTCGGCGCAGCGGGCGACAGCGAGCAGTTGGTCGTAGCTGGCGCCCTGCTGGGGTTCGGTGAAGATCCGCAGTTCCATGATCCGAGCATAGGTCCCCCGCTCGGACCCGGTCGGTGGTCGCACCGACCGGGTCCTCAGCCGCGGACTCAGACGTACGGCGGGGTGGAGTAGGCCGCCCGCAGCGCGGCCAACCCGGTCGCCTTCGGCGTCAGCGTGCCCCACCCGGAGTTGAAGTAGTTGGTCCGCGCGATCAACGGCCCACGCTCGGCGTTGAGCTGGGCGACGGCCGCTGGCACGGTGGCGATCCAGGCGGCCTGGTTGGGGATCTCGGCCACCCGCACCCCCCACTCGGCGATGAGCACCGGACGGGACAGCGCCAACGGGCCGAGGTCGGCCACCGCCCAGTCCTTGGTACGGCGGAACCGGGCCAGCGCGGTGTGGCTGGCGTTGGTGCCGTAGACGTTCCACTGGAGGAAGTCCAGCCGGGCCATCAACGATTCGGGGTGGACGCGCTGGAAGCAGGCTCGGTCGAAGCCGGCGATCCCGATCGAGAAGGTCGTACCGCCGGGCAGCGTGCGTGCCTTGAACCAGGTGAGGATGTAGTTGATCGCCTGCACCGCCCGGGCGTCGGACTGCGCCCAGGTGTACCCGACACCGCCCTCGGTGGTGCCGAACTCGTGGTCGGTGTCCAACTCGGACGCGAGTTGGATGTTCACGCCGAAGCCGAGCGTCCGATACTGCGCCAGCGCGCGGGCGAACAACCCGTCACACTGACCGCTGACCACCTGGCCGTACCCGTACGCCTTCGGCCAGTTGGTGCCGGGACGCTGCTGGATGGTCATCGACGGCGCGGGCACGGTGTAGGTGGTGCCGTCCACGGTGAAGGTCTGCGGGCCGTCCGGGGCGCCGTAGTGCTTCAGCTCCAGGACCATGTTCATCTGGATCCCCTCCCGGCCCAGCGTGATCAGCCAGGGCCGGTTGTAGCCGGGGAAGATGTAGCCGTCGGCGAAGCTGCGGTACTGGGTCAGTGAGCGGAAGTTGCCGCCGGCCATGTCGGCGGTCGGGTCGGCACCCCCGGAGAGGTAGTAGCCGCCGAGTACCGGCTGGCCACCCACGGTGTAGTCGGCGCTGGCCGTCGCGGTGTTGCCGGCGGCGTCGCGCACCTGCACGGTGACGCGGGGCATCACGCCACCGCCCGGTAGACGGCGACCGCGCCGTTGTCGGAGACCCGGGTCCAGGTCCGCCCGGAGTTGTCGGTGACGGTCAGGGTGAGCGGGTCGATGACCGCGGTGACCTTGACGGGCGCGCTGCTGTTGCCCTGCGCGTCGGTCACCACGATGGTGACGGTCAGCGGCTTGGTGTCGGCGTCGGAGTAGGTGGCGGTCAGCAGCATCTGGCCGCCGGGCGGGAAGGCCGACGCGTTCAGGCTTGCGGTTACGGTGGGAGCGGCCATGGGGGTGCCTCTCTGAGCTAGATCGCCGGGTCCGGGCGCGCTGGGCGACGCCGGACCGACGGGACGCACACAGGTGCGGAAAGGGAAGGCGGAGCACCGGCCCAGGCGACGCGGCCATGCGGCGGCGTCGGCGGTGATGACGTCCTTGTCCCGGTGAGGACGAACCCGCTGAGGGCGCCCCCAGCGGAGTCGGCACCTGCCCCAACAGTGCTCCGCCGGAGGCCCTACCGTCTTGTCCGTTGCACGACAGGGACCCCCACTGAGCTGCGGAAACGTGAATCGCGGCTGCTGTTTCGGCCGCGACACCCCGAACGGCTCACACCCGCGCGCCGACGTCGCGCCCTGTCCAGCGAGGAACGGCGTCCAGCAGTCGGCGAAGTCAGTGAATGTCAGTCGAGATGGTCGGCGGGGACCGTCTGGAGCAACCACGCCAGCGGCATCCGTGCCCGCTCCTCGTAGGTGCCGTCCCCACCCAACACATGCAGGGTGACGGTCTGCGCGCCATCCCGGTCCACCACCCAGTACCGCGGGATCCCCACCGACGCGTACTCGCGGACCTTCGTCACCGAGTCCATCGCCTCCGACCCCGGCGAAACGATCTCCACCACGAGTACGACATCGTCGACCGCGGCCCAGACGCTGCGGGTCGGCGGCGTCCGCCACACGCTGAGGTCGGGGGTGCGACCGCCGTGGCCGTCCGGGCCGGAGATGCGCAGACCGGCCGCCTGGAGCACATGCTCGGCGGGCCAACCAGCCATGATCAGCCAGGCGAAGAGGCGACTGGCGATCATGGCGTGATCCGAGTCGGGGGGCGGCATGACCGACAGGACCCCCTCGGGGCTGGTCTCGTAACGGTGGCCGTTCGGATCGGCGGCGTTCATCGCCGCCAGGTCGTCGAGCGTCACGATGGCGGGCATGTGCATGCCGACGGCCTCAGCGCTCATGGGCCTCATCCTAATTGACCAGCGGCACCGTGCCCTGGTCGGTTCAGCGACGTCGGCGTGCCGGGTCGAGCAGGGTCGGCGGGTGTCGGACCTCTCGTCTGCTGGGGCGGCGATAGCGTGGTGATCATGGTGGAGTGGGAGCTGCGACCGGCCTCGCTGGCGGACGTCGACGCCGTGGCCGAGTTGCGCGCCGTGGTGCTGCGGGCGGATCTGGAACGGCTCGGGCGGTACGACGAACAGCGCGTACGGCAGCGCCTGCGGGACGGCTTCGTTCCGGCGTACACCCGGGTTGTCGAGGTGGGTGGGGCGTTCGCCGGCTGCGTGGCGCTGCGCCCGGCGGACGACGCCCACTGGTTGGAGCACTTCTACCTCTCCCCGCACGTGCAGGGCAGCGGCCTCGGCACGGCCGTGTTGCGCGACCTGCTGGACCGGTGCGACCGCGACGGCACCCTGGTCCGGCTGAACGTGTTGCGGGGCAGTCCGGCCCGGCGGCTCTACGAGCGGCACGGATTCACGCTGACGGCCGAGGACCCGGTGGACGTGTTCATGGTGCGCGCGCCGCTACCGCAATTGTCAATGTAACGTTGACCGATGACGTCGGAGCTGGCGCAGTTGGCGGACGTCCAGGTCGCCCGCGCCCACCTGGACGAGCGGGAGCTGGACCTGATCGACCGGGCGCGGCACGACGGCGCGACGTGGGCGCAGGTGGCGCAGGCGTTGGGCCTCGGCAGCCGGCAGGCCGCAGAGCAGCGCCGGCAGCGCCTGGTGGTGGCGCGGAGGTCACGGCAGCGGCACCGCGACCTCGGCTACCCGGCACAGATCGCGGCACTGCGCGCCGCCGTGACCGAGCTTGAGCGATGGATCGTGGCGGACCGGCGGTGGAACGCCCGATTTCGTCGAGCGGCGCTCGTGCGCAGCACGGTGGACGCCGCCCTGGACGCCGCCCCGGGGTCGCTGTACGCGCTGGCCCTGCCCCTCGTCGCCGACCTCGCCGAGGCGGGTGACCGGCTGCCGGCACCCGCCCGAGCCGCGGCGGCGGCGCTCGACGCGGCGATGTCAATGCCACATTGACGTAAGCCGCCAACATTGCGCCGACAAGCCTCAAGGCCAAAGGATGAGTCATCCCGACTCAACCTGGAGGGCTCATGCGGCGCAACGCCGGACTGTTCGTGACGATCTCACTGCTGTCCGGCTTCGGCAGCAGCGCCATGTCCCTGGTGGCCGGCATCTGGACCCTGGACCTGACCGGCTCCACCGGCCTCGCGGCCCTCACCGGGCTGTGCGTGTACGCCCCGGTGCTCGCCGGCCCGTGGCTGGGCGGCCTGCTCGACCGGGCACCCCGACGCCCGCTGGTCATCGCGGTGAACCTCGGGTTGGCTACCGCCCTGCTGGCCCTCTTCGCGGTACGCGGGCCGGGGCAGACATGGCTGATCTTCGCCGTCTCCTCCGTCTACGGCGTCAGCTACGTGCTCATCGACGCGGGCGAGACGGCGCTGCTGCCGTCCGCGCTGTCACCCACGGAACTCGGCGACGTCAACGGGTGGCGCTCCAGCGCGGGAGAGGGCATGAAACTCGTCGCTCCCCTGGCCGGGGCGGGCCTCTACGCCTGGCACGGTGGCCACGCGGTCGTCGTCCTCAGCGCGTGCGCGCCGGTCCTGGTCGCCATCCTGTACGCGGCGGTGCGCCTCAACCGGACGCCACCGGTCCAACCGACGCGGCGGCGCCCGGGCCTGCGTACCGGATTGTCGGCCCTGTTCGGACAGCGGGCGACGGCCGTGCCCATCGTGCTCGCCGCCGTGTCGATCGCCATGTCCGGCTTCACGACCGCGGCGATCTACACGATCGTGACCAGCGACCTCCGTCTCCCGACGACGTTCCTGGGGGTGCTGACAAGCGCACAGGGCGGCGGTTCCGTCATCGGCGGCCTGATCGTCGGCAGGCTCCTGGCCGGCCGGGGTCCGGGTGTGGTCGGCGTCGCCGGGACCGTGCTGTTCGCCGTCGGTTGCCTGGCGCGTGGCCTGCCGTGGTGGCCGGTCACGGTCGCCGGCGCGGTGATCGCCGGCGTCGGCCTGCCCTGGACCCTGGTCGCCGCGGTGACGGCCGTGCAGACACACACGCCGTCGGAGCTGCTGGGCCGGGTGTCCGCGACGGCGAACACCGCGATGTTCGGCCCACTCGTGCTGGCCATCCCCCTCGGCTCGGCGGCCGTCCACCTCGGCGGTCGCCCACCGCTCGTCGCCGCTGTGGTGATCTGCCTGACGGCGGTGGCGGTCACGCTCGCCCGTCCGGCGACGACGACTCGGCGGACACTCGAGCCTGATCGCTCCGGCTGGGCTCCGCCGTCCAGCGGTCAGCGGAAGCGTGTGGTGTGGCGGCCTACCGCAGCAGCCGGAAGAAGGCGCGCAGGTCGGCGATAAGCAGCTCGGGCACCTCCAGCGCCGGGAAGTGCCCGCCGCGGTCGTGCTCCTTCCAGTACCGGATGTCCGGGTAACGGCGGGCCGCCCAGCGTCGGGACGGCCGGGGCACCTCGGCAGGGAAGACCGACGCGCCGACGGGTACGCGCACCGGGGCGGTGTCCGCGCCGCTGATCCAGCCGGACACCCGGTCGATGCTCTCCGCGTACAGGCGGGCGGACGACGCGGCGGTGCCGGTCAACCAGTACAAGGTGACCTGGTCGAGAATCTGATCGCGGCTGAGGCCACCGGAGTCAGCCCAGGTGAGCAGCTTCTCCCCCATCCACGCACACAGGCCGACCGGGGAGTCGACCAGGGCGTAACCGACGGTCTGCGGGGCGGTGCGGTGCACGTCGGAGTACGCCGAGCTGGACTCCCCGCGCTGTCGCAGCTGTGCCAACGCTTCGCGTTCGGCATCGGTATGCTCTGCGTCCGCGACCCGATCCGGGCCGGCGAGCGGCGGTACGAGGTGGACGCCGGCCACGTGCTCGCCGTCGAGTGCCCCGAGGACGCTGGAGACGCTTGTGCCCCAGTCACTGCCGGCGGCGCCATAACGGGCGTAGCCGAACGCCGCCATGATCTCCGCCCAGCTCGCGGCTATCCGTTCGATGCCCCAGCCGGGTCCGGTGGGCCGGGCGCTGAAACCGTAGCCGGGTAGCGACGGGATCACCACGTCGAAGGCGTCCCCGGCGGTGCCGCCGTGCCTCGGGGGATCGGTCAACGGTGTGATCAGGTCTACCAGTTCCAGCACCGATCCGGGCCAGCCGTGGGTCAGGACCAGCGGCATCGCCCCCGGGTGCGGTGACCGGGCATGAAGCACGTGGATCTTCAGGCCGTCCACGCTGACGAGGTACTGCGGGAAGGCGTTGAGCCGCGCCTCGGCGGCCCGCCAGTCGTACCCCTCGGCCCAGTACGCGCAGAGGGACCGCATCTCGTGCAGGGGTACGCCGTGGGCCCAGCCGGGAGCGGTCGCCGTCTCCGGCCAACGGGTACGCGCCAGCCGAGCACGCAGGTCGACCAGCTCGGTTTCTGGCACGTCCACCCGGAACGGCTGGATGTCGACGGATCGCCCGCCAGCGAATGCCGGCGGCCAGCCGGACGGGGCCGTAGACGACGACATCGACAGAGTTTCCCACGGGCAAGGCCGGCTGGCATGCCCACAGCTCGGCCGACGGGGTCGCGGGCGTGGTTAACTATCGAGCCATGCCGCTCAGTCCGGACGACGTCGAGCTCTTCGAACGCGCCAGGGCTCGCCTGGGGGCGATCGCCTATCGGCTGCTGGGCTCGGCAAGTGACGCCGAGGACGCGGTGCAGGACACGTTCCTGCGCTGGCAGGCCGC
Source organism: Micromonospora sp. NPDC048905 (assembly GCF_040649655.1). Taxonomy (NCBI): domain Bacteria; kingdom Bacillati; phylum Actinomycetota; class Actinomycetes; order Micromonosporales; family Micromonosporaceae; genus Micromonospora; species Micromonospora sp. NPDC048905. Next base: position 36,401 of record NZ_JBEZFV010000005.1, on the reverse strand, counting down.
CGACCGGCAGCGCGTCGAGACGCCCGAGGCCTGGCTGACGAAGGCCCTCACCAACGTGTGCCTCAACCAGCTCACCTCGGCGCGGGCCCGACGCGAGACGTACGTGGGCACCTGGCTGCCCGAACCGGTCCTGGCCGGGGACCGGATGCTCGGCCCACTCGACACCGCCGAGCAGCGCGAGTCGGTCTCCATGGCGGTGCTCACCCTGCTGGAGCGGCTGTCGGCCAAGGAGCGCGCGGTGTACGTACTCCGCGAGGCCTTCGGCTACACACACGCGGAGATCGCCGACATGCTCGGCGTCAGCGAGTCGAACTGCCAGCAGATCTACCGGCGGGCCAAGCAGCACGTCACCGGCGACCGCGCCCGCGCCGAGGTCGACGGCGCCACCGCGCGCCGGATCGTCGAGGAGTTCCTCGCGGCGGCCGCCAACGGCGAGACCCAGCGGTTGGTCACACTCCTCACCGACGACGCGACGAGCATCGGCGACGGCGGCGGCAAGATCCCGGCCCGGACCACACCCGTCGTCGGCGCGCTGGCGGTGGCCAGGTTCCTGCGCGGCCTGTTCGCGCCCAGCACCGCCAAACGGGACATCGTGGGCGGCAGTCCCGCCCTCTACACCGAGGTCGTCAACGGCGCCCCGGCGCTGGTGGTGGTGCTCGACGAGCAGGTCGTCGGGGTCATGACGCTGAAGGTGACTCCCGACGGCGTCGCGGCCCTGCACGTCCAGGTCAACCCCGACAAGCTCGTACGCGCCACCCGCCACTGGTCCACCTCCGCGCACGGGGAGCCCCTGCTGCACGTCTGGTGACCCAGCTCTCAGCCGACTCCTGTCAGGAATCGGGACGCTGTCCGGTTCTGGAAGCGACCCTCACCGAGACAGGAGTGACACCATGAAGCACCGGATCGTCGTCCTCGGAGCTGGATACGCCGGAGCCATCGCGGCCGGGCGTCTCGCCCGGCGGCTGCACCGCGACGACACGCAGATCACCATCGTCAACGCCGACGACGACTTCGTCGAGCGGGTCCGTATGCACCAACTCGCCACCGGCCAGCACCTCAGGCGCCGACCGCTGACCGACGTCTACGCGGGCACCGGCGTCGAGGTCCGGGTGGCCCGGGTCACCGCCGTCGACGTCGACCGCAGGACCGTCGCGCTCGTCGCCGAGCACGGCACCGACGAGATCGCGTACGACACGCTCGTCTACGCCCTCGGCAGCACCAGCGCGGACCACGGCGTCCCCGGCGTCGCCGAGCACGCGTACGACCTCGCCGGGAGGCCATCGGCAGCGCGGTTGCGCGACCGCCTGGCCCAGCTCCCGGCCGGCGCGACAGTGCTCGTCGTCGGCGGCGGCCTCACCGGCCTGGAAGCGGTCACCGAGATCGCGGAGGCCCGCCCGGACCTCGACGTCGCGCTCGCCGCCCGGGGCGCGCTCGGTGACTGGCTCACCGCGAAGGCACGGCAGCACCTGCGCGGGGTCTGCGACCGGCTCGGCATCACCGTCCACGAGCACACCGACATCGCCCGGGTCGACGCCACCGGCGCGGTCACCGGCGACGGCCAGGTGATCCCGGCCCAGGTGACCGTGTGGACGGCCGGCTTCGCCGTCCACCCCATCGCCGCCGCCACGACCCTGACCGTCGCGGACACCGGGCAGATCGTCGTCGACGCCACGATGCGGTCGGTCTCCCACCCCGACGTGTACGCCGTCGGCGACGCCGCAGTCGCCGAGGGACCGGGCGGGAAACCGCTGCGGATGTCCTGCGCCTCGGGAACCCCGATGGCCTGGCAGGCCGCCGACGCCATCGCCACCCGCCTGACCGGTCGGACGAAGATCCCGAAGGCCCCGCTGCGCTACTTCAACCAGTGCATCAGCCTCGGCCGCCGCGACGGCATCATCCAGTACGTGACCGCCGACGACCGGGCCAGGCCCGCCCTGCTCAAGGGCACGCTGGCGGCCCGCTACAAGGAGTTCGTCTGCGCGGGCGCGGCCTGGAGCGTCTCCCGCCCGATCCTGTACCCGGTGCGCCGCCACCGCATCGTCGCGACCCCCACGGAGAGCCTCGCGACGACGAGCATGAGCCCGACGCGCTGATCAGCCGTCGGGCGCCGTCGGGCGTCGACCCAACGGGAAATCTCCCGACCGACGGCGTGTACCGCACGGCCCCCGGTGACCAACTCGGGTCGGTCACCGGGGGTCTCAATCGCCTGTTCGGGATCGGCTTGCTGTACCCCCGTGATGGTTGGGGGCGGTGTCACGACGCTGCTAGCCGTGGCCCCAACCGAGGGTCTGCAGGACGGACTCCGAGACGACCGGCTTCTCGCCGGCTTGAGCTGGCGCGGCCACCCCGCTGACTGCCAGCGCGGCTCCGATCGCCACTGCGTAGAAGACACGACGGATTCGCATGAACTCTCCCTTTGAGCGGTGTGTGCCGCCGGTGCGATTGGCGACAGCGTGGACTGATCGTCGGACCTGCTTGAGGTGCCCACCGGTGGGCGGAACTCGTCACCCAATCTCGATCGGCCGGCGTCCTGGCTGATCGAAACGCAGCGTATTGGCCCTACCGGGCTGGCCGCTACGCCGATGGCTGTCCCGGACACACGCGTGCCTGTCCGGGCAGCTCACGGCCCTGTCCGAGGTTGTCCGGAACACCCGACCCGCGCTCCCGGGACGGTTTCCATCGCCACCGCGACAGTGGATGCCATCGACCGACGTCGCGACAGTTCCACCTCCCGTCCTCAATCCAGGTCTGCCACGCATCGGCCTGCTTGACTCCTTCGTCATGCTGGAAGCGGAGCCCACACCCGTGCCATCCGAGGAGGACTCGTGCGTAAGCCAGCCAAGACCGCCGCCGTCCTCTTCGGGCTGGGTGTCGGTGCCGCGGTCGGCCCATCCCTCGGGCCGGCCGCCACGTGGTCCGGCATCACGGTCGCCGCGCTCGGCGTCGTGCTGTCCCTCGTGGGCACCACGGAATCCGATCTCGTCGAGGACGGCCTGGTCAATCGCGACGGGGCCGCGGCGGGGACAGCCGACGGGACGAGCACCGGAACTCCGGTCGTCACCGACCAGCTACTGCTGGACCTCCAGCGGCGGCCCACCCTCAGCGGCCTGGGCAACCGGGTCGAGCAGATCCTCAGACTCGCCGAGCGGCAGGCCCACGACCACCGGACGGAGGCGCGGCGCGAAGCAGAGGGCATCGTGACCGACGCCCGACGGGAGGCGGAGGCGATCCTCAACCGGGCGCACGACCAGGCGGCCGCGATTGCCGGCACGCATTGGGAGCCACCTCCGACACCACCCGAGCAAGCGTCGGCGGCGGACGAAGGTCCGCGCCGACACGCCTGACGGAGGCCGGGGGTACGTCCGCCGGAGGCCGCCCGCCCACCGGCACGCCCGCGAGGGCGAGAGCGCGCCCCCATGCGGGGCCACGGCGTTCACGCCGACGGCGGCGGCTCGACCAACTGCACGAGCACCAGCGCAGTCCCCCGCTCAGGATCGACATAGGCGGTACGGATCAGGTAGGTGCCGGCAGCCACGTCGACCGTGAGGTGTGGTTCGTGCGCCAGCTCGTCACCGGCGTACGCGGCGTCGAACAACCGCGCCGGCCCGCTGGTCGTCCACGTACCGGCGTCCTCCCAGCGAGCGACCTCGACCGCACGGGGAACGAGGCGGATGACGTCCACCTCCGAGGGGGCGTAGATCCACCGTACGAAGATCCGCCGGTCGGGGAGGTAGGTGGTGGTGGCCGGTTCGTCGCCCAGTACCAGTGCCTCGGCGTCGCCGACGGCCACGGTCCCGGCGTAGCCGTCGATCCGGCAGGCCCGATCGTAATCATCCCAGGTATTCGGGTCGCCGGAACCGGAGATCGCGCCCTGCCAGTCGGTGAGCGCCGACGACGGCACGACGACGAGTGGCCCGCCGCCGGACTCGATCCAGGGCAATCGGCTCTCGGGTCGGCCCGTACGCGCGAGGTCGCTCATGGTTCTACCTTCCCTGCGCGAGCCAGGTGGGCGCCGGTCGCGCGTACTCGATGGTGGCCGCGACGCGGTCGGCGGTGGCCGCGTCGCGCTCTCGTTCCGTGATCCACAGGGCCAGGTCCAGCCCGGCCGCGAGCGCGCCCGCGGTGATCCGGTCCCCGTCGTCGACGACCCGCTCGTCGACGACGTCGACGCCGTAGGAGCGCAACTCCTCGTACGCGTTGCGGTTGGTGGTTGCCTGCCGCTGGCCCAGCAGGCCGGCGGCCGCCAGCAACAGTCCGCCGGTGCAGACCGACGCCATCCAGCGGGTCGAGGGGGCCAGCGCGGCCAGCCGAGCGGGGAGTACGCCGTGCTGCGCCATGGCTAGGCCGGGAAGACAGCACCGTTGGCGCCCAGGTACGGAGCCGGGTCCAGGCGGCCACCCAGCGCGGCAGCCACCGCCTGAGCGGCGGCCAGCTTGATGTCGCCGTCGCCGGTGTCGACCGGTAGATCGTGGATCATCGTCAGCGTCACCCGCATGGCACGGTCGCGACCAGGTACGTGCGCGAGCGCGTACTCGGCGCCCTCGACCGCCTCGGCGATCAGCTCAACGTTTGTCGGTCGGTCGACCACGGCATGCGGTCCGTACCGGTCCCGCAACCAGTCGAACGCGTGGGGAGAGACGACCACCTGATCCTGCTCGGCCGGCTCCGCCACCGCGGCGACCTCGGCCATGTGCGCCCGCCCGGCGACTATCTGACGGAGCAGGAAGACCCCATCCACAGCAGCAGTCTACGGAGAGCGGGTCCGGCGCGGACGCTCCGGCCCAGAAGCACCTTCGCTGCGGGCCGAAGGTCGTACCGGGTGGTCACTGGAGCAGATCACGTGTGGCCAGGTAGGCCCGCAGCGTCTCGTCGTCCTCGGCGGACATCAGGCGACGGGGGATGACTGTCGCCGGCATCCGCCCGACGAACACGATCCAGAACTCGGGAGTTTCCTTCACCTGGGTTACCCCGTCCCAGGCGATGCCGCTGGACTGCGAGCCGCTGCGCATCATGATGTTGTTGTCGGTGATGTCGTAGGCACCCTCGACCGCGTAACCGCTGGAGCGTCGCCGGGCACGCCACCGCACCCACGGCGAGTACAGCATCGACAGCAGGCCGGCCACGACCAGGGTCACGCACAGCGGCGAGATCTGGTCGGCCCGGTCGGAGCCGCGCGAGACGGCGAGGCCGATCGCCCCGACCGCCACCAGCACTGCGCCGATGATGCCGTACCTGCGCAGGCGTACACGGCTGAGCGCGTCGGCCACCCGGCCCGGGTAGGCGGGATCGGCGGGGACGTCGAAACGGATGTGCACGCCAGCACGATAGTGCCCGGATCATGCGCGAGCAGCTCGACGGGGCGGTTGGTTGGCGAGGGAAGAGCGACAACCTCCCCGACGGGTACGACTGGCCGGCGTACGTCGCCAAGCTGACGAAGCTCGCCGACCGGTTCGGATAGCCAACCCCGTCCACCGCCGGCCGGGGTTCGTCACTGACCGGGCTCCACCGGCACCGATGCGCTCGTTGCGCGGAGAGTGTCGTAGGGATGGCAGCCGTACGCCTCGCGGTACGCCTGGGCGAAGCGCCCGGGATGGGTCCAGCCCCAACGCCGGGCCGTCTCCGCCACGGTCTGCCCCGGCTTGGCGTGTTGCAGGTCCCAGTGCGCCTGGCGTAATCGGACGGCGCGCAGGAAGGCCATCGGGGTCTGCCCGTGGTAACGCTGGAACGCCACCTGTAACGCGCGTTGGCTGACCTCGCAGGCTTCGGCGATCCGGCCCACGGTCAACGGTGACGCGGCGTGGGCCTCGATGAACTCGGCGGCCCGCCGCACGATCGCGCGGCCGACGCCCGCCTGCCCGGGCAGGTAGTTGATGGTCATCGTGGTGTTCGGGAACACCGCGACGGCGGTGGTCGTCAGCAGGTCCACCAGGCCAGCGCGGGCCAGTGGGCTGGCGGTCACCGCGTTGACGGCGAGTTGTCGCCGGGCGAACGCCGTCACCGACTGCCAGAGCAGGGCCATCGCCGGGGACAGGGGTGCCATCGTGGTGAACCGGAAGTTCGCAATGGGCAGGCCGGTGCGGACGGAGGCGGCCGCCGCGACCCGTTGCATCGGCAGCCGGACGAAGACGGCCGCCAGATCGTCGATGAGGTGGACCCCAGCCACCGCCGGGTAGCGACCTGTCATGTTGGGGCCGAGGCGCAACTCGTCGTCCTCGGTACGGACGGCGTACCGGCCGTGCGCCACTGTCACCGCCGTGAAGTCGCGATAGGGCAACGACTCGGCGCGGTTGCGCATGGTGTATCGGGATTCACCGATTTCCAGGTCCTCGACACGCAGCGTCGCCTGCCGGTAGCGGAATCGCGCGGGGGGTCCGGAGATCCGCACTCGATGTTCCCCGTACTGGAGTGCGATCACGTGGTGTGCTTCTTCTGGGTCGTCAGTCTCGACGACGTCTCGGCTGACTGGCTCCTGCCCGTCAACATTCCCCGTCCACGCCATGGGCCGTCACCTCCGTCGGCCGTCAATCCGGCCCGATCTGTTTGAACGTGCCACGCGGTGGTTCGCAACGGCCTGTCGGAGACTTCCAGACGGCTGCCGCGGCATCCTCCGCGGCTGCGACACGCCGAGCCGACAAGTCGATCCAATTCCGGTACAAGACTGGCCATTTCACGAACTACAGGTCGCGTGATGGTTCGCTGCTACGCAACAATCGAGTTCGATCCCGCGTCTCCGGGCTGCGCCGAGGCAGTCTCCGGAGTGAGCAGCATGACTGTGTCAATGTGGTTACGCGTTTTTCCGGGCAAGATTGTCGGGTTGCCGACAACTCAGTCGGCAACGTCGATCCCCGTTTCTCAGCTTTACCCCCTGCTGTCCGAGCCACTCACCCTGGGTCGGCCCGATCGCCGGCCGATCGGGGTCCGCGACGATGCGACCCCGGTCGGCCGGTCCCCCTGACGATCCTGCTGGCTGCGCAACGGTCAGCGCAGCCAGGCCGACGGGACCGGATGCCGCAGAATCTCGGCCAACCCGTGCCGGTGCGGGTCGGGGTCACCGTCGAGCCAGGCGTGGGCGTGGAAACCGGCAGCCGGCGCGCTGACCCCGATCACCACGGTCCGCGGCACCCCCCGCTCGGCGAACCAGCGCTGCCGCACCAGCGCGCTCTCCAGACAGTTGCCCCCGCTGCGGCCCAGCGCCCGCCGGACCAACGTGTCGCTACCGCCGGACGGGGGCGCGGTGAGGCGTACCGCGCCCAGCCCACCTCGGGCGAGCTGGCGCCGTACTCGCCGACAGGCCAGCATCGTCCACGCCGCCAGGGCCACACCACGTGGCCCGTGGCCACGGATCAGCCGGGCCAGCGCATTCAGGGTGCGGCCGGGGCTGGTCGTCACGGCAGCGACCCGCTGAGCGCGGCACCAAGGAGTCGATGGGTGGCATCGAGGGCCGCCCAGTCGCGGGGACGGGTCAGGTCGAAACCCGGCCGGGCGGCGAGCGCGAGCAGCGCGCTCGGGTCGGAGGGCAACTCGGGCAGGGATCGACGGGCGACGAGGCGGGCCAGCACCTCGGCCGGACCGACCGGGGTCACCGCGAGCCGGTCGCCCCAGTGCAGGAAGATCCAACCGCCGATCGGCAGGCGGGGCGTGACGGCGGGCAGGATGAGCCGAAGCCGGCTGTCGTCGCGGACGACCCGGGTGGGCAACCCGAGACCGGGGATCGGCTCTCGCAGGTCCACGCAGCGTGGACCGGCGAGCACGTCGCCGGCCGCACAGACCACGATGTCGTCGGCCAGCACCGGCACGTCCCGGGCGGCGAGCGCCGCGAGCAGTGTGCTCTTGCCGGCGGTACGACCACCGAGCACCACCCAGGCACGTCCGGAGTGGACGAACGCCCCGGCGTGGAAGGTCTCCCGCTCGGCCCATCGGTTGACCACCACGGCCACCGGGGCGAGGTACGGGTGGGCGAGCAGGTCCGCGGCGAGCGGCGGCCCGTAGAAGGTGGCGCTGCCGCTGGCCCGGTTCACGTCGAGGGTACGGCCGTCGGCGAGTATCCGGACCATCCGGTCGGCGTTCAACGGCGCGGGCGGCGGTGGGACGGCGTGCCGCTGCCGTACGGTCACCGGTCGGCTTCCCACGGGTGGGCAGGTGTCGGCGTCCAGTTCGACGACCTCGTCGAGTCCCTCGATGTGCAGCCCGTAGGCGGTTCTCATGGGTGCGTCTCCTGGTGTCGCTCGGGCGCGTGGCCGACACCGGGTGCGACTACCCGCCCGGCGCCTGGTCCGGCTCGGAGCGTGTTCGGCGCGGCGTTTCGGCCGTCCGGGACGATCGGCGCCGTCCGCCTGGCGGGTGCCTGTGGTACGGACTGGTCCATAGCGGAAATCCGCTCTCTCGGAACTACCACGTCCCGCCCGCAGCGGCCTCTTTTGGTGCCTCTGGTCGGCGTTATCTGGCCTGTCTCGTGCGGATAATGGACAGCAAGGTTTCCGTCGTCGCTGTGGCGGGTAGGTTTCTACCCATGTCGGCGGGCGCTTGCCGTCGTTGAGGACAGTGGACCGTCCTCACATTCCAAGCACTCCGACCAATCCGCGCGTCGCCAAGCAGACGTGTCAGACGGCCCCAGCTTGGCAACGAGGAGCCGGCATGCAGCATGGCGATGATTCGGTGGGTACGCCCATCCGGCGCAGGTACGAGGCCCGTGAGGTCTCGGGGGCGCACGACGTGATCAGCCAGGAGTGCGCGGGGATCGAACTTCGGTCACACAACGTCACCGGGCAGTTCACCTATCAGCAGGAATCGGTGGAGGCGGGGCCGGTCCTGGTGAGTCGGGTGCGGTGCGGCGCGGACATCGAGGGTCATTTCTTCGAGCCACTGACCGACCTGATCTTCCTCTCGGTGCTGCAGGGGCAGGTCGACACACGGGATGGGCGGGACGAGACGCGGACCGGTCGCGGCGAGGTGCTCCTGAACCCGACCGGCCGCCCGTTCACCAACATCTGCCGGGATTTCGACATCTACAGCGTCAACCTGGACCTGCGCACCGTGACCGAGGCCGCCACCGAGCGGACGGGCATCGATCCGGTCGACTTTCGGTTCGAGGCGATCACGCCAGTCTCCAGGGAGATGGGTCAGTTCTGGCACAGCACCACGCTTCACCTCTATGACCTTCTCAACGGGCCGTCGGAGCCGCTCCGCAGTCCGCTCGTGGTCGGTGCCGCGATCGACCAGGTCGCCTCGGCCGCGCTCGCCGTCTTCGCGAACTCCGCGATGACGATGTCGCACCGGGTCGAGGCCGTCCCGTTGCCCGCCGGCCCGGTCCGCCGTGCCGTGTCGTTCATCGAGACGCACTCCGACGAAGCGATCACCGCTGCCCAGATCGCCGAGGCGGCCCGCGTCACGCCCCGCGCCCTCCGGGCGGCGTTCCGCCGCCAGTTGGGGACCACTCCGATGGCGTACCTGCGGCGCACCCGGCTGGACCGGGCCCACCAGGACCTGCTCGGGGCCGATCCGACCCAGGGGACCACCGTGGCCGAGATCGCGCACCGCTGGGGCTACCCACACACGGGCCGGTTCGCCGCCGACTATCGAGCGGCGCACGGCCAGTCGCCCAGCGACTCCCTGCACAGCTGACTCGGCGACGCTACTCGACGTTCGTCTTGATGAGCACACCCTGGTCGGCGCAGGCCGTCTGGAGCCCCGTCGACGCGGTGCCCGCCGCGGTGAGCAACCCGAACGCATCCGACTCCTGCCCCTTCGGCAGCTGCGAGATCCGCCAGGCGATGTCGATGAGCGTGGTGCCGTGCTTGCGAATGTCCTCGTACCGGGAGTCCTCGAACACCTCCCGCGTTTGCCGATACTCGGCTTCGGTGAGCTTGAGGTCGCCGGAGCCCTTGACGCTGCCGTCCGGGCTCTTGCCCTCGGCCAGCCGCTTGCAGGCGGCGAGCCCGGAGTCCTCCTTGAGGAACCCCTCGTAGACGGTGAGGCCGGCGGCCACGAGCATCAGGAGGGCGACGAAGGCGACGCCGGCGAGCAGCAGCGGCTTGCGCCCTGATGCGCCGGCCGGCGGCGATGGCAGGTGGCCGGGCTGACCCGACCCGGGGTCCTGCTGCCCGATCGGATGGGGCTGGTACTGCTGTGGCGGGTGAACCGGGCCGCCCGGCTGGTACGGCGACTGCGGCTGCTGGGCTTGGTAAGGCTCGGTCACGGTGTGCTCCCCCACGTGTTCTCTGACGCCGGAATCCAGACAACCATGCGTCCGGCAGACATGGTGCCCCGCGGTGCGGACGCCGGTGCCATGGGCACTCGCCTCCCGGCCGGGCCGCAGCGCGACTCGGAGGCCGGACCCCGACGGCAGGCGGTTTCCCGGCGGTTTGGCTCGCGCGGCGGTGGGAAACCGGCGGCACCGGAAAGTTGGGGGAGGCTCATGCGCTGGTTTCGCGCGGCTCGCCGCGCCTCCAGGAAGGACCCGACCAGGTCCAGCAACCCGATCGGCGCCGAGCGAGATCCGAAGCGGGTCATCTCGTTCAGCGACGCGGTCATTGCCATCGCCGTTACCCTGCTCGTCCTGGAGATCCGCCCGCCGGAGGACTTTGCGCACCTCCTTCGCGGCCTCATCGAGCTGTGGCCCTCCTACGTGGCCTATGCGATCACGTTCCTGCTGATTGGGCAGATGTGGGTGAATCACCACGTCATGTTCGATCACATCCGCTCCGCCGATCGCATGCTGCTCCTGCTCAACACCCTGCTGCTGATGGTGATCGCGTTCCTGCCGTTCGCCTCGTCCCTCCTGGCCCACGCGTTCGAGTCCGGCGAGGGCAAGACAACGGCACTCATCTTCTACGGGGCCACCTACGAGGTGGCCGCCCTCCTCTTCAACGTGATCTGGGAGTACGCCAGGTCTGGCCGGCGCCTGCTCACCTCCACCACCGACAACGACACCGCCTGGGCGATCAGCAGACGGTTCCGTCCCGCGCCCGTCTGGATCGCCGCCGGAACCGCGCTGGGCGCTCTCCATCCGGTCGTGGGCCTCGTCGTGGTCACCGCGTTCATCCCCTTCTACTGGCTGCCCATCAGGGGTGAGGTCGCCAGCATCAGGCGCACCCGCGAACAGAGTCCCGGCGACCCCTAGGGCGGGGGTGGATCCAGCGGGCCGATCGGCGGGCTCGTGAGACGTCTGGCGATCTCCCAGGCCGGCAGTTCGGGATCGTCGTTGTGTACGACGATGTCCGCGTGCTCGGCCGGGCGAGCCGCGGCGAAGTAGAGCTGCTGGGAGGGGATGTAACGCTCGCGCCAGCGTCGTTCGACGGCCGCCCGAGGTGACACCAGGCGCTCGCGTCTCACGGCACGATCCACGGTCCTCTCCAGTGCCGTCGACACGAAGATGCGCAGCTCCCACCGATCGATCAGTTCCGGGCGCAGGAGGAAGACGCCGTCGAAGACGAGCACGGCGGCCGCCGGGGCAGTCGTGATCGGCGGAGACAGCACAGCATCCGCGGCATGGTCGTAGATCGCGTGTTGGAAGCGTCGATCTCCGCGCGGGCCGAGCGGATCCAGCAGGACCCGGTTCAGGGCGTCGTAGTCGTGGGTGTCGTAGTAGCAACCTTCGGCCGAGTACTCGCCGCGCGGATAGCGCTGTGCCCGGGGGTGGACGAAATCGTCGATCGTGGCGCGGATGACGTCGCGGCCCCGTTCGCGCAGGGCGACCGCCAACTCGTCGGCGAGGGTGGTCTTGCCGGCAGCGGGTGGTCCGTCGACGGCGACCCGGGTCGGGTGGGCGACCACGACCGACCCGACCGCCTCAGCGAGGCGCTCGATCAACTCACCGCGCGTGCCGTGCACCAGGTGAACCTCCTGCTGGGCCAGGTCGGCGTACTCCCCCTGTGTTTTCGCGGTCGGGCTGTCCTGCGTGACCGACCGCGCCGACGTCCGCACATTGTCGTACGCCGGCGGCGGCCCGGCCACGGTGCGGACATCACGTCCGGGGCCGGTAGGTCAGGCGGCGCAGGACGACCTCGGCGGGACCGGGTCGCGCGCGCCTGTCGAGCTGACGGGCCATCAGCACGGTGGCGAGCCAGACGGCGACCGCGATGATCAGGCCGGTCACCGTGGGGCTGCCGAAACGGTCGCCGAGGGCGAGCGTGAAGGGTGCCAGAAGGACGAGCCAGGCCACGGACTGGAAGAGATACCCCGACAGGGACCGCTGCCCCAGGGCGGAGAGTGCGCCCACGACAAGGCCAGACCGCGTGGCTCGCATGGCGATCAGGCCGAAGACGGCCACGTAGCCGGGTCCGGCGAACATGCCGCTGGCACCGTGGAGCAGCAACGCCAGACCGGCGGCCGACTCGTCGACGTGCAGCCATCCGGCGCTGACCAGGGCGGCCGGGAGTCCTCCGGCGATGGCGAGGCCGAGACCGAGGATGGCGGTCCAGGTGAGCAGGGTCCGGTGGCGGGCCGGTTCCTCGAGGACGCGACGGCGAGCGGCCCACATGCCCAGCCAGGCGATCATGATGAAGGGCAGGACGGTAAGGGTGTGCACCGGCCATTCGCCGAGGCGGTCCAGCACGGCTGCGGCGTACCCGGGCGCGGCGAGGGAGTCGACGTGGGTCGACGGCAGCGGCGCCGACGAGCCCGAGGCGCCGAGGATGGCGCTGACCACGATGGCGCCGATGACCAGCACCTCGACTGTCGCCAGCGCCCAGAGCACCAGCGCGATCCGGTGGAACGTGTCGCTGCGGCGCAGGAGGAGCAGGGTCATCGCGATCCCGACGATGCCGTACGCGCCGAGGAAGTCGCCGTAGTACAGCAGTGCGGCGTGCGCGAAACCGAACACGACGAGCCAGAGGTTACGGCGTAACAGCACGGAGCGGACCTGCTTCGGCGTGGCACCGGAGGTCTCCTGGCGGCGGGCGAGCTGGACGAGTCCGTAGCCGAACATCACGGCGAAGACCGGATATCCGCGGGCATGGACAAGTTCGAAGAGCAGGAGGTTGAGGCCACGGTCGACGCCCTCGGGGGTGGCGTCGAGACCGGGCTCGCCGGCGAAGACGACTCCGACGACGTTGGCCAGGGCGATGATCAGCAGCATCGCTCCTCGGGCCAGGTCCGGGGCGAGGGCGCGTTCGGTGCGCAGCACCGGTCCTCTCGATGTCCGCACCGCGGTGTGCATGCTCACGTTCGTCTCCCCCGCTCGCCTGATTTAGTTTCAGACAGAAAGTATCACAGGCACACTAATTGCGTCTGGCATGATGGTGCGGTGACTGTCCGGGGCGAACGTGAGAGCCCATGACCAGCGAGGACTTCGTTCCAGCGCCACTGCGCCGGCTGTGGGGGATGCCAGAGTCGTCGCGGCTCGGGCGGCCCGCGGCCCTCGACGTCACCATGGTCGTCGCCGCGGCGGTGACGATCGCCGACCGCGACGGTCTGGGCGGCGTGACGCTCCCCAAGGTCGCCGAGAGCCTCGGCTTCACGAGCATGTCGCTCTACCGTCACGTCGGATCCAAGAACGAACTGCTCACCCTCATGGCCAACGCCGCACTCGGTCCACCACCACGACTCGACACCAGCGACTGGCGGGAAGGGCTGCGCCGCTGGGCCTTCGCGCAGCGCTCGGTGTACCAGCGTCGGCCGTGGCTGACGCGTGTGCCCGCCTCCGGGCCGCCCGCCGGGCCGAACCAGATCGCCTGGATGGAGGCCGCACTGGCGATCATGTCCCACACCCACCTGGACTGGGCACACAAAATCGGCGCGCTGTCCCTGATCAGCGGCTATGTGGCCCAGTCCGTACGCCAGTACAGCGAACTCGCCGAGGGTAGGGCCGAAGGCCAGGGGCAGGCCGACGCCGAACGCGAATACGGCCGGGCGCTGACCCGGCTCGTCGATCCCGCCCGCTTCCCCGAGACGGCCCGCCTGTTCTCCTCGCCCCTGTTCGAGGCGCCACCGTCCGACACTCCCGACGCGACGATCGCCGACGCGGACTTCTCCCTCGGGCTGGAGTTGATCCTCGACGGCATCGCCGTCCGCATCGAAGGCTCCGACTCCTGAACCGAACCGATGTGGGTCGTCCCTAGGGTCCGAAGCGTGTCACCCCCTCCCGGTAGCCTGCCCGGCATACGACAGGGGGTCTGATGTCCGCGATCACGTCACTGACCGTGGTCCCCAGGGACAGCGTCACCGAGCTGGCCCGCCTGGCCGCCACATCGTCATCGTCGCTCCACTCGTACCTCGCGGAGCACGGGGGCCCGGCGCGCCAGGAGTACGACTGGTCCGGGTACTGCATGCTGTACGTCCTGACCTATCTGGAGGAGCGCGGCGTCGACCTACAGCAGTCGGAGTTCGATGCGGAGTCGAATGCCATCAACAGCGTGCTCGGCTTCACCGTGTTGATCACGCCAGCCCACCGGCAGTTCCTGGATCAGCTCGACCCCGGCAGGCACCGCGCGGAGGAGTTGACCGCCCATTTCGATGAGATGGGAATGGAGTTCGAGGAGAGCGGCACCGCCGGTCTGGACGGGCTGACGCTGCTGCGCGACAGCATCTCCGACCTCGGCGACGACCAGGTCCTGCTGCTGCACCTCGGCTGAGGCCCCGGCCGGCAGATGGTGTCTACCACCTGACGAGTTCGGCCAGTGCGGCGCTCGTGCTCTCGTCGGCCGGGAGGAAGGCCTCCAGTCGCAGTTCGGCGATGGTGACGTCGGTGGCGGTGCCGAAGTGGGTGAGTGTGGTGATGAGCCGCAGCTCCCGGTTCTCCGGGCCGCTCGTGCGCAGGTGCAGCGGCACCGCGAACCCGAGGTGGTGTGGCGAGAGTTGTCGTGGCCGCGGAGGTGCCAGGTCGACGAGTTCCTCGACGAGGCGCTGGAGCCGGTCACTCGGGTTGCGGACGCTCTCGGCGCGGACGCTGTCGATGACGTGCCAGGCCCATTCGTCAAGGTTGACGATGCAGGGTGCGAGACCGCGGGGGTGCAGCAGGACCCGGGGGACGCTCACCGGTGGGGTGAGGAGCTGTGGGTCCACTCCCCGGGTGATCAGGTGGAAGCCGGCGTTGGCGGAGACGAGGTCGCCGTGCCGGTCGACGATCACGGCCGGGTACGGCAGGTGGCCGTGCAGCACGCGTTCGAGGGCGGTTCGGATCGGCGCCAGGTGGGGGTCGTCCAGGTCGTGCTGTGGGTACGCGGGCGCGAATCCGGCGGTGAGGAGCAGTTCGTTGCGCTCGCGGATCGGCATCTCCAGCGATTCGGCCAGCCGTATGATCATCGCCCGGCCGGGGAGCGAGCGTCCGCTCTCGATGAAGCTGACGTGCCGTTGTGTGGTGCCGGCCCGCACCGCCAGTTCGAGTTGGCTGACGCGTCGTCGGGAGCGCCAGGTACGCAACGCGGCCGCGAGCCCGCCGCTGGCGGATTCGGTGATCATTCGTCAGGTGTACCGGGTGCCGCGCCGGATGGCGATTCCCTCCGAGGAATTGTCGCGGCGCATGCGGCGCAGAAGAGTCGTGGTCGCACGATCATCCACGACCGAGGGATCAGCATGGCTGACATCGACCTGACGAACCGCACCGACCGGAGTCTGCCGCCGTCCGTGCGCAGCTACCGCGTGAACAGCGGCGATGGGATTACTGGCCTGAAGCTGCGTACCCACGCACTGATCCCGCCGGGTGTCGGCGAGGTCGCGGTCGCGGTCCACGCCGTCTCGCTCAGCTTCCGCGACCTGCTGGTGCTGCGGGGGCAGTACGTGCTGCCGGTCAAATCGGACGTCGTCCCCGTCTCCGAGGGCGCCGGGCAGGTGATTGCCGTGGGGCCAGGTGTCCAGCTGGTGCGACCGGGTGACCGGGTCACCGCCGCGCTGTTCCCGCACTGGCTGGACGGTCCCCTGAAACCGTCGTACCTGCCACAACTGGGAGGCTCCCTCGATGGCATGCTCACCGAGATCGCCGTCCTGCCCGAGCAGGCCCTCGTCCCGGTCCCCGAGCACCTCTCCTACGCCGAGGCCGCGACGCTGCCGTGCGCTGCCGTCACCGCCTGGAACGCGCTGACCGGGGACGGCCCCGGGATCCAGCCCGGGCACACGGTGCTGGCCACCGGATCGGGCGGCGTCTCACTGTTCGCCGTTCAGCTGGCCAAGCTTCTCGGTGCGAAAGTGATCGCCACGACCGGCCAGGTCGAAAAGGAGCAGCGCCTTCGTGACCTGGGCGCGGACGAGGTCGTCAACTATCGCGCCGTTCCCGACTGGCATGCCGCGGTCCGCGACATCACCGGCGGGCGAGGGGTCGACCGGGTCGTCGACACCGCCGGCATGCTGGAGCAGTCGCTGAAGTCGCTTGCCGTGAACGGACACGTGGCGTTCGTCGGGTCCCTCTCGGGTGAGTGGCCACCGGTCGACCCTCGCCTGCTGTTCGGTGTCGCTGCGACGGTCCGGGCGTTGGCAGTCGGAAGTCACGCCCAGTTCGTTAAGCTGAACGAGGTCATCACCGCGCACCAGCTTCGGCCCGTCACCGGCCGTGCGTTCCCGTTCGAACAAGCCGGCGCGGCGTTCCGGCACTATGAGTCGGCCAGCCCGTTCGGGAAGGTCGTCATCGAGGTCCGATGACGGGTGTGCGTGGCGGCCGAATCCGCCACGCACGGGTCACTGGCGTGGCTGGCCCAGCCGAAACCGGGCTGCGAGGTCATCGACAAGGTCGCCACTGTCACGCGAACCGTCGACGGACACCACCGGCAGGCGCAGCTCGACGGCCTGGCGGCGGACTTCGGCGTCCCACAGTTCGTCGCGACCCAGTCGCAGCGCGAGCGCCTCGCTGTGGTCGCTGTCTCCCCAGTTCGCGTGGGCTCTCCTGGCGTCGGCGAACCGGGACCGCAGTGCCCGATCCCGAAAGCGCGGCGTGGGCAGCAGGAAGGCCGCCTGCTCCGGCCAGGTCAGCAGCGGAGCGACCTCGCCGGGCAGCGTACGGAAGTCGTCGACCACGACCGGACGCTCAGCGGGCATCGCGAGCAGGTCGTCGACCACGAACCCGAACGTCTCCCCGTGCAGGCTCGGCATCGACTCGAAGATCTCCTGGGCGCTACGGCTGTTCCAATTCCGCGCGGGCGAGGCGTGCAGCAACGCCCAGAGGTACGGCTGCTCGTGCGCGGTGCACCGGCTGACGTAGCTGCGCTCCGCGCGGTCGCCGTCGTAGATCAGCACGTCGTAGCGCGCGGCCAGGGCATGGGCGAGAGTGCTCTTGCCTGACCCGGTGCCCCCGCCGAGCCACCGCACATGGGACAGACGGCGAGCGAGATCTACAGCTTGGTTGTCAGCGCCCATGCCACGAAAGACTGCCGACATCGCGGACGAAGAAACAGTCTTGTTCTTCAGGTGGCGGCCGGTGAGGATCAAGGAGAGGGAACCGTGACCCGCATGCCCTGAACCACGCCACCGTCCCGGTGGGTCAGGGGCGGCAGACGTTCCCCTTGATCGTGCCGACGAACGCGTCCCAGGCGGCGGGCGCGAAGCTCAGCATCCCGGCATCGGGCGACTTGGAGTCGCGGACATCGACCTGGACGCACCGGTCGCGCACCTCCACGCACTGGCCGTTGTTGCCGGAACGGCTCGACGTGCGCCAGGCGTTACGTTCCATGCTTGCTCAGCTCCTTGACGAATTTGATCGACTCGGCGGGTGACCGCGCCAGCGTCTTCAGATTGTCGTACGCCGCCGACAGCCGCGCCAGGTCGCGACTCGACTCAAGGAACAGCTCGCCGGCCAGGGTCTCGATGTAGCCCAGTGGCGGCTCGTCCCGCTCGAAGCTGAGCAGGGCGAAGCCGCTGCTGATCGCCAGGTGGGCGCCGGCCTCGAAGCGCAGCACCTGGATCGTCACGTTCGGCAGCCGACTGAGGGTGACCAGGTGATCGAGTTGCTCACGCAAGACATCCGGGCCGCCGACCTCGGTGCGCAGGGACGCCTCGGAGAGGATGGCGTGCATCCGCAGCGGAGTCGGTTGCCGACGCAGCACCTCCTGCCGGGTCATCCGGGCGGAAACCCGCTGGTCGATGGTCTCCGGGTCGGTCTCCCGGCCGATGACGTTGACCTCGCGGGCGTAGCTCTCGGTCTGGAGTAGACCGGGCACGAGCATCGGCTCGAAGTTCTTCAGTTCAACGGCCTCGATCTCGTACGCGATGTAGGTGGCGTACTTGCCACCGAGACGCTGCCACCAGCCGTCCTCACGCAGACCGCGCGCCTGGTCGAGCAGCGAGGTCCCCGGCTCCTCGTCGATCTTGACGCCGTACGCGACGAGCAACTCCATCACGTCACCGACCCGAGGTCTGATCTCACCCGACTCGATCCGACTGATCCGCGACGGTGAGCAGTCCACGATCGCCGCCGCGGCCTCGCCGGTCAGCTCCTTCGCTTCGCGGAGCTTGCGTAGCTCCCGGCCCAGCCGCCGAGAGCGCGGTGTCGCTGGCGTAAATCGAGGCATGTCGTGATTCTGCGCCCTGACTCGCATGTCGCCATGCCCTGACGCATGTGCTCGGCGTGTCGATCATGCCCCTTGCCTTGCCTTGCATCACATGATGCGCAACTCTGATGACTGTCGGCGACGGAAACTCACCACAGCGTGAGCTGCGGACGTCGCGACCTGCCGGCCTCCGGCCTCATCAGAAAGCGAGCGTGCGCATGGCCTCTGCAGTCGTGTCGATCGTGTTCGGCGGCCTGGTGCCGGGCTTCCTGCTCGGGCTCCTCGCCTTCCGGGTCAAGTCGCGATCGTGCCCGCGCTGCGGGGAATCCACCGAGGCCATCGAGCCGTCGCCGGGGCGGGAGCGATGACCGAGCCCTACCGCCGCAACGGCAACGAGCCGCCGATCGGGCGGCGGATGGCGGAGCTGCGAGCACGTCGGGGCATGAGCCAACAGGTCTTCGCCGATCGGATCCGCAGGTCGAAGAGCTGGGTGGACAAGGTCGAGCGAGGAGTGCGTACCCTCGATCGGCTCTCGGTGATCGAGACGGTCGCCGCCGCCCTCGGCGTCGCCCCGGACGTCCTGCTCGCGGGCAAGGCCCCGCGCCAGCCGGTCGCCGACACCGGCGGCGACGTGGAACGCCTCCGCGCGGCGCTGGCCCGCTACGACCTACCCGCCACCGGCCGGCCGGCGCCGTCGTTGGCCCAGCTCGACGCCCAAGCGGGGTACGCGTGGACGGCGTACCGCAACGGTCACCTTCCCCAGGTGCTACGCCTGCTGCCCGACCTGCTCGACGACAGCCGCACACACCCGGGAGACACGGCCGACTTGCTGGTACGGGTATACCGGCTCGCCGCCCAGGTGCTGGTCAAGCTCGGCGAGGCGGATCTCGCCTGGCTGGCCGCCGATCGGGCGATGGCCGCCGCCTCCGGCGACCCTTTGCGTGCCGGCCTGGCGGCGATCTCTCTCGCGCAGGCGCTGCGAGCCCTGGGGCGCGGCCGGTTGGCGATGACGGCCGCCGTCGCCGCCGTACACCAACTGGACCTGGCACCGGCCCACGCCCGCCGGGCCGGCGTAACCGGGACCCTGTTGATCGAAGCGGCGCTCGCCGCCGCCGTCGGCGGGGACACCAGTGCGGCAGGCGAACTCACCCAGCGAGCGGCTCACCTCGCCGACGGCCAGCGTCAGCACGACTGCGACGGCGTGGAATTCGGCCTTACACCTGTCGACCTCGCCCGCGCCCTGATCGCGATGTGGTCCGGCGACCACCAATCGGCCGTGACCACCCACCGACGGGTCATCGGCGGCAACGCCTGGCACCTGCTCCCCGCCGAACACCGGGCCGCTCACCTGATCGACATCACGCACGCCTACCTGGACCTCGGCGACCCGCGCTCCGCCGGCCGGGCGCTGGTCGCCGCCGACCGGATCGCCACCTGGGAGACACGAATTCGCCCCGTAGCCCGGGCAGCGCTGACCGCCGTGTTCCGCGCCGGACCCGGTGCGGCCGACGTGGCTCGGCTGGCCGCGACCATCGGATTGACGCGGTAGTGAAGAACCGCGGCTGCTGGCCCTGCCCTATCCTGAGCCGCGCTGCCGTCGCCAGAGCAACACGGCCGACACCAGGTAACCCACACCGACGACCGCCCACAGTGCAGCAAATGCCCAACGCCACGGCGTGGGGTCTCCGCTGGCCACGACCATCCACCCAGTGGCCAGGAAGAGCCAGACGCCTCCCCTGACGAAAGCCTGCTTCGGCGTCTTTGCTGTCTGCCACCACGGATTCTTGGCTGGCTTCATCTGGAAGATCTTCGCATTCATCACGGGACCCCGCGCCCTGACCAACCTCGGGACTGCGCGCTCGTGTTGATGACAGTGCATCCGATCACGGAAATCTGGCGGGACGGTGCTCAACCCCGACGACACCCAGCGCGAACCATGGCCAGCGTCGGGATCGACGTGGTCGCGTACTCATTCGATCTCCTCTTCGGTCCTCGGGATGCATCCGCTCGTGGCTTGGGCTCGCGGCGGCCACCGTGATAGCGGCGATCGCCGTGGCGGGCTTCTGGTGGTTGGCCGTGCCGCGCTATGACATCTGCGCGACCGTCCTGCCCGCGCGTGCCGGCTGCCGGATCGCCGATCGGGTGTCCGCCGCGACGCTCTAGACGACTGTCGTCGCGGTGCTGTATGCGGCGACAGTCGTCGTCGCCCTCGCCCGTCCGCGTGGTCGCTGGTGGCCGTTGGCGGCGGGGATCGCGGTGCTGATCGTCGCGGCGTAGTGGGGCTACCGGGCGGTGCTGTACCAAACCTGACCGGCGGGCGGGGTGCCGATCCCCCGTCACTCATCGATACCTTGCGGGTTGGACGCGGACTGCGCTGCTGTCGAGACGGATTGGCCTTGCCTCAACCTGGTTGCCCACCAGGTTCCCGGGTAGAGGTAGCTCTGTGGACCCCCGAACCTTCTTTCAGATGCTGTTGGGCATCGGCGGTCTGGTCCTTGCCGGCTACGGTGTTCGTCTCCTGCTGACTGGCCGCATGTCGCCCTTTGCCCGGAGACGGTGGAGGCGGTCGGTCGATGCGGGACTGTGGTTCCTCTACGCTGGACTCTTCTTCCTGTTACTCGCAGTGGGATACCTTGGCCGGCTCGTCGGCGCGTTCGGACCCGCAACAACGTGGATGCTTGCGGGCTTGGCGCTCGTGCTCCTCGCGCTCGGCCTCATCAGGCACCGGCCACGTGACAGCGGACGCGGCGGATCTTGGGACACGACGTAGCCACTTATTTCTACGGCGCTGCCGGTTGGGAGATGTAGGGCGGGCGGGACTCGAACCCGCGACCGAGGGATTATCTCATCGTCATCGGCCGCCGGCGGTACCCACGAGAGTCCGCGGGCAAGCAGCTCTGCTGCGCGGCGGCGATCGCTCTGCCCTCGATAGCCAGCGACCCCGACGGCGATCGTCCCGCCTCAGGATCCCGTCCATCACGTCGCCCGGTTGCTCACCCGCGTTAGTGTGCCCCGTGATCGTATGGCTCAACGGCACCCACGGCGTGGGCAAGACGACGACCAGTGCGCTCGTGCAGCAACTGATCCCGGATTCACGGGTATTCGACGCCGAGAAGGTCGGCGAGACACTCATGGACATCAGGCCGGGGCTGCCCGAGACGGACAACTTCCAGCACTGGCCGCCGTGGCGGCAGCTCGTCGTCGAGACCGCCCGCCGCGTGCTCGACTACACCGGCGGCACGCTGGTGATGCCGATGACCGTCCTGGTGGAGCAGTACTGGCGCGAAATCAGCGGGGGCCTCGCCCAGCACGCCGTACCGGTAAGGCACTTCGTCCTCCACGCTGACCAGGACACCCTCCGCAGGCGTATCGAGGGGGAACACCCCGTCCCCTCCCCGTTCCGCCTCACCTACCTTGAGCCCTACGCCGAGGCGGCCCGCACGTGGCTGCATGCCGAGGCCGAGGTCGTCGACACCACGCACCTCACGCCCGCCCAAGCAGCCCAGCAGATCGTCCTCCGAGCTACCGGGGGTAGCTCAGGCACTGTCCTGGCGAGACCTGAAGACTGCTACTGACGGTCGTCGCTGCGGCTGCGCGACCTGGCCCAGTTCGCTGCCGCCACGGCTGATTGGCAACCCGAGCGGCCTCATGATCCAATGGCGCGGTGGAGCTGACCAAGCAGTTCAGTGAGCAGCAATACGCTCGGGCGTTGGAGTCATGGGCCTGGCTGGATCTCGCCGGCAAGGCTCCGCGGTTCACCTCACTGTTCGGCGACGTGTTCCTTGAGTCTGCCGACGGGTCGTGGTGGTTCCTCAACACCTTCGAAGGGCAGCTCGTACGGGGGTGGGACTCAGGCGCCGACCTGACCGCCGAATTGGACACCGAGGGTGGCCAGGACAGGTACCTCCTGGGCCCCCTCGCCATGGCCGCATACCACCGGCGCGGGCTTCACCTGGACGCCAGCCAGATCTACGCCTACGCGCCACCGCCGATCGTCACGGGCAGTTTCGACGTCGATCGAATTGAGGCGTTCGACTTCGTCGCGGTGGTCAATACCGTCGGCCAGCTCCACGAGCAGCTACGGAACAATCCCAGCTAGGACGTCCGGCGAGCCCGTCGGGTGCGGCAGAGCCGCACGGGCTGACCTCGATGCGGTTCGCCTGATGTCGTCGGCAGCATGGCTGACCAGGGGAACTGCGTGGCGGGCCGGAGGTACCACCATGCGAACCAACCGGCGACCATCGCCGGGGAACCGTTGCCGCTGCGTTTGGGCAGGTCAGCTCAATGACGCGGGACTACCGGCCATCGCCGATCGAGCGGCTGACCGGCGCCGATCTTGTCCGAGAATTCCTGTATGAGGGATTGACGGCACCAGCGGCGCGGGCGGCCCCGTCCCGCATGGTGATCGAGATCGTCGCCCACCTTCACGACACGCCGACCGATCCCCTCACCACCGAGGCCAAGGCGTACGAGACGTTCGTACGGAAGGTCTCGATCTTGAACGTACTCCCTCCCGACTGGAGGAGACGATGACCGACGACCGCGCCCACCACGCCGGGCCGCCGGTCCGGTTCTCTGATGCCGAGAAGATCAACCCGTTCCGAGTGCTGATCGAGCTCCACGACCATGCGCTGGAACAGTCGTCCGGGTCGTCCCGGGCCGAGGCGTTGACGGAGTTGGCGCTCGCCGCCGCCGTGGTCTCGTGGTGGAGCCGATGGCAGCCGATCACGATTCACCGGGCGCTGCGGTGTGGAGCCGACCTGGCGGACATCGCCGAGGCGACCGGGCTGGACCCCGGCGAGGTGGTCCGGCGCTGGGAGCGCTGGACCGATGTCCAGACCCGCTTGGGGATCGGCGGACGTCCCGCGGTCGATCCCATCGAGGTCCTGACCATCCGGGATCGGGTCCGGGCGGAGGTGGTCCGATGACACCAACCCGGGTGGCCCGCAACATCAGCACCGCCGCCGTCGCGTCCATCGCCGCGTGGTCTTCCTGGAGCCACATGGTCCATGTGGCTTTGAAATTCGGCGAGCGACCAGAGGTCGCGCTCGTTCTACCAATCTCCGTCGACGGCATGCTCATCGTCGCCTCCACCGCCATGGTCGAAGACAAACGAGCTGCCAGACCCGTCCGCTGGTCGGCCCGGATCGCGTTCGTGGCCGGCGTGGCAGCCAGCGTCGCGGCGAACATCGCCGCCGCCCATCCGAGCGTGGGGGCGCGGGTCGTGGCGGCATGGCCGGCAGTGGCGCTGCTGCTGGTGGTGGAAATGCTCACTCGAAGCCAGCGAGCGCCGGTATCCACGACGGCGGCACTGGGAGGCGCGATTGTTGAACGTACTGGTGCAGCTTCCACGGATGCGGACATGGACGCGGAAGAGCCGCGATCAACTTCGGAGACCCAGGTCGCCACGGCACCGCATACATCCGGCGGCTCCCGACAGTCTCGTACACCTGAACGCCAACGTCGAGGCGCTGGCAGGACCTCCGTCGCTTTGGCAGCGATTCAGGCCAGGCGCCCGGAGGCGGGTATGGCAGAGATCGCCGCTGAACTCGGCGTGACCGAGCGGCATGTCCGGAGGCTGCTGACCTCCACACGGACGCAGAAGAAGTAGGGCGGCCCGTCGGATTTTGCGATCTCGGTTGCGACCCTTCGAGTGAACCGGCGACGAGAGAGCCGGATAACGGTGTCCGGCCCTCTCGTGCCCGGCTATATGGGCCAAGCGCAAGAGCTGGACCTATTGCTCCAGCCCGGTCCCCGCGCTCAGTCTAAGATCTCAAGATCGGGCAGGTCGTCCACGATCTTCATCGTCTGCACGCTCACCGTGACGATCCGCATGACCAGGTCGATGATGTAGCGGGGATCGTCGGACCAGTCGTTCGGGTCGTTGATGATGCCGGAGTCCTTGTCGACCTTGACCCGATACCTGTCGATTAGCCACTCGATCCCCGAGCGACCACCAAGCTGGTAGCGGTACGCCTCCTCTGGGATGCCGGTGAGGGTGACGCGGTGGTTGTAGTGGATTGTCGAACGGTCTACCACGCCCTTCTCCCTCCGGAACCTCATCTTGGTCACCCGAAATAGCTCGTCCAACGGGGTAGTAGACATTTCACCCGCGACTGTCACGGCGACGCCCTTATACGGCTCCGCCTGCTCATA
This sequence comes from Micromonospora sp. NPDC048905, assembly GCF_040649655.1. Classification (NCBI taxonomy): domain Bacteria; kingdom Bacillati; phylum Actinomycetota; class Actinomycetes; order Micromonosporales; family Micromonosporaceae; genus Micromonospora; species Micromonospora sp. NPDC048905. The sequence goes on along the minus strand of NZ_JBEZFV010000005.1, from coordinate 11,835 downwards.
GCCGATATGCAGTTCGGCGAGCGTACGGCCGGCTTGGGCGAAACCTCGGAAGTCGGCCGCCTTTGGGATGCGCGGCAGCGACTTTTTCAAGTCCGCCGCGAACCACTTCCGGTACTGTGGAGAGTGAAGTAGGCCATAGGAGTAGTAGAAGATGTCATCCTTGCTGATCGCAGCATCACCGTAAGTTTTGCGGTAGCCATGAAGGGCCGCATCGGTAATATTGTCAATGCGATCGTGGCCGACCTCGTCTTCTAATGCCGAAAAGAGATCATCACCTTTTCCGCGCTCCCGATAGAAATAGCGAGCGAAGAGTGGCCCGACGCTCTTCGTGCCCACTGCATGCAGGTCGGGGGCGGCGTCCACCATCAGGACCGAGAACGGCTCCTCTGAACCTGCACCGGTGACGTAGAACCCGATATTGGCATGTTGGGCCGAGGGGAAGATTCGGGGAAGCTGGTAAACGGTGTTGTTTAGCTTCGGATCAAAATAGGCTCGCTGCCTAGTGAATGGCCGGTATGTCGATATAAAGATACGGCGATCGTCAAAGCTGTACTCTTCGCCTTTGGCGATGCGAACTTTATCTGCCCGGTCCCAGCTAATCCTTTTCGGGTCCAAGTCGATGTACTCATCCGCATGTGAACCCTTGGGGGAGGTTATACCTTCCTTCTTGCAATACTGCAAGAATCCTCTAACCTGAGAGTTGTAAAAGTCAATCATCGACCGCATGTTGGTCTTTAGCTGTCGGTCGGAAAAGTTGTATGCCCAAGCGTCTCGACCAGTCTTAAGGCCACTGGAGTACAGCTCGAAAATGGCGCTCTGTCTGTCGTTAGACTCCTTCCCGGCTAGGGCCTGAAAAGACGCAAAACGCTCGTCTCTCAGATTGATCCAGTCACCCGATTGGTTGGGCGCAAGGCGTTGCCAATCGACAGTGTCGAGACCCTGACCACCAACGATACGTAGCTTATCTTCGCGACTCAGATAGTCGCCAATATCCCGATAGTAGAGCGCGCATTCATTGGTCGCAACACTTCTGCCACCCTTGATCAAAAGTAGAACTGCGACAGTATTCCGGCTGCCTGACCCGAAAATCTTACCGCCTTCTCGGCGCGACTGCTCACCGCTCGTCCGCTGGTTCCCGCGAAGGTTGTAGCAGTAAATCGTGTCGAATTCGTTGGCTAAAGACTTGCGAAGACCATCTGCCGAATTGTCGTCAATATACCCACCGTTGGAGACGAATGCCACAACACCTTCATCCTCGATCCGGTCGGAGGCCCAGCGGATGGCTCGGATATAGGAGTTGTAAAGCGAAGTCTTCAGCGTAGCCGTAGAAGCCGCGACGTAAGTCTCTGCAATACGCTGATCCAGCACTTCATACTTCATGTTTTGGTTATTGTCGTTTGCGCGATCCTGGCCGCCGAAGTAGGGCGGGTTGCCGATTATTACTGTAATCTTCTGCTTTTGTTGTTTCTTGGCGCGCTCGCTGTTGCCTTCGAGGACGTCAAGGCCGTCGAGCTTCGCGGTCCCCTCGGCGAGCTGGAAGGTGTCGGTGAGCACGATGCCTTCGAAGGGCCGGTAGTCGCCGCCGCTCAGGTCGTGGAACGCTGCTTCGATGTTCACGGCGGCGATGTAGTAGGCGAGCAGCACTATCTCGTTGGCGTGCAGCTCGCTCGTGTACTTGCGGAGCAGATCCTCAGGTTTGACAACGCCGGACTGGAGGAGGCGGACGGGAAAGGTGCCGGTGCCGACGAACGGGTCGATGATCTGCACACCCTCGTCCGACAGTGAGCGGCCGAAGTGCTTGTTCAGCGCCTGTTCCGTGGACCGGATGATGAAATCGACGACCTCGACGGGGGTATAGACGATGCCGAGGGCGTCGGCAGTCTTGGGCAGAGCTGTCTTGAAGAACTTGTCGTACAGCTCGATGATGACGCGTTGCCGGCCTTCGTGGTTGTCGATGCCCTCGGCGCGCACCCGCACCGACTGGTAGAACTCGTCGAGTTTCTTGCTCTCGGCGTCGAGCCCTTGGTCGTCAAGGATGTCGAGCATGCGCTGCATGGCCTTGGAGACGGGGTTGTGCTCGGCGAAGCCGTAATCCTTGAACAGCGCGTCGAAGACCGGCTTGGTGACGATGTGCTGGGCGAGCATGTCGATGGCGTCGGTCTCGTTGACGCCGGGGTTGATGTTGACCCGAAGTTCGTCGAGGAACTCCTCGAAGGCGTTGCGCTTGTCGGGCAGCGTCAGGGCGGCCCTGATCCGGGTGACGTGCCGGTCAGCGATCTGGGCGATGTCGCGGGCCCAGTCTTCCCAGTACTGCCGCTGGCCGACCTTGTCGACGATGCGGGCGTAGATCGCCTCCCGCCAGTCCGTGACGGAGAAGAGGGCTTCCTGGACGTGCTTGGCGCTCTGGGCTTCCTTCGCCTTCGCGGCCTCGGCGCTGGAGTCCGTACTCGATCCGTCGCGGTCGCCGACCGACTCGTCACCCGGACCGATGTTGCCGATGCCGATCTTGTTGTCGGGCTTATTCTTGTTCAGCTCGATCTGGTTGACGGTGGCGTTGAACCGGTCGTCGTGGGCGCGTAGCGCTTGGAGGACCTGCCAGACCGTCTTGAAACGCTGGTTGTCGGCGAGTGCCTTCTCTGGCGCCATCCCGGCGGGGATGGCGACCGGCAGAATGATGTAGCCGTAGTTCTTGCCGGACGCGAGGCGCATGACCCGCCCGACTGACTGGACGACGTCCACGACCGAGTTGCGGGGGTGGAGGAACAGAACGGCGTCCAGGCTCGGCACGTCCACGCCCTCGGAAAGGCAGCGAGCGTTCGACAGGATGCGCGCGTTGGCCGGGCCGGGATCCTGCTTCAGCCAGTCCAGCAGCTTGTTGCGGCGCAGCATGTTGAAGGTGCCATCGACGTGCTCGACCTCGCAGCGCAGCACCTCGTCATCGGCGTCGTCGTAGGCGTCGACCACGTCGTTGAAGCGCTTGGCGATCGCGGTGGAGTCGGCGATGGAGCGTGCGAACGCGACGGCCCGCTTCATAGGTGCCTCGCCTTCGGCGAACCCGGAGCCGTCGGCGAACGTGCCGGTGCGCTTCGCCATCGCGTTCCAACAGCCGATGATCTTCGCGGCGTCGTCGAGTCTCAGCTCGGAGTCTCCACCGGCCAGACCTCGCTGCAGCGTCTTGGCGACCCTGCCCTCATCCACGGTGAGGATGAGGACCTTGTAGTCGGTGAGCAGACCCCGCTCAACGGCCTTACCGAAGCCCAGGCGGTGGAACTCTGGACCGTAGGTGGCTTCGTCGTCCATGGAAGCGAGCAGCGCGTCCGCGTTGCGGGCCTCAGCCTTGGTGTCCTCGTTGTAGATCCGCGGGGTGGCGGTCATGTAGAGGCGACGATCGCCACCAATATAGGTGTCGTCGTGGATCCGGACGAACGCCGACTCGTCCTGACCGGCCAGCGTGACGCCGGTCGTGCGGTGGGCCTCGTCGCACAGGATCAAGTCGAAACGCGGCAGGCCCTGCTGCTGGGCCGCAGCGACGGTGGCGATGGACTGGTAGGTGGAGAAGACGACTGTCAGCCCCGGGTGCTCCGCCACGCTGGTCATCTGCTCGATCAGTCGAGCCGGGTCTGTGGTGGCGGGCAGGGCCAGGTCGTAGGTGGCCATGTCCTTGTCGTCGCCTGCGGGCTGTTGCTTGCCGACCTTCGCGTCCGAGCACACCGCGAACGCGCGCAGCGTCACCTCGGACTCGTACGACCACTCCCGCAAGCTCTGCGATAGCAGCGCGATGGAGGGGACCAGGAACAGGACATTGGTGTGCTCGCCCGTTCCTAGGGCGGCACGCTCGCTCTGTAGCCGTTCGGCGATCTTCAGGCTGGTGAACGTCTTGCCCGTCCCGCACGCCATGATCAGCTTGCCGCGATCGTGCTGGGTGAGGCCGGTGAAGACGTCCTCGATAGCCTCACGCTGATGCGGACGCGGTGTCTTCTTGGCCCGCAGCGTCAGATCGGGCTGATGGCCGTAGCTGGGGATATGCCACTCGACCGGGCTCTGCGAGATCTCGACGAGCCCGACCCGTGTGACAGGGATCTGCTGGTCGGCGAGCGCCGCCTCGGCGTGGACGTTCCACTTCTCCGTCGTCGAGATGATCAGACGGCGAGTGAAGCCACCCTTGCCGGACGCGGTGAAGAACGAGTCGATGTCCGCTTTCTCTACGGTGTGGTGCGGCTCGTAGAACTTGCACTGAATCGCGCAGTAGCCGCCCGTCTCCCGGTCGAGGGCAACCAGGTCGATGCCCGTGTCTCGGCGGTCGTGCGCCGCCCCGGGCCAGTCGGCCCACATCCAGACCCGGCTGAACTGCTCGGTCCACTGCGGGTCGATGCTGAGGTACTTGAGCATCAACTCCTCGAAGCCAGTGCCGCGATCTCGGTTGGTGGTCGAGTTGTCGCGGATCGCCTTGATGACGTCGTGCACGGTCGTCACTGCGCTTCGATTCCCGTCCGAGTCGTCGGCGAGCAGCCCACCCGCCGAGAGGATCACACCGAAAGTAGGCACTCTACTGCTACCGACCGCCCTGATACGAGTGCGGCCTGCGACTGTCGGCACCTTTGGGGCTCACCCTGAGCTGACTGCATCAGGCTGGGTGGCAGACCGACCAGCGGCGGTCGCTGCGATGCCCGGCTGCGGAGGTCGCCGTGGTCTCACGCCGCAGCAGTGGCGCCTTGATACCCACATGAAGCGGAGTTAGTGGCCCGTCGTGGACTGGATGCTCCCGCCACCGAGATTCTTGCTGTCGCCTACGGAACGACGCAGTCGAGGATGGCGACTGTCGATGCGGGCACCGCCGTTGTTGTCGTCGTACGTGGGCTTCGCCATGCCGCAGCGGAGAGGTCTGGGATGTTCGCAGACCTCGACGGGTCGCCGATCGACCCGGCGCGGGACTGGGCGGAATGGAAGGCGCTGTGCAAGGCCGCTGGCGTGCCGGCGACGCGAGTGCACGACGGCCGGCACACCGCGGCGTCGCTGATGATCGCGCAGGGCGTGCCGATCGAGGTCGTGCAGGAGGTGCTGCGGCACTCGGCGATTCAGGTGACGCGGGGCTACGTGCACGCGGCGTCGGAGTTGGCGAAGAAGGGCCACGGACACGATGGGAACGACCTTGCTTCGGAGGCCAGGTACCCCCTGAAGTACACCCTTGATCTTGATTCCATCGACCCACAACGAAGTCGGCCCCTGACCGTGAGGTCAGGGGCAGGTCGCGTTTTGGCTGGTGGGGCGGGCGGGACTCGAACCCGCGACCGAGGGATTATGAGTCCCCTGCTCTAACCGGCTGAGCTACCGCCCCGAAACACCGCGCCGGATCTTATCCCGCTCGGCGATCAGCAGCCAGCACCGTGCCGGCCGGTGCCCACGCCTGCGCCAGCACGATGGGCTACAGGAATATAACAGCGTGCTCGGGTACGCCGGTCAGCCGGCGCGCAGCTCCTCAAGCACGGCGCCGGCCGCGCGCCAGCCGCTGGCGAGAGCGCCCTGGATCGATGGGCTGTCCCGGTGGTCACCGGCCACGAAGAGGCCCTCCCCCAACGACACGGGCTTGCGCAGCCGTCCCTGCGGTGGCGGTGCGGCGGGCAGCGCCTGCGGCACGGCCACGGTGGTGAGGTGGGTCCAGTCGGCGGTGGATCGGCCGTACAGCCGGGTCAACTCGGCCCGGATGGCCGGCTCGGGTGGCGCGGTCGGGCCGACCACCGAGGTGGCCACGAGGTGCCGCCCGGCGGGCGCGTACGTCGGCGCGGCGTTGCTGAGCACCACCGTGTTCGCCACGATCTCCCGTCGGTCGCCGTCGACGAGCAGGATCGGTTCGGTGAGCGGCGGTTCCGGTGCGCTGTGGTAGTAGGTGGTGTAGCTGTGCATGCGTACCGTCGCCAGGGCCGGCAGCAGCGCGGGCGCGGCGGGCGGGTCGACGGCGACCACGACGGCCCGGCAGGTGATGTCGCCGGCCTGGGTGCCGACCCGGCCGGGCGCGACCTGCGCGACCGGGGTGTCCAGGTCGAGCAGGTCGGCGGGGAGCGGGTCGGCGATGGCCCTGGGCAGCGCGGCCATGCCCTCGGCGGGCAGGCCGATGCGGCCGCGGGCGAAGGAGCGCAACACCATCGCGAGGACGTGGCTGGAGGTGGCCAGCTCCCGGTCGATGAACACACCGGACAGGAACGGCCGCAACAGTTCCTCGATGATCGCGTCGGACAGGCCCGCCCGGCGCAGCGCCGTCTCGGCGCTGGTCTCCGGGGCGCTGAGCAGCCGGGACACCGGCAGGGTGGCGCAGCCGGTCGCGAGCGCGGCGAAGCGCAGCCGGTCGAGCAGGGTGCCGATTCCGGCGAGCGCGGTGCCGGGGGCGCCGGTCGGCTCCCGCACCGGGTTGACCAGCCGCAGCAGGTCGTCGCCCTTGCGCACCAGCACGCCGGAGGTGAAGTAGCCGAGGTGCAGCCGATCGGTGTCGAGCAGCGTGCCGAGCTGCGGGTAGGCGGTGTTGAGCACCTGGAAGCCCCGGTCGATGAGGTAGCCGTCGACGACGTCGGTGGCGACCCGGCCGCCGAGTCGGCCGCTGGCCTCCAGCAGCCGCCAGGGCACGCCGGCGCGGTGCAGCCGGCGGGCGGCGGCGAGGCCGGCGAGGCCACCGCCGACGATGACCACGTCCGTCTCAGCCAGCATCGCGCGCCTCCCGCTCACCGTTCGTCCGGGACAACCGGCCCGGCCACCAGATCTTCGGCCCGATGTCGTACGCGAGCGCGGGCACCAGCAGCGACCGGACGATGATCGTGTCGATCAGTACCCCGATCGCGACCGCCGTACCCAACTCGACGAGGATCACCAGCGGCAGGACGGCGAGGGCGGAGAAGGTCGCGGCGAGCACGATGCCGGCGGAGGTGATCACGCCGCCGGTGACGGCGAGACCGGCCAGCACCCCGGCGCGGGTGCCGCGCTTGAGCGACTCCTCCCGGACCCGGCTCATCAGGAAGATGTTGTAGTCGATGCCGAGGGCGACCAGGAAGACGAACGCGAACAGCGGGAACGACGAGTCCACCCCGGGGAAGTCGAACACGTGCCGGAACAGCAGCGCGCAGAGGCCGAGGGTGGCCGCGAAACTGAGCAGCACGGTGCCGATCAGCAGCAGCGGGGCGAGCAGCGCTCGCAGCAGCAGGGCCAGGATGACCGCGATGACCACCAGCACCACCGGGATGATGACGTTCTGGTCGCGCTTCGCGGCGTCGGAGGTGTCCACGTTGATCGCCGTGAAGCCGCCGACCACCGCGTCCGCGCCGGGCACCTGGTGTACGGCCACCCGCAGCTCCCGGATGGTCCGCTCGGCCCCGTCGCTGTCGGGTGGGTCGGCCAGGGTGGCCTCCAGTTGCACCCGTCCGTCGACGACCTTGGGGGCGGCGTTCGGGTTGGGTGGGCCGGTCTGTGGGCCGGCGGTGCGGGGGCGGACGTCGGCGACGCCGGGTACGCCCTGCGCCACCTGGGCGACCTGCCGGGCGGTCCGCTCGGTGGTGAAGATGGTGGCGGGGCTGCCCGTGCCGGCCGGGAAGTGCCGGGAGATCACCTCCTGTCCGTCCACCGAGTCGGTGCGCTGGGTGAACAGGTCGGACTGCCCGAGCGTGGTGGCACCGAGCTGGGTGAGCCCCAACGTGAGGACGGCGAGCACGACTGCGGTGCTCAGCCAGATCGGTCGGGCGTGGCGGGCCACGAAGCCGGCGACGCGGCTCCAGATGCCGTGCTCGGCGCGCGGGTCGGCCTGGTCCTCCCGGGGCCGTCGCGGCCAGAACGCCCACCGGCCGCCGAGCACCAGCAGCGCGGGCAGGAAGGTGAGCATCACCAACAGGGTGGCGGCGATGCCGATGGCGGCGACCGGGCCGAGCGCCCGGTTGGAGTTGAGGCTCGACAGCAGCAGGCAGAGCAGGCTGACGATGACGGTACCGCCGGAGGCGATGATGGCGGGCGCGGCGCCCTTCCACGCGGTCCGCATGGCGTCCCACGGTCGGGCGTGGCGGTGCAACTCCTCCCGGTAGCGGGCGATCAGCAGCAGCGCGTAGTCGGTGCCGGCACCGAAGACCAGCACGGTGAGGATGCCCTGCGCCTGCCCGTTGAGCTTCACCACGTCGGCGTCGGCGAGCAGGTAGACGAAGACCGAGGCCAGGGCGTACGACATGCCGGCGGCGAGCAGCGGAAAGACCCAGAGCACCGGGCTGCGGTAGACCACCAACAGGATGATCAGCACCACCACCAGGGTGACCAGCAGCAGTGGCCCGTCGATGGCGGAGAAGACCTTGATCAGGTCGGCGAGGAGGCCGGCGGGCCCGGAGACGTCCACGGTGAGCCCGTCCCGGTCCCCGCCGGTGATGTCGCGGAGCTGGTCGACGACCGAGCCGATCTCCTCCCCCTCGGCGTCGTCCACCGGTACGACGACCTGGAGGGCCTGGCCGTCCTGGCTCGGGATGGGTGGGGGCAACGGGGTGAGCACGCCGGGCACCTGGGCGAACCGGGCGGCGTCGGCGCTGACCCGCTGCCGGTCGGCGTCGGTGATCCCGGTCGGCCGTTCGTAGACGACAAGCGCCGGAATGGTCTGCCTGTCGACGAAGTCGCCGGTGAGGTCCTGGGCGCGGGTCGCCTCGGCGTCGGTGGGCAGGAAGGCGGCGTTGTCGTTGGTGGCGACCTCGCTGAGCCGCCCGGCGTACGGCCCGGCCACGCCGCCGATCACCAGCCAGGCCAGCACGACCGCCACCGCGATCAGCGTGGCCCTGCCGCCACGTCCGGACATCCGCACTCACCCCAGGGGTCGACGCATCAATCGACGCAGCGAAAGCCTCAGTCGACATCGACCATCCTGCCGGCCACGGAGGCCCCTAGCGGGCCAAACCCCTCATTCCGCCCCGCACCCCGCACCAAGATCGGCGCAACTTCGGGGATGTTGCTGCCTCAGGCACGCGGGAGGCAGCAACATCCCCGAAGTTGCTGTCTCGAACGCCGACCCCTGCGCACAGGCGGAGAGGGCGAAGGGTGGTACGAAGAGAACGCCCGCCGGCATCAGGCCGACGGGCGTTGGGTGGAGAAGCTCCCCCGATTGGACTCGAACCAATAACCTGCCGGTTAACAGCCGGCTGCTCTGCCAATTGAGCTACAGGGGATCGTGCACCGCGCGCCCCGGATCACCCCGGTGCCGTGCGACGGGAAAAGAATACAGGACATCCCCCGGTTGCGGTCCAGTGGGTTCCGCCGCACCCGCCGATGATCAAGGTGCACAGGTCACGGCCCGCGACGCATTGACAATCGGGGTAAATCGCCATCCCGGCACAAGCATGCTTGAGCGGAGAGCAGGATGGGTAGTTAGCTGCGGACAGAGGACGCAGGCGCGAACAGGTCGCCTTCCGACGGGGCAACTCGCCGGGGCGACGGCGCGTCAGGTACGGAAGGAGCCGCCATGCGCGGAAAGATCATGTTTCTTGGCGGGCTGGCTGCGGGATTCGTCCTGGGCGCCCGTGCCGGCCGGGAAAAGTACGAGGAGCTCGTTGTTCGGGGCCGCAAGGTGCTCGACCACCCGACCGTCCAGGAGGCGGCCGGGGTCGCGCAGGCCCAGGCCAACAAGCTCTACAGCGAGGGCAAGGACAAGCTCGGCCAGACCAAACTGGGCGAGAAGCTGGGCACCGGTAACGGCAGCACCGGTACGCAGGAGCTGACCGCCGCCGACGACGCGTTCGCCGGCACGCCCGCCACCGTGGGCGCCAAGGCGGGCACCAGCACGGTCGGCACGACCTCCGGGTCGCCGTCGTCCACCAACAACCCCCGCACCAAGCCGTCCGGCTCGGGCACGAACGCCAGCACGCTCTGACCAATCGCACGTCGACGGGCCGGTCGCCGCAGGGCGACCGGCCCGTGGTCTGTCCGACGTGCGGTCAGTCCTTGCTGCTGAACGCCGCGTCGAAGGCCGCGCTCGGTGCGTCGAAGGCCAGCCGGCGGACGAACTGCAACGCCTCCGGGGCGCCGACCAGCCGGTCCATACCGGCGTCTTCCCACTCGACCGAGATCGGGCCGGTGTAGCCGATCGCGTTCAACGCGCGGAAGCAGTCCTCCCAGGGCACGTCGCCGTGGCCGGTGGAGACGAAGTCCCACCCGCGGCGCAGGTCGGCCCAGGGCAGGTGCGAGGCGAGCCGGCCACGCCGGCCGTCGCCGGTGCGCACCTTCGCGTCCTTGCAGTCCACGTGGTAGATCCGGTCGGCGAAGTCGAAGATGAAGTTCACCGGGTCCAGCTCCTGCCAGACGAAGTGCGACGGATCCCAGTTCAGCCCGAACGCGGGCCGGTTGCCGATCGCCTCGAGCGTCCGCTTGGTCGTCCAGTAGTCGTACGCGATCTCGCTGGGGTGGACCTCGTGCGCGAACCGCACCCCGACCTCGTCGAACACGTCGAGGATCGGGTTCCACCGGTCGGCAAAGTCCTGGTAGCCGCGCTCGATCATCGCCGGCGGCACCGGCGGGAACATCGCCAGGGTGTGCCAGATCGACGAGCCGGTGAAGCCGACGACGGTCTTCACTCCGAGCTTCGCCGCCGCCCGCGCGGTGTCCTTGATCTCCTCGGCGGCCCGCTGACGAACCCCCTCGGGCTCCCCGTCGCCCCAGATCCGGCCCGGCAGGATGTCCTGGTGCCGCTCGTCGATCGGGTGGTCGCAGACCGCCTGACCAACGAGGTGGTTGGAGATCGTGAAGACCTCAAGGTTGTGCTTCGCGAGGGTCTCCCGCTTGCGCTCGACGTACGAGTCGTCGGCGAGCGCCTTGTCGACCTCGAAGTGGTCGCCCCAGCAGGCGATCTCCAGACCGTCGTAGCCCCACTCGGAGGCGAGCCGGCAGACCTCCTCGAAAGGCAGGTCGGCCCACTGGCCGGTGAAGAGCGTGATGGGTCGCGCCATTGTTCATCTCCCCTGTTGTCATGGGGGATTCCAGGTGCGGACCGGGGCGAGGGTGACCGGACGTACACGGCACCGAGCGGTCACCGGTGGGTGCGGACGCACCTGGGCCCGGCGGGTTGCGCCTCCCACCGGGTCACCGGCCACCAGCACGGTCGCCGCCCCCACCCTATTTCCGTGGCACCCGATTGCGAAAGCCCTGCGGGGCGATCATCATTCGGCCAGTTCCTCGGGCGCCGGCAGGGCAGCCCGCACGGTGAAGCCGCCACCGGCGCGCGGGCCAGCGGACAACGTGCCGCCGAGGCGTTCCGCGCGCCTGCGTACCCCGAGCAGACCCCGCCCGGCGTCCTGGCTGCCACCGCCGGACGGCAGGGGGCCGGCGCCCTCGTCGCGGACCTCGATGGTGATGCCCGTGGCGTCGTAGCGCAGGCGGACCGCGACCGGCGCGCCGGGAGCGTGCCGGCCCGCGTTCGTCAACGATTCCTCGATGATCCGGTACGCCACCGCGTCGACCGGTCCCGGCAGCGGCCGGGGTTGACCGGCCAGGCTCCACCGCACCGGCTGAGCGGCGGCGAAGCCCTCCACCAGCGCGTCGAGGCGGTTCAGACTGCCCGTCGGATCGAACGGGTCGTCCAGCTCCTCCGGGCGCCGAAGCGCACCGCGCAGCCGATGCCCCTGCTCCAGCACCATCCCGCGCCACTGCGCGAACCGCCCCATGCAGGTCAAGGTACGGCAGTCGGCTGTGCGCCGGTCTCCCGCGTCACCGGAACGCGCGCACCCCACCCGACCCCACCCGACGCCGCGCCGATCTTGCACTTTGTGTCGCCGAAAAGTCGGCATTGTGGGCACAGACCAGCACGGCCAACTCCCGGTCGGGCAGCCCCACGAGGATGTT
>NZ_JBEZFV010000004.1:463123-674386 GCF_040649655.1 Micromonospora sp. NPDC048905 | reverse complement strand
GCGGGCCTGGCTGCGCGGCACCACGGCGTTCGCCCGGCTGCTCGCAGGGGTGGACCGCCCACCCACCATCGAGGACCACCTGCGGCACCTGCTCGCCGGACCCACCGAGGCCGAACGCGACAGCGACCTGACCAGCGCGCTGCCGGGAGCGGTCAACGCCGCCGGTGCGACAGTGACCGGCACCCAGGCCCGAGTAGCGGTCGATGAACCCGGTGATGACGCCGGGCGCAGCGACGAGGTCCTCGCCTTCGGGCAGATCGTCTGCACCCTCACCAGCCGCGATGACGTCACCAGCGTGTCATTCCTGCGCGACGGCAGACCGTTGGGTGTGCCCCGCGCCGACGGATCACTGTCCGAGCAGCCGCTCAGCCGCACCGACTACGCCCCACTGATCAGCGCACGGCGAGCTGGCCGTCGGCGGGATGGCGGCCGACGAAGGCGGTACACGCGGCGTTCACTCCTGCGTGCCATCGCTGACCGCCCAGGTGCGACTGAAAGGACCTGGCGTTGCTCCGGCCGGCCGGAGCGCCTGTCCCGCAAGCCCTTGCCCGGCAGTGGGGATGTCACCGCCGGGCCTGCCCCTTCGCCCGGGCTCGGCACGCCTGTTGCCGACCGGCAGGCTGATAGGTTGATCTCAGGTGTGCCGGGAAGCCTGGTCGGCGTTGTGATGACGGTTGACCAGAACAGGAGAAGCGCCGCATGAGCACCCTGGCCTGGATCGCGGTGGCCGTCTTCGCCACCGCCTACGTCCTCATCGCCACGGAGAAGATCAACCGGGTGGCGGTGGCCCTGGGTGGGGCGTCGATCATGCTGGCGATCGGGGCCACCGACGCCGAGCACGCGTTCTTCTCCGAAGAGGCGGGCATCGACTGGAACGTCATCTTCCTGCTGCTGGGGATGATGCTGATCGTCGGCGTGCTAAAACGCACCGGCCTGTTCGAGTACCTGGCGATCTGGAGCGCCAAGAAGGCCCGAGGCCGCCCGTTCCCGATCATGGTCATCCTGGTCGTGGTGACCGCCGTGGTGTCGGCGGCGCTGGACAACGTCACCACAGTGCTGCTGGTAGCGCCGGTGACACTGCTGGTCTGCGAGCGGCTCGACGTGCCGCCGATCCCATTCTTGATCGCCGAGGTGATGGCGTCCAACATCGGTGGCGCGGCCACCCTGGTCGGCGACCCACCGAACATCATCATCGCCAGCCGGTCGGGGTTGACCTTCACCGACTTCCTGAACGTCATGGCCCCGTTGGTGCTGATCGTCATCGTCGTGTTCATCGGCCTGTGCCGGATCATGTTCCGCAAGTCGTTCCGCTACGACGCCGAGCGCGCCGCCCGGGTGATGGCGCTGCGGGAGGCGGACGCAATTCGCGACCGCCGCCTCGTCGTGATCAGCCTGGTGGTCCTCGGGGCGGTGCTGCTCGCGTTCAGCCTGCACACGGTGCTGCACCTGGAGCCGTCGGTGGTGGCCATACTCGGCGGCCTGCTGTTGCTGGCGTTGTCCCGGCTGAACGCCGAGGACGTGGCCAAGGACGTCGAGTGGCCGACGCTGGTGTTCTTCGCCGGCCTGTTCATCATGGTCGGAGCACTGGTTGCCACCGGGGTGATCGACAGCATCGCCAGGTCGGCGACCGAGGCCGTCGAGGGCAAGCTGTGGCCGGCCACCATGTTGCTGCTGTGGGCGTCGGCGGGGTTGTCGGCGATCGTGGACAACATCCCGTACGTGGCCACGATGAGCCCGATCGTCGGCGAGTTGGTGAACGCCGAGGGCGGGCTCGGTAAGGCTCAGGTGCTCTGGTGGGCGCTCGCCATCGGTGCTGACTTCGGCGGCAACGCCACTGCCATCGGCGCCTCGGCGAACGTGGTGGTGCTCGGCATCGCCGACCGCGCCGGAAACAAGATCACGTTCTGGGGGTTCACCAAGTACGGTCTCATCGTCACCGTGATCTCGGTGGCAATCTCGGTGCCGTATCTGTGGCTGCGGTTCTTCTGACGCTCAGGTGCCGAGCATTCGGTCGAGCAGCCCGTCCAGGGTGATCGCGCCGGTCATCACCCGGTCGCGGTCGACGACCGCGACCAGCGGCACATTCGATCGGGCCATCACCGAGGCGACCTCCAGCAGAGTGGCGTCGGCGCTGACCGCCGGCAGGTCCGGACGGTTGCGCGGCAGCAGGTCCGCCACGGTGCGGTTACCGATACCCTCCAGGATCACGTCGGCGGCGGCCTCGTCGATCACCCGGGCCAGCGCCGGGTCGTCCTGGCAGTAGGACGGCAGCGCCATCCGCAGCACCTGCGTGCCGGCCAGCACCGTCGAGGGACGGCCCATGGTGTCCACCACGATCAGGCCGGGCAGGTCCTGCGCCGCCAGGATCCGCGCGGCCTCCCGCGCCGGCATGTCCTCGGTAACGGTTTCCATCTGGATCGCCACGTCGCTCGCGCGCATGCACCGACGATACGCCCGGGCTGCCGCCCCGACCGCGCTGATGCCGCGTGCCAGTCCGTCCGCGGCCGACCTACTGCTGATAGACGTCGGGAACGTCGTCACGGTCACGGTCGACCTGCTCGGCCTCGTAAATCTGCTGGTACACGCGGTTGCGTACCCGCAAGATGACCATGGCGAGCGCGGCGGCGATCAGGGAACCCGCCAACACGGCGATCTTGACCCGACCATCGGCGTCGCTGCCGATACCGAAGGCGAGTTCGCCGATCAGCAGCGAGACGGTGAACCCGATACCGGCCAGCACGGCCAGCGCAGCCACGTCGATCCAGGCCAACCCCGCGTCCAGCCGGGCCCGGGTGAACCGGGCGACGAGCCAGGTCGCGAGCAGGATGCCGATCGGCTTGCCGACGACCAGACCGAGCATGATGCCCACAGCGACGGGGTCGGTGACCGCCTCCGCCAGGCCGTCCAGCCCGCCGACGGCCACCCCGGCGGACATCAGCGCGAACACCGGCACCGCGACGCCGGCGGAGATCGGCCGGAATCGGTGCTCGAAGTGCTCCGCCAGACCGGGCCCGGGCCCGGCGTTCCTGGAACGCAGCACCGGGACGGCGAAGGCGAGCAGCACCCCGGCGACGGTGGCGTGCACGCCGGAGGCGTGCACCAGCGCCCAGGTCGCGAACGCCAGCGGCAGCAGCAACCACCACGAGCGCACCCGGCGCTGCACCAGCAGCGCGAACAAGCCCAGCGGCACCGCCGCGGCCAGCAGCGGCAGCACCGACAGGTGGGCGGTGTAGAAGACCGCGATGATGACGATCGCCAACAGGTCGTCCACCACCGCGAGGGTCAGCAGGAAGGTACGCAGCGCGCTCGGCAGATGCCGGCCGATCACCGCCAGTACGGCGAGGGCGAACGCGATGTCGGTGGCGGTCGGAATCGCCCAACCCTTCACCGCGCCACCCCAGTTCACCACCGCGTACAGCAAGGCCGGCACGAGTACGCCACCGACCGCGGCGGCGACCGGGACCGCGGCCCGGCGGGGATCACGCAGATCGCCCGCCACGAACTCGCGCTTGAGTTCGAGACCAGCGACGAAGAAGAAGATCGCCAGCAACCCGTCGGCCGCCCACATCCCCAGCGACAGGTCGAGGTGCAGCGCGTGCGGCCCGACGGTGAGCGCCGTCATCGCCTCGTAGCGGTGCGCCCACGGCGAGTTCGCCCAGATCAGCGCCACGACGGCACCGACCAACAGCAGCGCGCCACCGATCGTCTCCTTGCGCAGCACGTCGGCAATGCGACGCGCCTCGGCCCAGGAACCACGGCCGAGGACACGAGGGGGCATCTGAGGGTTCGACGTCACAAGCAGGCCAACTTTCAAGAAGACGGGTCGGAGCCAATTGCCGACCAGACTTCCCGGCGCACCGGAACCCATCGTACCGGCGCCCACCGCTGCCGAGGCCTCGACCACCTACTGCCGGCGGTGCCCCTCGTCACTGCGCATCAGTCGCAGGCGTCTGTTCCCCACACCCAGCACCACCGCTACCACGAAGATTGGCGTAAAACCCTGCGGAGCGGGAGTCGGTGGTGCGCCGTCAGCGAGGACGCCGACGAACACGCCAGCGGCCATCGCAGCCGTGACCAGTGTCGCGCGCCAATCGCACAGCGATGCGGCGAGCAGGCCGCAGGCGGCCGCCATCACCATGACGCGCCCCACCGGCTCCTCGGCGGAAAAAACCACCGCAGCGGCGAACGCGGCCACCACGACACCGGCCGCGCCCGCGACCAACTCCCGGATCAGTGCGATCCCGCGGTTCTCTGCTTCTTCGGCAACGCTCACGATTCCAGTTTCATCTCGCGCCCACCCAGTCCCGCACGCTCATGCGGCCGGGAACCTGACTCCAACGATAGGCGTGCAGGGCGAATGACGGGGACCGCCGTGGATGTCCTTACTAGCCGTCCCCGCCGAGGAACTCCGTCGCCGACCGGAGTGATGGCCCTTGGCGCATAGCTGTCATGACAGGACATCGCCTGTCCTTAGGCCTATGCCGCATGCCCCGTCTTCGCCACCCAAGTCCCGCTGAGTACGACCAGAAACACGAGAGTGGCAAGCATCCATGCTAGCCAGGACGGACCGTCAGGACGCACTACAGTCCATACAACGATCAAGGACCCGATCACCACCACCGCCAGGCCCGCGAGCTGCTGCGGCAGAAGATCACCACCTACATCAAGGCCGACCTCCACGCCGTGGCCGCCGCCCTCGCAGCCCTCACCGGCCAGCCACACCCACTGGCCGTCGAACAGCGAGGGCTTCCACGGCCACCGGCATAGCCCTGCGAGCCACCGAGCTGGAGAAACACCTTGTCCTGCCCTCGTGGCAGGAGAGCCGGAAGGCGTAGCCGCACCGCAATGCCGCGGTACCTGCTCCACGGAGCGGGCTCGGTGGCGCAGGAAGCCCTCCGAGGCGAGCTAGGCCTGGGCGCTGTGGTGGCGCTGGCCCGTCCTCGCTCTGGTAGACGGGATGGTGCCGGTGGCGTGCGGACTCGGAGCTGTGGATCTCACGGCAGGGTTTTCCGAGCGCTCCGACCACAACCTCGAAGGTCATGGCTGCAGATCGACCTTCACTACCAATTCAAGGTCATGCTCCGCGATCGATGCTGTCTGCCGGTCGCCCCGGCCTGACCGCGCCAGGGCCCGCCGTTCGGCGGACCCTGGCGCCACAGAGGAGATCAGCGCAGGGTGTCGATGTCGATGACGAACCGGTACCGCACGTCCGAGGCGAGCACCCGCTCGTACGCGTCGTTGACTGCCTCGGCGTCGATGACCTCGACCTCGGGAGCGATGCCGCGCTCGGCGCAGAAGTCCAGCATCTCCTGCGTCTCGGCGATGCTGCCGATGCTGGAGCCGGCGAACGAGCGTCGATTGCCGAACAGCGCGAAGACGGGGACCGGCAGCGGCTCGGGCGGGGCACCCACGCTGACCAGCGTGCCGTCCAGACGCAGCAGGCCGAGGTAGCTGGCCATGTCGATCGGTGCGCTGACCGTGTTGATGATCAGATCGAAGCTGTTCCGGAGCGCCTCGAACGTCGCCGGGTCCTTGGTGGCGTGGTAGTGCTCGGCTCCGAAGCGCAGGCCGTCGTCCTTCTTGGCGAGCGTCTGTGACAGCACTGTCACCTCGGCGCCCATCGCCGCGGCGATCTTGACGGCCAGGTGGCCCAGACCACCCAGGCCCACCACGGCGACCTTCTTGCCGGGCCCGGCGTTCCAGTGCGCCAAGGGGGAGTACGTCGTGATGCCCGCGCACAGCATCGGCGCGGCCGCCTCGTACGGGATGCTTTCCGGCACCCGCAGCACGAAGTCCTCGTTCACGACAATGTGGGTCGAGTACCCGCCCTGGGTCACGGTGCCGTCCCGGTCGACGCCGGCGTACGTCTGGGTGTTGCCTTTGAGGCAGTACTGCTCGTTTCCGGTGCGGCAGTTCTCGCACTCGCGACACGAGTTGACCATGCAACCGACACCGGCACGGTCGCCGACCGCGTGGCGGGTGACGTCGGCGCCGACCTCGGTGATCCGGCCGACGATCTCGTGGCCAACGGTGAGCGGGTAGGGAACGCTGCCCCAGTCGCCGCGCACGGTGTGGATGTCGGAGTGGCAGATGCCGGCGTAGCGGATTTCGATGAGAACATCGCGCGGGCCCAGGTCCCGCCGTTCGATCGTGGTACGCACGAGCGGTTCGGTGGCGGAAGGCGCGGCGATGGCGTTGACGGTGAAGATGATGTCCTCCGGTGACGTGATGCTGACCTACCTGCACCTCACCACAGCCGTGGCGGCGTTGCGAGTCTCTGCCAATGGGTGTACTGCCAGTACCCCTTACAAGCGCGGGGCGCTGCTCCGGCTGGCAAGGCCCTGGAGTTCAGGGCGTGCGGTGGTGCAGGACGCCGTCACCCGTTGTTGCGGCGCCCGCTGTCTTTTCCGGGCGGGCCAGCACGAGCAGGCCGATCATCGAGAGCGCCGCGCCGGCGAGCATGAGCAGTGCCATCGGTACGGCGGTGTGCTCGCCGCCGAGCCCGGCGATCGGGGCGATGATCCCGGCGGCGACCCACTGGACGAACCCGAGAATCGCCGAACCGGTCCCGGGATGCCCGGGCACCTCCGCGGAGGCGAGCGCACCGCCGTTGGGGCCGATGAGGCCCTGGGCGCTCATCAGCACGAAGAAGCACACCACCGCGAGCAGCATCGGTGTGCCGAGCCACAGCGCGCCGACGAGCATCGCCACACCCGCGGCGAGGGCCGCGACCTGGCCGATGAGAATGACCTTGCGGGTGGCGACCCGCCCGGCCAGCCGTGCGGCGATCAGAGCCGCCACCGTCATGCCGCCGGCATTGACGGCGAAGTCGACCGAGTACGCGATGGGCGACATTCCATTCATCGACTGCAACACGAATGCCGAGGTGGCGACATACGCAAACAGCGCACCCATCGCTGAGCCGCTGACCAGCAGGTATCCGACGTAACGGCGCCGAGCGAGGACCTGCCGCCCAGCAACGGCGAACGCCCGCAGACCCCCGCCGTGCCGGCGTTCCACCGGCAGCGACTCCGGCACGGCGAGCAGCACCGCCAACGTCATCACCACACCCAGGGCCGCGACAACCCAGAACGACACCCGCCAGTGCGACACCTGCAGGATGACCGCGCCCAGCAGCGGACCGGCGATCGGGGCGACGCCGCCCACACCGGCGATCACGTTCAGCAGGCGAACCAGTCGCGCGCCGGCCGCCAGGTCGACGATCACCGCCCGGCCGATCACCATCGCCCAGCCGCCACTGAAGCCCTGCACCAGCCGGGCGACCATCATCACGCCGATGGACGGGGCGAGAGCACAGACGACCGAGGCGACGCTCATCAGCAGGATCGCGGCGATCAGCGGCCGGCGCCGGCCGCGCTGGTCGGAGACCGGTCCGCCGATCAACTGGCCCAGCGCCATGCCGACGAAGAACGTGGTCAGGGTGAGTTGCACCTGCGTCGCGGACGCGGTCAGGTCACCGGCGACGCGGGGGAACGCTGGCACGTACATGTCGGTGGCCAGCGGGGCGATCGCGGTCAGGAGGATCACTGTCGCGACCAGGGCGGAGGTGATCCGGGCCTGACGGCGCACCGGGTCGGGAACGAGACTGGCTTCGGTGGCGGACGTGAGCGGGGACAGTTCGTCCCTCCGGGTGGTTGATACTGCGGCCATGCATCAAGCACATCTCGCACGCCGCACCCGAGAAAGTCCCTGACAATGGGTGTACCAGCAGTACATCGCACCTCTCCGCGGCCCGTCGTATCGTCGAAGTCGTGGACAACCGAGTCGAAGTACGCGAGTTCCTCACCACCCGCCGCGCCAAGATCAGCCCGGAGCAGGCCGGGATCCCGACCGCTGGGCAGCGCCGGGTGCCAGGGCTACGGCGCAGCGAAGTCGCCGCGCTGGCCGGGATGAGCGTCGAGTACTACGCCAAACTCGAACGCGGTCAGCTGGCCGGGGTCTCCGCCAGCGTGCTGGACGCGATCGCCCGTGCGTTGCGACTCGACGACGCCGAACGGACTCACCTGCTCCGCCTCGCCCAGGAGGCAAACGGCACTAACGCGTTGCTGCGGCCGAGCCGCCGCCCGAAGCAGTGGACGGCCCGACCCAGCCTGCAATGGTCGCTCGACGCCATCACCACTCCGGCGATTCTGGTCAACAACCGGCAGGATCTGCTCGCCGCCAACCACCTCGGCCGAGCAATGTACAGCGACGTCTACACCGACCCGGCTAACGTGCCCAACTTCGGTCGGTTCACGTTCCTCGACAGCGCTGCCCGCCGCTTCTACCCCGACTGGAACCTCGCCGCCGACATGACCGTCGCGAACCTGCGCACCGCGGCCGGCAAGGACCCACACGACAAGGGCCTACACGACCTGGTCGGCGAGTTGTCCACCCGCAGCGACGACTTCCGCCGCCGCTGGGGCGCCCACAACGTGCGCACCCACGGCACGGGCACCAAACAGTTCCACCACCACGTCGTCGGCGAGCTCACCCTGGCGTACGAGAGCATGGACCTGCGCGCTGAGCCGGACCTCACCCTGACCATCTACGCCGCCGAGCCGGCCTCACCAACCGCCCAGGCGCTGGCTCTTCTCGCCTCGTGGGCCGCCACCGCCGTCGACAGCGATGAGTCGGTGCGTCCGCTGTAACTGCCATCACATCCCAGGTGACCGGGACGGCCCACTTGAACGAAACCTATGGGGCGGTGGTCATCGACGACTACTTCCGAGTCGCCTCCGGCGAGATCCGCGGAAACGACGGCCGACACTCATGGCCAGGTTGACCAACCTGCCTGGGCAGTACAGGTAGCCCAGTCCGCTGCGTCTGGGCTCGTCGCTTAACAGGTTCCGGCGGTGGCCGACGGAACCTGCCGTGTCCGCAGGTCCGCTCAGCGGTTGTCGGTGGTGCAGCACCCGTCCCCGCACGCATTGGCGTCGCCGCTGGCGGCGGGGGAGCGCAGGGCAGCAGCCGGGGCGCAGCAGGCGCGGCGGAGCGGCACCCGCTGCCACCAGGTGAGACACCGCCAGAGCCATTCGAGCGGGCCGTACCGGAAGGACCGCAGCCAAAGCACGCTGAAAATCGCCTGCACGACCCCGATCGCCAGGCCCAGTCCGACCACGGCGCCGTAGGAGGATCGGGAGCCGATGTCGAGCAGCGCATCACCGGCCACGATCAGGAACGACGCGGCGACGTAGTTGGTGAGCGCCACCCGACCGAGCGGCGATAGCAGCGCGCCGAGCGGGCGTCGCAGGGCGGTTCGCATCAGCAGCAGGAACCCGACGGTGAAGAGGAAGGCGAAGGCGAGCCCGGCCGGCAGGATCCGGTAGTTGGCGGTTGGGCCGACTCCAGCCCGGAACTGCAACCACCCAGTCACCGCGGCGACCGGCACCGCGACGGCGAGTGCGACCGCGAGTTGCCGGCCTCGCGACGGCAGCGTGTCCGGGATGTCGTACTCCGCGATTGCCAGGCCGAGCAGGAAGAGGCCCGGGATGATGAAGAGACCGTTGAAGGTCAGCGCGGCGGCGAGGGTCAACACGATGCCCAGCCCGAGCGCCCAGCGGCGGGACAGGTACGACGCCGGCAGGAGCACGACCAGCCCGAACACGGCGTAGAACTTCAGCACTTCGCCGGGCTGGATCAGGGTGTGCAGCGCGCCGAAGAGGCCCAGCCAAACCAGCCGGCGCAGCAGCACCAGCCGGGGGCGGTCGATGCGTCGAGCCGCCGTACGCAGGAAGAGCGAGAAGCTGATCCCGAAGAGCAGCGAGAAGATCGGGAAAGGTCGTTGTACGAAGAGCAGCTCCCAGACGTACGCGCCGAGGTGCTCACCGGCCGGTCCGGAAACCCGGGTCAGGTGGGTCATCTGAACGATGTTGAACATGACGATGCCGAGGAGCGCGAGCCCACGCAGCGCGTCAAGTTCGTCGATGCGGCGGGGCCTAGCCGGTTGCGCCACGGGATCGGTCGAGTGTGCCATCCGGCAATGCCACCGCAGTCGTACCCGGTCGGGACAGGCCCGGAGGTCGCCTCCGCAACCTTCCTTCGTCGCGTCCCCGGTCCCTTCGTCGGTACTCATGCCGCTCGCCGCGCCGATCCGGGCCGGCCCGGCTAACCTGCAACGCATGAGCGCGGTGGACCGCCGAAAGGTGCCGCCAATCGCCGTCGACGTGCTGCTGGTCGTCCTCGCGGCGGCGGCCGGCGTGGCCCGTGAGGTCGCCTTTCCGAGCGCCGGTTCGAGGCATCTCCCGGCCCCGGTCTGGGTCTACGCGGCGGCGCAGGTCGGCGCGGCGGCCACCCTGCTGCTGCGCCGACGCCGGCCGTACTCGATGGCCCTGGTCATCGCCGGCGTCAGCCTGCTGGTGCCAGCGTCGGCGGTCTTCCTCGCGCCGTACGCGCTGATCGTCTACGGACGCGACCGTCGGCGGTCCTGGGCGGTGATCGCGGCGCTCGGGGTGTGCTGGCTGCTCGGCGCGCGGCTCTGGACGGTTGACGACCCGTTCAGCGGGCCCGGACTGCTGGCCATCTCGGCCCTGCTCGGCCTCTACGTGAGTGCCCGCCGCCGGCTCGTCGCGGAGCTGCTCGACCGCGCCGAACGAGCCGAGCGGGAGCGGCTGCTCCTTGCCGAGCAGGCCCGTAGCGACGAGCGGCTCCGGATCGCCGGCGAGATGCACGACGTGGTGACCCACCGGATCAACCTGATGGTGCTGCACGCCGGGGCGCTGGGCACCAGCGCGACGGATCCCGCTGTGCGCAGCGCCGCCGAAGAGCTGCGGACGGCGGGCTGCCAGGCGCTGGCCGAGCTGCGCGACCTGGTCGGTGTGCTGAGGCATGGCGACCCACCGACAACCCGCGTCGCAGCGGAGGACCGGGCTGCGGAGGGCGGCCTGAACGATCTCGTGACCGACTCGCGCGCGGTCGGTCTGCCGGTCCGTCTCGACGAGGAGGGTGACCCGTCGGCACTGGCACCGGCCGTGCGGCGCACCCTCTTCCGGGTGGTACAGGAATCCCTGACGAACGTCCACAAGCATGCGCCGGGCTCGCAGGTGACCGTGTCGATTCGCTATCAGCCGGATCTGGTCCGCGCGACCATTACCAACGACCGGCCCGATCGTGCCCCCGACCCGGACCTCGCCGCCGCCGGCGGGGGCTCCGGCCTGGCCGGCCTGCGGAGTCGGGTCGACGTGCTGGGCGGCACCCTGGCCGCGGCGGCGACCCCGGAGGGCGGCTTCGCGGTGCGGACCACCCTGCCCGGGCACGTGCCGACCACCGCCACGCGATGATCCGGATCCTGCTCGTCGACGACGAACGGATGGTCTGCGCCTACCTGCGGACGATTCTCGAAGCAGCCCCGGACGTCGAGGTCGTCGGCGAGGCGTACGACGGTGCAGAGGCCGTGGAGGCGGTGACCCGGTACCGGCCGGACCTGGTCCTGATGGACCTGCGGATGCCGGGCGTCGACGGGCTCACCGCCATCGAGCACCTCACCCGGGCCTCGGCGCCGCCGAGGATCGTCGCGCTGACCACGTTCGACCTCGACGAGTACGTGCTTCGGGCGATGCGGGCGGGTGCCGTCGGTTTCCTGCTCAAGTCGACGGCGCCGGAGGATCTCGTCAACTTGCTACGGGTCGCCGCAGCCGGGCACACGGTGCTGTCCCCGTCCGCGACCCAGCGGCTGGTGGCGAGCCGGCACGACGGAGAACGGGTCCGCGAACTGGTCGCCACGCTCACCGCCCGGGAGGTCGAGGTCCTCGGCTGTCTCGGCGCCGGCCGCTCCAATCAGCAGATCGCCCGACGACTGCACCTCTCCGAGGCGACGGTCAAGGGGTACGTCTCCCGACTGTTGGAGAAGCTCGGCTGCGACAACCGCACCCAGGCCGGCCTGCTGGCGCATCGGGCCGGCATCCCGGCGAACTGAGAGCACCCGGCTCAGTCGCGCAGCCGGCCCGGCCAGGACGGCGATCGGCCCTGACCTGCGACGGGGCGAGACCGCAGGTCAGGGCCGTTGCGGTTGGTGCGCCGTCAGGCCGGCACGTGACCGGCCGTCCAGCACGCCGAGTGGCTGTGGCAGGCGACGTATGCCGCGAGCGCATCGTGCAGCGCCGCCAGTCGCGTTGCCGAGAGCCCGGCGGCGATGTTGTTGAGCTGGTGGGGGTCGACGGTGCGGTTGTAGTACTCCCGTTCGCCGTTTGAGTACTCGACGTAGGTGTAGGTCGCTGTCCGTAGGGCCTCGTAGGTGACTGGGCTGCCGTTGCGCCGGTCCTGGGCGTCGGGGTCGTCGGCTGCCTGGTTGGGGCCGTGGTGCTCGATCAGCGCCCCGGTACGCCAGTTCGGTGCCGGGTCGCCCTGCGCGAGGGGGAGCAGGTTGCGCCCGTCGACGTGCGCGCCGACGTCGGCGGAGCCGATGCGTTGGAAGGTTGGTGCCAGGTCGATGTTCTGCACGATCTCGGCGCGCTGCGATCCGGGGACGACGCCCGGCCCGGCGACGACGAGCGGAACCCGCACGTCGGTGTCGAAAGCCGTTTGCTTGCCACCGGTCAGCCGGTACTCGCCCATGTGGAAGCCGTTGTCGGAGCTGAACACCACGTAGGTGTTATTGGCAATGCCGCTGGTGGTGAGTTGGGCGCGCAGGTTGCCGATCAGTCGATCGACCGCCTGTACGGACTGGGCGCGCTTGCGGAAGTTCGTGTCCAGGGTGCTCTTCTCCTGTGCGGTCAGCGGCCCGTTGCCGGCCAGCCAGGACGGCGGGTTGGTGGGCAGCCGGTCGTACGCTGCGGTGCGCGGGGCCGTGAGGCCGGGGAAGTCCTCGAGGTCTTGGTTGGCCGGGGTGAACGGGCTGTGCGGGGCGAAGGTGGAGACCTCCAGCAGGAAGGGCGTGTTCGCCGCAGCCGAGCGTTGGATGAAGTCTTTGCCCTTGCGGGACAGCACGTTGGTCAGATAGTCGGCCGGTTGGTTGCCGTAGTGGACGATGGTGTGGTTCTCGTTGAGGTCGTAGTTGTACTCGGAGTATCCGTTGCCCGCGACGTACCACTCCGACCAGCCGGGTGGGACGTACGGCAGCGAACCACCCTGCGTGTCCCCCGGCAGGTAGCCGTTGAGGTACTTGCCGAGGAAGCCGGTCCGGTAGCCCTTGCCCTGCAATGCTGTCGCGAAGGTGTGGTTCTCGTTGCCCCGGCCCTTGAAGACCGCGAACCCGCCGTCGGTCCCACCATTGGTGAACACGCCGGTGTCGTGTGGGAACTGGCCGGTGAGGATCGACGAGCGGGACGGGCAGCACAGCGAGTCGGTCACCGTGTAGTTGGTGAAGGTGACCCCCTCACTCTGTAGTCGCTGCACCTGCGGCAGGTATTGCACGAGGTTCCACGCGAGGTCGTCGACGAGAACGAAGATGATGTTGGGTGCGGTGGCCGTGGGCGCCAGAGCGGGCTCCGCGCCGCGTGCCGGTGTCCACGCGGTGAGCAGAGCCAGCCCGGCTACGAGGGTGGCGGCGAGGAGGCGTCGGTAAGTGATAGCCATGCTGCCAAGCCTGGCCAAGATTTGTCAGCATCTATTCAACAAGTGGTGATGATCCGATCAACACCCCGGTAGCCTCACCGCCCGGTCCGCCGCCACCGTGGCCATCGGGGCGAGTGGGCTCCGGCCGACGCCGATGAGTGCCGCCCGAGGTGGCAGGCAGCCGACGGATCAGTGCCGCCAGTCGCCTGAGGCGAGGGGTAGGCTGCCCGGCTCGCGGCCCGACGAGCGGCAGTCCGGTAGACGACGGATGCTCGCCTGATGACTGGACCGGATCTCGACCCCGAACAGTATCCGCCCATCGACCCGGGTGAACCGGTGCCTGACGACGCGGGCGTGCTTCTGCCTGGCGCGCCGGACGAGCTCCCCGAAGCTCCGACCGAACCGATGCCAGACGACGGTGGCAACGCCGGCGGCGTGCGCGAGCCGGCATAGATCCGTTCGCGATCGAGCGTGACACCAGCAGTACCGCCGATGCCGGCGCTGACGGCGCTCAAGACGTCGGCGTGCCCTGAACAGCCTTGAACTGCGCCCAACGGCATCGAACGTTCCTCAACTGCACCCACCCCTGCCTGCGGCTCCACGTTTACCCAGGTCAGGTCGGGTGCGGCGTCCTGTTTCGGCGCGGAGTGCTCTGCGGTTCTGCGCAGCGGTCGACAACGCTCCATGTTACCTGGCAGGGGAGTGTGCGCAGGTCAAGGCGGTAAGGAGCCACTGGTTGGCCTGGCCTTGCAGATGGGAGCAGATTGGGTGCAAAGTGGTCAGGTGGTGTTGTTCCCACGATGGCTGGCGCCGGCCGGCGTCTCGAGTTGCCTAACGCCGCGCCTGCAGGTGCTGTAGATCCAAGTAGAGCGTTGCGAGTCAGCGGGCCGAAATCCGCCGCAGGACCGTCATTTGAGACTCCGATCTGCCTGCTCGGCGCTGTGGCCGCTACCGATCAGCCATGGGCGGGCTGTCCGTTGTCCTGTCGGCGGCAGGACTGCCGTGCGTGCCTTGACAGGAAGGCGGAGCAGCAGGACAGTCGACATATTCATAGACATGCAACTATCTACGGCGAGGTGTGCCCATGCGGAAGTCGCTGACTGCTGTGGCCGCCATCGCTGTTGCCATGGTCGCGATGATGGCGGCGATCTCACACGCCAGTGCGGCGAACGCGGCGGCCGGGTGTCGGGTGAACTACGTCGTCACCAGCCAGTGGACCGGTGGCTTCCACGCCGACATCGCGGTCACCAACGTGGGTGACCTAGTCAACGGGTGGACGCTGCGGTTCGCGTTCCCTGCAGTCGATCAGCGGCTCACGCAAACCTGGAGCGCCACCTGGGCCCAGGCGGGCCAGCAGGTCAGCGCGACCAATCTGGGCTGGAACGCGACCCTGGGCACGAATGGCTCCGTGAACATCGGTTTCGTTGGCGCCTGGTCGGGCAGCAACCCCATACCGGCGTCGTTCACGCTCAACGGCGTCACGTGCACCGGCGGCGTCCTGCCCAGCGTGACGCCGACCCGGACGGCCACACCGCCGGTCGCTGACTGGCCGGCGATCGTCACCTGGCTCAGCCCGACCGCCGGCGCGGTGTACACCACGCCGGGGACCGTCCCGCTGGCGGCGACCGCGACCGTGGGAGGCGGACACAGCATCACCTCGGTGTCGTTCCGGGTGGACGGCGTCACGGTGGCCCGGGGGGTGAGGACGACCGGTGACCGGTACGAGGCGCTGTGGACGCCACCGATCGGGGAGCCCGGCACCAGCACCACCTTCGTGCTGTACGTCTCGGCCGGCACCGACCAGTCGCTGTCTGGCGCTGCGCCGCCGTTGCTGGTCACGGTGGTGACGCCGGCGTCCACCGGCGCCAACCACCCGCCGGCGGTGGCGTTGAGCACCCCCGGCGGGCAGACCTACTTCCTCGAGCCGACGACCGTCACGCTGGTCGCCGACGTCGCCGACACCGATCCCGGGGACCTCGTCAGCCGGGTGGAGTTCTACCTGGGCGCAACCCGGCTGGCCGTGACGCCGACCAACAGCGGACAGCGGTACCAGTTCCAGACGGCCCTGTCGGCCGGCACGTCATCCACCTTCACCGTGCGGGTCCACGATTCCCACGGCGGCGTCGGCATCTCGAACCCGCTGACCTTCACTATCCGTTAGCGCCTCGGCCCTCCGTTAAGGGCTGACCAAGTTCCTTCCACTGGCCGTCGATACGTTTGCGAGTCGGCACGGCGCTCTGGGTCAATTCGACCAGGCCATCAGGGTTGGCGGTGACCGTTCGGCAGGTCAGGAGGACGCCAGAGGCTGTCGTGCGTCTGTCGTCCGATTCGCGCGCTTGACGCCTCTCCGAGGATGGGCGCATGAGTCCGTATGACGAGGACCCAGTCACGATCGCTTTGCGTGTGGGGGTCGTGGTCCTCAGCCTGGGCTCGCTTGTAATCGGGGTGCGTGTGACCGTGTCCCGAAGGATTCCCGCCGCCTGGGTCCGGCTTGCGCGGCTGAAGGTGGGAGAGCCGTCCCAGCCCGTGCAGGTGGGAACCGCCCAAGCCGTGATCGGCGCGGGCCTGTTGATCGCACAGGCACCGTTTTTCATCTCCATGCCCCTTCCGCTTGGACGCGCCCTGTTCGCGGTGTCACTGCTGTTGCTGCTGACGGCGGCAGGAGCCTTCTCGCTGCTCCGTCGCTAGCTGCGCATGGTGATGTCAGAGTTCGTCGGCGGACAGTGCGTAGCCCGTGCCGATCGACTCGATCGCTCCGTCGATCCACTGCATCGCCGGGCAGTTGGACATCTCCCGGGGCGGTGATCGACGGCACGTATGTTCGGGCGCTCAAGGGCGGCCCAAAACAGGTCCGAGCCCGGTCGACCGCCGCAAGCCAGGCTCGAAACACCACGCCATCACCGACGGGGTGGCATCCCACTCGTCGTGTCCCTGATGGCGGCAACCGTCACGGCGTCACCCAACTACTGCCCTGGTCGACAAGATCCCGCCGATCAAGGGCATCCGCGGCCGATCCAGACAGCGACCGAAACGCATCTCCGCCGACCCCGGTTAACGGTGACTGCGGGGGACGGGTTCGGCCTGAGCTGGCGCCAGGTGATGACCCTGCCGCGGTGGTGGCGGGTCATCGGCCGAGCGCGATAGTCGCTCACCTCAAGCTCTCGCCCGGTATGCGACCCGGGCGGTGGCGTGCCGCGCGCAGGGACCTGAGCGAGAATGGGCCAGTTCGAATTCTGCGCACCCCTGGAAGGACCCTCCCTTGGCCGGTGGACTCGTAGCCCTGCTGGATGACGTGGCGGTGCTGGCCCGGGCCGCTGCAGCGTCGATCGATGACATCGGGGCGGCCGCCGCGAAGGCCGGCGCCAAGGCTGCGGGTGTCGTCGTCGACGATGCTGCCGTCACGCCGCAGTACGTGCGGAGCCTGGCGGCCGAGCGCGAGTTGCCGATTATCAAGCGCATCGCCGTGGGGTCGCTGCGCAACAAGTTCTTCATCATCCTGCCGGCGGTGCTGCTGCTCAGTCAGTTCGTGCCGTGGCTGCTCACTCCGATCCTCATGCTCGGCGGTGCCTACCTCTGTTATGAAGGCGCGGAGAAGGTGTGGGCCAAGATCGCCCATCACGGCGCCCCCGGCGCGGGCGAGGAAACGGTGCAGGACGAGACGACACTGGTGTCCGGGGCGGTACGAACCGACCTGATCCTCTCGGCGGAGATCATGGTCATCAGCCTTAACGAGGTGATCGATGAGGCGTTCTGGTCCCGCCTGGCGATCCTGGCTGTCGTCGCCGTCGTCATAACCGTCCTGGTGTACGGCGTGGTGGCCCTGATCGTAAAGATGGACGACGCCGGGCTGCGCCTGTCGCAACGTTCCGGCGCCGTCGCCACGTTCGGCCGCGGTCTGGTGAGGGCGATGCCGGTGGTCCTCACCGTGCTGACGGTAGTCGGCACCGCGGCGATGCTGTGGGTGGGCGGGCACATCCTGCTGCTAGGCACGAACGAGCTGAACCTGCACTTCCTGTACGAGGCCGTGCACCACGTGGAGGTCGCCGCCCACGACGCCACGGGTGTTCTCGGCGGGCTCGTCGGCTGGCTCGTCAACACGGTGGCCAGCGCGATCCTCGGGCTGATCGTCGGGGCGCTGGTCGTGCTGGTCATGACTCTCACGCTCCACCGCCGCACATCCAAGGCTGCGGCTGCGACTGCGGCGGCCACGACTCGTGCTGACGGCACCATCCCCGCGCCGCCGAGCCGTGCAGCTCGGCGTCTCGACGCTCCTACGGACCGAGCGCCGCGCGGTTGACCGCAAAATCACCGCAACTCGACCACGGGGTCAGGCGTTCTGGGGCGCGAGCCGGTCGTTACGGGTAGCGGTTGTCTCGGCAGGCGTAGGGGTAGCTTCCGGGATGGCGGGCGCCGGTCGGCGTCTCGGGTCGCTTAACGCGTTGCCTGTAGGTCTGCTGCAGATCGATGTGAAGCGTTGGGGCGAGCTTGCTGGGATTCCCCCGCAGTTCCTGTCTTTCGAGACGCCGATCCCACGGGCAACGCCCTGACCACGTCTTTCAGGCTGGTGACCTCTTCGGCGGATCCGAAGGCATCTGCGTTGGCGCTGTCTCAGAGGCGGTAGGGCGGTGTCCGCTCACGTCGAGGAGCGGATGCGTTCGCGGATCGGTACGACTGCGCCTATTCGGGTCCGGCGTTGCCGGGATAGTCCCCAAGACTGATCGATGACAGACAACCAGTCCCGTCTTCATCACCAGCACTCCAGTACACGTGTTTCCGCGAGTGCCAGTAGTAGTTGTGGTATCCCAAGAGGTCACCGTAGACCCGCGATTCCTCGGTCCGGTCCCCTGTCCCGAACGCGAGGAGTAACTGCTCGTAGGACCGCAGATAGCCGAAGTGGGCCAGATGACCGCAGCCGGCACCGTAGAGCGCGAACCCGACGACCAGCGAGCCTACGATCTTGTAGCTGAGCTTGTCTGCGAAATGCACCATGCCGCCATCCCCGATGGCGCTGTCGATCACTTCCTCGAGGGTCAGCCTTCGGTCATCCGCCGCGAAGTACTCCGGAGCGCTGTCGGTGCCGCTGATTGAGCGGTGGACGATCGAGGAGCTTGCCTCTGTGATCTGGCGTCGCTGGACACTGTCAGCGGCATCCGCTCCGAAGGGCACACCAGCAAGGCTCAATGTCTCCGGGTCCAGGTCGGATCGGACAAGCACACCGAGGTCGTCCAAGATCTCGATCACCGGACAACCCTAGACGCATCCCTCGGGGGATGCCCCTGTGGGTTTCGTCAAGGAATCGAGTCGGCGTGGGGGCCGTGGTGAGGGCAGGATGGCGTGGTGCCTGATCTGCTGTGGGATGACGTCAGGTGGTTCTTCGATCCCGGGGTGATGGGGGCGTTGCCGGACGTCTGCGTGCCTGGCGCCTCGGTGGAGGACTGGCAATCGGTCCTAGATCTCGTCGTCGCTCAGGGTTGGGCGTTCCAGTACTCCGAAGGCGCGGTGGTGCTGCCGTTGCCTGCGGCGGCGGCCGTGTTGTCCCGCCCGGCTGGCGCTGAGTGCCCGGAGCTGCGGGTCTGGCCGTCGGTGGATGTCCTGGCGATTTTCCGGTTCTATGCGGCGAATGAGATCGACTTCGATGTCGATCTGCGGGAGCTTCAGGGGCAGGAGCGGCTCGATGTGTTTTGCAGTTTCGTGACGGCGATCGGAAGGTGCCTGGGCAAAGCCGTGCTGATGGATTCGGAGGGCGGCGACGGGAGCCATCCGGTGCTCGGCTTCGACGTTGAGGCGGACGGTGTCGTTGTGTTGGCGGAGCCGCCGGTCAGGTGACCATCGCTGTTCGCGGTTCGTAGAAGGTTCTGCCTTGGCGCGCACGACGACCTGCCCGTCGTAACGGCCCGGCTCCACCAGGATCAGCGCGCCATGGGGTGCAGCCGCTACCGCCGGCCCGATCCCGCGGTACGTGTTCGGCCGGGTCAGCGATACGACAAGCGTCGGTACCCCCATCGACCTGCCTCCCCCGCGCGATCAGCCACCGCCAGATAGGCGATAGACGCGCCGGAAGCATAGATCTCGTACGCCACCGACCGGCTGTGCTGGGCGACGCTCCCACGCCTCTCGCCGGGCGGGCGCGCAGCCGGCTGATAAGGCGCGGCGGCCGTGGGCGTGCTCCCCGGTCGACCGATGCGGCCGTGGGAGCCAGCGCAGGTGCCATCCAAGGCACTGGGCTGACAGCTCGCGATTGGTGGGCGGCCGGGTGCGAGCCCGGGTGGGGGAGCAGACTGGGTGCAGATTGGGTGCAGGTTGGCGAAGAGGTCTCCGCGTCCGAAGTGCTCACCGACGTCGGACAGAGACGATGGTTCTGACCTGCGGTAATACGGTCAAGCGGTGCGGTGTGACCCGGGAGCACGGCCAGTTCGACGATTGACCGGGGCGGGTAGGGCGGCAGATGGATCGGCGGGAAGAGGGTTTGTGGTGGACATCCAGGAGCTGAACCGCCGGGCGGTGCGGCAGAGCGTGAAGATCGTCTCCAGTGCACGGGAGGAACAGTGGGACCTGCCCACCCCTTGCACGCAGTGGAGCCTGCGGCAGTTGCTGGCCCACATGACCGCCCAGAACAACGGCTTCGCGGCGGCGGCCGACGGCGAGACCGAGGACGATTCGGTCTGGCGGGAGCAGCCGGCGGCCGACCCGGGCGGTGACTACCTCCGGTCGGCGGAACGGGTGATCGGCGCGTTCGACGGACCGGACGTCATGCGCCGAGAGTTCTGGCTGCCGGAGATCCGGCGGGTCGGCGGCTTCCCGGCCCGGATGGCGATCAGCTTCCACTTCCTCGACTACGTGGTGCACGGGTGGGATGTGGGTGCCGCGCTCGGTGCGCCGCCGAAGTTCGACGACGACATCGTCGAGGCGGCGTTGGAGGTCACCCGACGGGCGGTACCCGTCGGTGCGTCCCGCAGCCTGCCGGGTTCGTCGTTCGCGCCGCCGCTGCCGGCAGAGGGCTCGGACCAGGACCGTCTGCTGCGGCTGCTCGGTCGGTCCCCGGCCTGGCCGGCCTGACCGTGGGCGCGTCCACCCGGGACGTGCTCGGGCGGCTCAGACACCCGATCGTCGCGGCGCCGATGGCCGGTGGCGCCTCGACCCCCGCGTTGGTCGGTGAGGTTTCGGCGGCCGGCGGCCTGGGTTTTCTGACCGCCGGTTACCGGTTGCCGGCCGACCTGCGGGCCGACCTGGTGCAGGTGTGGGCGCGGACCGGGGCGCTGTGCGGCGTCAGTGTTCGTGCCCGCGACGTCGGCCGCCGATCCGGTGGCGCTGGACCGCTCCCGCCGGGCACTCGCGGGGGAGGCACAGCGGTACGGCGTCACGCTCGGTGACCCGCCGGTCGGCGACACCGACGGCTGGTAGGAGAAGCTGGCTCTGCTGGTCGAGGAACGAGTGCCGCTGGTGAGCTTCACCTACGGCTGCCCGTCCCCGTCGGTGGTGGACCGGTTCCACGAGGTCGGCACCGCTGTGGTGGGGACGGCGCCCAGTGCCGACGAGGCCAGGGCCTGCTCTCGGGGCGGTGTCGATGTGTTGGTTGTCCAGGGACCCGAGGCTGGCGGGCACCGCGCCTCGTTCACGCCCGAGCCGTCGCAGGGGAACGGCGTCGGCCTGTTACCCCTGCTCGCCGAGGTCCGCGACGCGGTGGACCTCGACCTGATCGCGGCAGGCGGCATCATGGACGGTGGTGCGGTCGCCGCCGTACTGGCGGCCGGGGCGGGCGCCGCGCAACTGGGCACGGCGTTCCTGCGTACCCCGGAGAGCGGCGCCCATCCCCGGCACCAGGCCGCCCTGGTGGACCCCCGGTTCAGCGGCACGTCGGTGACCCTCACGTTCTCCGGGCGACCCGCGCGTGGCCTGACCAACGCTCCATCCGGGAGTACGGGAACACCCCCCGTCGGCCTACCCACAGGTGCACCATCTGACCGTGCCGAGCCGAAGGGCCGCCGCCGCGGCCGTCGGGTTCCACCTCTACCTGATGGCCCGGCCTCCCGGGCTGCCGGAGAAGCTGATCAGTGGCTGTGGCGGGCGTGGGCTCCCGGAGTGCGGCACACCACGGTCTCCTGCGGCCACTTCATGGCCGAGGAAGCCCCGGCCGAGGTCGTCAAGGCACTGCGTGAGCTGCCGACGAGGGAGTTGGCCGGTAGCCGTACCCGATCGTCACGATGACCGCGCCCGGTGGGTACAGACCCACCGGGCGCGTTACCTGGGAGAACGACCGGCGGTGCGGTCAGACGGTGGATTCCGACACGAAGTCCGCGATGGCCGTCAGCGTCCTAGGGTCGGTGAGGATCTTGCTGTGTCCGAAGCCCTGAGTGGTGATCATCCGGGACTGGGCGGGGAAGGCCGAGGCGATCTTCTTGGCCTGCGACATCTCGATCCGGAGGTCGTCCTCGTCGTGGATCACCAGCACGGGACCGGTCACCCGGTCCGCCTGGTACGGGACGGAGAAACGGCGGTAGATGTCCTGCTCCTGCGGGAACAGGCCCTCGAACCGGCGGCTGAGATCCTTCCTCAGGCGCTCGGACAAACCGAGTTCCTCGCTGAACCGGTGGACCAGGTAGTCGAAGTCGCACACGGCGTTCACCGTCACCACGCGGTCGACCTTGACCCCTTTGCGCATGGCTTGGAAGAGCGCCAACGACCCGAACGAGTGGGCGACGGCCGCCTGGAAGGGGCCGTGCCGCTCGTACAGCTTCTCGACGATGTCCGCGTACTCCAGCAGCGTGGTGCGGTTTCCCTCGGAGTCGCCGTTACCGGGTGCGTCGAAGGTGACCGCGCTGTATCCACGGGCGAGCAACTCCGCCACCAGGGGTGCGTACCGCGAGCCGCGAGACTCCCAACCGTGGACCACCAGGACGGGCTTGGCGCCGTCCCCCCACTGGTAGGTGACGACCCGCCGACCGTTGTACTCGATGCTGTCCACTTGGGCCTGGGCGTGGACCTCGGCCTCGTTGGGGCGCACCCGCGACGGGGTCCGGAGCTTGCAGAACAGTGCGAACGTCCACTTCCCGGCGAGACCCGGTACGACCACCGAGGCGACCCGCAGCCCAGCCTTCACCGTGGAAAGGGCGATGCTCATAGGAATCTCAATTCAGTTGACGTCGCGGTCCACATGCACCCAGAACTGGTGCCGGAGAATCCGACGCCGGATCTTGCCACTGGGGTTACGGGGGACTTTGTCGATGTTATCGTACGGGGAAGGGATCTTGAATTCGGAGATCACCGCCGCCTGCGCGACCGCGGATGGACTGCCCAACGCGGAGATCGCCCGCCGGGTGGGAGTGACCCGTCAGACCGT
Source organism: Micromonospora sp. NPDC048905 (assembly GCF_040649655.1). Classification (NCBI taxonomy): domain Bacteria; kingdom Bacillati; phylum Actinomycetota; class Actinomycetes; order Micromonosporales; family Micromonosporaceae; genus Micromonospora; species Micromonospora sp. NPDC048905. Next base: position 651,558 of record NZ_JBEZFV010000004.1, on the reverse strand, counting down.
GGTCGCGTGGCGGGCCCGGTACACGCGGGGGGATCGTCGCCCTGGCGGACCTGCCGCGTCCGGGACGCCCGCCGGTCGTCGACGAGGCCGGTGTGGTGACCGCGACCCTGAACCCACCACCGGCCGAGTCGGGGATCACGCACTGGTCGGCCAGAGCCCTGGCGGACCAGTTGACCAGGCAGGGCACACCGGTCAGCTTCGCCGAGGTCGCCCGGATCTGGCGGGACTGGGGTTTGCATCCCCACCGGTGCGAGACGTTCGCGGGCGAGTACGAGGATGTGGAGGGACCGCGACATTCGGCCGTCCCCGTCCCGCCAGGGTGGATCTTGACCAGGTTCAGGTGTGCCATGGAGGCTCGGACGAGCAGCGGGGTCTCGGGTTCGCCGTCGGCCAGCCAGTCGATCAGCTCGGAGATCAGCGACGCGACGTCGTCGGCGTCCGGCCGGGTGTAGACACGTCGGCCGGTGTGCGCCTCGTCGATGTGGATGTCTCCTGGACGGTAACGTCAACGCAGTCGATCCAGCTTCTCGCGAGCGGCAGTGCCGGGCCGAGGCGTGAGGACCACGAGGCGCAGGTCGGTGTTCTGGGTGGTCAAAACGTTGGCGTCCAGCGGGATGGCCCCCACGTCCGGGTGTACGGCGGTCTTGTGCGCGCTCTCGTGATTGGCCACCGCGCGGAGGGCCCAGAGGCGGCAGAACCTGTCGTTCCCGGCCATCCGCGAGATCAGTGCCGCCACGTCGGGATCGTTCGGATAGCGGGCGCTGGTGGCGCGCAGGTCGGCCACCAACGACTGCTCGAAGTAGGCGCGCTCGGTGTCGGTCTGCCGGACTCGGGGGTTTCGGGTTTCGAACTGGACGATCAAGGCGTTGCGATCGTCGGCGGTGGCGCCGGTGGGGTCGCCGAAGACGGCCGCGAACGGCCGGTTCCAGTGCAGCAGCCGCCACACGGCGTCGTAGACGGCCGCCGGGGTGTCGTCGAGGTGGTCGATGACGCGGTGCAGGCTGCTGGGGATCAGGTGGGGTATGCGGTCCGGGGCCGCGGCGAAGCCGGCAAGGCGCATCAGGTGCGCCTCCTCGTCGTCGGAAAGTCGCAGCGCGCGGGCCAGGGAGGTGCACACCTGCGCCGATGGTGTGGCGGCCCGGCCCTGTTCGAGGCGTGCCACGTATTCGGGGGAGATGCCGGCCAGTGCCGCCAGCTCGCCGCGTCGTAGCCCGACGACGCGGCGACGAGAGGCGTTCGGGAGACCGACCGCGGCCGGGTCCGTGCGATCCCGCCAGGCCCGCAGCGCGGCGCCGAGGTCATTCATGAACCCATGATCCGCCATCGGACCTCCGGGGAGCTGGGTGGTACCAGCGATACGCGGAAGACCTGTGCCTTCCACAGTGCTGGCTCGGCCCTTCAGGATGGGGATCATGAGCAAAGTGACCAGAATGCATCACATCGGAGTGCCGGTCAGCGATTTGGCGCGGTCGGTGAGGTGGTACGAGGACGTCCTCGGCATCGCGCCGAACGGTGTGACGATCTCGGCGACGAACCCGGCGATCGGTGCGGTTGTCGAGGTCGAGAACGCGTCGATGCGGGCATCCTTCGCGTTGGCCGGTGACAACGTCCTGCTGGAACTCATCCAGTACGACAGCCCGCAGCCGAGGCCCTTCACCGGGCGCAACTCTGACGTTGGGGTGATGCACCTGTGTTTTGAGGTCGACGACCTCGACTCGGCGCACCGCGACCTCGTGCGGCGGGGCGTGCACGTCAACGCCGATCCGGTCGTGCTCCAGGACGGCGATGGCGTCGAAGCGGGGGCGCTGGCCGGGACGAAGATCCTCTATCTCCGTGACCCCGACGGCATCCAGCTGGAACTGTTCGAGTTGCCCTCGTAGGAGCGCCGGCTCCGGACCCGGCGCCCGTCCCGGTCGGTGCGCTGCTCTGGATACCATCGGTGGGGCCGAACAACCAGAGGGCACCATTCGTCCGGCGACACGCAGAAGCTGATGACAGATATCAGGTCGGGATTGTTCGTCGCTCGCGAGGCGGAGTTGGGCGAGATCGCCTCGGTGACGGCAGCCGCTGCGCGGGGCCATAGCGGGGCGATGCTCGTTCTCGGTGACGCGGGGATCGGCAAGTCGACGCTCATCGGTGCGGCCGCTTCGCGGCTCGACGGATGGCGGGTGCTGCGGGCCGGTGGTGTCGAGTTCGAGAGCGAGCTGCCCTACTCGGCCCTGCACCAGTTGTGCGCGCCCGTGCTCGACCACCGCGCCGGGCTCCCCGTACCGCAGCGGAACGCGCTCGACGCGGTGTTCGGACTGCACGCCGGGGCCACGCCGACCCCGATGCTTGTCGGCTTGGCCGTTCTCGGCCTGCTGAGTGCCGTAGGCCGGCGCAGGCCGGTGTTCTGCGCGATCGACGACGTGCAGTGGATCGACGCCGGCTCGCGGCAGGTACTGGCCTTCGTCGCGGCACGCGTTGCGGCGGAGCGGGTCGCCATGGTGTTCGCTGCCCGCGACGCCGCCTCGGTGTCGGAGCTCGGTCGCCTGCCCGCCCTCACCCTCACCGGGCTCTCCGATTCGGAGGCCCTCACCCTGCTGCGGTATCTGGCACCATTCGGCCACGAGGCAGCGATCGTGCAACGGATCCTCGCCGAAGCGGCCGGCAACCCGCTCGCCCTGGTGGAGTTCGCCCGCGACGCCGGACCGTTCGGGCTACCCGGGGACGCCGGGCACCGCGCCGTGGAACACCGGTTCGTGAGTCGGTTCCTGCGGCTGCCGGCACCCACGCGCTCGGTTCTGGCGCTGGCCGCGGCGGAGCCGACAGGCGACCTCGTTCTGCTGCGCCGCGCGATGGCGATCCAGGGGCTGGACGCCGTGGACCTGGCCGCGGCCGAGGACAGCGGCCTGTTGGTGGCCGGGCCCCGGGTGCACTTCCGGCATCCGTTGGCGCGTTCCGCGGTGTACCTGTCGACTGGCGCCGGGGCGCGACGGCAGGCGCACGCGTCGCTCGCCGCCGGTACGGACGCCGACGTCGATCCCGACCGTCGCGCCTGGCACCAGGCGAACGCGATCACCGGCCCGGATGAGGAGACCGCGGCCGAGCTGGAGCGTTCGGCCGGCCGGGCACAGCACCGCGGCGGACTCGCGGCCGTGGCCGCGTTCCTCGAGCGCGCGGCCCGACTGACCCCCGGCCGGTCGCGGCAGGCCCGCCGGTTGTTGGCCGCGGCCCGGGCGCGGTTGGGCTCGGGGGCACCATCTGCCGCCCGGGAGTTGGTGGACGAGGCCGAGCGTCTCCACCCGGACCCCGCCGACCGCCACGCCGCGCGGCTACTGCGCGCCACGATCGACTATCACGTGGCGCGCACCATCCCGGCGACGATCGCGCTCATCGAAGCGGCCGACGGCGTGGGGCCCGACGAGGTCCGCGAAACCTACCTGGAGGCGTTCGCGTCGCTCATGTTCAGCGTCGACGAGCCGGGGAGGTTACGGCGCCTCGCCCTGCACATCCGGGAACGGGTACCCGAGCGTCAGCCGCCACGTCCGGTCGATCTGCTGCTGCGGGCATTGGTCGAGCAGCATCTCCGCCCGGTGGACGAGGCGATGCCCCTGATGCGGCGTACGGTCGACGCCTTCCGGGACCACGCCCGCACGACCGGCGCGGATCCGTGGTGGATGGAACGTGCCTGTGTGTTGAGCGTCGACATCGGTGACAGCGATGCCATGGAGCAGATCACCGACCGTCAGGTGGAACTCGCCCGGGCGCAGGGGGCCTACGCGATCCTTCCCCATGCGTTGCGCTTCCAGGCTGTCGCCCGGACGATCGTGGGTCGCTTCGCCGACGCGCAGCTCTGCATCATCGAGGCGCGTGCGGTCGACGAGGCCGCCGGGACGTCAAACCTCGTCGGGTCCGACCTGATGCTTGCCGCCTGGAGCGGGGACGTCGAACGGTTCCGCGAGATCCGGGAGAGGCTGCGCGACTGGGTGGGGGTGAAACCCACTGCGCTGCACTACGCGATCGGCGTTCTGTGCAACGGCAGCGGCGACCATGAGGCCGCGATCGACGCCTTGCTGCTCGTACGGGACCAGCACCGGCGCGGGGCGTACGCCGCCTCCGTCTTCCACCACGAGCTGGTCGAAGCCGCCGCGTACGTCGGACGTCCCGAAGAAGCCAAGGAATCGGCCAAATGGATCGCGGATGTCGCACGGGTCAACCCGAACGCGTGGACGACCGGTGCGCATCTACTGGCGAGTGCGCTGCTCGACCCGGGGCTCGGCGCGCAGGACCACTACCGTGCCGCGATCAGCCGGTTCGCCGGGAGCAGGATGCGAGTCCACTACGCGCGTGCCCGACTGCTCTACGGGCAGTGGCTGCGACGGGTCGGCCGCCGCGCCGAGGCGCGGGTGGAGCTGCGCGCCGCGCACCAACTGCTCTCCACCATCGGCGCGCGCGGGTTCGCCGGCCGCGCCGCCCGCGAACTAGATGCCATCGGCGAGCCGACCCTGGCCGACGACGCCGATCCGCTCGCGGGGCTGACCGCCCGCGAACTACTCGTCGCCCGCAAGGTCGCCTCCGGTGCAGGCACCAAGGAAGTCGCCGCGCTGCTGTTCGTCAGCCCGCGAACGATCGACGCCCACCTGCGCAACCTCTACCGCAAGCTGGGCATCACCTCACGCCGGCAGCTACGAGAACTACTCCGCTGACGGAGCCGGGCCGACCGAGCGACGAAAGGGCCCCGCCGGTACGAGACCGGCGGGGCCCGCTGGGTCACGTCAGCGCTGGGCGCCGGGCCCGGTCACACTCCCGTTCGGCACGCGTCTTCAGCTCCGTCAGCCACGTCTCCAGGCCCGCCCCGAGAGCCACGGTGGAGAAGGCGACGTCCTGCTCCACCTGGTCCCCGCGCCACGTCTCCTCGGTACGCACGAGAACGCGACCGTCGATCTCGGTGAACGTCCACACGTGGACCCCCTCGTCGATGCGCAGCCCCACACCGATCGCCGGGCCGTCCCACCGAAGGCACCTCTGGTGTTGAAGCTGCCGGACGCTGGACGTGACGACGAGGGTCGTGGCGGGATTCAGCGCGGTCTCGAGGACCGGTGTCGTCCATCGGAAGGATGAACCAGGACGCAGTGGGCCACGATCGAGCCGCTTGCTGGAGGAAACCGGCTTCTGCCAAGACGGCCAGCGTTCCACGTCGGTCTGCAACTTCCAGACGGTTCGCAGCGGAGCGTCGATCGTCGTCTCCGTCCGATAGCGGATCTTCGCCGCAGTGTCGACGGTCCGTCCCGCACATCGCAGCGTCGCGTGGTCGGCACCGACATCGCGCCTGACCTCGGCCCGAGCCGGCGCACCTGCGGTGCCCACGAGGCCGGCCACGACCACTGCCGTCGCGACGGCAAACACACGATTCTTCACGGGGCGGTCACCGCCTCGGCGGTGCCCTTGAGTCGTTCCAGCCACCTGGCGAGGGTCGTGTCGAGGCCCTCCTGGAACGGCCCAGGGTCGGCGTCGACAGGCGGGCCCGCGAAGGACTCCTCGGTCGACACCTCCACACCGTCGCCGGCCGGAGTGAGCGCCCAGACGTGGACACCGAGGACCCCGTCCGGTCCGTCACCGTATCCCCGCCACACGAGGCGTTCCCGCGGCCGTACCTGAACGATCGTCGACTCGATCTCCATGCCCGCGGCCGACCAGCGGAACACGGAGCCCGGGGCGAGCGGACCGGGTGTTTCCACGCGTGCGTACGGGATTTCTGGCAGCCAGGTCGTCCATGCGTCGATGTCGGTGAGGATCCGCCACACGGCTTCCGCCGACGCGGTCACCGTGACGCTGTGGCGGCTGACCACCGGGGCCGACACGTCAATGCCGGCCTCGTCGGTGTCCGTAATGATCTCCATCGTGAAGCCTCTCTGCGGTCACTGACCATCGGATCGCCGGGCATGAGAGCGAGCCGCCCGATCCACACCCGGCAGATGCGATCGTGCCAAGACGGCAACCGCTACACATCGGCAAGAATTACCTAGTTCGCGGTACGTGCGCCGGCCACGGTGAAGGTCCTTACCTCCGTGCCTGCTGCCGGCACCTGGTCGCAGGCGAACCACGTCGCATCGCCCACGTCCGGGTAGGGGACAGTAGCCGTGTGCGGTGTCGGGGGAACGCGCTCCGAATGCACCGCGCGCGGCGAGGCGAGCGAACCGGCCTTGCGGCCCTCGGTCCCAGCCGAGAGGTCCTTCGGCAGCACGTCACGGCTGCCCCGTCGTTGAGTTTGTTTCGTGCGGCGTCTCAAGCGGTCGCGTTGGGACCCTGGGACGCTCGGGCCAAGCGCGTTGACGGGATGCCGGCATGGTGATCGCGTCGGCCCCGGATGGCCCGATCGTCCTGCCCGAAGGTCGGGCAGCCTGGTCGGGTTCGCGCGCCATCGCCCAGTACGACGACCAGGCCCGCGAGGGAGGCGACCGCCTGTAGCGCCCGCGACCGCCAAGAGGCGGGGCTGCGTGCGTCAGTCATCGGATCCGCTTCTGTTCGTCCTGGTCGTGCTGGGCGGCGAACCGGGCGGCCGCGGGTCAGCTCTCGCCGCGTATCTCGGCCGGCAGGCTGTCGAACCACTCCAGTACCGCTTGCTCGTAGATGAGGCCGAAGCGCAGGGTCGCCCGCCGGTACAGGTCGGGCACGAGCCCGCTTTCCTCGGCATTCTGAAGCACATTCATGTAATTCGCTAGCCGTTCGGCGTGCCGGGCCCGGTGCTCGGCGACATAGTGCGCTAGTAGTTCAGGGTCGATGTGCTGGCCGAATCCAATGGAGAGCAGCAGTGGGATGCGGATGTGCTCCTTCCCCGGTTCGCGGTTGACCCATTCGGCGAAGGCGCCCCGGCCGGAATCGGTCAGCTCGTAGGGCCGGCGGTCCCGGGGGCCGCGGGTGCCGGCGGTGATCAGCCCGGCCGTCTCCATAGCGGCGAGTTCGCGGTAGACCTGGCTCTGCGTGAGCGACCAGAAATTGCCGATCAACCGCTCGGCGGCGCTCAGGAGGTCCCAGCCTGTCATTGGCCCCTGGTGCAGGAGACCCAGCATCGAGGCGGCAGTGGAGTTTAACGGTTTGCTGGGCATAGCCGACCTCCTGCGTCGTGGTGCCGGCCGTGTCCGGGTTGGCAGCCCGTCGCGCCCCGTGCGGTGGTGCCGGCACCGGGTCTGGTGCCCGCTCATCTGGCCCGCCCCGGTGTCGTCGCGGGCACCAGCGGCCTGGGCAAATCTTTGATCTGGGTGGAGCCTGCTCTCTGACGACCTAGCATAAGGGAAGGTCTTGACGTTCCACTGTGCCAGATGCCAGAGTGGCGATGGGCCGGACGGTCGTCGATGGGTGGGGCGTCGCTGCGCCGATGCGTTAACACGGGGGGTCGATGTGTTCGGTGTTCTGGGTCGCGCCGCTATGCGCGGACGTTGGTTGTTCTTGGCACTTTCCCTAACATTTGTAGTATTTTCCGGTGTCTGGGGCACCGGACTGTTCGGTGTCATGCACGCCGAAGGCGGGTTCGACGACCCGGCCAGCGAGTCCTATCGCGCTCAGGAACGCATCCAGCAGGCCCTGGGGCGCGAGACGGTCGACGTGATCGCGCTGTACGACGGCGCGGGCCGAACCGTGGACGATCCGTCGTTCCGCGCCGCAGTGGATGGCGTCATCGCCGCACTGCCGACCGACCTGGTCGCCCGGACCACGTCCTACTGGTCCACCAACCAGGATGCTTTCGTCTCGACCGACCGGGGCGCCACGTACGTGGCGATACAACTCGCCGGCGACAACGCGGCCGACCGTGGCGAGGCGTTGCGGGAAATCGAAGACGACCTGGCCGCGCCCGGCTTGACGGTGCAACTCGGCGGGCCAGCGGCGGTGTCACGCGACATCAGCGCCCAGGTCGCCGAGGACATCCTCTTCGCTGAAGCGATCTCCATCCCGCTGCTGCTTGTGTTGCTGGTGCTGATCTTCCGCAGCGCGGTCGCGGCGCTGGTGCCGCTGCTCGTCGGGGGCCTGGTGATCCTGGGGTCGTTCACCCTGCTGCGGGTGCTCACCTACTGGTTCGACGTGTCGCCGTTCTCTATCAACATCGTCACGATGCTCGGTCTCGGCTTCGCCATCGACTACGCGCTGTTCATCGTCAGCCGCTTCCGGGAGGAACTGCCGATCAGCAGATCGGTCGGCGACGCGATCGTACGCACCATGAACACGGCCGGGCGGACAGTCTTCTTCTCGGGCCTCACCATCGCCATCTCGCTCCTCAGTCTCACCCTCTTCCCCCAGGTCTTTCTACGCTCGATGGGGTTCGGGGGCGTGGCGGCGGTGCTCCTGGCGCTGGTCGGCTCAATGACGATGCTGCCGGCGGTGCTGGCCGTCGTCGGGCATCGGATCAACGCGCTGCGGGTGCCGTTGCCGCGTCGGCGCAGGTCGGCCGAGGCGTCGTCGAAGGATCCCGGTCGTGGCTGGTACCTCTTCGTGCACAGGGTGATGCGCCGTCCAGTGCTGACCAGCATCGGCATCGTCGCCCTCCTGTTGGTCCTGGGCTCTCCCTTCCTGCGGGTCGAGTGGGGTAACGCGGACGAGCGAGTGCTTCCGGTGGGGTCGGAGAGCCGGACCGTGGCAGAGGTGCTCGACGAGCGGTTCCCAGGCGGCCCGCCACGACTGATCAGCGCCGCGGTGGTCCGGTCGGACGGTGCGACTCAGAGCGCCGAGCAGCAGGCCGTTGTCCAGGATTACATCGGCCGGCTCGACGCGGTGTCCGGGGTGGACAGCGCCCAACTCGTCGCCACCGGGCAGGGCGTGTCGCGCATCGACCTCCGGTACGCACTCGACCCGCAGTCCGAGCAGGCACGGGAGATGCTCGCCGCGCTGCGTGCCGTGCCCCCGCCGTCGGGGACCGAGGTGCTCTTCACCGGTGGTCCTGCCCAACTGGTCGATCTGCTCGCGTCTGTCGGCGAGCGGTTGCCCTGGATGGGGCTCTTTGTCCTGGTGACCTCGCTAGTGCTGCTGTTCATCGCGTTCGGCTCGGTGCTGCTGCCGCTCAAGTCCGTCGTGATGAACCTGCTCTCGTTGAGCGCGTCCTTCGGCGCGCTGGTACTGATCTTCCAAGATGGCAACCTGGCCGGACCGCTCGCCTTCACACCCACCGGCATGGTCGACGTGACAATGCCTGTCCTCATGCTGGCCATCGCCTTCGGTCTCTCGATGGACTATGAGGTCTTCCTGCTGTCGCGGATCCGGGAACAGTGGGACCGCACCGGTGACCCGATCGAGTCCATCGCAGTCGGCGTCCAACGTACGGCCGGCATTATCACCAGTGCGGCTCTCCTGCTGGTGGTGGTCGTGGGGGCTTTCGCCACCTCTGGAGTCGTCTTCATCAAGATGGTCGGTGTCGGGTTGGTGATCGCCATCGTGGTGGACGCCACCATCGTGCGGGGACTGCTGGTGCCGGCCACGATGCGGCTTCTCGGACGTGCCGCGTGGTGGCTGCCGGCGCCCGTCGCCGGCTGGTGGGATCGGCACGGCATCAAGGAGCACGACAGTCTTCCGGACGGCCCGGGCCACGAGCCGGCGCCCGCCGGGAACGGGGTGCCGGGCGGTCCGGGTTCGGCGAACGCCGGCGGGGGCGTCGATGTGGCAATCGACCGGAAGAGTTGAGATTTCCGGGTCGGGCACGTCGCCGGTCGGATGACGTACGACGATGCCCAGGTGGGCCTACATGGACACGGCGAGAGCAAGGAATTACGCCACCTCGGTCGCGCGTGCGCGCCTCCGTGGTCACCTTACGGGCACGTTAATAAATGCGACAGACGGCCATAACTTTTTGACAGATCATCAACGGTCTCCTATGCTGAGTCCTTAATTTGCTCCATATAATTTGAGTTCATCATGTCATCACCCGGACCAAGCGCAAAGGACTCGTGCAGCAGGCATGCCCGGTCGAACGTGGTCGCCCGGTACGAATCTCCGGGATGGTCTCACGTGTCACCGAGGCGCAATTGGGCATTTCTTCACCTTCGGTAGGGGGGCCTCGTGAAGAAGTCGGCCACAACGGAGTCGCTCGTGTTGACATGTCGAGGGGGTGACGAGGTTGCCTGGGCAACTCTGGTACGCCGGTTCGGTCCGTTGGTCAGCGCGATCGCGCGCTCGTATGGGCTGAGCCAGGCGGACTGCGAGGATGTCAGCCAGGCCACCTGGCTGCGGCTCTGGCGTCGGCTCGATCAATTGCGTCAGCCGGAGCTACTGGCCGAGTGGCTTTCGATGGTGGCTCGGCGCGAGGTGCTACGACATCTGGGTGGCAGGCGATTGCCGGCACCGACAGACGAGGTCGTGATCCTTGAACGCGGGCAGCGTAGCGCGGCCTCGGCGGAGGAGGAGGTTCTCTCGCGGGAAGGGGCGGAGCGGCTGCGGCAGGCATTCCAGCTGCTGTCCCCTCGTTGTCAGCACATGCTCGCGCTCCTGATGGACGAGTTCAGCTACGCGCAGGTCGCGCAGTCACTCGGCCTGGCTCCCGGGTCGGTGGGGCCGGTGCGGTCCCGGTGCCTGAACGACCTTCGCAGGGCGCTGAATCAAGTCGATGCCGGCCGGATGTCCCCGGCAGACGAGCAGGTTCCGGCTTGCGTCTCGGGGGCGGACGAGCGTACCAGCGCTAGACTTGGGGGCCGAGAACTGACGCGAGCCTCTGGATCACCTGCGGCGACGGACATCCGCAAACGGCGACATCCGTCCGAGGCTGATTGTCCCCGCTTCGGGTCGCCAGCGTCGGGTGTCGGCAACTCAACAGCCGGCGCTGGACGACGTCTGGTCGCCGAGCCGCCTCGTCGAGGCGCTCTCTAACCCGCGGTGCTAGTGCCCCGAGCACAAACGTTCGCCGGGTTGGTTGGGCGGCCATGGCTACGGCGTGGCGGGCGTTGGCGTTGCGCCAGCTTAGGTATCGGTGCAGGTGGCGGCCCAGTGCGACGTGGTTTTGGTGGTCGGATCCGGCGACCACGAACGTGCGTAGTGGCCCGAAATGGGCTTCGATCGGGTTGGCCCAGGATGCTGTGTCACCCAACCCGGCCAACGTTTGTGGTCAGGGCACTAGCGACGTTTGGCCCAGGGGCCACGTCGGGCGTGGTGCCGGCACCACGCCAGGGCGGCGCGACCTGCTGGACCTTGATGGCGAGGTCGATCTCCGCTGCGCGCACGCCGCCTCCGAGGGCGAGTCGGAGGTCTGCGAGGAGCTGCTCATCCGCTGCCGGACGTGGGTCATCGGGCGTCACTCGCCGAACCATGCCCTACCTCCTAAGGCCGTGTAAGCATTCCGATCGGGCTCGATGACATATTCATGCCCCGCGCCTTGACGTGGCCCCCGTGCCTTGAATCGATCGTACCAGTTTTGTTAATTTCTTTGTCCCGCAAGAATCCGCCTGCCCAGACCCACCCTATGGCGGCCTCGCGGAACTCTCATACCGGTCAAACCCGGCGATGCGCCTAGCCAGGCCGCCCGCATCGCGTGGATCCTGGATCGATCTATACCAACCGCTGCCCGCGTTCCACGATCCGACGACCGCCTGGCTGTCCACGGTTCCTGATCATGTGCACGGGATTCCGAGTGATGTGTGTGTTGTCAGCCTGGCTCGTGATCGCCTGCTCTTGTCCGGCTTACGTCCGTTATGGACACTGTAACACACAGTTGTAGTGCGTGGACAGAGTGATAGGGGCGCGGTACGTTCGGAAAAGTCGGATAAAAAATCTGCCGTAAATGGCGAAAAAAGTCCGCGCAGTTGTGGGGGTTCGCCGCGAGTGTGGCCGATGTTCGGCTGTCCCGCGAGCACATCGGTGACGTAACCACCCACCGCTGCGTCCAGGTCGTCACCTTTTATGGCGCCGTAGTCGTAAGGACGTGGCGTGTTGACGGGGCAGCCCTGACCGGTGCCTCGCACGCCGCTCCTCGTGAGTAGCTGCCCGCGCGGATCCGGCGCGGAGAATGACCATCTATGTCGGACGAATTGAGGATGTGCGCGTCTCCCGCCACTGGATGGCCACGCTGCGGCGCGGGCACGGGCTCAAGCCCCACCGGCAGGACGCCTTCAAGGTCGGCAGCGGCCCTGCACGCGGTCTCATCACCTAGGCGGGACAGATCAAAAAAGACGGAGCCGCGGAGCTGGGGGCACTACTCCTCCCACTCAGGCTCAGTCGACCGTGGCTATCGAGAGAACGACGAGCAGGAAGGCCGCGAGATAGGCCCACGAACGGTATCCCTGAAACCACTCCCAGCGGTTACGGCGCTCCTGCCAGCGTTCGGGAGGGGAATCCTTGTCCCAGCGCAGCGTCGACAGGTTGATCGGCACGTTCACGACCACGGTCGTGACGATACCCGTGGCCCAGGCTGCGGCCGCTACCCAGCGCAACACCTCGGGCAATCCCGCCCCATCCGGGCGGGCCGCGTAGCTGATAGCCAGTACGAGCGAAGCCGTCATCGCCACCGGCATCACAATGCCGAAGGTACGCAGCAGGCCCTGTTCGACCAGGATGTGGTCACGCGGCGCCAGACGCTTGACCACCGGATGCACAAAAGCATATGAACCGAACTCGGCGCACGCCGTGAACCCCAGTACGGCGACGGTGGCGAACATCAGCACGTCCATACCCGCTCCTCTCTCGTCGTGGCGGCCTGCGCGGCGCCAAGCCACATCGGCGAGCCGTGCCGCAGCATCCGCGACGTGACACCGCACATGGGAAGGCACGACAGGAGTCGGTCGCCGCGATGGCCGGTGCTCCCGCGGAGGTGGCTGATCAGCAGCGCATGCCGCGAAGGTTATTGATTGATTGATAACATGTCAACCATGGGCCAGAAACGAGTCTCCTCGTCCCAGCGGCGTGCTTCCGTGCTCGCTGCGGCGATCCGGATCTTCGGCAGTAAGGGCTTCGCCGCAACCACCACGGCAGACATCGCCCGCGAGGCCGCCGTGAGCCAGCCCTACGTGGTGTCCCTGTTCGGCAGCAAGGACGCGCTCATACGAGCCGCGATCGAGCACGCGCTCGACAGGGTGATCGAGGTGTTCGAGCAGACGATCGACGACGACGCACTCGGCGACCTCGCGCCGCGTATTGGTGTCGCCTACCTTCGCCTGTTCAAGGAGCAGGGCTTGCAACTCTGCCTCGCGCACGCCTTCACCGCCGGCAGCGATCCGGAGATCGGGCCACTCGCCAGAGACGGCTTCCTTCGCGTCTACCGAGTGCTCGTCGACCGCGGCAAGCTCACACCCGAGCAAGCCAGTCAGACCCTCGCCGCCGGCATGATGGCCAACGTCATCCTCGGCTTACGCCTGGCCGATGACTATGACCGTGAACCCGTCGTACGCGAACTCCTCTCGGCGACCTACCCGAGCAATGTTGGCCTCCTCAGGACCATCACCAACGCATGCGATGGTGACGCCGCTTCTAGTGCCGATGTCCACTGACCGCCGGGTTTGCCGATGGTGTTGTGGATCTTCGCCGCAGGTGCGGTCGAGCGACTCCCCGCCGGGATGGTGGGGGCAGGCCACGGCTGGCCAACCGATCCGCACGGTGACCACCCGGGTGGTCTGTCGGCGGGGCCAACAACCTGGCGGCGGTCGCCAACGCCAACCTTCGCTGCCGCTCTTCACATGCGGCAACAACACCTCGAAGCGCATCACAAGCGGTCGCGAATAATTCTCGGAAACCGCGGGCCACACCAATGACGCCGAAGCATGGAGCAACGTGGTATTCCTTCACGGCTCCACTTGATCCGTAATGTTCTGGTTGACATTGGGAAACGCGACGTCAAGCCGTGCTTCACGGCGGTGACGCCACTCACCCGGGTGGCGTTCGGACACCCGGGGGGTGTCGCTGTCGCCGACCTCACGCGCACCGCGTTTCCCATCTCGGTGTCTCCCTTTGTTCGGAGTTACACCCTTTCAACGACGGACCCGGTTGCGGCAGGTGGCTGTACGTGTTGTCGGCCTGGTTAGTGATCGGCTGCTCTTGTCCGGCTTAGGTCTGTTATTGGCGAGGATAACCCGCAGCGCTTTGATGTGTGGCGGTGTGGGACGGGTCGAGCGGTTCCAAGAGTCGGACAAAGATTTTTAGCGTGGAGGTGTACGAACTCGGGGCCACGTCGGGTCTTTAAAAGCGAGAGGTCTTTCGAGGGCCGCTCGGTGACAACAAGAAGGGACCCATTGTGGCCGTCACGCATGATGTTGTTGTGGGCGCCGTCAAAGCGGCAATGGTGGACGCGCTTGGCGTCGAGCCCGAGGAGGTGACGCCGGAGGCGACACTGTTCGGTGATCTCGGCGCGGAGTCCATCGATCTCCTGGACATCCTCTTCCGGCTGGAGCGCAGCCTCGGTATCAAGGTCACCGCCGGCGACCTGGCCGAACGCATCCAGGGTGGTATCCCTGAGGAGGAGTTCGGTACGCCGGAGGGGGTCGTCTCCGAGGTCGGGCTTGCCCACCTGAAGAAGGTCATGCCACAGATCGCGGTGGAGGACCTGCGAGGGAAGCTGCCGGCGGAGGAGGTCATGGGGTTGTTCACTGCGGACAATCTCGTGGATCTGGTGGTCGACCGGAACACCGAGCTCGTCGGCTGATCTCATGGGAGTACGGGTCGGTGTCGATCTCGTCGAGGTGGACCGCGTACAGACATTGCTGAAGCAGCAGCCGGCCGCCAGCAGTGAGCTGTTCACAGAACGGGAACTGGCCGCCTGCTCCGGCCGGCGAGACCGGTTCGTGCGGCTCGCCGGTCGGTTCGCCGCCAAGGAGGCGGTCCTGAAGGCACTCGGCACCGGCCTAGGTCCACGGATGCGGTGGACGGATGTCGAGATCGTCAACGAGCCGTGGGGTAAGCCGCGGGTTCACCTGTACGGCGAGGTGGAGGCGGTCTGGCGAAGGCGGGGCGCGGGTCAGGTAGAGATTTCCATTTCGCACACTGCCGGTCTCGCCCTTGCCCACGCCGTTCTGGTGGAAACGGCCGCCTGTGCCTGCGTATCCGGGCACTCGGCGGTCACCCCCGAGCCCAGTTCCGAAGTGCACGGCGATGGATAGGGGCAGGCGGGCCACCCAGACGTCCGAGACAGCACGTACGTCGAGGGCGGATTGGACAGCGATGAAATCCACCTGACGGATCGACTCGCTGGTCAGACACTCAGTGGGTCAGCGTGCTTGTGGTCATGTCGAGGGTCGAGACGCACTGGCGGGAGCCGACCCACGGCATCTCTCCCGATCCGCTGGGTACGGGGGCGTCGCAGCGATCGAGGTGCTGCGGCGGGCCGGTCAGATTTGGGGGTTGCCGGATCGTGCGGCTGACCAATGGCACGGCGCAGTAGGTCCTGCGATCGGCAATCCAGGCATTTGTTAGTCCTGATGCGGCACAGCCGATACGACATATCCGAACCTCCTGGGGGAGGTACGGGCGGATTGCGGGGGAGAACTGATGTCAGGCCGGTATTCGGTTGGTGGTGCCGCGCTGCTCGAGCGGAATGTGACGGATGTCCACGGGCATGACCGGTCCGATGCTGCGATCGCTGAGCTGCCAATCGCCGATCTTCACGGAGTCGAGGCGTTGCGATTCGGTGGTGTGAACCTGGCCTACGCGCGTGCGCTGGCCGAGTCGGGGGCGGAGCTGCCGCCGATTCTGGTGCAGCGCAGTACCATGCGTGTAATTGACGGTGCCCATCGGGTGCGGGCAGCGCTGCTGTGCGGTCAGCGGACGATCACAGCAGTGCTGTTCGACGGTTGCGACCGCGAGGCGTTCGTCCTCGCGGTTCGGCTCAATGTGACACATGGGCTGCCACTGTCGCTGGCGGAGCGGAAAGCGGCGGCTACCCGCATCCTCCACGACTATCCCGAGTGGTCCGACCGATCGATCGCCTCGGTGACTGGCGTCTCCGACAAGACGGTTGGGGCAATCCGGCGGCGGTCGCCCGCGGAGATTCCGCAGCCGACCGACCGGGTTGCCCGTGACGGAACGATCAGCCGCCGCCCGCTGGTGGAGGGTCGGCTGCGAGCGGCCGAACTGATCCGGTCGCGGCCGCACACGCCGCTGCGGCAGATTGCGGACGAGGCCGGGATCTCCTTGACTACTGCTAAGGACGTGCGCAATCGGGTGCGGTGCGGCAAGGATCCGCTGCCCGCCCGACAGCGAGCGACGTTGTCCGGCGCTGTGGTTGCAGAGCCCGAGTTGGGTGAGGCGGATGCGATGGCCGCAGAGTTGATGATGCAGCGGTTGCGTAGCGACCCGGCGGTGCGTCGGACGGCCGGCGGTCGGTGGGTACTGCGCTGGCTCGCGACGATGACCTTCGACGAGCAAGGCTGTGAGCGGGCTGTCGCATGCCTGCCGCCCTACCACCTCGAGACCGTCGCACGACTGGCGCGGCAGCGGGGCGCGGTGTGGCTGCGCCTCGCGGGGCGAATCGAGGAGCGTACGCGGTCGAACTGAGAGGTGAACATTTCGTAATTCGTCCGCGGTCGACCGCCGCATTGACAGTCGTTGTGTAGCGATGTTCTACTGGCGCCCCGCGATAGGTCGGATGACCGCTGTTCCCTTATATGAAGTACTCGTCTGCGCGCGTTAGGTCGGACTGATGAACAATGACGTGCAACGCCGTTGGTGTTTTCTGTTCCCAGGTCAAGGTTCCCAGCGTGTCGGTATGGGGAGAGACCTCTACGTACAACGTCCCGATCTCGTCGCGGAAATCTTCGAAACCGCAGACGAGCTGCTGGGCTTCCCGCTCTCGGAAATAGCCTGGACCGGGCCCGAGGATCGGCTGCGCCGTACCGAGATCACGCAGCCTGCGATATTCGTGGCGAGTTACGCGGCATATCGTGTGCTCACCGAGCGAATGCCCGAACCGGTGGCCGTCGCCGGACACAGCCTGGGGGAGTACACCGCGTTGGTCGCGGCTGGTGTACTGGAGTGGACCGACGCGCTGCGACTGGTCCGCCACCGCGGCGAGCTCATGGCCGCGGTCAACGAGACCACCCCAGGCACGATGGCGGTCGCGCTGGGATTGACCGCATCGGTGGTCGAGCGGTTGTGCGCGGAAGCCTCCGCAGCCTCCGGTGTGGTGGTCGAGGTGGCCAACTACAACGAGCCGACGCAGACCGTCGTGTCTGGAAGGACCGAGGCGGTCGCGGAATTTCTGCGCCGGGCCACGGCCGAGCTTCCCCCCGACGGAAAGATCATGAAGATCGGGGTCGGTGCGCCGTTCCATTGCTCACTGATGGCACCGGTGGAGGAGAAGTTCGCCACCGAGCTGGCCACCGTCGACTTCCGCGATCCTCGTATTCCGGTGGTGGCCAACGCCACCGGCGGATTCGTCACCACCGGCACCGAGGCGCGTGACTCGCTGCGCCGGCAGTTGGCCGGGCCGGTCCGCTGGACGGACAGCCTGACCACTCTCGTCGATTCCGGCGTCACCACGTTCGCCGAGGTCGGGCCCGGCCGGGTGCTGACGGGCATCTGCCGGCGCACGTACCCCGACCTGGACTGCCATTCCGCCTCCGATGCGCGCCGCATTGCCGCTCTGCTCGACGCCAGCGTTCTGCCTCGCACCGTCTGAAAGGACTCCCATGCGCACCGCCCAGATCATCGGCACCGGCGGATACCAGCCCGGTGACCCGATCGACAACGCCACCATCGAAAAGCTCGTTGGCCCGCTGCCGGACGACGTGCTGAACGGGCTGACCATCGAGCAGCGCTTCTGGATGATCGATCCTCGGACCGGCGAGCACCTCGACAGCAACTCCGGGATGGCGTACAAGGCTGCGGTGGCGGCGTTGGCCGCCGCCGAGGTCGAGCCGGCCGAGGTGGATCTGATGATCCTGGCGACCGGGACCCCGGACTACACGCTGCCGCCGTCGGTCAACCTCGTGCAGGAAAAGCTCGGTCTTGAGTCCTGTGCCACACTGGAGATCCGCTCCGGTGGCGCGGGTGCCGCGCAGGCATTGGACATCGCGCGGCTCTGGATCGAACAGGGAAATGCCACCACCGCGTTGGTCATCGGGGTGGAGGCCATCTCGCCCGCCATCGCGCCGGTATTCCTGGAGACCGAGCCGGACAGAATCCGGATGCGCGACCGAATCCCGCTCTACATGTTCGGTGATGGGGCAGGGGCGATCGTGGTGCGCGCGGGAGAGCACGGCGGACTGCGCCGTGGTGCCACCAGGGCCATCGGTGGCCTGCGCAAGCCGGGCATCTGGGCCATCGGTGGTGGCACCCATGCGCCGCTGCTGCAGCAGCAGCGGTCGAAGAAGCTGGTGGACCTCAGGGTCGATGTGGTCGGCGCCGGGGACTTCACGCCGGTGATGGTGTCCGAGGCGCTGTCGCACACGCTCGAGGCCGGCCAACTGGCCGCGGCCGACGCCGACTGGTGCCTGATCCCCGAGGGCAATGCCGGCTGGATGCTCGATTCGATGCGCGACGCCGGTGTAAAGACCGCGGACTGGGAGGCCCTGGAGGGCCGCATCTTCGACAATTTGGCGATGACCGGCGCCTGCGGCTGCGCGGCGGTGCCGCTGTTCCTCGACAACGCGTGGCGCAACGGCATGATCCAGCCGGGGCAGCGCGTCGCCATCATCGGCGTCGAAGCGACGAAATGGATGTACGGGGGGATCGTGTGCGACTGGACCGCCCCCACCCCCACCCCCGCTACGCAGAGCAACGAGTCCGTCTGATGTTTGATGTTGTCGTCATCGGCAGCGGCCTGGGCGGGCTGTCGGCCGGGGCGCTGCTGGCGCGCGCCGGTCTGCGAGTCGCGGTGGTCGAGCGCAACGCGGCGCCCGGTGGCTATGCGCAGCCCTTCCGCCGAGGTCCCCACTTGTTCGACCCGGCCATTCACTTCACCCTGGATGCCGGTCCCGCCGGGTTCATTCCCGGGGTGCTGGACCACCTGAATGTCGCTGATCGCGTCGAGTTCCGCGAGTTACCGCAGACGTATCAGGCGCGGTTCCCGAGCCTGACTGTCGATGCGCCGCCTGGCCGGCTGGCGTTCCTCGAGCTGCATCAACGGTTGTTCCCGCGACAGGCCGACGGATTGGCGCGGCTGTTCGAACTGCGCCGCGAGATGTTCACCCAGTTCGCTGCGCTGCCGCAGCATGTCGGCCCAGGTGGACTCGATGCCGCAATGGCGGCGGCACCCCTGGTCTTCCGCTATCGGCTGTCGACCTTGACCGAGGTGCTGGACGAGTTTCTGGACGACCCGCAGTGTGCGGCGGCGATAGGCAGCATCTGGCCCTACATCGGCTCGCCGCCGTCGCGGATGTCGTTCCCACTGTTCAACCAGATGCTGGAGACCCTGCATCACGGAACCTTCTACCCGCGCGGAGGTTTCGGGACCCTGGTCGACGCCCTGGCCGCCGCGGTCCGCGACAACGGCGGCGAGCTGCTGCTGGGCGACGAGGTGCGGCGCATCCTGGTCGAGGACGGTCGCGCCGTAGGCGTCGAGACGGCGGGCGGGACCGTGCTGCACGCTCGCGCGGTGGTCTCGAACGCCGACGCGCGGCAGACGTTCGGCGAACTGGTCGGCTGGGACCTCCTACCGACCGCGCTGCGGCGCAGAGTTGACCGGTATCGCCTGGCGCCCTCGGCATTCGTGCTCTACGGCGTGCTGCACGCCGATCCGGCGGAACTGGGCCTGGCACACGAGAACTTCGTGTTCGGATCATGGGACCATGACGCCATCTGGGCTGACGTGCAGGCGGCCCGGCCCGGTGGCATTTGGGTGACCGTGCCGACCCTGGCCGACCCGGAACTGGCACCAGGAGGCGGGCACCTGGGTGTGGTCACCAGCCTGGTCCGAGCCGGCGCCGACGGTAGCTGGCGCGCGATCCGGGACGCGCACGCCGACGCCCTGCTGTCCACGGTCGAGGCGGGTGTGCCCGGCTGGCGCGACGCCTTCGAGATCGTCGACATGGCCACCCCCGACACGCTCTTCCGCTACAGCCGCAGCGCTGGCGGAACCGCCTACGGCTGGGAGAACACCCCCGCGCAGACCGCCAGCAAACGGCTGCCGCACCGCACCTCGCTGCCGGGCCTGTATCTGTCCGGCCAATGGGCCGAGGAGGGCACCTCCTCGCTGCGGACCCTCACCTCGGGTCGAGCCACGGCGGCCATGGTGGCTGCCGACCTCGAACACCCCACGGCGATACCGGATTTCGGCGGCCCGTCGTTCGTCAACGAGCTACTGACTGGGGCGCGCCAGTAGCTGTAGGAGCGATCACGCCGATGGGCTGAGACAGCGACGTTGGTCGTCGAGCCGATGCGGCGGTCCTTCGGATCACCGGGCCCGGATATCACGCGGCTGCACCGGGTTTCGCTGGATCGCCGCATGTCGTTGCCGACTAGTGTTCTGTCTCATGGTCGTTGGTTCGCCGCTCTGACCGACAAGATGGTCCGCCGGGGCGTGTTCCACAGCGTCTAATCAAAGCTGAGACGGAACTAGCGGTGTGCCTGCAGTCCGCGGATGATCAGGTCCACCAGCCTGGTGTAGCTGCTCGCCAGGTCGGGGGAGCGCAGGGCGCCGTTGAGTTCCAGCGAGACCGCGCCGTGTAGCGCCGCCCAGACCTGCTGGGCGAGCTCGACGGTATCGCTCTCGGTGATCGCGCCGCGGGCCATGGCGTAACGGATGTGCGAGACCAGCTCCCCGAACGCCCGGCTGGCGCTTTCCTGCACCGCTTTATTGGTGAAGTGCCTGCCAGCCGAGGCGTGGAACATGATCAGGTAGTGCTGCGGGTGCTTGGTAGCGAACGCGCGGTAACCTGCGGAGGCCGCTCGCAACCGGACGATCGGGTCGGCGTCGGCCGGAGCGGCGACCTCGGCCCGCAGCCGTTCGAAGCCACGGATCAGCAGTTCCGACTCCAGGCCGTCCTTGCCGCCGAACCGGTTGTAGACGCCCATCAGCGCCACCCCTGCCTCGGCGGCGACCGCCCGCACAGTGACCCCGGCCAAGCCGTCGCGGATCAGGACCGCCTCGGCGGCGTCGACGAGGGCACGCTCGACGTCCTTGCTCGGCGTGCGGGTGCGACCAGCCATCTGTTTCGGTCTCCTCGGTTCGCGCTGCCGGACTGTCACCTTAGCCGCTTGGACCTGGTTGACGGCCCGATGACGATGCTGTAGAACAACGTTACACAGATACCGCAGTCTGTTCCACAGGAGGCATGCCGTGTCCACACCCACTTTCGAGCGGGCTGATACCTCTGAGCAGACTCTGGGTACTCCCGACCCGGCCACACCCACCGGCGCACGCCGCTGGCTGGCGCTGGCGGTCGTGTGTGTGAGCGTGATGCTGGCGGTGATCAACAGCACCGTGGTCAACGTCGCCCTGCCAACGCTGGGGCGGGACCTGGGTGCTTCCACCACCTCAATGCAGTGGATCGTCAACGCCTACACCCTGGTGTTCGCGGTCATGCTGCTCACCGGCGGCGGTCTCGGCGACCGATTCGGCCGCAAACGCACGCTGCACGTTGGCCTGGTGCTCTTCGCGGCCTCCTCCCTGGCGGCGGCGAACGCCACCAGCACCGGCCAGCTGATCGCCGCCCAGGCAGCGATGGGCGTGGCGGCCGCATTCGTCTATCCGGCAACGCTGGCGCTGCTGTCGGCGATCTTTACCGATCGCAAGGAGCGAGCCATCGCCATTGGCATCTGGTCGGCGGTCTCCGGCCTGGGGGCCGCCGTCGGCCCGGTCGCGGGTGGTCTGCTGCTTCGGCACTTCTCATGGCAGTCGGTGTTCCTGGTGAACCTGCCGCTGATCGCAGTGGCGCTGGTCGGCGGGCTCCTGCTGCTGCCCAGGTCGCGTGCCGAGTCGACCGGTCGGTTCGACGTACTCGGCGCTTTGCTGTCCATGGCCGGTGTCGGGCTGCTGGTGCGTACGGTGATCGAAGGCCCGAGTGACGGCTGGCTGTCGGCGGTGACGTTGGGCGGATTCGCCGGTGCTGCCGTGCTTCTCGCGCTGTTCGCCTGGTGGGAAGCGCGCACTGTCGAACCGCTGCTCGATGTGAGTATGTTCCGCGACCGGCGGGTGACGGCGGCGTGCGTCGCGATCATGATGGCCTTCCTCGGGCTGCTCGGTTTCGTCTTCCTGATCACCCAGTACTTCCAGGTGATCCGCGGCTACGACACCTTGAAGGCCGGCCTGGCCATCCTGCCGTTCGCGGCGGTCATGGGCGTAATGGCGCCATTGAGTATGGCGCTGACCGTCCGGATCGGACCCCGGCTCGTGATCTCGCTCGGCATGCTGTCGCTGAGCGCGGGTTTCGTGGTGGCCATGCAGCTCACCGCCGAGTCCAACTACTGGGGGCCGGTGGTCGGTTCGATGGTGCTGATGGCCGCTGGGCTCGCCTGGGGGACTGCTCCCGCCACGGACACGATCATGAGCGTGCTGTCGGCGAACCGCCTCGGCGCCGGGTCCGCGGTCAACGACACCACCCGCCAGATCGGCGCGGCGCTGGGCATCGCGGTGATCGGCTCGGTGATGAACCAGGTCTACGGTGACCGGATTACCAGTGGATTCGCCACACTTGGGTTGCCGTCGGAACCGGCATCGGAGTCGCTGGTGGCGGCGGTGGGAGTGGTTCAGCAACTGCCCCCCCAGGTGGCGGAACAGGCGCTGCAGACGACCCGGGACGCGTTCATGTCGGCGTTGCACGCCGGTTCACTGGCGGCGGCGATCGCGACCGCCGCTGCGGCAGGGGTGGTCGCGCTGCTCATGCCGGGCCTGAGGCGGTGAGGCCCGGGTCCCAGCGATAGCCCGGCCGAAATCCGAAGGCGGACCGGTCGTGCAACCGAGTCTGGACAACTCTCCCTCGGCCCGCGCCACCACCCGAGCGATCGGCCCCAAGGTGGAACGTGCAACCGGTAACCCTGCGGCAGCGGATTCTGGCATCCCGCGAACCCGAGGAGGAGTACGACGAGATCGGGCGCCGGCGACGAGCGAGCCATGATCTACGCCAGGCCAACACCAATTGAATTCGCATCCGCCTGCTTGCGTGGAAGGTGGTGTCCGAAGCGAGGTGCCCGGACCTGTCGGATGTGGTCGGTGACGGGGCGGAGCTGGAGCCCGAGGGACCGCCGCAGAACGACTGACCGAACAGGGGCGGCCGGTAGCCTGAACGGAATACTGCCGCAGCCCCGACGGGCTGCGGCTATTCCATTGTGCGTGCCCTGACCGGACAGACGCCGCCTCCCTGGTACATGGGCACGTCGGCAGGCACCTGCCCTGCCCGGCGACGACCGTCGTCGAGGGACACCGCGGCGCCGCTGGCGACGCGTAGGT
This sequence comes from Micromonospora sp. NPDC048905, assembly GCF_040649655.1. Classification (NCBI taxonomy): domain Bacteria; kingdom Bacillati; phylum Actinomycetota; class Actinomycetes; order Micromonosporales; family Micromonosporaceae; genus Micromonospora; species Micromonospora sp. NPDC048905. Next base: position 628,295 of record NZ_JBEZFV010000004.1, on the reverse strand, counting down.
GGTCGTCTCGGCGGGCCCGCAGCCATACGAGCAAGGCGTGGTGCCTGCGTTGCGGTTCGCCTGTCCGCTAGACGGCGACTGTCGCGCCGAGCATGAGGGCCGATCGAAGCAGGTGCTCCTGAGATGCACCCCGATCCCGGCGACGTGGGGTGCACGCGCCACCAACTCCTCAAACGAGGGGCATCGGCGACGACTAGGCAAGCACGATCCGTCAACTGACAAACCTCCACAACAGATACCGCGCCAACCCACGGCCTATCCAGTCAACTGTGCGTCCTTTCTTGCCAAGCTGGGTCGTGTTCGTGGGGTCGCGGTGAACTCGACCAACAAGTGCAGAAACCTGAACTCGCTGCGATACTCACTGCGGGCAAGGTGAACGGCGCAGCAGGCGCCAACATTTCTGCCGTGCCATGCGATTCCGATGGCCCGGTGAATTCTCCGGGGGGCACATGCTCACGTCCAAAAGACCCATTCTCATTATCGGTGGCGGTATCGGCGGCGCCGCAGCCGCACTCGCGCTGCGGCAGGCCGGCCTCGACGCCGTCGTCTACGAGGCACGCAGTCAACGCGGCACCCGCTACGGCGGCTGCTATGTGCTTTGGTACGCGGGCATGCAGTCACTGCGGCGACTCGGCGTGGCCGACAAGGTGCGCGCGGCGGGCCATCGGGTGGACCGGTTCGAGATGTGCGACGAACGCGGCCGCCTGCTGTACCGCGTCGACATGGACTCGCGCTCCGTCGAGCCGGGCCTTCGCCCGCTGGCGATCCGCCGGGCCGACGTGGTCGACATCCTGCATGCCGAACTCGGATCCGAAGCCTTGCAGTTGAACTCGACGCTGCGGGAGTTCCGCGAGACCGCTGCCGGTGTCGACGCGATCTTCACCAACGGCCGGGTCGAAACCGGCCAGGTGCTGATCGGCGCCGACGGGCTGCATTCGAGGGTCCGCGCGCACCTGCACGGCCTGAGCCCGGCCCGGCACCCTGGCTACGCGCACTGGTCCGGGATCGCCGAGACCGATTGCGGCGCGCCCCAACACGTTTTCCGGATTATGCACGGCAACGCGGCCCGGTTCGCGTTCTTTCATCTCGGTGACGGACGGGTCAACTGGTGGTGCACCCGCAACGCTCCCGCAGGCTCGGACGGCGACCACCTCGGAGAGCTTCGCGCGCTCGAAACGGCCTACCGTGGTTGGCATCCGATCGTCGGCGACCTGCTCGCAGCGACTGCGCCGGAGTCCGTGCACCGCCGTGACACCGTCGACCGCCCACCCTTGAGGCGGTGGGGCCGCGGCCGGATTACCCTGCTCGGCGACGCCGCCCACGCCATGACCTTCGATCTGGGTCAGGGCGCCGGCACCTCGCTCACCGACGGGGTCACGCTGGCTCACCATCTGTCCCGGCGCGGCGCCCCCATCGCCGCGCTGCGCGACTACGAGCGGGCCCGCCGTGCGGTGACTGTGCCGCTGGCGCTCGCCTCGCGGCGCATCGGCGAGGCAACCGGGTGGCGCGGACCGTTCGGCCCGCAAATGAACCACCTGATCCTGCGCACGATCGGTGCCCGGATCACCCCCACTTTGCTCGCACTGGACGCCCGCAGTCATTCCGCACTCGATATGGAGTTGTCGCATGCCGTCAGATGAAGCGGAAAAGAACAAGGCAATCATTAAGCACTACCTCCAGAAGGCATGGAACGAGGGCGACTGGAGCGTGGCTGAGGAAGTCGTCGACGAGAACGTGGTCTTCCACGACATGGTCCGCGACGGCAAGTACCCGAAGGGCCGCGAGGGCCTGCGTGCGGCGATGAATGACATCCGTACCGGCATACCCGACTTCGTGATGGACCTGCAGCACCTCGTGGCCGAGCACGACCTGGTGGCGGTCGTGTGGAGTGCCACCGGAACCCACGCGGGGATCTTCAACGGCCTGCCCGCCACGAACCGCGTCGTGACCCTGCACGCCATGAGCATGGTGCGGATGAAGGACGGCAAGATCATCGAAGGCTGGCAGGAGGCCGACCAGCTCGGTGTGGGCCGCGAACTGGGCATGGTCCCGAAATCCGAACTGCCGCGGCCGGTCGGGAGCCTCCTCGCCTTCGGCATCCGTACCCGTGACCGCATGGTGCGCACGCGATGAACCTGAGCGGCAAGGTGGCGCTCGTCACCGGCGGTGCCCGCGGTATCGGCCGCGCGATTTCGCTCGCCTTGGCCGCCGAGGGGGCCGACGTGGCCGTGAACTACCGCTCGAGTGAAGCCGCGGCCAAGGATCTCGTCGCCGAGATCGAGTCGAGCGGGCGCCGAGCGATCGCCATCGGCGGCGACGTCGCGGACCCGAACGCAGCCAAAGCGATGGCCACACAGGCGGTTTCGGAACTGGGCGGCCTGCACATATTGGTGAACAACGCCGGCATAGCCCACGACAAGCTCATTTACCACATGACGGCCGACGACTGGCGATCGGTGATGGACGTCAACTTTGGCGGCGTCTTCAACGGCACCAAGGCGGTGCTGGACCACTTCATGGTTCAGCGGGAGGGCGCGATCGTCAACATCTCCTCGGTGATGGGCGAGCGCGGCTGGACCGGGCAGGCCAACTACTCCGCGTCCAAGGGTGCGGTCAACGCGTTCACCCGATGCGCCGCAGTCGAACTGGCCCGCTTCGGCATCCGCGTCAACGCGGTGCTGCCCGGCTTTACCCCGACCGATCTCGTGGCGGAACTGGTCGACAAGGGCGGCAAGGGCATCAAGAAGCAGATCCCGATGCGCGACTTCGCCCGGCTTGAGCACATCGCCGCCATGGTCGTCCACCTGGCCAGCCCCGATTCGGCCTACACCACCGGCGCCACGATCGCCGTAGACGGCGGTGCCAGCGCTCAGCTCGGCCTCGGCCGTCCCGAGTGGTAAGGCCCGCCACCGATTCTGATCGCCCAATTGGAGAGAAGGAACGTCGTAATGAACGACACCCTGTTCCCCCAGGTCCGTACCGCCGTCGCCGAGGACGCGGCGGCCCTGCCCGACGAGCTCGGCTTGGTCACGCTGGTCGAGTCCCGCGCGGCCGTAACCGCCTGAGTGCCGTGCGATTCCACCTGATCGACCGGATCGACGAGTACGAGCCCCGCAGCCGTGTTCGCGGCCGCAAACTCGTCTCGGCCGCGGAGTCGGGCCTGCGCGAGTCCGCGGACGGTCCGGTCCTCGAATCCGCGCTCGTACTCGAGGCGCTGTGTCAGGCCGGCACATGGCTGATCATGCTGTCCACCGAGCGTCGTAAACGAGCCGCGCTGCTGCAGATCGGCGGCGTCGAGTTCACCGGCGTCGCCCGGCCGGGGGACGTGGTGGTTCTCGAGGGCACCGTGGAGACGATGTCGGACGAGATGGCCGTGTTCTCGGGCACGGCGCAGGTCGACGGCAGCGTGTTGATGCGCGCCACCGACATCATGTGTGCCCTCATCGACGCGGGCGATCTGCAGGACGACGCGCACAGCGGCCGTCTGCTCGAAGGGCTGGTGCGGGCATGAGACGCGTAGCCATTACCGGTATTGGTGCGGTGACGCCAGTCGGTAACGACGCCGACGCCACCTGGAGTGCCCTGCGGGCCGGGCGATCTGGCGTCGGTCCCATCACCTCCTTCGACGTGTCGACCTTCGCCGTCCGGATCGCCGGCATGGTGAAGAACTTCGATGCGGAAGTCGCCATCCCGGATGCCGCGCTACGGCGCAACCTGTCGCGCCCGGGCGCCTTCGGAGTCGCCGCCGCCCTGGAAGCCCTCGCCGATGCAGGACTGTCGGGCGGAGGCGATTACCGGCCGGGCGAGCGCGGCGTGAGCGTCGGCGCCACCGCCGGACGGCCGTCGCTGGCCGAGATGGCGGAGATCTTTCACCGACTACGGGAGTCGCTGCCGCTGTACCAGCAGCCGGTCGAGCATGTGCTCGAACGCGATCAGAACACCCCGGCCGCCGCCATTGCCCGGGCCGGTGGGTGTGCCGGACCCATGGTCGGAGTCTCGACCGCCTGTACCGCCTCCGGTCACGCCCTCGGCGAGGCGTACCGGCTGATCCAGGAGGGGGAGGCCCGGATGATGGTGGCTGGGGGATACGACTCGCTCATCTCCTGGCTGGATGTGCTCGGTTTCTCGCTGCTCGGTGCGCTCACCACCGAGCACGCCGACGAGCCCGAGCGGGCGTCGCGACCGTTCAGCGCCGATCGGTCGGGCTTCGTGCTCGGCGAGGGCGCGGTGATGTTCGTGCTCGAGGATCTGGAATCCGCGCGGCAACGCGGTGCCCACATACACGCCGAGATCGTCGGATACGCGGCCACGATGAACGCCTACCGGATGACCGATCCACCACCGGACGGCGGCGGCGTCAGCCTTGCGATGGCACACGCGCTGGACGACGCAGGGCTGCAACCGTCCGACATCGGATACATCGCCGCGCACGGCACTTCGACACCCGGCAACGACATCTGCGAGACGAGGGCAATCAAGGACGTGTTCGGCGAGCACGCCGACCGGGTCGCCATCAGCTCGGTGAAATCCATGATCGGCCACATCACCGCGGCAGCCGCCGCCGCGGGCCTGCTGGGGGCGTTGGGCGTGCTGCGCACCGGATACGCGCCGCCGACCATCAACCTCGACCGCCCGGATCCCGCGCTGAACCTCGACTATGTCGCCGGCGTCGCCAAACCGGTGGAAACCGATGCCGTCATGGTCAACGCATTCGCGTTCGGCGGCACCAACGCCTGCCTGATCCTGCGGAGGGAGACCCCATGATCGCCACCACGGCACCAGCTCCGACGCTGGTCGGGTTGGACCGGATCGTCACCCTCGAGCCGAGCCGTGCCGCGACAGCGGTGCGTAATGTGCCCAGCACCCTCGACATCTTCGACAGCCACTTCCCGCTTTTTCCGGTACTACCGGGCGTGCTGATCCTCGGGTCCCTGGCCGAGCTGGCGGGGTTGCTGATGACCGAGACCTTCGATGGCACCTGGCAGTTGGCCGCAGCCCACAACGTGCGCTATCGCCACTTCGTACGGCCGGGCGACCGCATGGAATTGAGGGTCGATCTGATCGAACTCGGCGCCTGCTCGGCACGCGTGCTGGTGGACGGCAAGCGGGTGACAACCGTTGCTCGTCTTGTTCTTTCGCAGAGCGATGTCGGCGGTGCGCGATGAAGCGGGTGGTCGTGACCGGCGTCGGACTGGTCACCGGGCTCGGTGTCGGCACAGCACAGACGTGGCATGCGTTGCTGGACGGTAAGAGTGCGGTCGGGGCCCTGCGCGGGTTTGACGCGAGCTCGCTACAGTCGCGACTCGGGGCCGAGGTCATCGACTTCGATCCGGCACCGTTCGCGGTGAACCGGCGGGTGCTGCGGAACATGACACGCAACGACCAATTCGGCGTTGCGGGTGCGGCTTTGGCGCTCGCCGACGCCGGGGTGACTATCGACGATCCGGATCGCACAGGGTTGTTCCTCGGTGGCAACAAGGAGATCTCCGAACCGGCCAAGGTGCTCGACGCGGTGCTGCTGGCTCGCAACCCGGACGGCACCGCCGACCTGGCGCGGATGGGCACCGAGGGCGCGGCACGGTTCTATCCACTGTTCTACGTCGAGGGCCTGCAGGCGGCGGCGCTGTTCTATATCTCGCAGGCGCACGGATTGCGCGGTACCAACACGTATTTCGCTGGCACCGGCGAGGCCGGCGCCACCGCGATCGGTCGGGCCTACCGGGCCGTGCTGCGCGGTGAAGCGGCCGTGGCCGTCGCAGGCGGCTTCGACGATCCCACCTCCTGGTGGAGCATGACGAAACTGGACCCGATGGGTGTGCTCACCACCCGAAACGATCTGGGTGCAGGAGCGATACGGCCCTACGACCGCAACCGAGACGGATTCGTACCGGGTGAGGGCGCCGCATTCTTGGTACTCGAGGACGCCGAATCCGCCGCCAACCGTGGTGCCTCGGTGTACGCCGAGATCGCCGGGTTTGGGCGCGGTTTCGATCCGGAGGGCGCAGCGGGAGTGGTCGGGGCTATCGAGTCGGCGCTCGCCGAAGCCGGTATCGAGCCGGACGCACTCAGCTTGGTCGTCACCGAGGGCGCCGCCTCACCGTCAGGTGATATTGCCGAAATCGCGGCGCTGCGTTCGGTCCTCGGCGACGCGTTGCCGCGACTGTCGGCGACCGCGGTCACGGCGGCGACCGGGTATCTGGTCGCTGGCGCGGGCGCGCTCAACATCGCGGTCGCCGCATTGGCCACTCGGCACGGCGTGGTACCGCCATTGCTCAACATGACCGACCCGGACCCCGCGTGCGCAGGACCGAACTGGGTCGTCGATGTAGCCCGCGAGCAGTCAGTGGGCTACGCCCTTGCACTGACCCGCGGGTTCGCCGGCCAGCATGTCGCACTCGTCCTCCGGACATACACAGGAAGGACACCGCAGTGATGAACACCCCCAGCCAGGGCCGCGTCGTCGTCGTCGGCGTCGGCGCCATCACCTCCCAAGGACCGACCGCCGAGGATCTGTGGCTCGGCGCCAGCCAGGGCCAGGTCGCGATCCGCCCGGTCGAGCACATGTCGATGGACGGGTACCGCACCCGCTTGGCCGGTGAGGTCGTGGCCGGCCACTCCCCTAAGCACGACGTGGGCTATCCGACCGAATTCACCGACCGCGCACTTGATTTCGCACTCATCGCGGCCGAGGAGGCGATGGGGTCGGTAGGACTGGGCAACGACGCCGTCCCGGCCGAGCGCTGGGGCGTGGTGCTCGGCACCTGCAACGCCGGACTGCTCAGCGCCCGGCACTGGTACTTGGCACGCGAGCGCGGCGAGCCCGTCGATCCGCGGGTGCTGCTGTTCACCCCACCGCAGGCCATCGCGGAGGCACTGGCCGGCGCGTTCGGCGTGCGCGGTCCTGTGCTGTCGGTGAACACCGCCTGCGCGGCGGGCGCGAACGCCATCGGCTACGCCGCCGATCTGATCCGCTCCGGCCGCGCCGACGCCGTGCTCGCCGGCGGCACCGACGCGCTGTCGGATGTGCTGGTCGCCGGATTCAACTCGCTGGAGTCGCTGTCCCCCGTGCCCGCGGCGCCGTACTCCAAAGACCGGCAAGGGCTGTCGCTAGGTGAGGGCAGCGGCATGCTGGTGCTGGTGCGCGCCGACCTGGCCCGCGAACTGGGCCGTCCGATCCTGGCCGAGGTGGCCGGGCTCGGGCTCTCGGCCGACGGCTATCACGCCACCGCGCCGCGTCCGGACGGCACCGGCGCCGCGCGGGCCATCCAGGCCGCGCTACGGTCTTCGGGCCGCGCGGCCGAGGACGTGGTCTACGTCAACAGCCATGGCACCGGCACCGCCAAGAACGACCCGGCCGAAACCATGGCGATGAAGGTCGGTCTCGGCGATGCCAGCCGGTCGGTAGCGGTCAGCAGCACCAAATCGATGATCGGTCACCTGCTGGGCGCGGCAGGGGCAGTCGAGGCGATCGTGACCGTGAAGGCGATCGAGGAACAACTGGCCCCACCCACCGCGAGCTTCACCGCCGGTGATCCGGACTGCGATCTGGACTACACGCCGAATGTCGCCCGCCGTCTCGACATCGGCGTCGCCATGTCGAACAACTTCGCCTTTGGTGGTGCCAACGCCTCCCTGGTGCTGACCCGCGACGCGTCCCCGCCCGCTACCCCGACCGCCGACCGCATCGTGATCACCGGCGTCGGCGTCCTCTCCTCGGCTGGAGTGGGTACCGAGGTGCTGCGCGAAGCCTTCGCGAACGACCGCCGATGCACCACCGACGAGTCCGGCGCCCGAGTCGGTCGTGTCCCGCTCGACGTCGGCGAGTACCTGACGACCAAGGCGCGTCGTCGGATGGACCGGCTCGGCATCTTCAGCGTCGTCGCCTCTCGGTTGGCCCTACAGGACGCGGGCCTCACCCTGGATGACGGCAACCGGACCCGCGTCGGCACCGTCCTGGGCACCGGAATCGGCCCGATGGAAACCATCGAGGCATTCGCACGCCCGTTGTTCGAGAGCGGCCCCCGCGCGGCCAACCCCGCCCTGTTCCCGAACACTGTCTACAACGCCGCGACCGGGCAGGTGAGCATGCACGTCGGCGCGGTCGGCCCGACCACCACAGTCACCGCCGGGCACGCGGCCGGTGCGGGCGCGTTGGCCTATGCCTTCGACATCCTGTCCCGCGACGAGGCTGACGGCATGCTGGCGATCGCCGCGGATACCCTCACCGACACCGTGATCGACGCCTACGGCGAGATCGGGCCACTCACCACCGACGGATTCGGCCTGGCCGAGGCCGGTATCGCCGTGCTGCTCGAGCGGGCGAGTGCGGCAGCCGCCCGTGGCGCGAGTCCGCGAGCCGAACTGCTGGGCTACGGAATCGCGTCGGACGGTAGGGGGGTCGGCCGCTGGGATCGCGACGGGCACGGCATCGAGCGAGCGCTGCGGGATGCGTTGGAGCGGGCCGGGCTGCGACCGTCAGACGTCACCGCCGTGTGGACCAACACGATCGGTTTGCCGGACGTAGACGATCCCGAGAACCTGGCCTTGGCGCGGCTCTTCGAGGGTTCTGCCGCACCGCCGAGGATCGCGCCGAAACGGTTGTTCGGCGAGCCGATCGGTGCCGGCGCCCCGCTGGCGTTGGCCGTGGCGACCGCCGGTGAGATGGATGGTCCGGCACTGGTTGTGAGCAGCTCGCTAGGTGGCACTCACATCGGTCTTGTCCTTGGGCCGGTGCGTTGACCGGTAAGGCGCGACCGCTTACCCGCGAGGTCGAAATCGGTGGCCGGCGACTGGGTTACGGCATCCTGCCGGGTAGCGGTCCGCCACTGCTACTGGTGCACGGTGCCGCGGCCCGCTGGCAGGTGTACCGACCGCTGATGCTCGCACTGCAGGCCGGCTACCACCAGTACGCCCCCGACTTGCGCGGCCACGGCGTTTCGGACCGGGCACCCGACTACGGCATCGACGGCTTCGCCTCCGACATCATCGACTTCGCCGACAAAGTGGTCGGCGCACCGGTGCACCTGTTCGGGCATTCGCTGGGCGGCTGGATCGCGCTGACCGTCGCCGCCCGCCGAGCGGACCTGGTGCGGTCGCTGGTCATCGCTGACTCCGGCATCTATCCGGACGACATCCCGCATGAGGTGAGGACGGCCTGGCTGGCCGGGCTGCCGCTGGCCTTGCGATCGCTGGCGACATCGTTGCACCAGTTCGATACCGAGGTGCTCAACCAGTATCACGACAGGCGGATGACCCGCGACTACCACCCGGACGAACTGCTGGCGCGGGTACGCTGCCCGACCCTGCTGATACAGGCCGATCCCGCTTGTGGCGGGTTCATGTCCGACAACGACGTCCGGCGGGCGACCAAGCTGCTCGCCGACGTCCGCCACATCCGCCTCGACGGCGTCGGGCACGGCCTGCACATCGAGGACTCTGCCCGAGTCGCCGACACTTTCCGTGAATTCCATCGGCCCAACCAGTCGATCAGGAGCTGATCATGCCCGCCCTCGCAGACCGCACGAGTAACCTGTTTCCCTCGATGATCATCCGCTCACCACTGCACCGCCTGCGCGGCGGCGTGGAATTGGATGCGGCGCAATGAGCACTCGCAGGGTCGTCATCGTCGGCGCCGGTATCGGCGGACTGACCGCCGCTATCGCCCTGCGCCGCATCGGAATCGATGTCGTCGTCATCGAGAGGGCAGGTGCCGACGAGCTCGCCAAGGGCGTGGGAGTCCACCTGTGGAGCAACGCCATGCGCGCCCTGCAGCACATCGACCTCGCCGATCAGGTGGCTGAGATCGGCACAAAGGTCACCGCGCACCGCAACCTCGACTGGCGGGGACGTCCGCTGGGTTCGTTCGACCTGGCAGCGCTGAGTGACGAGTTCGGCGCGCCGTCGGTGGGAATGAGCCACCCTGATCTACACCGCCTGCTGCTGCAGACCCTCGGTCCGGATGTGCTGAGGCTGAACTCGGAGCTGATCGGCTTCGAGCAGAACACCAAGCGTGTGGTGGTCCGCCTCGCCGACGGCAGCGTGGAGCGCGGTGATCTGCTGATCGGTGCCGACGGCATCGCATCGATGGTCCGCCGGCAGTTGCACGGCCCGACTCGGCCCCGGTATTCCGGAATGGCGGCCTGGCACGGCATCACCGACTACACCGATCCGCAGATCCCCGTCGGCGAGATGCGGATCTATTGGGGTCCGGGTGCGCGGATCCTGCACTATCACGTGACCGGTCAACGCCTGTACTGGCTCGCGATGCTGAAATCGCCGCCCAGCGCGCCCGAGCCGCCAGCCGGACGCCAGGCCGCGGTACTGAAGACGTACCGCGGCTGGCCCGCCCACATCCAGCGGATGATCGCCGCCACCGAGCCCGATGCCATCCTGCGCAGCGACGTCGTCGACCGGGATCCCCTGCGGCACTGGGGATTCGAACGCGCCAGTCTGCTCGGTGACGCCGCGCACCCGATGACGCCCGACATGGCGCAGGGCGCGGGGCAGGCTGTCGAGGACGCGGTCTGTCTGGCCCGCGTCCTCAAGGCGGCGGCCGATCCCGTCGCGGCGCTTCGCGAGTACGAGCAGCGCCGCACGGGCCGCGCCAACGAGTTCGTCAAAATCTCGCGGATGGTGAGTCGGATGAGCTTGCTCGAGGCCGCTCCGCTGCGGGTGGTGCGCGACAAGGTCGCGCTGCGCGCCGTCTACGCCATTCAGCGGTCCCGCTCCAAAGCTCGCACCGATCTCATTGCCCATCCGTAGAAAGACGCAGCCTCATCTCCGTCGAGACTGCAACCAGGCCCCCGTTCGTACAGGCGCCGGCATTGTCCTAGTCGACCCGTCGCGTCGCCGGACTGCTGTCGTTGATCATGATTTCCACGCTGACCGTCGGGTTGGTAAGTCTCGGCGCGGCTCTGCTGCGTCGATAGCCGGATCGAACCCGTCTTGTCGAAGATTTCCGCTGAGGAGTGACTGGCGTGTTCACCCGTATCGCCATCGTCAACCGTGGTGAGGCGGCTCGCCGCCTGATCCACGCGGTCCGCGAGTGCAATGCCGAACACCGCGACCGCGAACCGATCCAGACCATTGCGCTGTACACCGATGGTGAACGGCACGCCGGTTTCGTGCGCGAGGCCGACCAGCGATACTGCCTTGGTCCCGCCTCGGCACGTCCGTACCTGGACCTGGCGGTGCTGGAGCGGGCGCTGACCGATACCGGGGCCGACGCCGCCTGGGCTGGTTGGGGGTTTGTCGCCGAGGATCCCGCATTTGTGGAACTGTGCGACCGGCTCGGGGTTACCTTCATCGGCCCGAGTGCGGAAGCGATGCGGGCACTGGGCGACAAGATCGGTGCCAAGCTGCTGGCCGAGCAGGTCGGCATCCCGGTCGCGGCGTGGAGCCGGGGACCCGTCCAGTCGCTTGACGCCGCCCTGGCGCAGGCGGCCGAGATCGGATATCCGATGATGCTCAAGGCAACCGCCGGTGGCGGTGGCCGTGGCATCCGCATCGTCGGATCGCCCGACGAACTGCGCGATGCCTACGCCCGCACCAGCGAGGAGGCGACGCGAGCCTTTGGCAACGGGGTGGTGTTCCTCGAGCGGCTGGTCACCGGTGCCCGCCACGTCGAGGTGCAGGTGATTGCCGACGCGCACGGCACCGCCTGGGCCCTGGGGGTGCGTGACTGCACCGTGCAGCGGCGCAACCAGAAGATCATCGAGGAATCAGCCTCACCGCTGCTGAACCGGGACCAAATCGCGACGGTGAAGGATTCGGCCGAACGGCTCGCTCTGGCCGTCGGCTACCGCGGCGCGTGCACGGTCGAATTCCTGTACCAGCCGCAGGAGCAACTCTTCGCCTTCCTCGAGGTGAACACCCGACTGCAGGTCGAGCACCCGGTCACCGAACTGACCACCGGCATCGATCTGGTCAAGGCACAGATCGAGGTGGCAGCCGGGCTGCCGTTGCGCGGCGATCGTCCGGTCGAACGTGGGCACGCCGTCGAGGCGCGGCTCAACGCCGAGGACGCCGACCGCGACTTCGCGCCCGCGCCGGGCCGTATCGAGCTGCTGCGCTGGCCTGGGGGACCAGGCGTGCGCATCGACACCGGTATCGTCGAAGGCGACGAGATACCATCGGATTTCGACTCGATGATCGCGAAGATCATTGCCTACGGTCGCGATCGTGACGAGGCACTGGCCCGGCTACGCCGCGCGGTCGCCGAGACCACCGTCGTCATCGAGGGCGGCGCCACCAACAAGAGCTTGCTGATGTCGCTGCTGGACGCCCCCGAGGTCATCGACGCCACCGCCGACACCCGCTGGGTGGATCGAGTCCGGGCAGCGGGCGGACTGGCTGCCATCCAGCAGATCGGCATCGCCCTGGCCGCCGCCGCCATCGCCAGCTACGACGAGGAGGAGCACGCGCGCAGGACCCGCCTATGGGAAACCGGCCGCGGCGGACGGCCGCAGACTCTGGATGAACCCGCCCGGGCCGTCGAGGTGAAACTGGCAGGCCGCGGCTATCCGGTGACGGCTGCCCGCATCGGTGCGCACCGCTACCGGATCGGCATCGACGACATCTCGTTCGACGCCGATATCGAACGGCAAGACCGGTACTCGAGCCGGCTGACGGTCGGCGACCGTAGCTACCGGATCATCACCGCGACTCACGGCACCGTGCACGTCGTCGAGGTCGATGGCGTCGCGCACCGGGTCAGCCGGGACGAGGGCGGTGCGGTGCGGGCACCCGCACCCGCGCTGGTCGTGGCCACACCGGTTGCAGAAGGCGCCGAGATCGCCGCCGGGGCTCCGGTGCTCGTGCTGGAAAGCATGAAGATGGAGACCGTGCTACCCGCGCCGTTCGGCGCCCGGGTGCGCAAGCTGCTGGTTTCAGTCGGCAGCCAGGTAGACACGGGAACGCTACTGGCACAACTGGATCCAGTAGGGGAAGACGCCGACCCGGTGCGACACGAGCCGGTCGACCTGATGCTGCCGCTATTGTCTGCCGACGACTCCGCGGCCCTTCGCGCGCAGCTGACGCTGAATGAACTGTCCAGCGCGGTGCTGGGTTTCGATCGAGCGGACGATCCGCATCCGGCGCTGTCGCGCTACCTGCGCGACCGTAGTGGCCTGGTGGCCGAATACGGCGCGCCTTTGGCCGGCGAAGCCGCCCTGATCGAGTCGTTCTGCGACATCGTCGAACTGTCCACCCCGGAGCCGGAGGAGTCGTCGCACCGCAGCCGCCACGAACAGCTGCACACCTACCTGCAAAGCCTGGACGTGAACCGAGGCGCACTGTCACCGGGCTTCCGGCACACGCTGGACAGCATCCTGGCCCGCTACGGAGTCACGGAAGTCGATCGCGCGCCTGAGCTGGAGCAGGCGGTGTATCGCATCGTGCTGGCCTGCAAGCGCTTCAATGACAGCTCCCGGGTAGTGCAGGAGCTGTTGAAGGTGTGGCTTGGTGAGCCGCGCCCGGTCGAGGACGGTATCCGCCCCGCGTTGGATCGGCTGATCAGAGTCGTCGCCGGCCGCTCGCCCCTGCTGGCCGATCTGGCTCGTAGCGTGGTGTTCCGCTGGTATCTGCACCCGGAGGCGGAGGGCGCCCGGGCGGCGATGCTGGCCGGGGTACCCGACGAGCTTCGTGCGCTCGCCGACATGCCGGATTCCCCCGAGCGCTCCCGGCGAATCGCGGCCATCGCCGATATTCCGGAATCACTGGATCGCATCGTGGTAGCGAGGCTGTTCCAGGACACCTATGCCCCGGTGGATCCATTGCTGGAGGTGCTGTGCCGCCGCCGTTACGGCGAGCAACGGCTGGGCGCGGTACGCACCCTCACTGTGGCCGGTCGGGCGTTCGTGGTCTGCGACTACCGGCTTGAGTTGCGCCCGCGCCACGTCGTGCCTACCATCTGCGCCGCGACCGTAGGCCGGATGACGGACCTGCGCGACGGCGCGTCCGGCACATTGGTGAGCACGCTACGTGATCTGCTCGACGCCGCACCGGCCAACCATGTGCGGGTGGCGGACCTCCTGCTGGCCTGGCCGGACGCGCCCGCCTCGGTCGAGGAGCGGGCGGCCGAACTGCTGGCCGCGCTGCGGCATACCGGGCTGGCGGGGCATGCGCGCCGTATCAGCGTCGCGTTGCCACCTCCCGACGGCGGGCCGTTGGAACACTTCACGTTCCGGCGGCGCGCGGCGGGCCTGGTGGAGGACACGGTGATCCGTGGTGTGCATCCGCTGATCGGGCGGCGGCTGCATCTCTGGCGGCTGCGCGACTTCCACCTGACCCAGCTTCCCGCACCGCCGGACATGCTGCTGTATCACGCCGTAGCCAAGGACAATCCGACCGATCAGCGACTGGTCGCCATGGCGCAGTTGCGGCGCTTCGAACCGGTTCGCGACTCCGACGGGGCGATCATCGCCGTACGTGGTGCGGAGACCGTCCTCAGCGTCTGCGCCGAGGCGGTCGCCAAGGCGCGCCGTGAGTTGGACCCGGCAGGGGGCCGGCTGGATCTGAACCACGTCTGGCTCGACATTCGCCCGTTCATCGACGTCGACACGGCGCAGTTGGCGGACTGGCTACACGCCACCGCGCCGCAGATCGTGCGGGCCGGCATCCAGGACGTGGTGGTGCACGGGCGGGTGCGCCAGCCAAACGACTCGTACGAATTCCAGGTCACCCGGTTCTGCTATGACCTCAGCGGTGGCACCGAAGTGTCGGTCGAGTCCGCGCCGACGGAACCGCTCGCGCCACTGAACGACTACGACCAGAAGGTGCTGCGGGTGCGCCGGCGCGGTGCGGTGTATCCCTACGAGCTGATCGACCTTGTGCGCGGCCCCGGAGGCGAGTTCACCGAATTCGACCTCGAAGGGGAGTCTCTCGTCGAGGTGGACCGGCCGCGCGGGCGCAACCGCGCGGGCATCGTGGTCGGGTTGGTGTCCACGCCAACCGAGCTGTATCCCGAGGGAGTACGCCGCGTCGCGCTGTTCGGGGATCCCCACCGGGCGCTGGGCGCGCTGGCCGAACCCGAGTGTGCCCGGATTGTCGCGGCACTGGACCTCGCTGAGCGGGAACGCATGCCGGTGGAGTGGTATGCGATATCGGCGGGCGCACGGATCTCGATGGACTCCGGCACCGAGAACATGGACTGGGTGGCCCGGGCGCTGCGCCGGATAGTGCAGTTCACCCAGGACGGCGGCGAGATCAACATCGTGGTCGCCGGAATCAACGTCGGCGCTCAGCCGTACTGGAACGCCGAGGCGACGATGCTGATGCACACCAAGGGAATTCTGGTGATGACGCCCGCCGGTGCGATGGTGCTGACCGGCAAGCAGTCGCTCGATTTCTCCGGCGGTGTCTCGGCGGAGGACAACTTCGGCATCGGCGGCTACGCCCGGGTGATGGGACCCAACGGGCAGGCCCAGTACTTCGTCCCGACCCTGGCTGCGGCGCAGGAAATTCTGCTGAGCCACTACGCGCACACGTACGTGACCCAGGGCGAGCGGGGACCACGCCGCGCGTCGACCATCGACCCGGTCACCCGAGACGTCACCGCGTCCCCGCACCACCACCCCGACAGTGACTTCATCACCGTCGGCGACATCTTTTCCGCGACCGCGAATCCGGACCGCAAGAAGCCGTTCGCGATTCGCGCGGTGCTGCAGGCGGTCTCGGACCAGGACCACCCATTGGTGGAACGCTGGGCAGACATGGCCGAGGCTGAGACCGCGGTCGTGGCCGACGCCCGCATCGACGGTTGGCCGGTATGCCTGATCGGCATCGAGTCCGGGCCGGTCGCACGGCATGGCTTCCCGCCTGCGGACGGACCCGAATCCTTCACCGCCGGAACGCTCTTCCCGTTGTCGTCGAAGAAGGTGGCGCGAGCGATCAACACCGCCAGCGGCAACCGTCCGGTGGTAATGCTGGCGAACCTGTCCGGGTTCGATGGATCACCGGAGTCTCTGCGGCGGCTGCAACTTGAGTACGGCGCCGAGATCGGCCGCGCCATCGTCAACTTCGATGGCAAAGTGGTGTTTTGTGTCATTTCCCGCTACCACGGCGGTGCGTTTGTGGTGTTCTCCAAGGCGCTCAATCCGAACATGACCGTGCTCGCCGTCGAGGGCTCGTTCGCCTCGGTCATCGGCGGCGCCCCCGCCGCCGCGGTCGTTTTCGCCCGTACCGTCGACGCCCGCACCACCGACGATCCACGCATTCGCGGGCTCGAGCAGCGCATCGCCGCCACTGATGTTGCGGAGAAACGCGCCGACCTGGTGACTGAACTCGCTGACCTACGCACCGCTGTGCGAGCTGAGCACCTGTCCGCCCTGGCTGCAGAATTCGACCGGGTGCACAGCATCGAACGCGCGGTGCGGGTCGGCTCGGTCGATGCGGTCATACCGGCATCCGAACTTCGCGCGCGGATCGCGGCGGCGATCGAGCGGACCGGCTGACTATGACCACAGTCGGTGACACCGGAGGCGTTGATCGTTGCCGCTGCGCTGGTGTTTTGAGGGTGTACTGGTGATCCGGATGTAGCGAGGTCTCCGGTGGATGTTTCGTCGACGAAGAAGAACATCTGCACGGAGACCTCGCACAGGCCGGCGCTCAGTCGGCGTGGCCACGCCCAGCGGCGGCCATGGCATGTCCGGGCCGAATTCCAGCGTGTGCCCGCGAGGATCAGTGCCGCTGCCGACAGGCCAGCACCGACGGCCCACACCAGCGCCGGCACCACCTGCCAGGCGCCGACCGGGTACGCCAGTGCGGGTCCGGCCACGGCCCAGATCCCGCTCACGACGAGCTTCAGCCGTTCGGGGTGTCGCACCGTTGAGAGGAGAAGGACCAGACCCCGCCGAGGCTGAGGAGTACGGTGACCGCGATGGCCAGCGAACCCGGCCCGGCAGGACCCCGATCCGGTAAGGCTCGTCCCACGAGCAGCCCTTAACCCAATTCGGTTACCGACCGGTCGGTGTTGCCGAGGACGACGGCTCGGCGCCCAGCTGTGCGATCGAAACCCACAAATGATCGGAACCCGCCGCTACCACCGTTGTGCCAGGTGATGTCCAGTGGGGGTTCCGAGCTGATGGTATCGCTGAACCAGCCGTAGCCGGTCCGGGACTGTCCCGGACAGCCGAGCGAACAGCGTCACGCATCGCCGACAGCGGATGCGAGACGGAGCCGCCGAATCCGCAGTCGCCCCAGCGTACGACACTAGGCCGACGTCAGCGCTGACATCATGCGCGCCTGGCCAGGCGCGAGTTCGCCTTCCGCGCGGGCCTTGTTCAGCGCGGTCGCCCACCAGGCGAGGTCGTCGAGCATGATTCGCAGACCGACGTCCGTCGCGCGGTCGACCGGCTCCCCGGCTGCGGTGAAGGCCGTCTGTACGAAGGGCAGCAAGACGGTACTGCGCAGCGGCACGGCATCGGCCGCGATGACGATCTGCGCCAGATGCTGGACGGCCCGGCTGCCACCCCCGATGCCAGCGCTGTAGCCGACGGCTGCCACCGGCTTGTTGCGGAAGCCGAATGCGGGCCACACGCTGTCGATGGCGTTCTTCAGGCTGCCGGGCAGACTGTGGTGGTACTCCGGGGTGATGACGATGAAGGCGTCGGCCTCCTGCACCTTCGTGTTCCAGGCTCGCAGGACCGGGTCGGAGCAGGTGGGGTCGTCGATGTCGCCGACCGTACCCAGGTGTTCGGCGAACATCGGCAACGCCCAGTCCCGCAGATCGGCGATCTCGACCTCGAAGCCACCGTGCGCGCTGACCCGCGACGCCAGCCAGGGCAGGACCAGGTCGGCAGCCCGGACGGGGCGGATGCTGCCGACGACGACCAGGAGCTTCGTCATACCTGTTCTCCGTATCCGTAGGGCCCGGCGGCGGCCTGAGGACCGCGCGCCGGGCGGATCTACTCGCCGGTGCGGATGCGGGCCCGTTCACCGGAAGACAGCGGGCCGGCGCGGCGCGGGACCGGCGCAGTTGCCGGCGAAGGACCGCGTAAGAGGCCGCCGCCAGGTGGCCGGGCTGGGCACCGCAGGGTCCACCCGCGTCGTCAGTGCGGGAGTTCGCCCGCGGTCTTGATGCCTGCCGGGTTGCTGATAAGGCAGCGCCAGGCGCCATCGGCGCCGCGCCGGAGCACATCGACGGCGGTGCCTTCGATGCGCAGGTGCTTGCCATCCGGGGTGGTTCCCTCGTGCACGTAGTCGTTGATCAGCAGGGCGATGTCCCCGGTGATGTACTGGTGGCGGATGGCGACCTTGATAGGCAGGAAGTGCGGGAGCTTCTCCTGGTTGCGTGCGCGCCGTTCGTCGCCGGCCAGGACCTCGCCGGGGGCCAGGACCAGCAGCGCGTCGGGCTCGAAGAGTTCCTCGAGCAGGTCGAGGTTGCGGGTGTTGAAGGCGTGCTCGAACAGCGGCACGAGTTCCTCGGGATCGGCCGGTGCGGTGAGCGGCTTCTCGGGTGCGTTCGACATGGGTCGCAGCACATCGGGACCGGGACGCGCCGGTCAACGGTGGCGGCCCGGTTGTGTCAGGTCGGTGGCGGAAACGGCCCGGAGGTGACTAACTAAGGTTCGTGCCGTTTGTCGGCGCGGTCGCGGTCGACAGGATGCCCGTAGATGGTCCGTGCGATGCCCAGGCGCATCGACCCGTGAGGAGCGTTCTGTGATCAAGGTGGCAATCCTCTTCCACTCCCGCAGCGGGAATACCCACCAGCTCGCCGTGGCCGCGGCCGCCGCGGCGGTGAAGGCTGGCGCCGAAGCGCAGCTCTACAGGGTTCCTGACCTGCCCAATCCCATCGTGTTGGACCGCAAGGTGTACGCCGAGCTCAACGCCGAGACGGCGGACGTGCCGGTGGCGACCATGGCGGATCTGGTGGCGGCTGACGCCATCATGATTGGCACGCCGGTGCACTTCGGCCTGCCGGCTCCGCAGATTATCGACTTCATCGACCACTCCGGCCCGGTTGCCATTCCGGGCGACCTGGCCAACAAGGTGGTGAGCGTTTTCGCGTCCGCCTCGATGCCGCACGCTGGCGCGCAGACGGCCATCCTGGCTCTGCACAACGTCATCTGCCACTGGGGTTCGCTGATCGTGCCCAACGGTTCCAGCGTCGCGGTGCTGGGGCTGCCGAACAACGGCGCCCCGTACGGCACGTGCAGCGTTTCCCGGCACGAGGCGAGCAACGTCCACGAGGACAACCTCGCGGCGATCGAGTACCAGGCGCTGCGTCTGGTCGAGGTGGCCACCGCATTCAAGATCGGGCGGGAGCAGACCACCTCGGCGATCCAGTACGTGGGTCCCGACGTGCTGAAGAAGTACGACCTCTGATTCCTCTGATTCCCGTTCTGGACCGGCCCGCACATGGTGCGGGCCGGTCCGGCGTTTATCGGGCCTGGTTGCCGGGCGGGCGGAGGCGGGCGGCGAGGCCGTCCAGCACGTACGCCAGCCCGAGCTGGAAGTTTCCGGCCCAGTCGTCGTCGAGCAGGTGCTGTTGCGCGACCAGGGTCGGGTAGAGGTCACGCTGGTCGTCCAGTAACCGCTGACCCTCCTGACGTTCCTCGGCCGACCAGCGCAGCGCGGTCTGGCTGCCTGCGGACCCCTGGACATGGCTGTACAGGACCCAGCTCGCCGCGGCGACGTCGCGGTGGCTGAATCCGGCCCGGGTCAGGGCGGCTTGGAGAAATTCCATCCAGGACAAAAAGCCGGGGCCGACGGCGGGACGCTGCCGCAGGGGGAGCGCCGCCGACCAGGGGTGTCGCAGCAGTGTCTCGCGCCAGTCGGTGAGCTGGGCGGTGATGTCCGCCCGCCAGTCGTCGCTGTGTTGCTCCGGTGCCGACTCGGCGAACACCGTGTCGACCGCCAGGTCGAGCACGTCGTCCTTGGTGTCGAGGTGCCAGTACAGGGTCGTCGTGCCGACGCCCAGATGCTCGGCGAGCCGGCGCATGGTGAGCTGACCGACGCCGTCCCGATCGAGTAGCTCGACGGCGGCGGTCGCGATGCGCGTGAGGCTCAGTGGCGGGTTGTGGTGACGTGGAGAGGTGGTCCTGAGCCACACACCCTTGCCGGGACGTGCCTGACCGGCCATGGCGTCACCTGCCTTCCGAGCCCTCGTTTGGTCGTTGTGAAGGTGAGCGTAGTACATTGGTCGGGCACCGGAACAACGTTCTGGTGCCCGACCGGCGTTCCACTGGCTCGTGCGCGAGCCCGGCCAGGGGGGCGAGTGCGACAAAGGTGAACGACGTGACCACGGCGGCACCGGCTGCGACCCGCTCGCGATGGATCCTGGCGACGATCTGCCTGACGCAACTGATGATCGTGCTCGATTCGACCATCGTGAGCATCGCGTTGCCGTCCGTGCAGGACGCTCTCCAGATGTCGGACGGGGCCCGGCAGTGGGTGATTACGGCCTACGCCCTGCCGTTCGGCGCGCTGCTCCTGGCCGGCGGTCGGATCAGCGGCATCGTCGGGCACCCCAGGGCACTGGTCTGGGGGCTGGCCGGCTTCGCCGTGGCCTCGACCCTGGCCGGTTCCGCGCCGAACGCGCCAGCGCTCATCGCCGGGCGGGCACTACAGGGATGCTGCGCGGCCCTGCTCGCGCCGGCCGCGCTCGCGTTGCTCTCCACGATATTCGCCGAGGGGCGGGAGCGGGGTCGGGCCTTCGGCGCGTTCGCGGCGGTGAGCGCGGCCGGCTCGGCCATCGGCCTGATCGCGGGCGGCCTGCTCACCGAGTACGCGGGCTGGCGCTGGTGCCTGTTCATCAACCTGGTGATCGTGCCGATCGGCCTGTTCGGCGCTCGTGCGCTGCCGCGGGGCGAGCGCCTCACCGGCGGCCGTTTCCCAGCAGCCACCGAGGTCCTGCTGAGCGTGGCGTCGGTGGTCACGGTGGTGGCCGGGTTCAGCGCGGGGGCGTCACACGGCTGGGCGGACCCGTACACGCTCATCCTGCTGCTGGCCGGCGGGGCACTGCTCGCGGCCTTCGTCGTGGTGGAACGGCGGTCCCGCGACCCGCTGGTGCCCCCGCGCATCGTCGCTCACCGTCGGCGCGGCGGCGCCCTTCTCACCGTCTTCCTGCTACAGCTGGCGCTGTTCGGCTGCTACCTGTTCATGACCTACTTCACCCAGACGGTGCTGGGGTATTCCCCCGTCCGGGCCGGTCTGGTCCTGGTGGTGACGAGCGTGGGCGCGGTGGCCGGCGCGGTGGTCGCCGGACTGTTACACGGCCGGGTGTCGACCCGGGTGATCACCGTGCCGGGTCTGCTGGCCCTCGGCGCCGGCATCCTGATCCTGTCCCGGGCACGGGCGGACACCCCCGATGTCTTCCTGCTGTACCTGCTGCCGGCACAGATCCTCGCCGGGATGGGGCTTGGCTCTGTGCTCACCCCGCTGACCAGCGAGGTGACCGCAGGCACCGACTCCGCCGGCAGCGGTGTCGCGTCGGGCCTCTACAACGCCGTGCAGCAGGTCGGGGCGGCGGTGGGCACCGCTCTGTTCAACACCGTCGCCACGAGCACCACCGCGGGGCTGCTGATCGGCTCGGGCACCGACGCCCCGACGCGGAATGAGGCGACGGTGACCGGCTACGCGACGGCGCTGATCGTCGCGGCCGGCGTCGTGCTCGGCGCGGCCGTCGTGGCCTGGACGATCGGCCGGCCGGACCATCGATCGCAAGGAACGTAGTCAAGAAGAGGTGAGGTTCGATGAAACTCGTGGTGTTCGGCGCGAACGGCCCGACCGGCCGGCTGACCACGGAGATGGCACTGGCTCGGGGACACCTCGTCACGGCGGTGACCCGCCGCCCGGAGTCCTTCCCGCTCAGTGGAGCGGGGCTGCGGGTGGTCGGCACGGATGTGCTGAACGCGGCCGCGGTGGACGCCGTGATCGCGGGGCAGCAGGCGGTCATTTCCAGTCTCGGCGTCCCGTACACGAAGGAGACGGTGCGGGTCTACTCGCAGGGGGCGGCCAACATCATCGCCGCGATGAAGGACCACGGCCTGCGCCGACTGGTCTGCGTGACGTCGACCGGCACCACCGGCGAGCACGCCGAGGGTGAGACGTTCACCTTCAAGAAGATCATCGCGCCGATCCTGCTCCGGATGGGCCGCACCGTCTACGACGACATGGCCCGGATGGAGAAGCTGGTCGAGGCGAGCGGCCTGGACTGGACGGTGATCCGTCCCGCCGGTCTGTTCGACGGCGACGTCGTCACCGACTACCGCGCCGAGCCGCGCCGGCTGCCCGGCCGGTTCACGTCCCGCATCGATCTTGCTGACCTGCTGATTCGCGAGGCGACCGGAGACAATCACCTCGGTCAGTTCATCGACGTGGTCACGACCACCGGCGCCCCGACGTTCGCCCAGATGTTCGTCCGGGAAGCGCTTCACATCGGCAAGTGAACGGCATCGCCCCGGCTGCCGCGACAGCAGCGGCCGGGGCGACGGTCGGCTGCCCAGCCAGGCCCATCAGCCGGGAGATGGTCCGGGCGGGGAGGTCGACCGCGGTCATCAGGTCGCCTGTACCGGCGTGGACGCCGCACGATCAGCCGGCTGCGGTCACCAGGGCATCACGTGGATTCCACCAGGAGAGACCGATCTACCAAGGCCCGTCGTGGACGACCCCGGCGGGCCTCAACATTTGCCGGCAATCGATTATGTCAGGTTCAGCGCCGTCCGAGTCGCTCTCTCCGGCGTCATCGCGTGAGATGCGCCTCCGGCAACCACCGCTGCCTCAAAGGCGGTGCTGTCAGCACCTCGACCATCCCCGCTGCGCATTACAAGCTCATTGTGTTCGCCGCTGGATGCCCCGAGGAGGCAGGATGCGTCTGCACGACGACGTCACGGACTTGTGTACGGACATCTTGGCCGGACTACCGCGAAGTGACCAACGCAGGCGTGGCATGGAATACATCCGAGGGCTCCTCCTGACCCGTGGGCGCAAATCCATTCGCAACATTGCCGCCATATCGGCAGAACCCGCGGCAGAGCAGGCGTTGCACCATTTCGTAAGCGATTCCACCTGGGACTGGATGCCGGTCCGCCAGGCACTCACCCGCCATGTCACCCGGGTTGCCAACGTGTCGGCCTGGGTGCTGCACCCGACGTTGATCCGCAAGGCCGGGACGCACTCGGTGGGGGTAGGCCGGAAGTACTCGCCAGGCCTGGGACAGTCGCTCAACGCGCAGCACGCCGTGGGCCTCTGGGCCGCCACGCCCGACTTCGTCGCCCCGGTCAACTGGCGTCTGCACCTCAACGAGGACTGGCTGGCCGACGAGCACCGCCGGCGGCGCGCGGCCATCCCGGACGACATGGTCGCGCAGTCCCTGGGCGCCTGCACCGTGGAGACCTATCTCGAACTGGGGGTTGCGGCGGACGACCTCGTGCTGGTCGACGCACGGGAGATGGAGGCCGGGATGGTGGTCCGTCGGCTCCGCGCCAGTGGCGCGCCGGTGCTGATCCGCATCCCAGCCGGTCTGCGCCTAGTCGCCTCCGGGCGATCGGCCGCCGAGTGCGCCGGTGACCTGGCGGCGGCGGCACGGCACAGCCGGCGGCCGGTCTTTGGCCTGACGGCGAATCCGCCGGTGCTGGCCGGCACCGTCGCGGTTCGGTTGCCCAGCACCCGGGCACACGACCCACTGCTCATGGTCGAGCTCAGCGCGCCCGGCGGGTCCGGTCCCGGCCAGTTGTGGCTGACCAGCCGCGGCGATGTCGGCCTCGCTGACCTGGTCCGCCTGACGTCGTTGGTCCCACGGGTGGGACACGATCTGGAGATGACCGGTGACCGGGTGGGTCTGCGCGCCTTCACCGGTCGCTCGTACCGGGGCTGGCATCGACACGTCACGCTGGCCTCGGCGGCGCACACCGTCCTCGCGGCGCGGGACTGCGCGGAACCGGCCCTCCGGCGTACGTCCTGAGCGGTGGGCGGGCGCCGCGCTCACCGCGGCGGCGCCCGCCGTACCCGAGTTCCTTCTACCGGGCCACCTGCAGAAGAGTTATCCCCATGGTCATCCCGCCACCAAACGCGGCGAGGAGTAGCAGGTCACCGGGGCGGACCGCACCCGAGCGGCGCAGCTGGTCGTAGGTGATCGGTACCGACGCCGCCCCGGTGTTGCCGTAGACGCCCAACGTGGTGGCGAACCGCTCGAACGACACTCCGAGCCGATCCGCCATGGTGGCGAGGATCCGTCCGTTGGCCTGGTGTGACACCAGGTGGCTGATCTCCTGCGGCCGTATCCCGTGCTCGGACAGGAACCCGGCGATGCCGGGGGTCACGTGGTCGTCGATGAAGTCGCGTACACCGCGCCCGTCCATGGTGAAGTAGTGCGAGCCGTCACGCATGGTTTGCTCCGAGGCCGGCAAGCGGCTGCCGCCGGCCGCCACCCCGACCAGGCCGTGCGCCTCGCTGAAGCTGACCAGCCGGGTGGCAAGGATGCTGTGCGTCGCGCCGACGCCGATCACCGCGGCTCCGGCCCCGTCACCGAAGAGGACCGTCGTGCGGCGATCGCGCGGAGACAGGATGCGCGAGTAGACGTCGGCGCCGATCACCAGCGCCGGGCGGTCGCCATTCGCGGCCACCAGCCGCTCGGCGACGGCCAGGCCATAGCTGAAGCCGCTGCACACCGCGTTGACATCAAACGCGACCGCGCCGCGGCCAGCGCCGATCTCGCTCGCGACGATGCTGGCGGTGGGGGGTTGCGGGGAATCCGGGGTCGAGGTGGCCACGATGACGAGCGCCAGGTCCGCGGCGTCGATGCCGGCATCCGCGAGGGCCATTCGCGCGGCGCTGATCGCGAGGTCAGAGGTCGCCTCGTCGGCCTTGGCCCATCGCCGTTCCCGGATCGCCGTCTTCTCGAACACCCAGTCGCCGGTCACGCCGGCGTGCTCGGCCGCCTCGGCGTTGGTCACCACCCTGCCCGGCAGGTACGAGCCGGTGCCGAGCACGCCGACCGGCCGTTCGCCTCGTGGAAATGTGAGCATTCACCAAATCCATTCCTTCGCCGGAGCCCGTCGACGAAAGCGATACGGACGGGCACGGATTTTGTCGCTTAATGTATGGCACCCGGACCGCCCGAGCAACAGTCGAAAGAGAGATGACACATTAGCCCCGGCGTCCTTGGCAGGGACATGTGCGATCGCAAGGATTCGAATGTGGACGTCAACCCCGACAACGAGCCGGCCGGATCGCCGTGGATGGATGCCATCGACGTGCACCACCACATCATTCCCGACTTTTACAGCGCAGCGGTCCGCGATATGGGCGGCGTCGCTGTGCTTTCCGGTGTCGATCGGCCGTCCTGGAGCGTCGCCAGCAGTCTCGCCATGATGGATCGGCAGGGAATACGCGCGGCCGTGGTCAACCTGTGGCCGGGCGTGCCGATGCTGGAGCGTTCCCGATCCCGCGCTTTCGCGCGCCGACTGAACGAGTATCTCGCCGAATTCGTGGCCGACGGCGCTGGCCGTTTCGGCGCGTTCGCGGTCCTGCCGTTCCCGCACCTCGACGACTGCGTCGAGGAGTTCGTGTACGCGATCGACGTGCTCGGCCTCGACGGGCTCGGGCTGCTGACCAACTACGACGGGATCTACGTCGGGGACCGTCGGCTCGATCCGCTGCTGGCCGAGGCCGAGCGGCGGCGTACACCGATCTTCATCCACCCGGGAGTTCCGCCCTCGGTCGGCCAGCCCACCTTCGGCCTGCCGCTCTCCCTCTACGAGTTCCCGTTCGAGTCGGTGCGGCTGGCCGCCCAGCTTCTCTACAACGGCACCCTGGAAAGATTCCCTGACCTGCCGATGATCCTGCCGCATGGCGGTGGTGGGATCAGCTACTACGCCGACCGGCTCACCTATGGCTCGATCATCAACGGCGAGCTCGCCGCCCGCCTCCCCGACGATCCGATCGCCGTGCTCCGACGGTTGTATTTCGACGTGGCGATGTGTGGTGGCCGGCACTCGCTCGCCTCACTCCGGCTCTTCGCCAACGTCGAACGAATCTTGGTCGGCTCCGACTACCCGTTCATGCCGGAGAGCTTTGGCGCCTCGAACGGTGCGGGAGTGGCTCGCCTCGCGCAGTTCGACCCGCCGGAATGGGCCGCGGTCAATCGCGCCAACGCGGAGAGGCTCTTTCCCCGCTTCCGCCCCACGGAGAGCTTCCCATCCACAGAGAGGTGAAGACATGCTCGACGACACGACGGTCGCCGCTTACCTGGACCGGATCGGCACCTCGCGGCCGGAGCGTCTCGACGCCGACGCGCTGCGGCTGCTGCACGCGCGACACTCGCTGACGGTGCCGTTCGAGACCATCGACTACCACCTCGGCAAGGAGATCTTCGTCGACGAGCGCGTGGTCGAGAAGATCGTGTACCAGCGCCGGGGCGGCGGCTGCGGGGAGATCAACACCTCGTTCCACTATCTGCTTGAATCGCTGGGCTTCGACATCACCATGCACCAGGGCCGGGTCTGGCTCGGGCAGGAATTCACGCCCCCGTACAACCACTCCGTGAGCACCGTGCGGTTCGGTGACGATCGGTGGCTGGTCGATGTGGGGCTGGGCCGCAGTAGTCGCTATCCGCTGTTGCTGGAGTCGCCGCAGCCGCAGGACGACCCGCACGGCACCTTCTCGACCAAGCGGGTCGCCGACAACGCCACCGACGTCTACCGGGCCGACGTGTTGCAGTTCCGCTTCTACGACGAGCCGATCGTGGCCAGCGACGGCATGCAGGTCGTGTGGTGGTACCGCACCTCGCCCGACTCGCCGTTCCTGAAGAACCTGTCCACCACGCTGCCGACGGAGAACGGGCGGGTCATCCTGCGCGAGAACAAGCTCGTGGTGATCGACGGGGATCAGCGGCGGATCGAACGGATCACCAACGACGAGGATCTGCTGGCGGCGTACGACAAGTACTTCGGCATCACGCTCGACAAGCCGCCGGTGCCGAGCCCGCACGCCAACAAGTCAATGCGTATGTCGTACGAACAGGACTGAACCGTGCTGACCGAGCAGCATGTGCAGGACTACCTGGTCCGGATCGGCGCCGACCGGCCCGAGCGCCCGGACCTCGCCGCACTGCGTGACCTGCAGGAGCGGCACACCCTCACGGTGCCGTTTGAGAGCATCGACTATCACCTCGGTCACGAGATCTACATGGACGAGCGGATCGTGGACAAGGTGGTGTACCGGCGGCGGGGCGGCGGCTGCTACGAGATCAACACCGCTTTCTACCTGCTGTTGCAGGCACTGAACTTCCCGGTGACGCTGCACCAGTGCCGGGTCTGGATCTCCGGGCGGTTCACCGCCCCGCACAATCACGTGATGATGACCGTCCACTTTCCGGACACCGGCTCACGCTGGATGTCCGACGTCGGCTTCGGCAAGAGCAGTCGTTTTCCGATGCGGCTCGGCACGACCGAGCCGCATGTGGATCCGCACGGCCGGTTCAGCACACGACGCCCGGAGCCGGACACCACCGACGTGTACCGCAACGATCTGCTGCAGTACCGCTTCTATGACGAGCCGGCCGAGTTGCCAGACTTCCGGCAGAACCTGTGGTGGTACCGCACCCATCCGGCGTCACCGTTCCTGCAGAACATGTTCTGCTCCCTGCCCCTGGAGAATGGCCGCGTCACCCTGCAGGGCAACAAGCTGACCGTCCTCGCCGACGGCCGGCAGACCACCGAGATCCTGGTCGGCGACGCCGCCGTGCTCGAGGCGTACCAGCGTTGGTTCGGGATCACCATGGACGAGCCCCCGGCGCCGGGTCCGTACGCCGACGATTCCATGCGCATGTCCTTCTTCCAGAGTGACGACGGCCTTAAGAGCCTGGTGCTGCGGTGACGACCGTGCGTGCCGCGTACATCGACCGGCTCGGGCCGGCCGCCGCGATCCGGTACGGCGACCTACCCACGCCGCATCCCGGACCGACCGACGTGCTTGTCGACGTCGTGGCCACGACGGTCAATCATGTCGACACGTTTGTCCGCTCGGGCGCGTTCCGGACGCACGTCCCGCTGCCGTTCGTCGTGGGCCGCGACCTGGTCGGTGTGGTCGCACGCTCCGGTGATGGTGTCGCCGAGTTCCACGCCGGGGACCGGGTCTGGTGCAACAGCCTCGGCCACGGAGGCCGCCAGGGCGCCGCGGCGCAGCGGGTCGTGGTGCCCGCGGACCGGCTCTATCACCTGCCTGCGGAGGCGTCGGCGGAGGCGGTAACCGTGCTGCATCCGGCCGC
This sequence comes from Micromonospora sp. NPDC048905, assembly GCF_040649655.1. Lineage (NCBI taxonomy): Bacteria > Bacillati > Actinomycetota > Actinomycetes > Micromonosporales > Micromonosporaceae > Micromonospora > Micromonospora sp. NPDC048905. The sequence goes on along the minus strand of NZ_JBEZFV010000004.1, from coordinate 600,088 downwards.
GACCGCGTACCTGGCGTTGGCCGTGCACGGACGCCTGCGTCCCGGCGAGACGGTAGTGGTCGGCGGGGGCGGCGGCAACGTCGGCACGGCGTTGATCACGCTGGCGGTGGCCCTGGGAGGTCGCGTGGTGGCGACCGCCGCGCCCCGGGACGAGACGTTCTGCCGGTCCGCGGGCGCTGCGGAGGTCATCGACTACGCGGCGCCCGATCTCGGGGAACGGTTGTCGGCGGCCTGCCCGGAGGGCATCGGCATCTACCTGGACACCTCCGGCACCAACGATCTGGATCTGGTGGTCGGGCGGCTCGCGGCCCGCGGCCGGATCGTGTTGCTCGCCGGTGCCCGAACCAGGCCGGTACTGCCCGTCGGTGACCTTTACATGATGGATCGGTCGATCGTCGGCTTCGTCATCTCGCACGCGACGACCGCCGAACTCGCGGAGGCTGCCGGCGCCGTCAACCGGCTGCTGGCCGCGGGCCGGCTGAACCCACGGGAGGTGGTCCGCTTCCCGTTGTCCGAGATGGCGAAGGTGCACCAGATGGTGGAGGACGGAGAGATGCGCGGGCGCCGGGCACTCGTCGTACCCGGCTGACCCGGCGGGTGTCACAGCTCGGTGAGCAGGCGGTGGAGGCGGAGCGCGAGCTGTATCTCCAGTGCCCGTGAGGGGCGCTGCCAGGTCGAGCCGAGCAGCCGTGTCACCCGCTCCAGCCGCCGGGTGACGGTGTTCGGGTGCATGTGCAGCAGTTTCGCCGCGTTGGTCGGGCTGCGCCCGGACTGGAAGTACGCGTCGAGCGTTCGGCCCAGGTCGCCGTTGCGGTGCCGGTCGTAGTCCAGGATCGGCTGGAGCGTGGTGTCGATGAACTGGTCGATGCCCTCCCGTCCGGCCAGCAGCATGGGCAGGAAACCGAGCTCCTGCACGGATACGCCACGGCCGCCCAGGTCCATCAGGATCATGATTTCCAGGCAGCGCAGGGCCTGCCGGTACCGTGCGGCCACGCCTACGGGGCCGGAACTGGGGTTGGAGGCGGCTGCCGTCACCGGCCGGCCGAAGAGCGATCGCGACTCGTCGGCGGCCGTTCGGGCGACCTCGGCCGGGTCGGTGTCTCCCGGCAGGAGCAGCACGATGTCGCCGTCGTGCATGGCGGACAGCCCACCGCTACGGGCGGCGAATGCCGCGCTCCACACCGACGCCCAGTGCGGGCTGACGCCGTCCGGACGCAGGACCACCACGACGTACGGCCGGTCCAGGTGGACGTCGAGCCTGCGGGCCTGTTCCACGAGTGTGTCGGCGGGCTTCGGCGAGGTGATCATTTCATTGAGCAGTGCCCGCCGGGCCTGACTCTCCATGCTGTCGTCGAGTTGCCGCAGGATGACCGCCGCCGCCTGGCCGATCAGGAGCAGTAGCTGGTGATCGGGCTCGCCCGGCGCTTTGTCGATCTCGACGAGCAGGCTTCCCATTCGCCGGTCACCGGCCAGTACCGGGACCACCCAGGAACGCACGTCGTGGGTGATCGGATCCCGGCCGGAGGTGGCCGGACCAGGGAGCGCCTCGGTGCGGTCGCCGCGTCCCGCCGTGGGGCGGCTCGCGGCAACCACGAGGCCGTCGGCGGTGCACAGACGCACCGATCCGCCGATCCGCCGGTCCGCCTCGTCGACGAAAGCCTGCGCGTCACCCCTAGCGACGGCCAGGTCGATGAAGCCGTAGTGCACCGAGCGCAGAGCCTGTAGCCGGTCCAGGTCGGCGGCCGCGCGGGCGGACTGCTGCTCGAGCCCATAGAGCCGGGCGATCGCGAGGTCGAGCAGTTGCGTCTTTTCCATCGCCGCGCCGGCCAGCCGGGCGAACGAGGTCAGCTGGATGCGCTCGCTGACGATGATCGCCCGGGGCCGCCGGTCGCTGAGGTACAGCGCGGTGACCGAACGGCGGGGGGCGGATCCATGAACGCGGCCGAGTCGTACGGCGATCACCGGGTGCAACGGTTCCTCGCGGGGATCGCGCGGGCCGACCAAGGGCTGTCCGGCGGCCCCCCGGGCATCGTCCGAGAGACACCAGAGAGACAAGCCGTCGAGCAGCGCCGCAGCGGACGGGTGGTTCCCCGGCAGGCGCAGTTCGCTGCCCATGCCGGAGCCGTCCACCGCGCGTACGGTGATCGCGGGCCCCTCCTCGGACACGACGGCGACGAATGCGACAGGTGCGTCGAGCAGCCGCCGCCCCTGACGGGCGATGTCCTGGAGCAGGGTTCCCTCGTCCTGCGGTGGGACGAGGCCCTGCACCTGGTCGGCAACTCCGTCCGGCTCAGCGACGTGTACGAATCCGTAACGTGGGTGGGCCGACAGCAGCGGTTCTGCAAGCACGGTGGTGCCTTGGTCGATCTTCGTAGACATGACTCTCCCCGTGTCCATAGTCGCGTCCCGGGCGTTGGCGCGCGGCACCTCCCGACGATGCCGAGCGGGTGTGCATGTCACATCACCCATCGTCACGCCGCGCACTTGGATCGCTACCCGAGATCCAGGCTAGAGCGTCGGACGGCGCGAAGAATATGGCGTGAATCAAGTAATTCGCCGGTCGGCGCGAGCGACGGTGGCGACCTGATGGATCAGCTTCGAACGCTTTGACCCCCCCGGAAGTCGTTACCGACGATTCTCCCCATGGCCCAAACCGAGACCACCACGCCACTGTTCGAAGCACAGGCGGAACTCATCGTCGAAGCCACCCCGACCGAGGTGTACGCGCTCGTCAGCGACCTTCCCCGCAGCCGGGAGTGGAGTCCCGAGTGCACCGGAGGCGAGTGGATCAGCGGCACCCCCGGTACGCCCGGCGCGGTGTTCCGCGGGCACAACCTGCGCGGCGAGGACGTCGTCTCCTGGGCGCCGGTCGTTCGCGGCACCTGGACCACCGAGGCGGAGATCCACACGGCCGTCCCCGGCACGGAGTTCAGCTGGGCGATGCGAGACAGCCAGGGCCGTGCCCAGACGAGCGTGTGGGCCTTCCGGATGATCCGGGAGCCGAACGGCTGCCGGCTCGTGCACCACTTCCGGATGGATACGCCCACCGAGGGAATCCGGAAGATCACCCAGGACATGGGCGACGACGAGCGCCGGCGGTTCATCACCGAATGGGGCGCCAAGGTCGGCGCCGACCTGCACGAGACGCTGCGCCGCATCAGGGCGATCGTCGAGAGCGAGCGGTAGGAGTCCTGACATGTTTCTACAGAGAATCGCCAACCGAGGCATCCAATTGGGCACGCTCTTCGAGCGAGCCGCGGCCGCCCACCCGGGCACCGACATCACCCTCGACCACGACCTCGACGTGGCGCCGGAGCTGGGGCGGCGGATCACCGTCGGTGCCATCGCCGACCTGATCGCCGACCTCGCCTCCCGGCTGCACGCCGCGGGGGTGCGGCCCACGGACCGCGTGGTGGTGTACAAGTCTCACAATTTCGACATCACGCTGACCGCATGCGCGCTGGCCCGGATCGGCGCCGTGCCGGTGCTGCTCTCTCCCCAGCTCGACGGCGCCACGGTCCTTCAGCTGATCCGTCGCGCCGGCCGGCCATACCTGCTGACCGACCGCGCCAAGCTCGAGCACGAGCTGCCGGAGCCGGTCTTCACCGAGACCGCCGGGGTGCTGCTCGCAGCCGGCGAGCATCCCCGTACCACCGCCCTGCGGGCGCTCACCGGCGTGCCGGAGGTCGCTCCGATCATCATGGCGCCGGACCAGCCCACCCTGATCACCCACACCTCGGGCACCACCGGCATACCGAAGCTCGCCGTCCACACCAGCCGGACGCTCCAGGCGCGCTACCGACCGCAGGCGTCGATCGCCGCGCTGGTCCGGCGCCGCTGCCCGGTGGCCATTCACGTCTCCTTCGTGCACTCCCGGCTGTTCACCGCGCTGGCGATCACCCTGTTGCGGGGGTTTCCGCTGATCGTGCTGGCCGACAACGACCCGGACCGCGCCGCGGATCTGTTCGCGGCCCACCGGCCGGGCGTGCTGGAGACCCATCCCAACTCGTTCCTGCGCTGGGAGCGGTTGGCGGACGACCCTCGTCGGCCGCTCGCCGCGGTGCGCTACTTCAGCAGCACGTTCGATGCCATCCATCCACGGACCGTGCGGCGGATGCTCGCGGCGTCCGCGTATCCGAATCCGGTCTTCGGTCAGTTGTACGGGCAAAGCGAGGTCGGTCCGGTGGCTGCCCGCGCCTTCACCCGCAAGCGGCCGGAGGGCGCCGACGGGCGCTGCGTCGGCATGCCGTTCCCCGGCATGACCGACGTGCGGGTGGTGAGCCGGGACGGGCGCCGCCCCACCTCCGAGAATCCCGGCTACATCGAGGTGCGTACCGACGGGCGCATCGTGACCTACCTCGGCGAGCAGGAGCGGTACGAGGGTCAGCGTCACGGATCGTGGTGGCGGATGGGCGACCTGGGCTACCGGACCCGGTGGGGTTGCCTGCACCTGCTGGACCGTGAGGTGGACGAGATCGACGGGTTCGGCAGCACGCTCGCGGTCGAGGACACCCTCTTCACCCAACTCGACGAACTCGTCGAAGTGATCATCCTGCCGGCTCCGCAAGGGCCACCGGTCCCGGTGATCTGCACTGACGGGGACCGCCCGCTCGACATCGCCCGCTGGGCCGCCGCGGTCGCCACCCTGCCTGCCATGGCACCGCCCGTGCAGTGGCGTCTGCAGGACCTCCCGGAGACCGCCACCACCAAGATCAAGCGGCTGGAGCTGGCCCGACAGCTGCTCGACCGGGGCAGCGCGGCGAAATGAGCACGCGAGCGCCCGTACGTGTCCTGGTCGCCGGAGGCGGCATCGGCGGGCTCGCCGTCGCCCTCGCGGTGGCGGCACACGGACATCACGTGACGGTCCTGGAACGCCAGCCGGAGTTCACCGAGCTGGGCGCGGGTATCCAGCTGGCGCCCAACGGCCTGTACGCGCTGGACGTGCTGGGCCTGGGCCCGCAGGTCCGGGCGAGCGCCGTCGCGATGTCCGAGCTGCGGTTCATGGACGGAGTGAGTGGCGAGCACGTCACCAGCATGCCGCTGACCGAGGAGTACGAGCGTCGATTCGGCAGCCCGTACGTGGTGGTCCATCGCGCAGAGCTGCACCGCCAGCTGCTCGACGCCTGCCGAGGGCGGCCCCGGATAACCCTGCGCCCCAACGCGTCGGTCGCCAGGTACACACAGTCCGCGGCCGGCGCCACCGTCCATCTGGATTCCCGCGAACAGCTGCCGGCCGACGTGATCATCGGAGCCGACGGCATCCACTCCCGGATCCGCCGTCAGATGATCGACGACGGCGAGCCGCGTAACTCCGGCATCACCGCATACCGCGCCATCGTCCCCATGGACCGGGTTCCCGCCCGGGTACGCCGGGACGCCGTCACCTGGTGGGCCGGCCCGGACTGCCACTTCGTGCACTACCCGATCAGCGGCGGCGCCTACCTCAACATGGCGGCCAGCCACTTCAACGGCGCGTCGACGCTGATCGCCGGCCGTCCGACCGAGGGCGCCCTGGTGCGGGCCGCGATGTCCCAGCTCCCTGCGGTCCGCGACCTGCTGAGCCTGAGCGACGACTGGCGTGCCTGGGTGCTGGTCGACCGGCCACCGATCGACGGCTGGACCGACGGCCGGGTCGCCCTGCTCGGCGACGCCGCGCACCCCATGCTGCACTACGCCGCGCAGGGGGCCTGCCAGGCCCTGGAGGACGCGGTGGTACTCGGCGACCTGCTCGGCCACGGCGTCGAGCCGGTGAGCCGGGTGCTCCTCCAGTACGCCGCTGCGCGACGGGAGCGAACCTCGGCGGTACAGGGCATCTCCCGCGACAGCATCCGGCTCTGGCACGCTGCCGGCGACGCCGCGTCGGCCCGCAACCGCGCACTCGCCGCCATGGCGCCGGAACAGCTGCACGACACGGTGGCCTGGATGCACGGGGCTCGGGTAGCCGCCCGACGACCGAGTGAAGCCATGCAATGACCCGTACCGGTCATCTGGAGATCTGTGTCGTCGGCGCCGGACCGCGCGGCCTGTCCGTCCTGGAACGACTCTGTGCCCAGGAACGCCACGATCGGGCCTGCGCCAGCATCACCGTGCACGTGGTGGATCCCGCCGTCCCTGGTTCCGGCGCGGTGTGGCGCACGGACCAGTCACGGCTGCTGCTCACCAATACGGTCGCCTCGCAGATCACCGTCTACACCGACCCGAGTTCTCGGCTGGGCGGCCCGATCGAGCCTGGACCCAGCCTCTACGAGTGGGCGAAGAGCGTGGCGCTGCTCGGCCCGCTCGGCGGGCACGACCAGGCCATCCTCGACGAGGCCCGGGAACTCGGCCCCGACGACTATCCCAGCCGGGCGTTCTACGGCCATTACCTGCGGGACAGTTTCCGTCGGGTCGTCGCGAACGCGCCGCCGCACATGTCGGTTCGCTCTCACCGTTCCCGGGCGGTGGCGATCGCCGACACCTCGGGCGTCACCGGCGGCCCGCAGGGCGTACGCATGGCCGACGGCACCCGGCTGCACCACCTGGACGCCGTCGTGCTCACCCTGGGTCACGTGGCCTCCCGGCTGGATCCCCGGCAGGCCCGCGCCGCGAGCTTGTCCCGGATCCACGGGCTGACCTACCTGCCCCCAGCCAGTCCGGCCGACGTCGATCTGGATCACATCGTCGCGGGTGAGCCGGTGCTGTTGCGGGGGCTCGGGCTGACCTTCTTCGATTTTATGATCCTGCTGACGGTGGGTCGGGGGGGAACGTTCGACCGGGCCGACCGGCGCCTGCGGTACCGACCGAGCGGGGCCGAGCCGATGCTGTACGCCAGTTCGCGGCGCGGAGTGCCGGCGCACGCCCGCGGCGACAACCAGAAGGGGGTGTCCGGCCGGTACCTGCCCCGGCTGCTGACCGCGGAGGCGGTGGCGCAGTTGCGAGCGCGTCGTGCGCGCGGCGAGTCGATCCGGTTCCGGCGGGACCTGTGGCCACTGATCGCCACTGAGGTGGAGAGCGTCTACTACGCGACGTGGCTGCGCCGGGCGGGGTCGGTCGACCAGGCCGATTCCTTCGTGGAGCGCTACCTGGCCGCGCCGCGAGGGCGGCACGCGGCTCTGCTCGACGAGTGCCAGGTACCGACGGTGGACCGCTGGGACTGGGATCGGCTGGCCCATCCGTACCGTGATCGCACCTTCGGCAATCGGGATGATTTCCGGGCCTGGCTCATCGAGTACCTGGCTCGCGACGTGGCCGAGGCGCACGCGGGCAATGTTCATGGGCCGCTGAAGGCCGCTCTGGACGTTCTTCGTGATCTGCGCAACGAAATCCGCCTGGCGGTCGATCACGGCGGCATCGACGGCGACTCCTACCGCGACGAGCTGACCGGGTGGTACACGCCGCTCAACGCGTTCCTGTCGATCGGTCCACCGGCTCGGCGCGTCGAGGAGATGGTCGCGCTGATCGAGGCGGGTGTCCTGGAGCTGACCGGGCCCGGTACCCAGATCGTCATCGACACGCAGACGCCGGCGTTCGTCGCGACGTCGCGGGTGGTGCCCGGGCCGCCGGTGCGTGCCGGAGTTCTCATCGAGGCGCGACTACCCGAGGCGGATCTGTCCGGCACCGCCGAGCCGTTGCTGCGCCACATGCTCGACACCGAGCAATGCCGGCCGTACCGGATCCCGTACGGCAACGGAGGCAGACATGAAACAGGAGGACTGGCCGTGACCGAACGTCCCTACCGGGTCATCGACGCCCAGGACCAGGCCCACCCTCGCCGGTTCGCGTTCGGTGTGCCCACCGAGTCGGTGCACTGGGTCACCGCGGCCGGCGTCCGGCCCGGCGTCGACTCGGTGATCCTGGCCGATGCCGACGCGATCGCGTCGGAACTCAGGTCACTGCCGCCAGTGGGGCCCACGGTGACCGACCGTGACGCCTCGGGGGTCGCCGGCATCCACGGGGTGATCGTGTGATGGGCAACGTGGACGTGGCAGTAGACAGCGGGCTGCTGTCGCCGGTGCGCGCCGGCACGAGGGTCGAGCAGGTCGTCGGGGACCGGGCCTGGCTGCAGGCCATGCTGGACGCCGAGGCGGCGCTGGCCCGGGCGCAGGCCCGGTTGGGCACCATGCCGCTGCAGGCCGCCGCGGTGATCACCCGTACTGCCCGGGCCGAGCTCTTTGACCTCCGGGAGATCGCGCTGGCCGCCCGGGACACCGCGAATCCGGTGGTGGCCCTCGTCAGCCGACTCACCCGAGCCGTCGCGGAGCTCGACCCCGCATCCGCCGAGTACGTTCATCGGGGCTCCACCAGCCAGGACATCTTGGACACTGCGGCGATGATGGTCGCACACCACGCACTGGGCGTGGTGGACGGCCATCTCGGCGAGGCCGCCGACGCCTTCGCCGAGCTGGCCCTCGTTCACCGCGACGTGCCGATGGCCGGGCGCACGCTGGCCCTGCACGCCGCGCCCACGACATTCGGGCTGAAGGCGGCGGGCTGGCACCAGTTGCTGGTGGACGCGCGTGTCCGCCTGCGTCGGGTACGTGACGAGGGCCTGCCCGTGTCGCTGGGCGGGGCGGCCGGTACCTTGGCCGGCTATCTCGAGTACGCGGCGCTGGACGGCGTCACCGAGCCCGGTCCCGAGTACGTGGACGGCCTGGTGGTGGCGTTCGCGGAGGAGACTGGGCTGAGCCGGCCGGCGCTGCCGTGGCACACGCTGCGTACTCCGTTGGCGGACCTCGCCGCGGTGCTCGCCTTCGTGGCCGGCGCTCTGGGCAAGATCGCGGTCGACGTGCTCTCGCTCGCCCGCAGCGAGGTGGGAGAGGTGGCGGAGCCTGCGGCCAGCGGTCGAGGTGCCTCCTCGGCAATGCCGCACAAGCGGAATCCGGTCTTCGCCACGCTGATCCGCAGCGCCGCTCTCCAGGTGGCGCCGATGGCGGCCGGACTCACCCAGGCGCTGGTCAGTGAGGACGAGCGGTCCGCCGGGGTGTGGCACGCCGAGTGGTTGTTGCTGCGCGAGTGCCTGCGGCTGACCGGCGGTGCCGCCGAGACGGCCGTGACACTGGCACGAGGGCTGGTCGTCCACCCGGACCGGATGGCTGCCAACCTCACGATCACTCGCGGCCAGCTCACCTCCGAGCGGATTGCCGCCCAGCTCTCCCGTACGGTCGGCCGGGACCGGATCAAGGAGGTGCTGACCCGGGCCTCCGCGGAAGCGGAGGCCACCCTGCGTAGCCTGTTCGACGTTCTGGCGGAAACACCGGAACTGCGGGACCGTTACACCGCCGAAGACCTGGCTCGGATCGGCGATCCGACCCGGTATCTCGGCGCGGCGGGCCACTTGGTGGACGGGGTGCTCGGCGACCGGCCGGGCCCTAACGGAGCACGGTGATGAGCTGGTCGGGCCCGCCATACGGCTCGTCCAGACCCGGACGCGCACCTACCTGGTGCTGATGAACGCCGAAAACCACAGGCGATTGGGAGTGGCCGACCGGCCCATCACGGAATGAGCAGCGCCTTACCCGGGATCGACCGAGCCTCCATCGCACGGTGAGCGTCGGCTGCCATGGACAGCGGATATTCCTGTGCGATGACCGGACGTACCCGTCCCGCCGCGGCGTCGGTCAGAGCCTTGCCTGCGAGCCGCACCATGTCCGGCGCCTCGAACTGAACGTCCGCGATACCACGCACCACAACGCCGCGGGAGCCGGTGCTCTGTTGGTCCGTTGTGGCGAAGTCACCGCTCGCCGCCCCATGCGACGACACGCGTCCGCCGTCGGCCACCAGATGGAATGCCTGCGTGCCTAGAGCGCCCCCGACGCCGTCCAGCAGCACGTCGACCGGTAGGCCGCCGAACGCGTCGCGTACCGCGTCGGTCCAGTTGTCCTCGGTGTAGTCGACGACAGCGTCGGCGCCGAGCCGCCGCACCAGCGCGAGCTTGACCGCGCCACGGGCAGCCCCGACGACCTGTGCACCAAGCTGGTGCACAAGCTGGACCAGCAGCGTTCCCATGCCGCCCGCGGCTCCCAGGATCAGCACCCGGTCGCCCGGCTTGACTCCAACTCCGTCGATGATGCCGGTAGCGGTGACGCCGTCGTGCGCAAGAGCAGCCGCGGCCCGCAGGTCCAGACCGTCGGGGACCGGCACCAGCCGGTCCGTGCCGGTGCGGATCAGCTCGGCATAGGATCCCCGCGTTCCGGGGCCGGCAACGACTCGTCGGCCTAGCCAGGATTCGGGGACGCCCGAACCGGTGGAGACCACCGTTCCCGCTGCTGCGCCGCCGGGTACATACGGCAGAGTGACACCGAACACCTCGCCCCAACCACCCCGGATCTGGGTTTCGAGATAGATGGTGTCGATAGCCTCGGCCCGTACGACAACCTCGCCGGTCCCTGCTTGCGGGTCGGGCAGGTCTACCGGCGCCAGTACCGCCGGACCGCCGTACCTGGTTACCTGAATCGCACGCATGTGTTTGCCCCTGATCCGTCTGGCCCGCCGGTGCCGGACCGCCGTTGACAATTTCTGTTGGCGACGTTAGAACTTCAACATTGGTTGAAGTCAACCGGAAGGCGAGATGGACTGATGGCATCGTTCACCGTCGGAGACGTCGCCCGGGACAGCGGTGTAAGCAGTTCGGCGGTCCGGTTCTACGAGGCTCGTGGCCTGATCACCGCCATCCGTACCAGCGGCAACCAGCGCCGGTTCGATGACCACGCCGCCTGCCGGGTGAGAGTTGCTCAGGTCGCCCAGCGGATCGGGCTCAGCATCAACGAGATCGCGACCCTGCTGGGGACCCTTGGCCCGAGTCCGACGATCGATGACTGGAAGCGGCTCCACACGGAACTGACCGCCGAAGCCCACAGACGTATTGCCGAACTTCACCAGACACTCGACGACATCAGTTCCCACCGAAAACTCTGCGAGCTGTGACCGGCGGGAGGACCGGCGATCGGCGCGACCACGATCGGGCCGAGTGAGTCGCCGTATGTCGGACCCTATTGCGGTGGGGGCTTGGGGAAGGAGTGCGGGGAATGTGTTCAGGGGTTCCCCGCACTCCTCCCGAGGAAGGGTCAGACTCTGGCCGCTTCCTCAACCTCGGCCGGGGGTGCCGAGGTGGTCTTTGGTGCCCGACGTCCGGGCATCCACCAGTTGGCGTTGCCGCACAGTTCCATCACCGCTGGGACGAGGATCATCCGGATGATCGTGGCGTCGACGAGCACGGCGACAGCCATGCCGAGACCGATCTGCTTGACCGAGACGTCGGGGCCGAGCAGGGCGGTCGTGAAGACGGCGATCATGATGGCGGCGGCGGCGGTGATGACCTTGGCGGTCCGTGCCAAGCCGCGCGTGACGGCCCTGCGGGTGTCGCCGGTGGCCTCGTACTCCTCCCGGATCCGCGAGATCAGGAAGACCTCGTAGTCCATCGACAGGCCGAACAGGAGCGGGAACATCATCATCGGCACCCAAGTCGTGATCGGCATCTCGGTGGGGAACCCGAGGACCGAGCCGAGCCATCCCCACTGCACGACCGCGACCAGCACGCCATAGGCCGCGCCGATCGACAGCAGGTTCATCACCGCGGCCTGCAGCGCGATCGTGACCGACCGGACCAGCAGGAGCAGCAGCACCAGGGACAGCACGATGACGACCCCGATCATCAGGGGCAGTCGTGAGCTGGTGTCTTCCGCGTAGTCGATCGCGCCGGCGTTCGGGCCGCCGAGGTAGACGTCTTCGCCGCCTGGCGTCGCGGGCAGCACGTCGTCGCGCAGCTTGTGCACCAGGTCCGCGGTCGCCTCGTCCTGGTACCCGGTCTTGGGGAACGCCATGAAGATGGCGGCCTGCCCGTCCTCGCTGATCCGTGGTGGAGTCGAGTAGGCGATGCCGTCGGTGTTCCGGACCGCCTCGACGACGGGGCTCAGGTCGGCGTCGCGGGAGTCGACCGCAGCGGCGAAGATGAAGGGTGCGCCGTATCCGGGGCCGAAGCCCTCCGAGAGGATCTCGTACGAGGTGTAGCTGCTCCGGTCACGGGGCTGGACGCTGGCGTCGGGCAGGCTCAGCCGCATCGACAGCGCGGGTGCGGCCAGCACCAGGAGGATCGCGGTGGCCAGGACCGCGGCGATGAGTGGCTTGCGCTGCACCACGCCGGCCCAGCGCTCGGCGGGCGTGGAGCGCTCCCGCGCCGGCATGCCGGTTGCCGCCGTCCGGCGGGCCGTCCGACGGGGGAGGCTCAGCGAGTTGATCTTGAGTCCGGTGAAGCCCAGGAGCGCCGGCAGCAGGGTGACCGCGGCGCTCATCGTCACCAGCACGGTCGTCGACGCGCCGATCGCCACGCCGATCATCATCTTCTGGCCCATGGCGACCAGGCCCAGCAGCGCGATCACCACGGTCGTGCCGGCGAAAAGAACCGCGTGACCCGCGGTGGTGATGGCCTTGACCGTGGCGCTCTCGGGATCGTCGCCCTCCTGCAGGCTGTCCTTGTATCGGGTCAGGATAAACAGTGCGTAGTCGATTCCGACGCCGAGTCCGATCAGGACGGCCACGATCACCGTGAAGTCGGGCGAGGGGATCAGGTGCCCCGCGAGCTGCATCAGGGCTATGCCGCCGATTACCGCCAGCAGTGCGGTTATGAGGGGCAGGCCCATCGCCACCAGCGACCCGAAGGCGATGAACAGGATCACCGCTGCCGCCAGGATGCCCACCGCTTCGGCCGTGCCTTGCGGGGGCGTCTCCGCCTCCTCGGCCTTCTCGCCGCCCAGCCCCAGCGTCACCCCGTCGGCGGATGCGTCCTTGACGGTGTCCACCAGAGGCTTGACCTCGGACATCGATACGTCCACATTGGTCAGCGGAATGGTCGTCCTGGCGATACGACGATCCGCCGTCACGAGGTTCTGGTCCTCGTACGGCGAGATCACCGGCCCGGTGATGGGCGAGGCGGCCAGGTCGGCGAGGACCTTCTCGATCTTCTGCCGAGCGGCGGGGTCGTCGATCCCCTTGTCCGCCTTGATCGCGAGCGTGAGCGTGTCGCCCTGCTGGTCGGGGAAGTGCTTCTCGATCAGGGCCTGGGCCTGGGCGGAGTGGGAGTCCCCGCCGGAGAACGAATTGTCGGAGGGAGCGCCGTAGCTGAAGCCGAGGAACGCCACGGCGACGACGCCGACGATCCAGCTCAGGAGCACCAGTCGACGACGCCGATAACAGAACCGGGCCAGTCCCGCCAGAGCTCCATCAGTACGTGGACTCTCGGTAGGCATCAGCTTCTCCTCATAGTTATTTAGCTTGCAGTGCAATACTCGTGTTCGGGGGTGCCCGCGTCGAGATGCAGATGAAGGCACTTTTCGGGCCGCGCTACCACGGGCGCGGTACTCCATCCGCAGTACAGCTCGTCGGCATTCGCCGTCGTCGGGAGGGGACAGATTCCGACAGTCGACGCATTTGCGGCTCTATGTCGCATTCGATGCTTTGAGCATTACCGCTGGTGGTGATCCGGCGAGGGCTTTCAACTGGCTGCAACTGTCGTCAAAATCGGTCAATGCGTATTAACTGAGCCGCAATTTCAGGATATTGACGCGCCGGACCGCTCGGAAATACCGGACCGGTCCGGCGATCGGAGTGTCTGTTGTCTCCGCATCGATGTCGTGATGCTCAGGTGTCCTGGTAGACGGCTCGGGCGATCGTCAATCTCGCGCCGATTCACCGCGACCTGAGGCGGCATACGGCGCAGCGCTTGCGCGATCGCGCAATTTTGTACGACGCACGAGGTGTGTCGATGCTCGACCGCTACCCTCCGGTAGCGCACGAATTCCGCGCGTCGGGTGCTTCGATTGGACGAGCCATGGTGACCATTCCGACCCGGCAGTCGCTCGATCCGGTCGACGGGCGCTGCGTCTGGTAGGTGTGGTGCGGCGGCCCACGGTGACTGTGCGTTCGATCAGGAACACCTGGGGCGATGCGCGGTAGGCGAGGCCGGCGGGGACGGGCTGCACCCCCCGCTGGTGCGCAGCCGCAACGGCCTTGGTCGCCCGCACACCTCGGTGGACAGCCCCGCCGCTGATCTACGGCGCCAGAGTGCCGGCGGCAACGTAGACCTACCCGCGAGGGGGTCGCCGTGTCCCTGTCAGCGGTCCACCAGCTCCGCCCGACTCGGCGACACGCCTCCATCACCTGCACGACAAGGGGTAGTAAGTCAGGTCGGGACGGGCGAGCGATGCCCCGGCTGAAGGTGAGCGAAAGAGTAGCGGGGAGTAATGCCGTTGACGTTACTGCTCAGTTTGGTCCGATATTGGTCGCGGCTGCCCGAATGGCCACGACTTACCCCTGATGCCTGGTGGTCGGGGGTGCGGCCCAAACATGATCCATGAGCGCCATTGTTTGTGGTAGCGTGATCGTGACCTATCGATTTAAAGGTCTTCATTCAGGTGCGTGCGCATAATCTCGGGGGGATTATGACAACGGGACCGAAACTAAAGAACCAGAGGTCAGACGCGGTTCTGGCCGCCGTGTGTGTCACCAACGGGTTGGTGCCGAGGCCGCCGGGCGAGGATGCCGACGAGCGGGTCTTGCGGTACATCCTCGGGGCCGCCTTGGACCATGAGTTGATCGACTTCGCCGCCGGTGCGGGAGGGAATCCCCAGCTACTCGCCGAGCTGGCGCTCGGGCTTGCCGAGGAGGGGCTTGTTCGGGAAGTCAGTGGCGGTCGGGGAGTTAATGGCACGTTGAAACTGGTTTCGCGGCGGACTCCCCGTCGCGTCCTGGAATTTGTGGTGTGCCGACTGAATGACCTGAGTGCGAACTGTCAGCAGTTCCTGAAGGTGGCAGCGGTATTGGGGAAATCCTTCAGGCTGGAGGATGTGGCAGGATTGCTGGACAGATCTTCAGGAACATTGCTCTCTCCCTTGGATGAGGCAATGGCATCAGGATTCGTCGTCGCCGCCGAGCACCAACTTGCGTTTCAGAGCGATTTTGTTCTGCAGGCGATCATCGAGTCCATCCCCGCCCCCGCACGTGACGCCCTGCGGCGGGAGGCGATGAGTCTTTCCAGGAGACGTACCCCGGCGTACGGTCAGCGGCTATGGCTGGCCGAGCGGCCGAGCGAATCGTCCGGCACGGTCAAGGACGAAGCCGGCGGGGCGTGCTCCCGGGCGCACAGCCTGATTATGAACGGGGACGCGGCAGCCGGAGTCCGTGCGGCGGAGCGTGTTCTCGCCAGTCCGGGCATCTCTTTGGCCGCTCGGCTCGACGCGGAGGCGTCTCTTATTCTGGGTTACCACCTGCTCGGCAGGGCAGAAGCCGAGATCGCCTCCGAGCGGATCCTGCGGGAGCGAGGGGCCGGGCCGGGCGATATCGCCGCGGCGATGGCGCTGACGGCACGATCCAATGTGCTGTGGCGTACGGGGCGGTTGGCCGAGGGCCTCAAGCTTGGTCGCAACGCGGTTCGCCTCAGCGAGCATGCTCATCCGGTCTGGTGTCTTCATTCTCAACTCGCTCTGGCCGGGAAACTTGTGAGCCTTCGCGAGTTCGACGCGGCCGAGACGCTGATCGATGACGCCGAGGCCGGGCTGCGCGGACTGCCCGTACCGGTCTGGACGGCAGCGTGTGCGGCCATGCGGGCCCGGCTGTTCCTCCAGTCCGGGCGTATCGGAGACGCGCGTCGGGAGGCGGCGCTGGCGATCGCCGCGGAGGAGCGGGACGCCGTTCCCATGCTCGGACCCCTTGCCTACTCGGTGCTCAGTACCGCCTCGTTCTACATGGAGGACCTGCCCGCAGCCATCGAGTACCTGCAGCGGGCGCATACCGCCGCGGCGAACCAGGTGGTGCTCGACTCCGTGCAGTATGCCTGGGCCGAGATGCTCATCGCGGTCAAGAAGGAAGGACCCTGGGAGGGGGCCCAGCTACTGTCCGGCAAGTACAGCCATCTGCCGACGCAGCGGAGCCTGTACATCGAGGTTCCGAGTGCCGCTGCCTTCCTGGTGCTTCTCGCGCGAGACGTGGGCGACAGCGACCTTGAGTACAGCGTTCTCCGGACGGTCGACGGTCTGGCCGAGGACAATCCGGATTTCCCGATCATTGGATTGACCGCCATGCATGCAAACGCATTGGCGAACAGTGCCCCGGCCGCGCTCGCGCTCATCATCGTGCAGTCGCCGGATCCGATCTCAGTGGCCCTGGCGACCGAGGAACTCGCCAAGCTCTATGCGGCCAAAGCGCCGGCGGGGGCACGGGCGGTCGCGTCGACCCACTCCGAAGAGGGCACTTCGCGGCTTGCCACCCGCTGGTCCGCTCTTTCCGACATGGAGCAACGCATCGCCTATCTGGTGAGCGTGGGCTTGACGAATCGGCAGATCGCCAAACAGGTGCATCTGTCGGCGCACACGGTGAACTACCACCTCCGCAAGGTCTACAAGAAGTTGGACATCAACACCCGTGTCGAGTTGGCGAACGCGGCCGCGATGTACTCGAGCAGAGCGGCAATCTATTCGATGGACGAGGAGAAATGGGGCTCCGGCCGCGCCGACGGTCGGGCCGGCTGATAGTCGGAAGAATCGCAGAGGACCATTTGTCGGCTCCGCCGGCTGATCTGATCAGCCGGCGGACTGGCCCTACCGGGTACCACCTGATCGCTGTGCCGAGACCCTGGGTGGGACTGCCTCGTGGGCGATGAAATGCCTGGTCAGTTCGACGCGGCTGTTGATCTTTAGCTTCGAGAACACCCGCCGGAGATGGCTGTCGACGGTGTGCGGTGACAGGAACAGTGCGCTCGCCGCCTCCCGGTTGGTCCGGCCGTCGATGATCGCCCGGATGACGCGAAGCTCTGCGCTCGTCAGGCTTTCCCAGCCCGACTTGGGCCGCTCGGCATCCAGCCGACGGACATTGTGCGCGTCGAGATGACGCAGTTTCTCCCGCACCCGGTCCACGTCACCCTGCGCACCGCATTCCAGATAGAGATCTACGGCGGAGGTGAGTAGCCGGGCCGCTCGGGCCTTGTTCCGCAGGCTCTGCTCCACCCGCGCCGCGTGCTCGAGCGCGGTCGCCGCCGCCAGCGGACGTCCGGCTAATCGGTGAATATCCGCGGCGCGGTGCAGAGCGACCGGGTCGTTGCGCAGGACGCCCTCGGCGTGCTCGGCGCCCCCCGCCAGCGACTGCACCACCGGATTGCGCTGGGCGATCCGCCGGGCGAACTCGGCCGCCCGTTCGGCCTCCGAGCCGAGGCCCGCCCGCTTGGCCTGAACGACGAGCGTCGCCGCAGCCGTCGGAGCTTCGATGAAGAGCAGGGGGTCGGGTACGACGTGCCCCTCGCTGTTGCTCAGGATCTGAACTGTCATCGCTGGACGCCCACTGACCGCGTGGAACTGCGCGAGCGCCCAGTTCAGCCGAGCCTTGTCGGCTGTCGCGTCACCGGTCATCAACCGTTCGGTCATGCGCAGCTGGGTACTGGCGGTGGCGAGATCACCCTGATGCATGCTGATGTGGGCCAGCACGAGGCGCGCGGGTACGGAGTCTGCCGACGCCGACCGCTCGGCCGGACGAAGCGCGGCCTCGGCCTCGAGCCGCGCTTCCTCGAGTCGACCTGCCGCAACCAGGAGTTCGGCGCGGTGGCCGTGCCACAGGGACTCCGACCAGGCCGCTCCGAGATTGTCCGCGTCCTGCTCGACGGTGGCGAGGACGGATGTCGCCTCTTCGAACTGATCGGCCGCGAGGAGGGCCCGGACCAGCCACGTCCAGAGCGGGCGCTCAGTGGTCTCGCGGGAGTACGGGGCCGGGGGCTGGGTGCGCCACGGTGCTGTGACACCGCCGGGCACGTCGCTCATGCGGTTCGTGGTGTCCTCGAGCGCCCGATTCAATTTGGCGCGATCCAGCTCACAGACGTCCTGTCGGGCCAGGGTTCGCTGAAGAAGCTCGACAGTCATACCGTGGCTGGCGGCGTCCCGCAGTCCCTGCCCCAGCTCGAGTACGAGGTGCGCTTCGGTCGCCGCCTCGATACCAGGGCGAAGGGCCACGTCCGCGAGACGGCAGGCTTCGGCGCACTCTCCCGCCGTGGCAAGCAGGCGCAGGGCACGTGCCAGCGTTCGTGGCGCTTCGACAAACGTTCGCTCCAACTGGGCGATGGCCCGAGCCGCCATGTCGTCGCCACGTCCTCGCTCCCGTGGCAGCGGAAGAGCGGACGGCGTCACGACCGGGGGGAGCGGCACCAGCCACACGGAACGGGCTTTCGCAACGTTGGGTGGGGCAGGGGTGGCCGCGGGAGTGGACACGGTGCCGGGCTCCCGTTCCTGGAACGGGGCGTACTGCAGCGCCTCTCCGATCACCTGCTGCGCGAACGTCAGCTTTGTGCCGTCGCGTCGCATCAGGCCGACCTGTACGGCCTCGTCGGCGCCGCAGGACAGCTCGTGAGCCGGCTCGCCGAGCAAGGTCGCCACCTCCTCGACCGTAAACGTCTGGCCGATCCTCCGGCCGTTGACCAGCAGTCGCCGAACCTCGGGCGACATCTCGTCCAGCAGGCTGGCGACAGCGGTGAAAACGCCTCTGGGCAGACGGTCGGACACCACCGAAGCCGCGCCGTCCGCGATGATCATCTGTCCCGCTTTGGTGAGCGCGCTGAAGACGTTCTCCATCAGCCACGGGTTGCCTCCGCAGCGGGCCGCCCAGCTGAGCATGGATGCGTCCGGTTTGGCGCCGAGGATGCCGGTGCAGAACTCGGTTACCGCCGCGCCGTCGAGCGGCCCCAGGTGAAGCCGCACCGCGACGTGCTCGACCAGCCAATCGACGGCGTGCTGGGCGAGGGACCGGATGGGAACCGGTCGGCGTGCGAGCAGCCACAGCACCGGTGACGAGGCCAGCGACTGCACGAGCCCCCGCAGGGCCAGGGCGCTGACGTCGTCGAGCCGCTGGGCATCGTCCAGGACGATTGCCACGGGATTTCTGCGCGCGGCGCTCTTGACCAGTTCGCCGACACGATCCATCAACCAGAAGGGGTTCCGGTCCGGGCGGGCCAGCTCATCGAAGTCGACTTCACCCGGTATCACGTGACGCAGGAAGTTGATGAGCAGATGTACGGGGATCGGCTGATCGGTGACGCTCACTCGGCCGGCGACCACGGTCAGGCCGCGCTCGGCCGCCTCCAGGGCCGTGGCCTTCAGCAGGTGGGTCTTGCCGACACCGAACGGCCCGTCGACGATGACGCAACTGCTCGACCCCCGCAGGGTGGCGTCCAGACGGCTACCCAACGAGGACAGTGCGTGCTCACGCCCTACCAGTGAACTCATGCTTACCGCTCCGTGTCTCTCTGGAGAATCGTCCGACGCGTGTCCGGGGCATGGCCGTCATCGCGGTGCCTCGACTGTCCGACCGGACAGTCGAGGCACCTGATGTCGGAAGAGCTAACCCAGTTATACGGGATTTGCGGTGGGACGGCGCAAAGACGTGTATCAGCGTGCACTACTCGCGTGAGTAGTGTGCAGGACGACGCGGCGAGATTACTGTCAGGCGATGCCGACTCGACGTTGAGCCGTGCAGACCGCGGATGCGCTGGTCGCGAAATCGCATTGCCTTCGGGTCGATGCGCGCGTCCGGAACGGAATAGGTCAGAGTTTCCGCGCTTGAACTGACGCGTTCTCAAGGAATTAGTGTGAGATTGGGATGAAGGGGGTGATCGCGTCACGCCACCGGGGATAGCTCGACTGCGGATTCAGGTCCCTTCCGGATGGCCGAGATCCCTTTGCCTTGCATTGTCAAATGGCCTCACCCGAAGACGGACCATCCCATCGGGACTCTGCTCTCGGATGTCCACGAACGCCGCTTCGTGGAAGGCCGCGGCATCGACTTCGGAGTCGTCCACGCCGTCTGGTCTCGGCCCTTCGTCACGGGGCTGTCCAAGGAGTGGACCGAAACGAGGAAATGCGTTCTGATCAGGGAAAATAGGATTGTCGAGAGTCCTGTGCCAGCTGATCCCGCTCTTCGTGGTGGACCCGCGAAGCCACCACAGCGGGATGAGCGGGGTGCCCGCGGCGGCGCCGGAGGACCGTGGACCGCGAGGACCGGGGTCATCGCGCGTGCCGGCCCGGACGGAGGCGCCACCTGACCAGGGGATCGATGCCCCGTAGGGCGGCGCGACCCGTGCGGCCAGTCGTCACGCGGCGGCTGATCGTCGTACGGACCACAACCACACGCGACGGTCGGCGGCGGCAACAGGCCTGCGCCCGTCCACGATGGACACGTCACTTGCCGCCCGGCGGCAGCGGCGCGGTTTGCGGCGACGCGAAGCCGGCGTGCTCGGCTACAGTGCGCTCATGAGGACTGGACTCTCCGATGTCTGGAACCGGATCAAGAGTTGGATCATCGCGGTTGGCGTGGCGGCAGCGCTGCTGATCACCGCGTTGGCGGGGGAACACTCCACCACGGGCCTCAAACTGCTCGGCTACGCGCTCGTGGTGACGAGCGGCCTGGCGCTGGCGGCCATCAACCGGGCTCCGATTCCCGTCCTGATTTTCACGGGGCTGTGCGTGGTGGGCTACAACGCAATCGGTTTCGCGGTGCCCGCCGTCGCGTACCTGATCGCGGTGTACGCCGCCGTACGGTCTGGGCACCGGATCGACACGCTGGTGGTGAGCGTGGTGGTGATGACCGTTCTTCCGCTCGCGATCATGACCTCCCCCGAGGGTGCTGCGAAGGAACCGATCGCACAGGCCCGCGGTGTCCTCGAATTGGCCTGGCTGATCGCTGCGGCTGCCGCGGGTGAGGCGCTGCGGCAGGCCGAGCGGCGGGCAGACGAGGCCGAGCACACCCGCGAGGAAACCGCGCGGCTGCGCGCGACCCAGGAACGGCTGCACATCGCACGGGAGCTGCACGATTCGCTCACCCACCAGATCTCGATCATCAAGGTGCAGGCCGAAGTCGCGGTCCACCTGGCCCGCAAGCGTGGCGAACAGGTATCGGAGTCCCTGCTGGCCATCCAGGAGGCCGGCCGTGAGGCTACCCGGGAGCTGCGGGCGACCCTGGAGACGCTGCGCGACGTCAGTAAGTCGCCGTCACATGGTCTCGACCACCTTCCGGAACTGCTGGCGGGGGCCCATGGGATCGGCCTGAGCACGACGCTGACGATCGAAGGAGAACGGCAGGACGTGCCGGACGCGGTGGACCGGACCGTCTACCGGATCGTCCAGGAGTCGCTCACCAACACCGCCCGCCACGCCGCCGCTGCAAACGCGTCGATCCGGATCGACTACCTTCCAGACGCCATCGCCATCCGGATCGATGACGACGGAACGGCCAAGCCCAGCTCTGCCCCGGTGCACGGAGTCGGGCTGCTGGGGATGCGCGAACGCGTCACTGCCCTGGGTGGCAGCCTGCGCGCGGAACCGCGTACCGAGGGCGGATTCACCGTCCAGGCTGAACTGCCGGTGGCGCGAATTTCATGATCCGTGTCCTGTTGGTCGACGACCAGCCGCTCCTTCGCAGCGGCTTCCGCGCGCTTCTCGACGCCGAAGACGACATCGAGGTGGTGGCCGAGGGCGCCAACGGCAGGGAGGGGCTGGCCCTCGCCAGGGAGTACCTGCCCGACCTCGCCCTGATCGACATCCAGATGCCGGTCATGGACGGCATCGAGGCGACCAAGCAGATCGTCGCGGACCCGGACCTGGCCGGGGTGCGAGTGGTCATTCTGACCAACTACGGCTCGGATGAATACGTCTTCAATGCGCTGCGCAGCGGTGCCGCCGGGTTCCTGGTCAAGGACATCGTGCCGGACGACCTCCTGCACGCCGTTCGCGTCGCCGCGCGGGGTGACGCCCTGCTCGCACCGTCGATCACCAGAATGCTGATCGGCCGGTACGTCGCACAGCCGCCCGGCGCGGAGGTCAGCCCGGGGATGGAGGAGCTGACCAACCGCGAACGCGAGGCCGTCGTCCTGGCGGCGCGGGGCCTGTCCAACGATGAGATCGCCGACCACATGGTGATCAGCCCACTGACCGCGAAGACCCATGTCAATCGGGCCATGACGAAGCTCCGGGCTCGCGACCGCGCCCAGCTCGTGGTCTTCGCCTACGAATCCGGCCTGGTGAGTCCCCTGCACCGCTGACCGGTCGGGAGGCCGAATGCAAGTCGGGTCGCGATGCTGCGACGGTGGTATGTGGCTGCTGCGAATGCAGCAGTGCGCCGGGTGCGTACCGCCCCGGCAGTAGATCAATTCGCTCCTTCCGCATGACGACCAGTGACCCCTTCGGTGCCTACGCTGACGCAGGTACCTCTGTTCGGCAGCCGAAGGGATCCTCGATGGGGTTGGCCGGTTTGGTCGTCGGCGTGCCGGCTGTCGCCCGCTCCCGCCGCACCGCCTGACCGGCAACACAGACCCGAACACCCCTGCGGCTCAACCCACCTGAAGGGACTCCCATGCGTAAAGCGTTCGTCGGGCTGGCGGCGTTGTTAATGTTCGCGATTTTCGTGCTGTTCTTCCTGGCCGGCAACGGTGCGTTCAACAGCGCGCCCAATGACGAGGCATTCCGGCCCCACCGCTTGCTGGGCATGGGCACGGTTTTCCTCGCCGTGGTGTTGGCGGTGGTCGCCGCGGTGGGACGGATGCCCGGCCAGATCATCGGCCTCACCGCCCTGGTCGCCGGCCTCGCCATCCTGCAGCCCGTGATCGTGGTCATCTCGAAGGCATTCGGGGACTCGGGAAGCACTACGACCGCCGGACAGCTCGTGTTCGGCCTGCACGCGGTCAACGGGCTGATCATGATGGCCGTGCTCCACACGATCCTGCAGAAGGTGGGAGGCCGTAAGGCGACGACGCCCGCCACCACGGCTGCTGGCTCGGCGCGATCGGTATCATGAGTACGCTCCACTGGATCCTTTTCGACTACGCCGTAGCGCTGCTGGGTGTCGCCTCCTGGCTCGCGGCCGGTGTCACGGCGGCCCTCCGGCGCTATCGGCTCGCGTTCGGCCTGCTCGTCGGAGCGGTCCTGGTGACGCTCGCCCGGGTGGCCACCGTGGCGGCGCTGTCCGACCGGGGCTGGTGGTTCGTGCAGGAGAAGGTGCTGCTGAGCCTTCCCATGCTGGGCGTCGCGGGACTGGCCGCCGTGCTTCTCACCGGACCCTGGTTGCGTACGGCGCGCCGGACCCCCGGCGAGGGCCTGCCCGCCGGCGGCCTCGTCGCGCTGTTCACGGCGGGATACGCCGCGCTGGCCGGCCTGATGGTGACGTTCTTCGCGGGCTTTCCCCTCACCTGGAGCACCGCGCTGATCGCCGTCTCGTTGGTCTGCGCGGGCGCACTCCTGACCATGCGGGTGATCACGACACCGACCGGAGAGCAGACCGACGCCAGTTCCCCGGACAGCGGCCAAGTGCCGGGATCGCGACGTCCCACGGAGCTCTCCCGCCGCAGGTTCCTCGGCGTGGCCGGCGGGGCGGTCGCGGTCGGATCAGGGGCCACCGGTGTCGGTCTGCTGTTCCGGGATCCCGAGGCCGTGGTCACCGGGGGAGGCCCAGCACCTGCCTCCGGGTCCACCGCGACGGTCTCGGTGGCTGATCTGCGAGGGCCCCGCGTCCCGATGCCGGGCGGCGCCACCCGGCAGCACACACTCACCGCCAGGACCGCCAACGTGAGCCTCGCGTCGGGAGGTGAGGTCCACGCGTGGACCTACGATGGCCGGCTGCCCGGCACGGCGATCACCGCGACCGAAGGTGATCTCATCGAGGTGACGCTTCGCAACACCGACATCGACGACGGTGTCACCGTGCATTGGCACGGGTACGACGTGCCGTGCGGCGAGGACGGTGCGCCGGGCGCCACACAGCACGCGGTGAAACCGGGCGGCGAGTTCGTCTACCGGTTCCAGGCCGATCAGGTGGGAACGTACTGGTATCACACGCACCAGGTATCGCACCCCGGAGTGCGCAAGGGGCTGTACGGGACCCTCGTTGTGAGTCCGCGAGAGAGGCAGCCGGCGGAAGAGCTGGACCTGACGCTGCCCGTGCACACCTTCGACGACGTCGCGGTTATCGGGGACCAGGCCGATCGCACCGTCCACACCGCCCGTCCGGGCGCGCTGGTGCGACTGCGAATGATCAACACCGACTCGGATCCGCACTGGTTCGCGCTGACCGACACGCCGTTCCGGGTGGTGGCAGTTGACGGCCGCGATCTCAACCGGCCGGGCGAGGTGCGTGAGGTCGGGCTCCGCATACCCGCCGGTGGGCGGTACGACGCGGTCCTGACCATGCCGGAGACGCCGGTGGCACTCGTGGTCGACAACGGCCACGCCAAGGGCTTGCTGCTGCGCCCGACCGGCTACGCCGGGAACGATCCGGCCCGGCCGGAGACCTCCGACTGGCCCGAGCTCGACTTGCTGCACTACGGCGAGCCCGCGGTCGTACCGTTCGACACCGACAACGCCGATCGGCATTTCACGCTCGTCCTGGACCGCTCTCTGGCCATGGTCGACGGCCGCCCGGCCTTCGCCCAGACCGTCGACGGTCGCGGGCATCCTTCGGTCCCCGACCAGGTCGTCGCCGAGGGGGACGTCGTCCGCTTCACGGTGGTCAACCGGAGCCTCGAGACTCACCCTTGGCACCTGCACGGCCATTCCGTGCTGGTTCTCTCCAGGGACGGGGAGCGTTCCTCCGGGAGCCCACTCTGGGTGGACACCTTCGATGTGCGGCCGGGAGAGGTCTGGGAGGTGGCGTTCCGCGCCAACAACCCGGGTGTGTGGATGAACCACTGCCACAACCTGCCGCATCAGGAGCAGGGCATGATGCTGCGGCTCGTCTACGACGGTGTGAGTACTCCCTTCGCAGGCGGCGGCCACGCTCACTGACGTGCCGGCCCGAGGGTTGGCGGGCTGTCCTCGCGTGACCGACACCGAGGGCAGCCTGACACCTTCAGTGACGAGGGCGAGCTGCCCCCTGTGCGGTGGCTGCCGGACGCATCGCCCGGCGTTGCCGGACCGGCCGGGGCACCGCATGACCGCCTAGTGCTGACGCGCGCCGACACGTGTATCAGCGGCGGCGGCGCTCTGCGCTTCCTTGAGTAGCGAGACGAGTAGGTCGCTGAGGATCTGCGGGCCGTGCTGGGTGAGGATGGATTCGAGATGGAACTGCACGGATCGGAATCCCGGGCCGCGCAGGGCGTGCACCTCGCCCGTCTCCGGGGTTCGGCTCACCTGCACGGTCTTGCCCTGCCCTCGTGAGATGACGCCGTGTGCGGAACGGGCGGTGTAGGTGTTGTAGAAGCCCACGAGTTCGGACCGGCCAAACAGGTCAACGCGCATCTGGACGCCCTGGTTGGGCACCGTGCGCCGTACGAGGTCGAAGCCCAGCTCGGCGGCGAGGACCTGGTGGCCCAGGCAGATGGACAGGAACGGGACCGCGCCGGCGAGCAGTTCACGGGTGAGCGTGCGGAGCGTGTTCATGCGCGGGTCTGTCATGTCGCTGGGGTCGCCGGGGCCGGGACCGACGATGACGAGGTCGTAGCCCTCCAGTTGCAGCGGACTGTCGTATCGGGTGATCGTGGTCCGGAGGCCGAGGGATCGCAGCTGATGGCCGAGCATTCCCATGAAGGTGTCCTCGTTGTCGACGACCAGGACGCGCCGACCGTCCAACTCCGGTTCCGGGCTCGTCCGGTGTGCCCCGTCGAGCCAGAATCGCGACAGCGTGGAGTTGCGGCTCTGCAACGCCAGCCGGACCCGGGGATGGGTGGACGGCGACGGGTGCGCCCCCGTGACAGCGGGCTCGCCCGCGGCGCCGTCGCCGTCGAGCGTGAGGCCGAGCGCTTCGAGCATGCCCGCGGCCTTGGCCTGCGTCTCGGCGATCTCGGACTCGGGCTTGGAGTCACGGACCAGGGTGGCGCCGACGCCCAGGCGCAGCTTGCCGTTGTTGCCGACCTCGGCGGTGCGGATCATGATCGCTGAGTCGAGCGTGCGGCTGCCCATCGCGTCACGGCCAATCAGTGCGAGAACGCCGCCGTAGTATCCGCGCCCGGTCGTCTCATGTCGGGTGATGACCCGGAAGGCGTTCTCGAGCGGACTGCCGGTGACGGTCGGCGCGAGCAGGGTCTCCCGCAGCACGTCGCGTACGTCGAGGTCGCTCTGACCGGTCAAGATATACTCAGAGTGAGTGAGACGTGCCATCTCTTTGAGAAACGGGCCGTGCACCCGACCGCCGGAGGTGCACATACGCGCCATCATCTTCAGTTCTTCGTCGACGACCATATACAGTTCGTTGGCCTCTTTCGGGTCATTCAGAAACTGCAGTAAACCGGAAATGTCCGGCCCGGTCGAGGGGTGCCGGTAGGTCCCGCTGATGGGGTTCATCGAGATGGTGCCGTCTGCCATGCTGACGTGCCGCTCCGGTGATGCGCCGATGAATGTCCCCGCGCCGGTGTGGAACAGGAACGTCCAGTACGAACCCAGCTCCCCGGTCAGCAGCCGCCGAAAGATCGCCAGCTCCGTGCGGGCCGAACAGTCGTCCAGCCGCGCGGCGAAGGATCGCCTGATGACGAAGTTGGATCCGGCGCCCTGTCCGATCTCATCACCCACCACGCGCTTGACGATCGCCGCGTAGTCCTCGTCGCTGGCGTCGAATCCGGCGTCGGACACGCGTACCTTCTGCTCGGGCAGGCCGGCCAGGGCCTGATCGAGGCTGAGTTCGGCTTGCTCGTGGATCCGCATGGCAAGCAGGGGCGCATGGTCGTCGTGGCAGTCGAACCCGCGTTCGGTGACCTGCCGGTACGGGACCGCCACAAGCAGGTCGTGCCGGGCGCCACTCGCCGGGTCGCCGGGTAGGGGCAGCTCGGCGAGGCTGCCCACGTCGTGGACGTCGCCGGTCAGGACCTCCACGCGCGCGTCCTTGGCCGGGTCGGGCCGATACAGCAGGGCGAAGGCGCGCCCGTCCTCGCCGAGGCCGGCCAGAACATCCGGGGGTCCGGCCATGCTCGAATGCGTCCCGTCCATATTGCTCCCCTTCGCATGAGATCAGATCACCCCTCTCGATACTGCGGCGGCGAAAGGCGTAGCACATGACGTGACGCCACGATCCCGTATTCCCGGTAACGTGCGGCCGGTATGGCGTGAACAGATGAATGCGGCACCACTACTCGAGCGGGTAGTGGTCGGGCAAATGCATCGCCATTACTGTCGACGACATTGCCGGCTCAACGAGGGCGGTGAACATGGCTGTGAATGTGCTGGTCCAAAAAAGCGGCGGTGCTTCTGCGCGGACTCTCGAGCGCGTTCGTCATGCCGCCCGCGTATCGCCGCGGCGCCCTGGCGTGGGTCGTCCGCGGTCGTCTGGGCGGGCGGCCGGAGGGCCGGTGACCTGCTGGGGCTGGCGGCCGACGTCGGTACTGCGGGTCCGTCCCGGGAGCTGGATCAGTAGCGGTGGACGACCCAGACGCCAGGGACCCTGATCCCACGTGAGGCGCTGACGAGCATGCCTGAGGTGGTCAAGCCGTGCAGCCTGTTCAGGCACGACGAGGACTGGGACAAGCGCTCCTCTACTACTGACGGGAACGACATGCCTCAGATGCGGGTGGCTGTGGCCGGGGCCGGAATCGCCGGCCTTGCCCTGGCCGCCGCCCTTCGCCGGGCCGGGATCGACTGCCACGTCTACGAGCAGGCGGAGCACCTGACCGAGGTGGGTGCGGGAGTGCAGGTGGCGCCCAATGCCACCCGGTTGCTGCATCAGCTCGGCCTGCGCGATCGCCTGCGCGGCGTTGCGGTCGTGCCGCAGGCGATCGAGATGCGCCGCTGGGACGACGGCAGGCGGCTGCAACGCACCCCGCTGGGCAGTCTGTGCCGCAGCCGCTTCGGCGCGCCTTACTACACCATGCGCCGCGCGGACCTGCTTACCAGCCTGCTCTCCGTCGTGCCGCCTGACCGGGTGCACCTCGGCGCCCGCCTCGCCGCCGTGACGCAGAGCGCCGACGAGGCGCGGCTGCACCTGTCCGACGGTCCGACGGTCACGGCGGACCTGGTCGTGGGGGCCGACGGCATTCATTCGATCGCACGTGAGCAGATCGTGGCCGCTCGGCCGCGCCCCTCCGGGCAGACGCTCTACCGGGGACTGGTGCCGGTCGAGCGGGTGCGCTTTCTGCTCACCGAGATCCGGGTGCAGTCGTGGCTCGGACCGGACCAACACCTCGTGTGCTACCCGGTGTCGTCGGGTCGGCAGGTGAGCTTCGAGGCGACCATGTCCGCCTCGGACAGGCGAGAGGAGTCGTGGTCGGCGCGGGGCGACGTCGCCCCGCTCGCCGCGGCGTACGCGGGCTGGCATCCGGACGTGACACGGGTGATCGACGCGGCGGAGACAATCACCAGGTCGGCGCTGCACGATCGGGAGAGCATCGAGCGGCTCAGTTCGGGACGGGTGGCCGTCATCGGCGACGCCGCGCATCCGATGGCACCGATCCAGGCGCAGGGCGCGAACCAGGCGATCGAGGATGCCGTGGTGCTCGCGGCGTGTCTGGCCGACGCGCGCCCGGGCGACCTGAGCGCGGCCTTGCGCCGCTACGAAGGTATCCGCCTTCCCCGGACGACGCGGATCCAGCAACAGTCCCGTGCCAACGCGGAGACATTCCACCTCGTCAACGGGCAAGCGCGGCATCGCCGCGACACCTCCGCCCAGACCGCATCCGGTCTGGACCGGCATGAATGGCTCTTCGGGTACGACGCCGAGCAGGCAACTACGACCAGCGGGAGCGCATGATGGAACTGACCGGAATCGAGTCGACGGTCGCACTGGTCACCGGGGCGGCGCAGGGCATCGGTGCCGCCGTGGCGGGCCTCCTGGCAGGCGCGGGGGCGCACGTCGCGGCCGTCGACCGCAACGCCGAGGCGCTCGACACCGTTTTGACCAAGATCGAGGCGGAGGGTGATTCGGTCCGCGGCTACCTCGTCGACGTGCGCGACAGCGAGGCCGTGGATGCGCTCGTGGGGCGCGTCGAGGACGAGCTCGGGCCCATCGGCGTCCTGGTCAACGCGGCCGGCGTCCTGCACACCGGCCGGGTGGTCGAGCTGTCGGACCAGCAGTGGAGCGAGACCTTCTCGATCAACGCGGGCGGGGTGTTCCACCTGTCCCGGGCGGTGGCCCGCCGAATGATCGGCCGCCGACGGGGTGCGATCGTGACGATCGCATCCAACGCCGCCGGCGTGCCGCGCACGGAGATGGCCGCGTACGCCGCCTCGAAGGCCGCGTCGGCCCAGTTCACCCGATGTCTGGGGCTGGAACTCTCCGACTACGGCATCCGGTGCAACGTCGTCTCGCCGGGCTCGACCGACACACCCATGCTGCGCGCGATGCTCGGCGAGGCCGGTGATCCGCGGCAGGTGGTCGAGGGCTCGCCGGCCGCGTACCGCGTCGGTATTCCGCTTCGAAAGCTGGCCCAGCCGCGGGACGTGGCCGAAGCGGTCGCGTATCTCGTGTCGGACCAGGCCGGTCACGTCACGATGCACGACCTGTACGTGGACGGCGGCGCGGCCCTGCACGTGTGACGTCGTCGGATGCCGAATAGGAGACGAACCATGGTCATGACCCCGATCGCGGCGTACCCCATGCCCGGTGACAGCGATCTGCCGAGTGCGGCGATGCCCTGGCGCCCGGATCCGGACCGGGCCGCCGTGCTGGTGCACGACATGCAGCGCTACTTCCTACGCCCGTTCCCAGCCGGGCAGTCCCCGCTCACCGACCTGCTCGCCAATGTCATGAAGCTGCTCGCGGCGGCCCGCGCGGCCCGGGTGCCGGTGCTGTACACGGCACAGCCGGGTGGGATGAGCCGTCGCGACCGCGGGCTGCTGCACGACCTCTGGGGTCCCGGCATGAGCAGCGCGGAGGCCGATCGTGGCATCGCCGACGACGTCGCCCCGGAGCCGGGCGACACGGTGCTGACCAAGTGGCGCTACAGCGCGTTCTTCCGCAGCGACCTGGAGGAGCGACTGCGGGGGTCGGGCCGGGATCAGATCATCGTCTGTGGCGTCTACGCGCACATGGGGTGCCTCATTACCGCCAGCGACGCGTTCAGCCGCGACATCCAGCCGTTCCTCGTGTCGGATGCGTTGGCCGACCTGTCGCTCGACGACCATCTCATGGCGCTTCGGTACGCGGCGGATCGTTGCGCGGTACCGCTGACCACGGCGCACGTGCTGGCCGCGCTGGAGAGCTAGCGCCCGGTTCGCGGGGTTGTCGGTGGTGTTGTGGATCCTCGCCGTGGGTGTGGTCACCAGGCGACTCGATGACGCGAACGCGCCATACCCGCTCTCCCAGATGTGGATCCCCAGCCCATTCAATGCCGCTCTTGGCAACGCAAAGACGTGATGCGCACACACCGGCGGCTGGGCCACGCTATCCGCGCACACCCCTCGACCGGGAGGTTAGCGCCGGCGCGACCGGGCCGTCGCCGGGCTCGTCTGGCGATCGGCTCGCGGCCTGCCGCGGCTCCCGCAGGCCCGTCTCGCTGATCTCTTGTGTGGAGGACAGATGCAGCAACCCAGCTCTACGGCGGACTTCGCCCCACTCGGTCCGTGGCAGGGCATGCCGGCGGCTCAACAACCGGACTGGCAGGACCACCCCGCGTACCACGAGGTCTGTCATTCGCTTTCCTCATCGCCACCCCTGGTGACGACCGAGGAGATTTGGCAGCTGCGGGAGTCGCTGTCGACACTGGCCCCCACCGGCACTCTTCTGCTGCAGGTCGGCGACTGCGCCGAGAGCTTCTACGAGTGCACGCCCCGGCACACCTCAGGCAAACTCGAAATCATCGACCGGCTGGGGGACAGGCTCGGTGAGCTCACCGGTCAGAGTGTCATCCGTGTCGGCCGGATGGCCGGACAGTTCGCCAAGCCCCGATCGCAGGCCATGGAGTGGCACGACGCGTTGCGCATCCCCTCCTTTCGAGGGCACATGATCAATTCGGACATCGCCGGGTCGAGGACCCGCAGAGCCGACCCGCGGCGCATGGTCTGGGCCTACGAGGCCAGCGACGCGGTACAGCGGGTGATGCGGAACTACCGTCAGGGAAACGGACGTACGGCGACGGCGGAGGGCCCGTGGTCGAGCCACGAGGCGCTGGTGGTCGACTACGAGTCCCGGCTGGTCCGCAGCGCCCCGGACACCGACGACCTGTACCTGGGCTCGACCCACCTGCCCTGGGTGGGTGAGCGGACCCGCGAGCCGGCCGCGGCCCATGTCGCCATGCTCTCCTCCGTCGTCAATCCGGTGGGATGCAAGATCGGACCGGACGCCGACCCCGATGATGTCCTGCAGGTGTGCGAGGCGCTCGACCCGCGGCGCGAGCCGGGCCGCCTCGTCCTGATACCCCGGATGGGTCGGGACCGGATCCAGGAGGCCCTGCCATCCATAGTCCGCCGTGTGGTGAACGCGGGACACCCGGTGGTCTGGTTGAGCGACCCCATGCACGGCAACACCGTGAAAGCCTCGAACGGCCTGAAGACACGCCACCTCACCGACGTGATCACCGAGGCGCTGCGCTTTCGTGACATCATAGGGCAGAACGGGCAGCACGCCGCCGGTCTCCACATCGAGGTCGCGGCGGACGATGTGACCGAATGTATCGGTGGATCCGTAGAGAACGAGGACCAACTGCAGCGTCACTACACCTCACTGTGCGATCCGCGGCTCAACCCCGGCCAGGCCACCGAACTCATCGAGGCATGGGCCAAGGGAACGGCGATGGGTCGTTGCTGACCGGGCCGGTACCCGCATCCCTGGAAAGAACCCGTACGCACCGGTCCTTCGCCGCGAGCGGAACGCCGCGACCGTAGCCTGGTGTGGAGTGACGGTTGGTCAGCCCGGCTGCTGGCGGGCGGCATCGGCCCGTACCTCGGCCCGGTTACCGCAACTCGCCGTGTTGCACGAGCGACGCCGGCCCCACCGGTCGAGGAGGGGCCATCCGCGTTCGACGGCCGGGCAGTGTCCAGCGGGCGAGTCCGTCCTGGTCCGACTCCACCACGGCCACAGCGGCGGCTCGCTGTGCCTGCTCGACCAACGCCACGTCGTGATGATCCTGCGCCTCGCGCAAGGCTCTCGACCTGCGACCAATCAAGGCTCAGCCCGCCGGCGATCTACGGCCGATCATTCTCGTCGACGACCGCGGCCGCTGCGCCCACGCCGAGAACCAGTCCAGCCCTCAACGTTGATACAGAGGTCAACAGCGGCCGCGACCTTCAACAAGGCGCCGATCTCGATTCCCAGGCTCGACGGCCATTGGTTGGTACGGGCGTCCTCTGTTGCCATTGCGGCTGGTACAACACCCGTCGCATCCAAAAGGAACTGGGCGACCTCAGCCCCGACGAATACGAGACCGCCTGGCACCGCCAACAGGCCAGCCTGACCGAGCCACCTACCACCACCCCTGCACCAATCGGCAGCAGGTAACCACCGCTCCATCAAAGTGGTTGAAGCTCAGGCGACCGGGCCGCGAACCGGCGAAGAAGAGGTCGAAGGGCGGCAGACCACCGACCTCGACTCCGAGAACTGCAAGCAGCGCCACGCTGCGGAGTGCCACATCAACCGCCTGAAACGCCACCGCGCGTTCGCGACCCGGTACGACAAGTTCGTCGTCCGCTACCAGGCCAGCCTCCACATCGTCGCGATCAATGAATGGCGTCGACCGCCGATGAGACAGGGCCTTGGGTGTCCGGTCCAAAGGGGAACCTCCTCCTTTATCATGATCAGACCCGACGGGCCTGCGCCGATGACGCAATCGGCTTACGCTCAGCGACATGAAAAAGCTCCTCGCGGGCCTGACGTCGGTGCTGCTACTCGCCGAGGTCGCGGTGTTCTACCTAGCCGCCAGCGGCGCGTTCATGCACGTGTCCGACGAGGAGGCCTTCATGCCCCACCGCGTGCTCGGGATCGCGATCTTCGTGTTCGCTGTGGTGTGCCTGGTCGTCGCCGCGCTCGCCCGGATGCCCGGACGGCTCATCGGCATGGTGGCGCTGATCGCCGGGCTGACGCTCGTCCAGGGGATGATCCGGGCGCTCGCCAAGTCCTTTGGGGAGGCTGAGGCGGGGCACATCGTCTTCGGCCTGCACGGGATGAACGCGCTGGCGATCTTCGGCGTGACCGTCTGGGTCGCGCAGCGGTCGCTCCAGATCGCGTGGCGGCGCGCCGAGCTCAGCCGAACGGCGTCATAACCACAGCCGCGTTGATTGTCCCGGACCACGCCTGCACGCTGCTGGGCGCCGTCGCGTGGTTGGGCCGCAGGCGTGACCGCGGCGCTGCGGCGCGCCAGGCCCGCACTTGTGCTGCTCGCCGCAGCGCTGGTGCTGACGGCGGCGAGGGCGGTGCCGATGGCGGTGCTGGCCGGGCGAGGGCTGGTGGTGGGCCGGTGCGGGTCTCGGGTGACGTGCCGCCGTAGGTGGACGGATCGACGCTGATCAGGGCTGGGTGGATGAGACTCCGCTGTCGGCGGGCTGACCGTGCGGGCCACCGTGGGCATGGGGGATCGCTCGGCGGCCACGTCCCGGGATCGGCCGGGGCGGTGGTGGCGCCGTCGAGGCGCGGACGACGAGCTCGACCGGTTGGTCGGCTGCCGGTGGAAGCTCGACGTCCGGCTTCTCGATGGCCTGCACCAGCAGCGCGAGGCCCTGCCGCGTGACCTCGTCGAACGGCTGCCGCATGGTGGTGAGCGGGGGAGTGACGTAGGCGGCGACCGGGATGTCGTCGAACCCGACGACGCTGATGTCCTCGGGCACCCGGCGCCCGGCCTCGAGCTGCGCGCGGATGAGCCCGATCGCCATGTCGTCGTTCGCGGCGAACACCGCGGTCACGGTGCCGTCGCCGGCCAGTTCCCGGCCCGCCGCGTAGCCGGACGCGGCCGACCAGTCGCCCTCGACGACAGGCGGCTCGTCCGCGCCGTGGGCTCGCAGCGCCTCGCGCCAGCCGGCGAGACGATCCCGTGCCGAATACCACCGCTGCGGGCCGGCCAGGTGATGGACGGTCGCGTGCCCCAGCTCCAGCAGGTGCTCGGTCGCGGCCCGCGCGAGCCGGCCCGCGCCGACCCTGGCGGTCACCACCTGCGGCGCGGTGAAGGTGGGCGGCGCGCCGAGAACCAGGACCGGCACGTCGACGCTGATGAGGCCGACGCCCTCGTCGATCGGCTCGGAGATGATGACGCCGTCCACGCCCTGGTCCAGCAGCGACGCCAGGGCGCTCGCGATGCCGCCCGGGTCGCCCTCGATCGTGGTGACCACCCGCAGCGTGTAGCCCACCTCCCGAACCGCCCGCTCGATGCCCATGAGCCACGACGCCGGCCCGTACAAGGCGCTGCCGAGCGTCACCACGCCGATCGACCGGGTCCGCCCGGAGGCCAACGCCCGGGCCGCCTGGTTGCGCCGGTAGCCGAGTTCCTCGGCGGCGTCCAGGACCCGCCGGCGCACGTCGGCCGAGACATACGGCTCGTCGTTGAGGACCCTGGACACCGTCTTCTGGGAGACGCCGGCCAGCCGCGCGACGTCCACGCTGCGCGGCGTCGGAGGGCTTCCACCCGGCCTCGCCAGTCGCGTCACGGCACCTCCCATCGCCAGCCATCGTCCTGTATGATTGCGCAGTCATGTCTACGCAGTCAGACACTCGCCGTCACGAGCCCGCAACCCGCTCGTAACGTGGGCGAAGCGCGTTACTTACCAGCACCCTAACTCCATTTTCGAAGCGAACAAGTCAGGCCGGGCCGCCCGCCGACTTCACCGAGGACCACAGTGCTGTCCACGTCTTCAGCGCGTCACGCAGCCGGGACCGCAGGGGCGAATCGGTTCGCTATTCGATCGGTGCCGCGTCGGTGGGCCGGCGACACGGAGTGCCTGAGCGCGATGCCCAGCACTCCGGAAGGGTCGTATTATCGGCGGCCACTCGAAGCTCGTGAGGCGCCAGGAGCAGGAAGTAACCGCCTTGAAACCTTGACTTCACGCGCGATACGCCCATTAAATACATACCTATGTATCTGGGCCGCAGCCACCCTTCCCGGGTGGTCGGCGACGCCGGCAGATTTGTCGAATCGATTCGAGTCTCGGCCCTGAGGCTGTGCTCTGAACCGGTGTTGCGGAGCTGTCGGGTGAGTCACAGGAGGTAACCGTGCATCGTACGAACGTCCACTGGGGTGGCCGATTGTCGGCGTTGGCCAGAGGGCTGGCCGCGACGGTGGCCCTCGCCCTGCCTCTGACGCTGGGTGGTCTGACCCTGGCGACCCCCGGGTCGGCCCTGGCCGCGCCGGTCGCGACGCAGAGTGTCGCGGCCGCCGGACTTGACGGTGTGGCGGCCGGCAACGCCGCGCTCACCTCGGTCGACCTGGCCGGGACGTGGAACTTCACGCCCGCGGGTCGGGGGGCGACCACGATCGCGGTACCCGGTGGCGGCTGGTACAAGCAGGGCTTCACCACCGTGAACGAGGCGGTGTACTCGCGCAGCATCACCGTGCCGGACTCGGGGCAGCCGCAGTCGACCTGGATCGAGTTCGGCGCCGTCAACCACCAGGCGACACTGTCGGTCGACGGCCGCGTGGTGGCGACCCAGACGACGGCGTTCACCCCGTCGAACTTCGACATCAGCGCATACGCGGCGCCCGGCACCACCCACACGATCACGGTGAACGTGAAGGGCCGCGGCGCGTTGAAGGCATCCAACGGCCGGTACCTGGTGCCCGACGCCGCCACGTGGTCCGAGGCTGTCCCGCAGGGAATCTTCGGGTCCGCGTTCCTGCGGGTGTACCCGGCGGTGTACGTCAGCGACACATTCGTGCGTACGTCGGTGGCGAACAAGACGCTGACCTACGACGTGACGGTGCGGAACACGTCGGGCAGTTCCCGGTCGGTGACGTTGACCGGGTCGCTGTCGTCCAGCAACGGAACGGCTTTCAGCTACCCGGCACTGCCCAGCCGTACGGTCACCGTGGCGGCCCGCTCGACCGCGACCGTGACCGTCGGGCCGGTCGCGTGGAACCTCGACAGCACCTCGTACTGGTGGCCCAACGTGCCGTACCGGTCCGGGTACCGGGCGCAGCTGCACGGGCTGGCGGTGCATGCCGTCACCGACGACGGCCGGACGAGCGACGCCGAGTACCGGTTCGGGTTCCGGGAGGCCACCCAGAACGGTGACTACTACTACCTCAACGGCGTGCGCGTGAACTTCCGCGGCGACAACCTCCAGGGTGCCGACTATGACCGGATCAACAACGGCGGCAAGGGCGACGCGTACCACACCCTGCCCGGCTTCCTGCCCCCGTCGTCCGGCAACGGCGGCTGGCCGCAGGCGGTGGACAACTACCAGCGGCTGAACTACAACGTGGTGCGCATCCACCAGGAGCCCGGAAGCCCGTACATGTTGGATGTCGCCGACGAGATGGGCCTGATGATCATCGACGAGGTCGCGATTCGCGGCTCCCAATCCTCGCAGGAGTGGCAGAACTCCGTCGGGCGCGACAACATGATCAACCACGCCCGTGCGCTGGTCCTGCGCGACCGCAATCACCCCGCGATCATCCGCTGGAGTCAGAACAACGAGCCGAACCAGAGCGGCCAGGATTCCGAACAGTTCGAGAAGGACCTGTACGCGGCGATGAACGGCGCCGACGGCACCCGGCCGATCATTGTCGAGGTGGGCGTCGGCAACAATGTCAGCCTGTATCCCGGGATGACGTACGCCAACTTCGCGGTGATCCCGCACTACGTCGATGGCTTCGGCAGGTACGGGGAGGGCCTGGTCACCGTCAACGGGCGGCCCGACGGCGAGGGCGAGTTCATCTGGCCGGCCTGCAACAACAAGCAGGGCTTCGAGTGGTTCGCCACCGCGACTGCTGCCAAGCGCGGCAAGGGCGCCACCGACCTGCGTCCGTACACCCTGCTGTCCGCCTGGGCCAGCGTGGTGCCCGGCGTGCGGTCCACCGACTTCACCCCGGAGGAGGGCGGTCACCCGATCTACGGCGTGGACAATCTGCCTGACCCGTGGAGCAACCCGCAGATCCAGCGGGTGCAGGCGGCGTTCAACCCGGTGGCCGCGATCGACCTCCCGTACTGGTCCGCCTCCGGCAATTCGGATGCGAACGGCACCTTCCCGCTGCCGCAGGCGGTGCCCAGCTACGCCCGCGGCGCCACGGTGACCCGCAACATCACCGTGTTCAACGACGACCTCACCAACACCTCGGTGACCTTGGCCTGGACCGCCCGGCTCGACAGCCCGACCGGCGCGGTCGTCGCGTCCGGCAACACCAACCTGACCATCCCACTCGGCACGCGGGTGACCCAACCGGTGTCCTTCACCGCCCCCGCCACCGGCAGCCGCGTGTACCTACAGCTGTCGACCACGAAGGCCGGCAGCACCACCTTCACCGACTCGGTCGAGTACTTCACCCTCGGCGGAAGCGGCGGAACCGGACCCACTCCCGGCACCTACCGCATCGTCAACCGCAACAGCGGCAAACCCCTCGCCATCGCCGGGAACTCCACCGCCGACGGCGCCAAGGCCGTCCAGCAGAGCGGCACCCCCACCTGGACGATCAGCACCACCCAGGACGCCTACACCCTGCGCTACACCGCCTCCGGAAAGATGCTCGACGTCAACGCCGGCAGCACCACGGCCGGCCTACAACTACAGCAGTGGTCGGCCAACGGCGGCACCAACCAGTCGTGGTACCTGCGGCCCACCGGTAACGGCTACTACACCATCGTCGCCCGCGGCAGCGGACTGGCAGCCGACGTCTCCGGTGCCTCGACCAGCGACGGGGCGCAGGTCGTGCAGTGGACCGCCAACGGCGGGACCAACCAGCAGTGGCAGTTCGTGCCCGCCTGACCAGTAGCAGAGGTGAGTGTCAAGTTCGGCCGCCGGTAGAACGGGCCGCCGACTGTCGCGCCGACTCGGGGGCACGGTTTGTGCCCCCGAGTCGGCCGCGATCCAATCACTGTGGGACACGAGCTACCGATCCGAACAGACGCGGGCCCGGTCCGCTCGCTACCTGTACGTGAGCCAGGCCCGGGCGTCGCGGCTGAGTGCACGGACGGTCGGTGGTAGCCCACGCGGGCCTGGTCAGGTCCGGCCGACCGAACGGTAGGGCCGGAAAAATTCGCGCAGCTCCTGCGCGTACAGCTCGGGCTCCTCGAAGGGCGCGAAGTGGCCACCCCGGTCGAGCTCGGTGATGCGCACGACGTTGGCCGTGCGCTCGAGCCAGGCCCGCGGCGGGTGGAGCGTGTCGCCGGGGAAGAGCGCGAAGCCGGACGGTACGTCGACCCTGCGGGCGTGTTGTTCCGGCGGGATCGCGGCGTTGGCGACGTACATGCGCATCGACGAGCCGATCGTTCCGGTCAGCCAGTAGCGCGTGAGCAGGGTGAGGATCTCGTCCCTGGTGAAGCTCCGCTCGATATCGCCGTGACAGTCGCTCCACGACCGCAGCTTCTCGACGATCCAGGCGGCCAGTCCGGCGGGTGAGTCGGTCAGCCCCACAGCGGCGGTCTGCGGCTTGGTGCGGTGCATCGCGGCGTACGCGCCTTCGCTTGCCTTCCACGCGGCGGCGGCGTCGAGCCAGGCCCGCTCCTCCGGGGCGAGGTCAACGGCGGTGAGAACCGGGAGGCTGGCCTCCATGCGATGCACGGCAACGACTCGCTCGGGATGGTTCAGGGCGAGATAGCGGCTCACTGAGCTGCCGATGTCCCCTCCCACGGCACCGAAACTCGCGTGACCGAGCGCGGTCATCAGCTCGGCCCACAGGTCGGCGACCGCGATCGAGTCGAGGGGTCCTCCCGCAGGACGGTCCGAGTGCCCGAAGCCCGGCATGTCCGGCACGACCACGTCGAAGGCGTCGGCCGGGTCCGCGCCGTGCGCCCCGGGGTCGGTGAGCAGGGGCACCACCTTCTCGTAGCGCCACGACGAGTCCGGCCATCCGTGGCAGAGGACCAGCGGCAGCACCGGCCCAATTGGCGCGACGGCACGCGCACGAATGAACGAGACGCCCATGTCCCGGATCCGCGTGCGAAAGCGCGGCAGGCGCGCGAGAGCGGTCTCCTGCGCCGGCCAGTCGAACTCCTCCGCCCAGTAGTCGACGAGTTCGCGCAGATAGGTGATGTCTGTGCCCAGCGACCACCCAGCGTCCTCCGGCGCGTCCGGCCAGCGCGTCGCGCGCAGACGCGCGCGAAGGTCCTCCAACTCCTCAGGGCTGGCGTGCACCCGGAACGGCTCGACACTCGTCGGGTCCTGCGACGAGGGAATCATGAGCCGCACCGCCTCGCCGCGCTACGGACGGTGACGGCACCGCCATCCGTGCCATGAGTTGTTGTCATGGACGGATCATGACAACCTCCGCGTACGTCGACAAGCTTCTGGTGGTGGAGACCGGTCGTCGGTGCGCCAGACCCGGCGTACCCCCGGTCGAAGGTCATTGGGACGAACGCCGACGGCGACTCCAAGGCCTCGCCCGACCACATCGTCTCGCCGGAACGGATCGTCAATATGCCGGGCTTCAGTGGCTGTCGGACAGCGTCAACAAGTCACCGCAATCTCGCCGCGTGGCCGATATGGCGATGGCCGATCCGAAGTGGAGAGACGAGCAGGTCTCCCTCGCCGACCAGGTCAGCGAGCAGTTGCGAGCTATCATCGACCGGCTGCTGAAGAGTCAGGGTTGACGGGGAGTGACGTGACGGATCCGGTCGAGGTCAGGGTCGGCTTGGAGAATTGGTCCCTGGCTTTCGTCGGCCCGGATTCGGCCGAACTGTCCCGGATTCCTGCGCAGTGGTGGCCGATCGCGCGCTCCACCGATCCGGCGAACCGATGCCGCAGTGCAGCGGCGTTGTGGAACCGGGGTCTGCTCGATCTGTTGCCCCGGTTCGCCGAGGCGCTGCGCACGCGTTTCGTCGACGTCCAGGCTGCTACTACCGATGACTGCCCGGTGCTGGTCTACGTCGGACGGGCGGACGACGGCGGGTCCGTCGGCTGGGTCGGCTACGACCCGCGTAGCTTCGGTGAACCGCCACCGTTCTGGGATAGCTTCCCCGAGCCGCTGCGGGTCTTTCTGCGCGAGGTGCACGCCGGCTTCGTCTCGGGCGACCGGCTGTCGTACGGGCCGGTACGCCCCCGGCACATGGAAACGCTGGCCGACCTCAGCGACTGGCCGGAGGGCATCGACGGCTGGGAGGCCGACATCGAGTCGACCCGGTTGTTGCAGATCAGCTCGGACGGCGGATTGTTGAGTTACTGTCTGACCCCGGACCTGCGGCCGGGACAGGTCGCCCTGGTCTACGAGGGTCTCGTCGGCGCGAAGGACTTCGGCTCCGAACTGGACGAGCTCCTCACCTCGCGGCTGCGCCACCCGTAGGACCTAGCCACCGTCCGACCGGCGCGCGATGCCGCGCGGCGAGCCCTTAACTCCCGGAGCGTGAAGACCCTCGTCGCCGGTGGAGCCGGTCTCGTCCGGTCCGAGTAAGTGCACATCCCGCGGCGGCCGGGAGCCGGCTGTGGCCGCTCACCCGTGCGGTGTCGAAACAGCTCATGCCGGTCTTCGGCAAGCCGATGATCGGCTGTCCACGGCCCGGAGGGCCGGGCACAGTGCCCGGCCGATCCGATTCAGCGTCGCGCCAGCGGCGGCTGCTCCGGGTAGCGGCCGCCGGCCGCGGCGCCGGGCGGCAGGGCCGCGTCCATCGCGTTCAGCTCGGCCTCCGTCAGCTCGACGTCGAGTGCCTGGACATTCTCTGTCAGGTAGCGACGTCGCTTGGTGCCCGGAATC
Source organism: Micromonospora sp. NPDC048905 (assembly GCF_040649655.1). Taxonomy (NCBI): domain Bacteria; kingdom Bacillati; phylum Actinomycetota; class Actinomycetes; order Micromonosporales; family Micromonosporaceae; genus Micromonospora; species Micromonospora sp. NPDC048905. The sequence continues at coordinate 559,419 of NZ_JBEZFV010000004.1, read as the reverse complement.
GGCACCACGTCGGGGCTGCGGCTGAGCACCCAAGCGAGTGCCAGCTGGGCGGCGGTGACGTCCCTGGCGGTGGCCAGTTCGCGCACCCGCGCTACCAGTTCCATGTTGTGGCGCAGGTTGTCGCCCTGGAAACGGGGCGTACCGCGCCGGTAGTCGTCGGCCTCCAGTTGGGTGAGGTCGCTGATCGCGCCGGTCAGCAGCCCTCGCCCGAGCGGGCAGTACGCCACCAGCCCGATGCCCAGCTCGCGCAGGGTGGGCAGCAGTTCGGTCTCCGGCTCCCTGCTGAACAGCGAGTATTCATACTGTCCGGCGGTCACCGGGTGCACAGCGTGAGCCCGGCGCACCAGGTCCGCCGGGGCCTCGGAAATGCCGAGGTGGCGCACCTTGCCGCTCGCGACGAGCTCGGCCAGCGCGCCCCAGGTCTCCTCAATGGGCACCTGCGGATCGACGCGGTGTTGGTAGTACAGGTCGATGTGGTCCACTCCGAGCCGGCGCAGCGACGCGTCGCAGGCCCGGCGCACGTAGTCAGGGCGACCGTTGATGCCGAAATGGCCATCCTCGGGGCGGCGTTCCACGCCGAACTTCGTGGCGATCACCGCGTGCTCGCGGCGGCCGGCGACGGCCTTGCCGACCAGCTCCTCGTTGGCGAACGGGCCGTACATGTCGGCGGTGTCGAGCAGGGTGACGCCGAGCTCCAGCGCCCGGTGGATCGTGGCGACCGACTCATTGTCGTCGCGGTCACCGTAGAACTCGCTCATGCCCATGCAGCCGAGGCCGAGAGCGGAGGTGGTCAGGTTCTGGCCGAGCACGCGGTGATGCATCCGCGATTCCTTCCAGGTGAGGAGATGACGACGGACTACTGCCCTCGGGATGTGTCGTACACCGTGGGTCTCCTTGCCGCTCGGGCGCCGTGGTGGCAACGGTCAGAAGGTGATGACGACCTTGCCGCGGGTGTGCTTGCCGGCGAACTCGGCGACCGCGCGCTGCGCCTCGGCAAACGGGAACCGGGCGCTCACCTCGGCCCGCAGCCGACCCGATGCGGTCGCCTCGACGATCCGTTGCAGCAGGCCGTTGGTGGCCTCGATGTGGGCGTACGAGGCGCGCACCTCACGGTCGAAGACCGGCGGACCACCGGCCGGAGAGATGAGCAGCCCACCGCGCTTGACAGCGGCTGCGGTTCCGGCCAGTGCGGGACCGGCATTGATCAGATCGACGGCGACGTCGACGCCGCCGGGAACGTGGCGCAGCGCCTCCTCGGTCGTGTCGCCGGAGGTGTAGTCGACGGTCACCGCGGCACCGAGGCCACGCACGTAGTCCGCGTCCGACGGCGGCGCGGTCGCCACCACGCGGACGCCGGCCTGGGCGGCGAGCTGCACCACGAACGAGCCGACACCCCCGGTCGCACCGACCACCAGTAGTGAGTCGCCGCTGTTCAGCCCGGCCTGCTCGACAATGGCGGCCGCGGTCATCGCGGCCACCGGCAGAGCAGCGGCGTCCACCGGGTCCAGCGTCTCCGGCCGGGCCACCACCTCGGGGCCGTCGAGGGCCAACGTGTACTCCGCGACCGCGCCGGCGACCGGGTGGGTGAACGCCACCACCTCGTCACCGGGGGTGAATCGGGTGACGCCCTCACCGACCGCTTCTACGGTGCCGGCCGCGTCCAGACCCAGCACGAACGGATGCGACACCGGCATCATCTCGCGCATCACTCCGGTGGCGAGTTTGACGTCGAGCGGGTTGAGCGCTGCCGCTCGCAGCTTGATCAGGATCTGTCCCGGCCCGGGTGCCGGCTTGGCCAGCTCAGCGATGGTGAGCTGGTCGATCGGACCGTACGAAGGTGCGACGAGTGCCTTCATGGTGACGGGCCTTTCTGCGGTCTAAATGGAAGGTGTTCCACTTAATCGGGAAGGCTATCCGGAAAGGTTTCCGATTGCAACGTCGCCGCACCGCTGGCCTCGACCTGCGAAGAACTGCTTACACTGCCGCGACAGCGCGCAGGTCACGGCAGAATGGGCGGACGGGCGCACCGGCTGCCGGAGGCGTGGCCGCGGGAGAGAGGACTGTCGGGTGGTTGGAGAGCCGGAGACGGCAGCGACGCCGGTCCCCGCGACACTGCCGGTCGCGGGACAACCGGGAATCGAACGCGCCGACGCCGCCCGCAACCGCCGTAAGATGCTCGACGCCGCCGCGCGCATCGTCGCCACCGAGGGCGTCAAGGCGCTGGCCCTCGACGAGGTGGCGCGGGCCGCGGGAGTGGGCACCGGCACCGCCTACCGCCGCTTCGGCGACCGCGCCGGACTGATCTTCGCGTTGCTCGACGAGGAGGAGGCCACCTTCCAGGCCGCTTTCCTGCAGGGCCCGCCGCCGCTGGGCCCCGGCGCGCCGGCGGCCGAGCGGATCCATGCCTTCCTGCATGCACTGGTGGACCGGGTGGAGGCGCAGCTGGAAATGCTGCTGGTCACCGAGGCCAGCTCACCGGTGGCGCGATACCGCAGCGGGCCGTACATGATCTACCACACCCACCTTGCCGGTTTGCTCGGCGAGGCGCGCCCCGACGTCGACCCGCACTACGTCGCGGCCGCGCTGCTCGCGCCGGTCTCGGCCACCCTGATCAGCTACCAGCTGCGCGAGCGCGGCCTCGGCACCGACGTGCTCAAGAGCGGTCTCGACGACCTGCTGCGCCTCAACCTCTGAGCGTCTCCGCCGGCTGTCAGACGCCCTCAAGCCTCCCGGGTGACGGGCGCAGGTACACGTACCAGGTGAGGACGAAGCAGACCGCGTAGAAGGCGATGAAGGCGACGTAGGCCGCATCCGCGCTCTGGTAGGTCAGGAACGACTGCCGGAAGGCAAGATTGACGAGGACTCCGCCGAACGCGCCGATGGCACCGGCGACGCCGATGAGCGCGCCGGAGAGGCGCCGAGCCTCGTGCTCCGCCGCCCGGTCGTGCGGGTCGGCCGCGCCGCCCGCGGTCACCCGTACGCCGCACCTGGCCCGGAAGATCGCCGGGATCATCTTGTACGTCGAGCCGTTGCCGATGCCGCTGAACACGAACAGCGCGATGAAGCCGAGCAGGTACAACGGCAGCGAACGTTGCTGGGAGGCGAGCAGGACGGTCGACGCGCCGGCCGCCATCGCCACGAAGTTCGCGAAGGTGACCCGGGCCCCGCCGAGCCGGTCGGCCAGGGCACCGCCCACGGGACGGATGAGCGAGCCGAGCAGCGGTCCGAGGAACGTCAGGTACGCGGCCTTCACCGGGGTGTTGAAGGTGTCGGCGAACTGCACCTGAAGGACCTGGCCGAAGGCGAACCCGAAGCCGATGAACGACCCGAACGTGCCGATGTAGAGCAGGGACATGATCCAGGTGTGCGGTTCGCGGGTGACGTCACGCATGGCCCGTTTCTCGTTGCGGGCCTGGCTGAGGTTGTCCATGAACATCGCGGAACCGAGTGCGGCCAGCACGATCGCCGGCAGGTAGATGCCGGCGACGATGCCGGGACTGGCCGTCCCCAGGACTGCCAGCACGAACAGGCCGACGAGCTGGACCGCGGCGACGCCGAGGTTGCCGCCGCCGGCGTTGATGCCGAGCGCCCAGCCCTTGAGCCGGTCGGGGTAGTACGCGTTGATGTTCGCCATCGAGGAGGCGAAGTTCCCGCCGCCGACGCCGGCCAGCGCGGCGATGAGCATCATCGTCGCGTACGAGACGCCGGGCCGGATCAGGAAGGCACCGAGCAGGCTCGGGACCAGCAGCAGCGACGCACTGATGATCGTCCAGTTGCGGCCGCCGAACCGGGCCACGGCAAGGGTGTACGGGATCCGCAGCACCGAGCCGACCAGTGCGGGCACGGCGGTGAGCAGGAATTTCCCGGCCGGATCGATGCCGTACTGCGGCCCGAGGAACAGCACCAGCACCGACCACATCGTCCAGATGGAGAAGCCGATGTGTTCGGAGAAGATGGAGAAGATCAGGTTGCGCCGGGCAATGCGGGATCCCTGGCGTTCCCAGAAGATGGGGTCCTCGGGCCGCCAGTCGTCGATCCAGTGTCCGCGAAGGGTCAGGCTGCGCCGGTCCTGCTCGATACTGCCGGGAACGGCCGTGGTCATGGTTCCTCCCAGGTGAGTCCTCGGTCCGCTCGACACCGTGCTTGGTTCGCTCCTCAGGCCGGCGGCAGACCCACCACCAGGCGTCCGTCGGCGTCGGCGCGGACCGGGTACACGGTGAGTGGGGGCTGTCCGGTGGTCGAACGGCCGGTCGCCAACTCGAAGGTGTTCTGGTGCAGGGGGCAGACGACGACCCTCATGTCCACCAGGCCGTCCGCGAGCGGCCCGCCGGCGTGCGGGCAGACCGCCGACACCGCGCGCAGGCTGCCATCACGCAGCCGGAAGATGGCGATCATGTCGTCACCCACGGCGTAGGCACGCCCCTCCCCGAGGGGGATCTCGTCGACCGGCCCGAGCCGGTGTTCGACGGCGACGAGCCTGGCCATCACGACCGCCTCGCGGATGCCGGACCGGCGCCGTTCCCGTTGTCGCCGCGCCCCTGGTGGCCGTTGCCACCGTGTCCGTTGCCGGCCGAGTCGCCCCCCGGCACGCCGGCCGAGTCACCCCCCGGCACCGCGGAGCCGATCGACGGGACCACCGGCCCCGGGACCGGGACCGGTACGGGCTCGCGGACCGGCACCTGAGGCAGGACCGCCAACGGCAGGGAGGTGCGGAACTGCCCCGGAGTGACCGGGTCGCGCCGTTCCAGCCACGGGTCCCGGTACGCGGCCACGGAGGCAGCCATGGCCGCGTCGAGCCGCGCCGCGATGCCGTCGCTGTCGTCGACGACCACCGCCCGGATGTGGTCGATGCCCAGCCGGGGCACCCACGCGTACGTGCGTTCCAGCCAGTTCGCGCTCTCTCGGTAGTACTGCAGGAACCGGCCGGTCAGCGTGATGACCTCGTCGGGCGAGTCGACGACGGCCAGGAGGTCTCCCTTGCGGACGTGGGCGCCGGCGGCCCCGCCGACGTAGATCTCCCACCTGCCGCCGTCGATGGCGACCACACCAAGATCCTTCACGTACGCCTCTGCGCAGTTACGGGGGCAGCCGGTGACGGCCAGCTTCATCTTGCCGGGGCCCTCGATGGCCTTGAACCGGTCCTCGATCGCGATGCCGAGAGCGGTGGAGTCGCCGACACCGAAGCGGCAGAAGTCGGAGCCGACGCAGGTCTTGACCGTACGGAAGCTCTTGCCGTACGCGTACCCGGACGGCATGTCGAGGTCCGCCCACACCTTGGGCAGGTCTTCCTTGCGGATGCCGAGCAGATCGATGCGCTGCCCGCCGGTGATCTTCACCAGTGGTACGGAGTACTTCTCGGCCACCTCAGCGATCCGCTTGAGCTGTGCCGGTGTGGTCACGCCGCCCTTGATCTGGGGGACGACCGAGAAGGTGCCGTCTCGCTGGATGTTGGCGTGCACCCGATCGTTGATGAAGCGGGCGTCGCGTTCGTCGACGTACTCGTCGCCCCACATCATCCGCAGCAGCGAGGCCAGGCCCATCTTGCTCTTCGCGTCCTCCTCGCGGCCGGGCACGAGGGTGGCGAACACGGCGGAGACGGATTTCAGGCCGTGTTCGCGGATCACCGCCATCAGCTCCGCCTTGGGCATCGGCACACCGGGGACGTACCAGCTCGCGGCCGGGTCGTCCTCCACCTTGCCGTCAGCGGCCCACTCGACGATCTGGGCGACCAGGCCCTTGCATGATCCGCAGCCCTTGCCGGCACGGGTGGCGTCCATGACACCGGTGAGCGTCTTCACGCCGCCCTGCACGGTGCCGACCAGCGCCCGCTTGGTGACGCCGTTGCAGTTGCACACCTGCACGTCGTCGCCGAGCTCCGCGGCACTCACGTCGGCCGACGGCGTGCCGAGGTCGAACAACATCTCGACCCGCTCCTTCGGCAGGGCCAGCCCACGGTCGAAGGCCTGCATGAGGAACGCGACCTTCCGCACGTCGCCGAGGAGAGTCGCGCCGACAAGCCGGTCGTCGCGGATGATGATGCTCTTGTAGACGCCCTTGCGCGGCTCGGCGAAGACGACCGTCTCGTCGTCGTCGCGTTCCGCCTCCTTCAGGCCCATCGAGGCGACGTCCACGCCCGCCACCTTGAGCTTCGTGGCCAGCCGAGAGCCGTGGTACGCCGCGTTCGGGTTCGTCCCGGTGAGGTGGTCGGCGAGCACTCGCGCCTGCTCCCACAGCGGAGCCACCAGGCCGTACGTCTCGCCGCGGTGCTGGACGCACTCGCCGACCGAGTAGATGTCGACCTCGTCCTGCACGCGCATCTGGTCGTCGACGACGATGCCCCGCTCCACCGGCAGCCCGCTGGTCGCGGCCATCTCGGCGTTCGCCCGGATGCCGGCGGCCACGACGACGACGTCGCAGGCGATGGTCCGACCGTCCTTGAGCTTGACCCCCGTCACGGCGTGCTTGCCGAGCACCTCGGTGGTGTGCGCGCCGAGGACGACCTCAATGCCGAGCCGCTCGATGCTGCGCCGCAGGATCGCGCCCGCCTGCGCGTCCAGCTGAGCGTTCATCAGATGGCCGGCGGCGTGCACCAGGGTCACGTGGGCCAGGTGGTTCTGCAGGCCACGGGCGGCCTCCAGACCGAGCAGGCCGCCCCCGATCACCACCGCGCGCTCGTGCTCTCGGGCGTACCGGATCATGTTGCGGGTGTCGTCGATGGTGCGAAACGCGAACACTCCCTGGTGGTAGCCGCGCCCGGGGCGGTGGAGGCCGGGAATCGGCGGGACGAACGCCCGGCTGCCGGTGGCGATGATCAGCTTGTCGTACGGCGTCTCGGTGCCGTCGTCCGCGTAGATCCGTCGCGCGAAGCGGTCGATGCGGGTGACCCGGGTGCCGGTGTGCAGGGTGATGCCGTTCTCCGCGTACCACGACATGTCGTTGAGGAAGATGCCCGCCTCGTCGTCGACCCCGGAGAGCACGTTGGAGAGCAGGATGCGGTTGTAGTTGCCGTATGGCTCCTCGCCGAACATCGTGATGGCGAACTGGTCGCCCCCGCCGCGTTCGAGGATCTCCTCGACCGTGCGGGCGCCGGCCATCCCGTTGCCCACCACGACGAGGCGCCGGCGCTTGTCGACGGCGTCCATCAGACCTCGACCAGCCCCAGGTCGACGATCACGGTGCCGGACACCCCGGCGGGCGCCGCCACGTGCACCTCGAGACCGGTGCCGGAGTCGAGGTCCTCGACCACCCGCAGCGGCACGTGGACGTCGGACTTCGCGCCGATCGGAAAGTACCGCATCGGCTGGCCGTCGCGCACGAGCAGGACACAGATCAACTCATCACTGGCATTGCCGCCCCGGAAGTAGACCGGCTGGGCGACGACGCCGCCCGGCACCACGTAGCTGAGCGAACTGTCGACCAGGCCGGGCCGGTCGAGACCCTTGCCCTCGAAGCTGTAGACGCCTTGCAGGAAACGGGGAGTGGTGTGCACAGCGAGGCTCCTTGCTCAAAGAGATGCTGGATTGGGCGGTGGGTTGGTCAACAGGTCGGTGTCGTCGGGGCCGCCCGCGCGCGCGATCGACACCGCGCAGGCCTTGAAGGCCGGCATCCGCGAATGGCGGTCCAGCGCCGGGTCGGTCAGCGCGTTCACGGCGGAGCTGCCGGCCCAGTGGAACGGTGCGAAAATGGTGTCCCGGCGGATGCCGTTGGTGAGGCGCGCCCGGAAGAGCGCCCGCCCGCGTCGGCTGCGCAGTTCCACCACGTCGTTGTCGGCGATGCCGTGCCGCCGGGCGAGGTCCGGGTGCAGCTCGGCCCGGGCGTCCGGCAGCGCCATGGTCAGGGCACCGACCCGGCGGGTCTGGTTGCCGCTCTGGTACTGCTGCATGTTGCGGCCGGTGGTCAGCACGTACGGATAGTCGGCGTCGGGCATTTCCGCCGGATCGCGGTGCTCCACCCGGAAGAACCTCGCCCGCCCGTCGGCGGTCGGGAACCGGTCGGTGAACAGCCGTGGTGTCCCGGGATGGTCCTCGCTCGGGCACGGCCAGAAGACCCCCTGCTCCGCCTCGATACGCTCGTACGTGATCCCGGCGTAGTCGGCTGTGCCGCCGGCGCTAGCCCGGCGCAACTCGTCGAAGACGCGGCGCGGATCGTCGTCGAAGTAGCGGCCGCGCCCGAGCCGGCCGGCGAGGTCGGCGAGCATCCGCAGGTCGGTGCGGACCTGCGGCGGCGGCGACAGGGCCTGTTTGCGGCGGATGACGCGCCCCTCCAGATTCGTCATCGTGCCCTCCTCCTCCGCCCACTGAGCCGTGGGCAGCACCACGTCGGCCACGGCTGCGGTCTCGGAGAGGAAGATGTCGGAGACGACGAGCAGGTCCAGCGCCCGCAGCCGGTCCATCACCCGGTTGGCGTGCGGGGCCGACACGGCGATGTTGCTGGCGAGCACGAGCAGCACACGTACTCCGTCGTCGGTCCCGAGCCGGTCGAGCATTTCCCAAGCCGACCGGCCCGGCCGGGGCAGCTCGTCCGGGTCGATGCCCCAGACGGCCGCGACGTGTGCGCGCGCCGCGGGGTCGTCCAGGCGCCGGTAGCCGGGCAGTTGATCGGCTTTCTGCCCATGCTCGCGGCCACCCTGCCCGTTGCCCTGCCCGGTGATCGTGCCGTAGCCGGAGAAGGGCCGACCGGGAAGGCCCAGGGCGAGGGCCAGATTGAGGTACGCCTGCGCGGTGTCCGTGCCGTTGCTGTGCTGCTCGGCGCCGCGAGCGGTGAGCACCATCGCCGACGTCGCGGTCGCCAGCAGCCGTACCGTCTCCCGCAGGTCCCGTTCCGGCACGCCGGTCATCCGCTCCACCCGGTCCGGCCAGTACGCCGCCACGGTGGCCCGGACCGCGTCGAAGCCGCTCGTGCGGTCGCGCACGTACGTCTCGTCGACCAGGCCCTCGCGGATCGCGATGTGCAGCAGCCCGTTCGCCAGTGCGAGGTCCGTGCCCGGCAGTGGCTGCAGGTGGAGGTGAGCGCCCCCCGCGGTGGTCGTGCGGCGGGGGTCGACGACGATGTGCCGCGCACCAGCGGCCCGTCCGGCGTCGAAGTACTGCATGGACGGCGGCAGCGCGTCCGCCGGATTCGCGCCGACCAGCAGCACGGCCTGCGCCTGGGCGATGTCGGCCAGGGGGAACGGCAGGCCACGGTCGATCCCGAGGGAGCGGTTCGAGGCGGTCGCCGCGGACGACATGCAGAACCGGCCGTTGTAGTCGATCGACGCCGACCGCAGCGCCACCCGCACGAACTTGCCCAGCGCGTACGCCTTCTCGTTGGTCAGCCCGCCGCCACCGAAGGCCCCGACGCTGTCCGGGCCGTACCGGTCCTGGCTGGCCCGGATGGCGTCGACGATGCGGTCCAGGGCTTCGTCCCAGCCTGCCGGTCGCAACGGGCTGGTGCGGTCGGCGGGATCCTTACGGACGAGCGGGCTCAGCAGCCGGTCACCGTGGTCGAGAAGGTCGGCAGCCGTCCATCCCTTGGCGCACAGACCGCCCCTGTTGACCGGGAATTCGGTGGGCGCCAGCCGAGGCGGCCCGTCGCCGATCGTCAGGGATATCCCGCACTGCATGGCGCAGTAGGGGCAGTGCGTATCGACTATGGGCGATGTGCTCACGCGTCCGATGCTTGCCCGGCACTGTTTCCGATCCATACCGGGGTCGTAACGCTCTGCGACCCTCGGGCACCACACCCGGTCGGCACCGCCGCGCCATGACCGCCACCACGATCACTCGCCGAGTGAGTGTCAGCGCCGCGATTGAGGCGGCGCTGACAACACACCCGACACATCGACGCGCAGTGGACCAACCTGCCCTTGCGCGATCTGTAGCTGTGAGACAGCCGCTAGATTCGTTGGAGTTTGAATCGCTGGTTGGCGCCGGTGCCGGGTGTCCACTGAGAGATGCGGGCACCGTCGGCGGTCGAAGCCTGCCAAACGTCCATTGCCAGACCGCTCTGCCGGTTGATGAGTCTGACCACCCCGCCGCCCTGGTCGTCGACCCGCCATTGCTGGTTGGCGGCGGTGGGCGCGTCGGGTTGCTGGGTGATGTCGGCGCCGGTGCTGTTGCTGGCGACCTGCAGGAACAGGCCGCTGTGCCGCACTCTGATCCGGAAGTGGCCCGCGTCTGCCGGCAGAAACTCGAACTGCTGGTTCTGTCCGCTGGAGCTCTGCCACTGGATCAGCAACCCGCCGGCGGCGGTGGACGCACCGTTGATGTCGGCCGCCTTACCGCTGTGCTGGGCCACGAGCCGGTAGTACGCACCAGTTTCGACCGGCCCCGAGTTGACTCCGGACGCGCGGTAGGTGTGGCCGGCCTGGCCGGTGAACTCCACCAGATCGGCCTCGATCCGCGTCGGCTGGACGGCGCTGCCGCTCGTCTCGTCGCGCAGTTCGAAGGTGCCGGCGAAGATCCGGTTGCGAACGCGGACGGGTCCGGCGCGGTCGGGAGTGACGACCAGCTCGATTCGGCTGCTGCTCCAGGCGGCGCCGACGGTGTATCCGCCGCGGCCGCGGAGCCCGGTGACCTGCCCGGTTGGCCATGCGGATGGTAGGGCGGGCAGGAGGTGTAGTTCGCCGGCGTGGCTCTGTAGCAGCATTTCGGCGATGCCGGCGGTAGCGCCGAAGTTGCCGTCGATCTGGAACGGCGGGTGCAGGTCGAACATGTTCGGTGCGAGCCGGTCGGTGCGTACGAGGTCGCGGAGGAGCTTGTGGGCGCGGGTGCCCTCTTCCAGCCGGGCCCAATAGTTGATCTTCCAGGCGAGTGACCAGCCGGTGCCGTCGTCGCCGCGCAGTTCCAGGGTCTGTCGTGCGGCCTGGTGCAGTTGGGGTGTGCCGCGTTTGGTGATCTGGTTGCTGGGGTGCAGCCCGTACAGGTGGGAGACGTGCCGGTGAGTCCGCTCGGTCTCCACCCAGTCGGCGAGCCATTCCTGGATGTTGCCGCGGGACCCGACCCGCGTCGGCGGCAGCCGGTCCCGGGCGGTCAGTACCTGGGCGCGGTAGGTGGCATCCACGTTGAGGATTTCGGCGGCCCGTGCGACGCCGTTGAACAGGTCACGCAGGATCTGGTTGTCCATCGTCGGCCCCGCGCACACGCTGGCGTTCGTGTGATGCCGCAGCTCGGGCGAGTTCGACGGATTGGTGACGAGGTAGCCGAGCGTCGGGTGGCTGACCAGCGTGTCGAGGAAGAACTGGGCGGCGCCCTTCAGGGCCGGGTAGTTGGCGCGCAGGAACTCGACGTCTCCGGTGAACTGGTAGTGATCCCAGATCATGGTGGCCAGCCAGGCGCCGCCGGTTTGCCACATTCCCCACAGGGCTTCGTCGACCACCGACGAGCCGCGCCACGCGTCGGTGTTGTGGTGGGTGACCCAACCCCCCGCGCCGTACTGCGCCTGAGCGGTGCGGGCGCCGGTCACCGTCAGATCTTTGATCATGTCGAAGACCGGCAGGTAACACTCGGCCAGGTTGGTGGTGTCGGCCGGCCAGTAGTTCATCGGCAGGTTCGCGTTGATCGTGAACTTCGAATCCCAGGAGGGAGCCATCTGGTCATTCCAGATCCCCTGCAGGTTCGCCGGCTGGCTGCCCGGCCGTGAGGAGGAGATCAGCAGGTAGCGACCGTACTGGAACAGCAGCGCGGAGAACTGCGGATCGTTGACGCTCGCGTGCTGCGCGATCCGTACGTCGGTGGTCTGGTCGGCCGCCGTCGTGCGTCCCAGATCGATCGACACCCGGTTGAACAGCGCCTGGTAGTCGGCCACATGGCGGCCGCGCAACTGGTCGAAGCCGATGGTGCGCGCCGCGGCGAGGTGCCGCCGCGCGATGCCCTGGTAGTCGCCGTTGACGGTCCGGTAGTTGACGTAGCTGGACCCGATCGACACCAACAGGGTGACGCTTGTCGCGCCGGAGACCCGCAGCGTGCCACCGGAGCTGCTGACCGTACCGCCGCTCACGGCGGCATTGGCCAGAGCAAGGAACCGGACCTGCCCGGTGATGCCCTCCATGTTGCCGGAAACACCGTCGAGGCCGATCGTGGCGGAGTCCGGGCTGGACACGGTCGTCCGTTGCGGGCTGCCGAACGTGGCGGTGAACGTGATCGCGTTTGCCCGGTCGGCGGTCAACCGGATCACGATCACCTGGTCCGGTGCGCTGGCGAACACCTCACGCTGAAACCGCACCCCGTTGAGCACGTAGCTGGTAGTGGTGGTGGCCGTGGTCAGATCGAGGGTCCGCTGGTACTGCGACGCCCCGCTGGCACTGCCAAAAGCCAGCCGCAGGTCGCCGACCGGCTGGTAGGCCAACTGCCCGACCGGACTGCCCAGCATGGTCTGGTTGATCAGATCCTGCGCCTGCGTCCACTGATCGGCGAAGACCCGCCGCCGAATCTCCGCCAGGTTGGCCGCACCGCGGGTGTTGGCGGAGTCATACGGGCCACCGGCCCACACGGTGTCCTCGTTGAGCTGCAGCCGCTCGGTGTCGACATTCCCGAACACCATCGCGCCCAACCGGCCGTTGCCAATCGGCAGAGCCCGTAACCAATCCGTACCCGCCGGCTCGTCGTACCACAACGCCATGTCGTTGGCTGCCAGCACCTGTGAGGGTGCGGTCGACCCCGCCCGAGCGACTGCGGTCCAACCCGGCAGCAGCATGACACCAGCTCCCGCCGCCCCGGCGCCGAGAAGTTTCCGTCGTGTCACTTCAGACATCTTGTCTCCTTCGTGCAGCCGAGCGACGCACGGCGGCCCCAGCTGCCCCGGCCTTGACGATCGCAGGGCAGGGAAAGCGGAACGTTGACGAGGACGTCGCCTGAGTTTTCTAGGGTGTTACGGCGTTCACCAATCGTCAGACGTCACATGTTAACAACAGAGATAAAAGGTGGTCAATGCGTTGCCGTGGGACCACAATGCGATGCTGTCGTCCCGACCGGGCAGAGGCTCATAAGCTCAGTCCACACCGTTCGCGCCGTGCCTCCTGCGCAGTCGACGCGCAGGAGGCGATCGACTGCGGGCGATCGCCTAAAGGTCAGACGTACCCTCTGGGCCGGCCGGACCCGCGGCCGACCCGGCACCTTCCGCCTCAGGCATCAAGGATCTGCCATTCCTGGCTGATCTCGCTGCTGACCGGTTGCTGGACCGCCCTGGCGCCGTCTGCGGTGGAGCCGCCTTCGACCCCGACGCACCAGCCATTGCTCACGTTGACGAACCGGTAATATCCGCTGGTCGTCGCAGGGACGAGATTCCACCACTGGTTACGCCCGCCGTTGTCGGCCCACTGAACGAGTGCCGCGCCCTGGCCCGAGCCACCTGGACTGTCCAGGACCTTCCCACTCTTGACACCGGCCAGCCGGAATGAGCCATCGCTGTTGGGCAGCAGCCGCCACTGCTGGTTGGCCGCGCCGGTCCACGGCCACTGGATGACAGTTGCCCCGTCCGCGGTGGAGCCGCCGTTGACGTCCAGCACCTTTGCGCTGCGCCGGTTGACCAGTCGAACGACGCCGCCGGCGGCGGCTGGCAGACCTACGACAACCTGTATCTGTTGCCCGGCCGTCAACGAGATCACCCGGGCCTGCGGACCGAGCGGCGAGGGGGTGACCGTCGCGGACGTGGTGATGGATGCCATCCCGCGCCGGCTGAGGAGGGTGATCGCCTGGGTGATCGTCGAGGTGAGTACCACGGTTACCGAGCGACCGGGAAGATCCCAGGAGAGGCTGTGAATGCGGACCTGGTTGCGGCCGCGGACCCCGGTGATGGTGCCCCTGGCGAGCTGACCGGGCACGGCGGGCAGCAGCTCGATGACGCCGGGCCTGGTGTACACAAGCGCTTCGCTGAGCACGGCCGGCAGGGTGTTGGCCGCATCGGCGTTGTAGGTCTCCAGATTCGGGTTGTGTGCTGTCATCAGCGACCGGAAGAGCATGTTGTTGCCGATGATCTTCCGGAGGTTGCTGTAGACGCCGGCACCGTCCTTGAGTCGAGCGGAGGCGAGGGCTCGATGCAGACTGCCGTGCGCAGAGGTGTTCTCGTCACCGCGCAGCGCCAGGGCCCTGAGCGCGGCGGTGACCAGCCCGGGCGCCTCCTCGGGATTGATCTCGTGCAGGGGCCACGCGCCGTACAGGTGGTGGACGTGCCGATGGTTGTAGCGATCCGTGAGGCCCGGCCAGGACCATTCGGCGAGGGCGCCGCTGCCGTTGATGGTGTAGGGCGGGAGCTTCGCCAGCAGGGCCGTCCAGCGTGCGACGCCTTGGCCGGCGCCCTGTTCGACACCGAGCGCGTTGGCAGCCTCGACAGCCGCCCGCAGGGCGTGTCTGCCGGCCTGGATGTCGCCGGTGGCGTTGATCGCCAGCAGGACGTTCGTGCTGGCCGGCGAGTTCTCCATCGAGAACGACGGCACGAACACCACACGGCCGGCCGAGTCGGTGCGGGTCAGGAAGTCCTCGTAGAACAGCGCCAGCTCCATCAGCGCCGGTCCCAGCTTCTCAGCCAGGAACGTCCGATCCCCGGTGACCTGGTAATACTCCAGCAGAGGGTAGAGCAACCAGTCGGCGCCACCGGTCCAGCACTGGCCGGGGAAGCCGGGGTCGAAGTGCAGCATGTATCCGTACTCGCCGTCGGTTCGTGATGGGGCCAGGAAGCCGCGGGCGCCGTACAGGTTGCGAGCGTTGGTGCGCCAGTGCGCGAGCTGGCCGAGGATCAGGTTGAAGTAGCCCTGCATGGCATCGGTGAGGTCGAGAATGTTGCCGCCGGCGACCTGGAGGTTGATGTTGGCATCGGTGGTGAAATCGTCGGCCCAGGCGCCATTCCAGGTGCCGGCCCAGATTCCGGTCAACCGCGGCGGCAGTACGCCACTGGAGCTGATGAACAGGTAGCGGCCGCTGTCGTAGAGCCGTTCCAGCAGGGCCACATCGATGATGTTGCGGTTGGCGTTCTGCCGGGCGATCAGCTCGGTGGTCGACAGCTGCCGGTCGGCGGCAGAGACGTTCAGGTCCAGGCGGGAGCGGTCGTACATCGCCGAGTGCAGGGTGACGTGCCGGGGCCGCAGCTCGGCATAGTCGGCGCGCACCGCGGCCAGCGCCGCGTGCAACGGCTTGCTGTCCCAGGCCGTGGGTGACTCGTACCTGTCGAGTTTGGTCAGCAGGAGGAGCCTGGTTGCCGCGGTGACGACGATCCTCGACCCGATCGCGGCTACCGTGCCACCGGTGGCGACGACCCGGGTGACGCCCTCGAAGCCGAACGCGCCCTGCCCGGACGGGTAGGTGCCCCGCAGGTTCAGGTAACCCGAACCGTCGATGACGCTGGCCAGGGTGGTGAAACGGACCGAGCCGGGGACACCGGCGAGGGAGGTGTTGACGCTCAGGGTCGCGTCGATCGAGCGGCCGGATGCCGGGGTCAGTTCGTGTACGACGACGTTGTCGGCCCGAGAGGCGAAGGCGCGGCGGGTCCAGGTGCCGTTGCTGTCGGTCCAGGTGGAGGTGACCTCCCCGGTCCGGAAGTCCGTGCTGCGGGCGTACCCGTTGGCGGTGGTCATGCCGGGCGTGCTGATCTGCAACTCGAAGCCGGGGTGGTAGGTCTGGGTCCAGCGCAGGCTCCAGCCGGCCGCGAAGTCCGTGTTGGCTCCGGCGTAGTTACCAGCCAGCGCCTTGTCTCGTACGCCGGCCAGTCGCCCGGAGATCACTGGCGGGGTCACGCCCCGGCTGCCGTTGGGCAGCACGAAGCGATGATGATTGAAGATCACCTTTTCGAGGGTCGGCGTTCCGTACAGGACGGCGCCGTACTCACCGTTGCCGGTGAGGAACCCGTCCGTCCAGTTTGTCGCTGCGGTCGCGTCGTAGATCCCACGCTCGGGCAGGGTGACCTGGGGTGCAGCGGCGGCGGCCCGTCCGGCGCCCACGGCCGGGATCAGGGTCGCCGAGCCGGCGGTCAGCGCGGCAGTGGCGAGCAGGCGCCTACGGCTCACGGGCAGGTCCGTCATCAGGAGTTCCTTTCGAGCCGAGGCTGAAGGTTGGGCGTCATGTCGTCCGGCGCCCGCAGCCCGTCGGTTCTGGGCTACGGACAACGGTTCTCCATGTTCGAATCGATTCGGCAAGAAGATGGGCATGGCTTCGAGTCAAGGCGTGCGTGCCGGCCGTGACCGAATCGATTCGACGACCGACCGATGTCGTTGACCACCCGGGCGGGTGAACACAGCCGACATGTAGATGTGATTAACCGGCAACACTGGCACTGAGTCAAGGATTTCAACTCATCTATGTTGTGCCTAAGCTCGAAATTCCATCAATTCTGGCAAAAGCCGCAGCAAAGGTAGGATGAAAGACTCGTCGGCACTACCGCCGACGCACCGGCTGCGGTCGGCCCGCCATCGGGTGCGTTCACTGGCGGCTCTCCTTGATCTTCGGCGACGGCGTACCGGCGTCGCACCGCGCCTTGATCTCGCTCTTGTTGTCGGTGGACAGCAGCACCACGCGGATCTCCCTGGCCGGACCCGATTCGTAATCGGTGACGCGGTAGCCGGCGGCGGGAGCGACGTTCGCAACGCGAGCCTGGCCGCCGGTGCAGAGCACAGTCACCACGCCACCGAGTGCCCGAACGGGTTTGCCTGGCTTCGCGGCCGCCGGTGCCGGCGCGGCAGTGGCCGTCGCCGTCATCTGCTCACCGCTCGGTGGCGCGGTAGGGCCGGGACTGGCCGACGAGCCGGCTCCGAAGACAGGTGCAGCCGGCCCAGCCGGAGCGCTGAACGTTCGGCTTGGTCGTGAAGTTGGTGCGGGCTCCGCGGACGTCGGCCGGGGAGTGGGTGCCTCGGTGGCAGGCGCATCGGCGGCGCCCGGCGGGGTGACACCGTGTCGAGGGGAGGCCCTGTCCGACCTGCCATCGATAGCCGAAAACTGGGGGAGGAAGAACCAGATGGTCCCTGCCGTCACCAGCAGAACGGGGATCGACAACGAGCCGAGGAGGCGGCGACGCCGGCCGGTGGAGGAACTGGCGGTGGCCGCGAGCGGTACGAGCGGGACGGGTACCTGCTGCGCTGATCGTGCCACGTGTCGCTCGGCGTCGTCGCTCAGACCGTGCAGGGCCGTCGCCACCTCCCTGGCGTCCGGCCGATCAGCGGGATCCCTGGCGAGGCAACGGTCGAGGAGACGATGAACCTCGGGGGACACTCCCTCGATGTCCGGCAGTGGTGCCGGATCGACGTACACGTGCGCATCCAACATCTGCGTGGGGGTCTCCGCTGACCAGGGCAGCTCGTTGGTAAGCGTTCGGTACAGCAACAGTCCGAGCGCGTACACGTCGGAGGCCGGCAGGACGGTGCCACCGGTGAGTCGTTCGGGCGCGAGGTAGGCCGCGGTGCCCAACAGCTTCCCGTCCGCCTCCAGCTCCGGTCGACCGACGGTGGCGGCCAGACCGAAATCGACCACCTTCACACCGGCCGGCGTCAGCATCACGTTGGACGGTTTGATGTCCCGGTGCACCAGATTACGGTCATGCGCGGCGGCTAGCGCCTCGGCGACCTGCGCGCACGTCCGCATCGCGGCGGCCGGCGGCAGGGGACCGGCGGCAAGTCGCTGAGACAGGGTCTGGCCGGGCAACAGTTCCATCACCACGTACGACACTTGACGCCCGGCAGCATCGGTGTGTTCGCCGAAGTCGTACACGCTCGTCACGTGGGGGTGCCAGAGGCCCGCTGCGGCCCTGGCCTCGGCATGGATGCGTTGTCGTGCGCCGTGGGCGGCAGCTTGCGCGCCGGCCAGAACCTTGACGGCCACCGCGCGTTCGAGGACCCGATCCCACGCCCGCCAGACGACTGACATGCCACCAGCGCCGAGACGGCCCTCGACCTGATACCTGTCGTCCAACAGATCACCGGCGATCACTGGGACAGCTTGCCAGAGCGGACTCGTCGTGGCATGGCGACCCGCTCCGACGCTGGTCACCAACCGTCACGATCTAAGCTTGGTCCATCCGTTGAGGAATGTCGCCGGGCGCCGGGAGGTGCCGCCCTCCCGGAGCAACGCGATCCGACTCCGTGGCCGCTCGCTTCCGGGTGAATCCGTCAACCACGCCGGCTGCACCAACCAACAGCCGACACCATGATCAGCATAGTCGCGGCGCATTGATGCACTTGACACGCTCCAAATAGCACCGTTAACATCACCGAAACGTTGTTAGCGCTAACAGCCGCCGGCCGCTGATCCGCGCCGGACGAGACCGAATCGATGGGCGTGTGCGCTGGAAGCCCAACTGGTCGGAAAGCTTCTCCCACCCTTCGTGATCACGGTCGAGCGATGCCTCACATCCAGCAATTAGCCACGTCAGGCCGGCTATTCGCAAATCGGACCGCCCGTTGTTAGCGCTAAATACGCCCAGACGGAAGGTGGTACCTAATGGTTATCGAGAGGACTGCCGGCAATCGACGTCGAGGGTTGGCGGCTATTGGCCTTGCTCTTGCGGTAGGAATGGGCGTGGGTCAACTGACGCCGATCGTGCCGGCGTCGGCGGAGAAACCCGTGCCGCCGGCGGCACCCGGCGTCGGACCGCAAACCCCGTCCGCCAAGGTGCCACTGGCCGGCGTCGACATGGCTCAGACCTACGTGAACCCGATCAATTTGCCCGGGATGGCCGTGCGCAACATCGTGGGAACGATGCCGCCTACGGACGAGAATGTCGCAGACACTTCGCAGATCCCGGCCAGCTTGAACCTGGAGACGTGGACGGCAGCGTCCGGGCGGACTCTCGCGAGCCGATCCACCGCCGGGTTCACCAGGATTTCCGAGAACTCCGCACGGACCGGGGCGGACTGGTCCGCGCTGAACGTCGACGGGACCATCTATCTCTACGCATCTGGTGCCATGCAGAACGCACCGAACAACAACCGCACCGTCTGGTCCACCACCGACTACCTTACGTGGACGCCCCATCAGATGAACCTGGGCCTGGTCGCACCAACCGTCGTGCAGCTTGGCGACAAGTTCTACATGGCCGGCAACAACACGCCGGTCTATCAAGCGGACTCACCCACCGGGCCGTGGACCAGCATGGGGAGTTTCCTGCGCCCGAGCGGCCAGACCCTGAGCGTTGGCGACGTGCAGTTCTTCCCGGACACGGACGGTCGGCTGTACCTGACGTACAACATCGGCTCGCCGATCATGGGCGTCGAACTCGACCCGAACAATCCTCGTCAGCTCATCAGCGACCCGGTCGTGCTCTGGACCTTTGACCCGCGCCAGGAGTGGCAGCACATCGGTGACAACAAGGCGACCTACACGCACGGGTACGTGGAGGGTTCGCAGTTGTTCAAGGTGAGGGACACGTACTACCTCTCGGTCGCATCCGGTGGCACGGAGTTCACCACGTACGCGACCGGTGTGATGACGTCAAAGAAGCCACTGTCCGGGTACAAGGTCACCCAGCAGAACCCGATCGGCTACGGAAACAACCATCCGAGTGCGGTATATCCGAACGCTGGGCACGGCAGCTTCGTACTCGACAAGTCCGGCAACCTGGTGTTCTTCTACACCTATGTCATCGCGTACGAGGAGTTCTTCGAGCGGCGACTGGGGATGGACATCTGCAACGTGAATCCCACGGGTCCGAAACGGGGAGCGATCGATTGCGAGCTGTCGAACACGCCGCAACTGGCCCCGGGGAAGAAGATCTCGGGCAGGGACGACACCGGACTCTACAATGTGGCCACCAACAGCCAGGCGTACTGGGCGAGCAGCTATGCGCCCGGGCGCAACCCGTACTACGGAAGCGACCGCTCCCTATCCACGTGGTGGGAGCCGGCTGACGGCGATGCCGCGCCCACGTACATCAGGGGCTTCGGGACCGTCTTCCACATCTCTGCCGCGCAGATCCAGTGGAAGGAGCTCGGACGCACGTTTACCAAGGACAACGCGGTGCGGTACACGCTGGAGTACAAGGATATCCCCACCAACACGTGGCGGCCTCTGGTCGACAGAAGCACGAACTCCACCGCGTACACGGCTGACTACGTCACCTTCGACCGGGTGCTGACGAACGCAGTCCGGCTGAAGGTCCTGGGTACGACCGAGAACGTCAAGGTCGGCGTCCACGAACTCAACGTCTTCGGGGAGAACTACAACCTGGCCGTCGAGAAGGGCATGCTCACTCGATAGTCCGAATGCTGGGCCGTGCAGGAGGAGCGGGCGAGATCAACGGATCTCGCCCGCTCCTCCCTGTGCTACGGGTGCCGGTGTGGCTTCCGCACCGTCAACGTCTGGTGATTGGCGGCGTGGGGCCGGTAGGTCGGGTTGCCGGAGTAGGCAACGTGGACCCGGTAGGCCCCGGGCTGCAGTTTGGCGGTGGGCAGTTCGACGACGGCCCTACCATCCGCCAGTGGCACGACGTGCACGGTGCCGCCGAAGGTGACGGTGACCTCGCCGGTCGGGGTCGGAGCGTGGTGCCTGCGCCCGCCCGCCGGCCCAACGGTCACGTTCAATCTGAACGTGCCCCCGCGGACAACCGACGCCGGCTTGGCCTTCGCCTGGACCTTGACGGCGGCCGTGCCCGAGGGCACCTCGAACGATGCCGTACCCACCGACGCCTTCAGGTAGTCGAAGCCGAGGTACTCGGCCTTGACCGTCCGGGCACCCGCCGGGAGACCTGTCGGCAGCGTGACCGTGGCTGCGCCGCCATGCAGGTGGGCGAGCTTCGACCACGAGCCGATGCTGAGCCGCACCTGACCGCCGGTCTCGAATCCGTCAGCTGCGGTGACCGTCACGGTGGCCGTGGTCGTCTGGGCGCCACTCGCGTACGGCTCGACTGCCACCTCGGTGGTGGTCGTGACGTCGCTGTTCGGGATTCCGCGGATATCGTTCCACTCGCGGACGGTCAGCGGGATCACGGTGCCGTGACGCGGACGGACGACACCCGCGTTGGTCATGGTGATCGCCTTGGCGTTCCAGGTCGGAGCCTCGATGTCCTCGTGGCACGCGGCCTGGTAACCCCCACCGTTCGTGTACCGGTCACCCCAGAGGTAGAACTGGCCGGGGCAGGAGGTGTCACCGGGGTTCGCCTTGAAGACGACCGGTCCCTCGTACCCCTGGTTGGCGGCCCACGTCGTGCGTCCCAGAGCCGGCGCGACCAACGTCCAGTTGTCGATGTTGCTGTCCAGGAAGTCGGTGTGCTTCTCCGAGAAGATGTCCGAGCCCTGGTTGCCAGCCTCGTTCTTGGTCACCCGGTAGTAGTGGTCACCGACCCGGATGGCGGTCGTGTCGATCCGCGACAGCGGGGCCGGATCCTGCCAGACCTGGGGAGCGGAGAACGTCTGGAAGTCCCGCGTCGTGGCGTACCACATCTGCGCGTTGCCCTGACCGGTGCGGTTCACCGGGTCGCTCCACAGCGACTGCGCCCAGAACACGACGTAGGCGCCGATCTCCTCGACCCACAGCGACTCTGGTGCGAAGGCGTTGCCCGCGTTGTCCGGCGCGACCTTCACGTGCCGCTGAGGGGTCCAGTTCACCAGATCGTGCGACTCGAACACCTCGATGTACTGGGTGTCGTTGATGGCGTATCCACCCTGGTCGTACCAGTTCAGGTCGGTGGCGATCATGTAGAACGTGTCGCCGTCGGGTGAGCGGACGATGTGCGGGTCACGTAGCCCCTGGTCGCCCAGTTGAGAGATCAGCGACGGCCGACCTCCGGTCAGACCTGTCCAGTCCAGGGCGGTGTTTCCGTTGGACGTGGCGAACATGATCTGCTCGCCGTCGGCAATACCCTCGCCCTTGAAGTACCCCATGAAGTACCGCTCGTACTCTTCGGTTCGCGGCATGGCGGTGATGGTCACCGGGAACGACTTCTTCTCCGAGGCCGAACCCTTGGTGATGGTCGCCGTCAGGGTGGCGGCAACATCCTCATGGCCGAAGGCCGGGCGGCTGACCGCACCCGTCGGGGTGACGAGGCCGGTGGTCGATTTCCAGGTGATCGTGGATCCGAACTCGCCCTTGGCGGCGAGGTCGAGGTTTCCGCGTACGTCGTCGGTGTCGGCCAGGGTCAGGTCGAAGGCGTCCCGGTCGACCGCCTGCGCGTCGTCGAACTCGGCCTTCACCACGACGGGGATCTCCCGGGTGGTGACCTCCTGGCCGCCCTTGCGGACAGTCGCCGTGAGCGTGGCTGTCGCGTCGGGCTGCCCCTGCGCGGGCCGGGTGATCCTGCCGGTCACCGCAACCTTGCGTGCGCTGGCGAGGGCTGGCGGGCTGTTGACCTCGACGACCGAAGGGTCCGAACTGGTCCAGGTGATGGTCGAGCCCGCCACGGAGCCCACCTTGGGCAGAACGACATCGCGTACGACCGCACTGGTCAGGCCGAGGTCGATGGCTGCGGCGTCGGCGCGAACCCCATCGGAGACGGTCTTCTCTGCCAGCAGGAGTGTCTCGTCCAGACGCACCGCCCGGTCGTACACGCGGAAGTCCCGGATCGTTCCGCGGAACGAGTAGTGGCCCGACGTCTGCGAGCGACCCAGGAAGTTGCAGTTGGTCCCCGCCGCGTTCACCGACGGCGCCGTGGTCAGGTCGGTCGACGTCGCGTGCAGCACGCCATCGAGGTAGAGCCGGCCGGTCCAGCTCGTTCCGTTCGAGTTCAGTGACTGGGTGTAGGTGACATGGGTCCACGCTCCCTCGAGCATGCGGACCCGGTTCTGTTGGAGGTTCGCCGGACCCACCGCGACGCGGAACCGCTGGGTGTTCGACGCGAAGATGGAGCCCTCGGCGCCGGTGTCGACGTCGCACGAGCCGGACTTGCGGCCGAAACCCCACATCTGGTGCTCGCCGACGTTTGCCGGGTCGACCCACACGTCATAGTCGACGGTGAGGTTGGACATGCCGGCGGTGATGTCGTTCGGCAGTGCCACGTATGCGCCGTCGAGGGCGCCCTCGTAGGAGTCGGGGTTGAACCTGACTCCTTCACCGGTCAGGGCCGCCTTCTCGGGATTCACGAGCGTGGCGTTCGCCGCCGCGCCCGCGCTACCCGAGTTGACCAACGTCGTCCCACTGGTCTCGTCGAGGGCGAAGTGGTGTACCAGACCCTCGTCGAGATGCTCCTCGGCGGCGTGCGAGGGCGTCGCCGCGAACGAGACCGACAGAAGCGCACCCAGTGCCAGGACCGCGACACCTCTACCCTTGCGACTCAGCCCGAGACGTGGCCTTCGCTGTCGCAGTCTCAACTGATCCTCCTTGGTCGGGGTGGGATCTCTCTAAGGTGGACGGAACTGTTGACGCTAACTACGGCGTGCTGCCAGGTCAACGCAGTGCGTCGCCGCCTCAGCGGGTCCCGCGAGAATCGTGTCCGTCCGTCGGCCCGCACAGGCGCGTCCCGCCGGGTGAGGACTCTGCGGATGGCGGCGAGGCGCGACGCCGAGGGCCAGGGCCGCCCGCTCGTCCGGCCCGGCCGCTCGGGTCAGCTCCTCCGGGCGAGCGGCGCCACCCCACCGCAGGCACCGATCGTGCGCGCGGCCGCCGCCTGGACCCGCGGGGACGGATCGGAAAACGCCGCGGTGGCCGTGGCCAGCAACGCCGGCACGATCTGCCGGCAGCCGAGCACCGCCCGGACGTACAGGGCACCCTGCAGCCGCCCGTCCTCCCAGATCCCCTCCTCGTCGCCATCGGCAAGCGCCTGGGCCAGAGCGGCGTCCACGTCGAAGTCTGGCTCGGGCAGGTCCCTGTCCGTGCTGCTGCCCGCCTCGGCCACTGCGGCCAGGAAGTTGAGCAATTCGGCACGCAGGCCGGGATCGGTCACCCGCGGGTCGGCGAGCAGTGCGGCCACGTGCAGGGCGACCGGCGGGGTCGCGGTCCACGGCGTTCCCTGATGAATGATCGCCGACCACAGATGCTTGAGCGCCGTCGCGCGGGCCGTCGGGTCGTCCCCAGCGAGCGCCGCCAGATGGCCTGGGGTGTCCACGGCGGGGCCGTAGGCGTGCAGCAGAGCGGCGTACTCGGTCACGCCGGGAAAATACCCGGTCCGCACCGCGAACACCGTGTTGCACTGCACCCGGCGTCCGCTCGTGTCGATGAGCGGAAGCCGTCAGCAGGGCGGACTGCCTGGGCGTCACGCGCTAATCAGGCTATGGCGTACCGACCCGTAGTCGTGACACCCAGGTGTCGGACCGCCGTGTCGATGCTGGCTGCGGCCGCTGGCAGCAGCGGCAGCCGTACTCCCGGGGTCGGGATACGGCCTTGCGCGTGCAGTACTCCCTTGATCACGGCGGGGTTGGGCTCGGCGAACAGGGCGGCGGACAGTCGCCTGAGCTGGTGTCCCAGTGGCCGTGCCTGATCCGCCTGCCCTGCCTGGAAGGCTGCGACCAGCGCGAGGAACTGTGCGGTGGCCACGTGTGCCGAGGCGAGGATGGCACCGTGTGCGCCGAGTGCCAGCATCGGCGCCAGCAATTCGTCCGTGCCGGCCAGGACACTGAACCCCTGGGGTGGGTCGGTGAGCAGATCGACCGCGTCACCGTCGATGGCGCCTGGCGCGTACTTGATGCCGATCACCGCGTCGATCGCCGCCAACCGCCGTACCGCACCTGTCGACAAATCTTGTCCGGTGCGGTGCGGTACGTGGTAGACCACGAGCGGCACCGGGCTGGCCGCCGCGAGGGCGTCGAAGTGTGCCACGACGCCGTCCTCCCCGGGGCGCACGAATGACGGCACCAGACACAGCGCGGCGACCACCGATCGGCGGGCGGCCAGCGCCTGCAGTTCCTCGGCGGTGTTGGCACCGACCAGTAGCGGGACGGCTCGCCTCCCGCACACCCCGGTCAACACCTCCAGCACCTGGTGACGTTCGTTCGCGTTCAAGGTGATGGCTTCGGCGGTGGTGCCCAGGGCCACCAGACCGGCAGCGCCGGCGGACAGCACCTCGTACGCGAGTTCTTCCAGTACGCCCAGGTCCACCGCCCCGGCCTCGTCGAAGGGAGTGATCAGGGGAACGTGTACGCCGTTCAACGTCATGAATGCAGCCTGGTCGACGGCACCCGTAAGATCCAGTTCCGATTCCTTGGCTGATGCGTAAGGTGAGCTGATGCTCGATGGACGCCGGTTGCGGCTTCTCAGTGACCTGGATCGGCTGGGCACGATCGCCGCCGTCGCCGCCGTCCACGCGTACACACCATCGGCGGTGTCCCAGCAGTTGGCCGTCCTGGAACGCGAAGCGGGTGTCGCGCTGCTGAGGCGCAGCGGCCGCCGGGTGGAGTTCACCGCCGCTGGCCGGGTGCTCGTGCGTCATGCCGCGACGGTGCTCGCAGCGCTGGAGGAGGCCGGCGCCGCGGTCGCCGCCGTACGCTCCGAACCCGCCGGGCAGATCCGCATCGGTGCCCATCCCTCCGCCGTACGCACGGTGCTGCCGGCGGCGCTGGTCTCGCTCGGCCGCGACCATCCAGGGCTGGAGCTGTCGGTCAGCGAACTCGACCCGGTCGCGGTGCCTGGCGCCCTCCGTGACCGCCGGCTCGACGTGGGCCTGCTGCAGGACTACGACATCGTGCCGGCCGGCACGGACCCGTCGCTGGAATCGGTGCCACTGCTGCACGAGGCCGTCTACCTCGCCGTCGCGGCGGATGCGCGGGTCACCACGCTCGCCGATGCCCACGACACCTCGTGGATCCTGGCCAGCCCGGGCACGCTGTGCCACGACGTGGCTCTGCGGGTGTGCCGGGGCGCCGGCTTCACGCCTCGTGCACGGCACCACATCGACGACTTCGCTGCTGTGCTTGCCCTGGTCCGGGCCGGGCAGGGGGTCGCACTGGTACCTGAACTAGCGGTGCTCGCGCCGGAGACGGGAGTACGGCTGATCGCCGCACCGACTCGACGTCGCACCCGGATCGGGTACCGCCGCGGCGCGGCCGAGATGCCGGCAGTAGCGGCCGTCGTCGCCGCGTTACACGCCTCCGCTGGACTGTTCGGCGCAGGTGAGCCTGCTTAATCGGCGGATCGTCACCGCTGAGGATGGGCTGGGGCTCGCGTTCTACGGCCGGATGTCCACGGTCGACTTCCAGCGGCCCCGGAGTGAGCCTTGCGGTCAAGGTGACAACCGGAGAGCGGCCGTCGGGCGGCTGACGCAGCTGTGGTCGGGGGTTGTTCGCCGATGTTGGCCGCCTGCCACTGGACGGGGTGGCACGCTGGGCACGTGGACTGGGCAGTGAGCCGGGGGAATCTGGCATCGGGGTTACGGTGAACGGCCTCTGATGCGTACCGCGTTGATCGTGGTAGCCGCGTTGGTGGCGGCGGTGGTCGTGGACCTGACCTCTGGCGTGCTGGTCCGTCGGGTGGCCCGTGGCCGATACCGGTGGTTGCTGGAGCCGCTGCGGCATGCCTGCCGCCGCCCGGCGGCGGCGGTGCTGCTCGTTGGGGCGCTGTACTACGCGCTGCTCTTGGGCCCGGCGGCGTCGCCACCAGTCCGACGACGATCTCAGGGCGGCCCTGTTGACTCTGCGTCATCGGTGCTCCTCACCGTAGCCGGGCTCGGCCCCTGAGGGCGAGAACCGGAGGCGTGCCGCGCCGTCGCGGCAGCTTCCGTGTCGACGCGATGCCGGCCGGTGCTCCTTTGGTGGCGAAGTGACCAACTGCGGTCTCCCGTCCCGCGTCGCCGACAAATGTTGGGTTCAGGTGGGTGACGTGCGGAACATCGACACACCTGGACGGACATACCCCCCGGGGGTATTTTGAGGGTGAGGAGGCGATGCGGGATGTCGCACGATGAGCACCACCAGATGCGGACCCCGGGTGAGGCCGTGGAACGACACGGGGGTCAGGGTGATGACCAAATCGGCCGAGAGGGTCTGGGCGGGCAGCTTGTTCAGCCCGGCGCCCACGGCGACCATGCCGGTACTGCCGGACATGGTGGGCATGACAAGCACGCCGGGCACGACCCCGAGCTGTTCCGCCGCAAGTTCTGGCTGAGCCTGGTCCTGACGGTGCCGATCGTGGTCACCAGTCACATGGTGATGGACTGGTTCGGCTACCGGCTGGACTTGCCGGGCGTCGACTGGGTGGGACCGGGGCTGGGCACCGTGGTGTTCGTCTACGGCGGGTGGCCGTTCCTGCAGGGCGCGGTGCGGGAGGTCCGTGACCGGGCGCCGGGAATGATGCTGCTGATCGCAATGGCCATCACCGTCGCCTACGTGGCCTCGGGGGCGACCGCGCTGGGCGTGTTCGATCTGGACTTCTGGTGGGAGCTGGCGGCGCTGGTCACGATCATGCTGCTCGGGCACTGGCAGGAGATGAAGGCCATCGGTCAGGCCCAGGGCGCCCTGTCGGCCCTGGCCGCGCTGCTGCCCGACGACGCCGAACGCCTCGGCGGTGACGGGCAGCCCGAACGGGTGCGGGTCGGCGACCTGGACGTCGGCGACGTTGTCCTGGTGCGCCCCGGTGGGCGGGTGCCGGCCGACGGGCGCATCACTGACGGTCGCGCGGAGTTGGACGAGTCGATGATCACCGGTGAGTCCCGGCCGGTTGGCCGCGAACGCGGCGACCGGGTGGTGGCGGGCACGGTCGCCACCGACGCGGCCGTCCGGGTGCGCGTCGAGGCCGTCGGCGAGGACACCGCCCTGGCCGGCATCCAACGCCTGGTCGCGCAGGCCCAGCAGTCCAGCGGCCGGGCGCAGGTCCTCGCTGACCGGTTCGCGGCCTGGCTGTTCTACATCGCCACCGTCACCGCCGCTGCGACGCTGCTGATCTGGACACTGGTCGGGAACCTCGACGAGGCCGTCGTGCGTACCGTCACGGTGTTGGTGATCGCCTGCCCGCACGCGCTGGGGCTGGCCATACCGCTGGTGGTCGCCCTGTCGACCGCCGTGGCGGCGAAGGGCGGCATCCTGGTCAAGGACCGCCTCGCCCTGGAACGGATGCGCACCATCGACACGGTGTTGTTCGACAAGACCGGCACCCTGACCCGCGGCGCGCACGTCGTCGCCGGTGTCGCCGCCACTGGCGGCGTCAGCGAGACGGACGTGCTGGCCGTCGCGGCGGCGGTGGAGGCCGACAGTGAACACCCCCTCGCGCGGGCCATCGTCACCGCCGCCGCCCAACAGGGCGCCCGACGCACCGCGACCAATTTCCGGTCGCTGACCGGTCGCGGGGTACGCGCCGACGTCGACGGCGTCGGTTACGCCGTCGGGGGACCCGCCCTGCTGCGCGAACTCGACGCCACGGCACCCGCTGACCTCGATGAGCACCGGGCCGAGTGGTCCCGACGAGGAGCGGCGATCCTGCACCTGCTGCGCCTCAATGGCGAACGGGCAACCGTCATCGGCGCCCTCGCCCTGGAAGACCAGATCCGCCCCGAGGCGCGCCAAGCCATCGCCGACCTCCGCCAACAGGGCATCCGCAAGATCGTCATGATTACCGGGGATGGGCGGCCGGTGGCCGAGGCGGTCGCTGCCGACCTGGGGTTCCGGCCCGGTGAGGACGAGGTGTTCGCCGAGGTGCTGCCCGCCGACAAGGACGAGGCGGTCGGTGAGCTGCAACGCCGGGGGCTGCGGGTGGCGATGGTCGGTGACGGCGTGAACGACGCTCCTGCGCTCGCCCGCGCCGACGTCGGCATCGCCATCGGCGCCGGCACCGACGTCGCGATCGAATCCGCAGGTGTCGTGCTCGCCTCCTCCGACCCGCGCGGGGTCACCGGAGTCATCCGGCTCTCGCGCGCCTCGTACCGCAAGATGATCCAGAATCTGGCCTGGGCCGCCGGCTACAACGTCGTTGCCCTTCCCTTGGCCGCCGGTGCTCTGGCCTGGGCCGGTGTGAGCCTGAGTCCCGCGGTCGCCGCGGTGCTGATGTCCGCCTCCACGATCGTGGTCGCGCTCAACGCCCAACTCCTGCGCCGCGTGCAGTTACGCCACCCGGACGATTCGGGTCTGGACCGCGGAGGGCGTCCCCTATCCAATCGCTGAAGTGGTTGTGTCATCGAACGACTTGGTTGTACCGTCGAACCATGCAGGGTGAGGAGGTAGATGCGGCGCAGGACGCCCTGTTGCGGTTCATCCGCAACTTCGGCCTCCATCAGCCCGACCGAACGCCATGCGGACAGCCACTGCCGGTCTCCGAGGCGCACGCCATGGTGGAGATCGCCCGCGAGACAGGCATCCGTCAGACGGAACTGGCCCGCCGGCTGCGGCTGGAGAAAAGCACAGTCAGCCGCCTGGTCACCAACCTGGTCAACCGGGGTTGGGTGCGCCGCGAGACGGCCGACAGTGACGGCCGCGGCGTCGTGCTGCTGCTCACCGAGGCCGGAATCACCGCTGCTGCTCGGCAGGCCGACGCCCGCCGGCACCGGCTCACCGCTCTGCTCGCTCGCGTACCCGACGACCAACACGCCGCCGTGGTGCGCGCGCTGCAGACCCTCGCGGAGGCCGCCGATGAACCGTCCTGACCGCCACTCTCGAACCCGGACGCTGCTCATGGTCGCTGCCACCGCCACGGCCATCACCCTGAGCAGCGGATGCGCCGACGACTCGACGCCGACACCGGTGACGTCCAGCCGGCAGGCCGAGGTGGCCGAGCGGGGCGCATCAGTCATGCCGTTCGACCTGGAACGCACCACGCACCAATTCACCAAGAGCGGTAGTGGCGGCGTCCAGACCGTGACCGCCGACGACCCGCAGGACGCCAGTCAGGTCGCCCTCATCCAGCAGCACCTGCACGAGGAGACCTCCCGCTTCCGCCGCGGCGACTTCACCGACCCGGCGGCGATCCACGGCGACGAGATGCCCGGCCTGCAAGCGCTCCGTGCACACGACGGACGCATCACCATCGACTACGAAACCACCCCCGGCGGGGGACGCGTCACCTACACCACCAGTGACACCGAGCTCCGCAACGCTCTGCACCACTGGTTCGACGCCCAAGTTGGCGACCATGGTGAGCACGCCACCCGCTGAACACCGTCTACTTGGATGAGGTTGTCGGTCAGCGAGACGCCGCGCTGACCACGCGCTCGAAAGCGTCCACGTCGATGCGCCTCGTGACGTGGACGTTGGCGATGTAAGTGCTCCGGACGTCTGCGTCGACGATGCCCGGTCCCGACGGCAGCCCTGCCACCGTCAGCTCCGACGGCGCGATCGCTCAGATCAACCTGCTGCTGAACACCAGCCCGTACTCGACTTCGGCCCTCGACCTGGCCGGTGACGACCTCCGGCAGGTGGCCCACGACCAGGCCCCCCGCCGGAACAACCGCGCTGGTCGGCGGTGTCAGCTCCGTCTTCGCCGACATCCGCGACGCGAACAACCGCGACCTGTGGGTGATCTTCCCGGTGGCCGGGGTGCTGATCGCCGTGATCCTGGGGCTACTCCTGCGCAGCATCGTCGCCCCGGTCTACCTCATGATCGCAGTCGGCCTCGGCTTCGTGGCGACGCTCGGGGCGACCGTCCTTGCCTTCCAGGGCATCGGCGACCGGGCCGGAGTGTCCTTCTCCCTGCCGATCATCCTCTATCTGTTCGAGCCGGCAACGATCCCCGCACCGCCGCCTCGTTGGCGATCCACCACGCTGGACCGTCGGTGGCCGCGGCCGGTCTGATCCTCGCCGGCACGTTCACCTCGATGCTGTTCGCCGGGGTGTCGTTCCTGACCGAGATGGGCTTCGCGGTCTCGGTGGGAATCGTGCTGTCCGCGTTCATCATGTCCCTGCTCCTCGTCCCCGGCATCACCGCGCTCCGCGGCCACGCCGCCTGGTGGCCCGGGCACGGCGACGCCGCCCGCTCCGACCCGTCGGCAACGCCGGCCGGGGCCAGCCCTTCGGAGTCAGCGGCCACCTCAGCGCACTGAGCAATCGCCTCACGCGGTGGGCGGGGCGAAACGTCCCGTCCACCGCGTTTCCCCGATACCGTCGCTCACGCCGTGGGCGAGGTCGCCGCCTCGGCCGCCCCGGTCGCCTTCGGCAGCCCCGCCGGGCGATCTGATCTCGGAGGGTGTGCAACCGCACACCCATGTGTTTCAATGCCGCTACCGATAGTTGATCGTGGCCTCAACACCTGAGGCTCGCCGGACAACGAGGAGTGTGCATGAGGCGACGGATACCCGCACTGCTGGCGGCAACCGTCCTCGGCCTGGGACTGACCCCGGGGCCCGTCCACGCGGCGCCCCCCGCGAGCGCCAGCGCAGGCGGGGGCATCGTCGCCCCGCCGCGGTTCGACTTCGCGACCGCCCGCGCCGCCGCGGACCCGGAGACCCAGGCACGCATCGCCGCCATCGCCGCGCTGCTACCGGACAACTGGCAAGCCATGCTCGCCGACAAGCGGGAGAGGCTGGGCCTGCGACCGTCCGTCGCGCAGCAGTTGGTCGAGGGCGCGATCGACCCGTCGCTCTACCAGTGCCAGGACACCCAGTTCACCACGTACACACAGGGCCTGCTCGAGGGCGTCGACCTGGACACCCTGCTGGTCCTGCTCATCTTCGGCGTCCTGGATTACGCGGCCTACGACGCGCTCATCTACGGCCAGCCCAACAACGAGGCGGACTACGGCCTGCCCGCCAGCCACAAGAGCACGTTGAAGCGGACCTTCAAGGACGCACAGCAGTTCTGGGACGTCAACCTGTTCGACGTCAAGCTCATGGCCATGCAGAACGACATGCTGCAGGATCCCGCGCGGGTAGCTCGGATGGTCGCCTTCATCTGGGGACTGGACGAGGAGCAGGCGGCAGCCGCCGCCGCCGAGATCATGGCCATCATCGGCTCCGTCCCCGCGCTCGACGGAGGACGCAACCCGATCTTCACCCTGAACGCCTACGCCTTCACCGCCGAGGGTGAGGCCGACCCGCTGCTGCGGGACGTCCCGGACAAGGTCGTCTTCGGCGAGGGCATGCTCACCGCGATCGGCGCACTCGGCCTGGGAACAGCCGGCACGCGCGCGATCCTCGCCCACGAGATGGCCCACCACGTTCAATTCGAACAGGGCCTGTTCGACAGCCCGCTGACCGGCGCCGAGGCGACCCGCCGTACCGAACTGATGGCCGACGGCTTCGGCACCTACTTCGTCACCCACCCGCGCGGGCTCAACTTCAACGGCGTCCAGATCCACCAGGCGCAACAGACGTTCTACGAGGTCGGCGACTGCTACTTCGACGACCCCGGTCACCACGGCACCCCGAACCAGCGCCTGCGGGCCTCGGTCTGGGGCGCCCAGGTCGCCCAGCAGGCCACGGGCATCAAGCCCATCCTGCCGTCGATGAATCTCTTCAACCGATTCGAGCGCAAGCTCCCGGCGTTGATCAAGCCAGACGCGCGCCCGGAACCG
The DNA here is from genome assembly GCF_040649655.1 of Micromonospora sp. NPDC048905. Lineage (NCBI taxonomy): Bacteria > Bacillati > Actinomycetota > Actinomycetes > Micromonosporales > Micromonosporaceae > Micromonospora > Micromonospora sp. NPDC048905. The sequence goes on along the minus strand of NZ_JBEZFV010000004.1, from coordinate 527,173 downwards.
GCCGGCCGCCTCTGACCCGTCGTACCCCCCGGTGGGCCGTCGGAATCCGGACGGCCCACCGGGGCGCTCATGCACGTTGATCGCAGCGTCGTCCATCAGCGGTCTCCGTTCAGTGTTCTGTTGTCGCCGGGGTGGTGGTTCGGGGTAGCCCCAGGGCGAGTAGGGCACCGAGGGCGACCACGGCCGCGCCCGTCGCGACCGCCGGCGTCAGGCCGTCCACGAAGGTCGTGCCGGTGGCGTACCCGCCGTTGGCGGCGAAGACCGAGGCGAGCGCGGCGACTCCGACGGCTACGCCGAGTTCGCGGACGGAGTTGTTGGTGCCGGAGGCGGCGCCCCGGGCGTCTTCCGGCACACTGGCCATGGTCGCGGTGCTGATCGGGGCGAAGGTCAGTCCCATCCCGATGCCGGCCAGCGCCAGTGGTGCGGCGAGCACGCCGTAGGCGACGTCGGCCGCAACGACCAGGGCGAGCCAGCCGAGCGCGATGGCGAGGGTGCTCTGGCCGGCGATGATCAGGTTGCGGACGCCGAGCTTGCCCACCAGGAGCCCGGCCAGCGGGGCAACCACCATCGGCGCCATGGTCCACGGCATCGTGCGTATCCCTGCCTCCAGGGGACTCAGTTTCTGCACCACCTGGAAGAACTGGGCGAGCAGGAACACCGAGCCGAAGACGCCGACCGAGAACGTGAACGCCACTGCGGTGACGAGGCTGAAGGTGCGGGAGCGGAAGAGCCGCAGCGGCAGCATCGGGGCCGAGGTTCGCCGCTCCCACCAGAGGAAGCCGCAGATCAGCGCGGCGCCTCCGACCAGCGCCGCCACCACCCCGGTCGACATCCACCCGTGCTCCTCGCCGTGCACCACTCCCCAGACCAGGGCCAGCACGCCGACGGTGGAGAGGGCCAGGCCGGCCGGGTCCAGCCGGGACGACGGGCGACGTGATTCGCGCAGGGTGGTCGCGGCCAGTCCGATGGCGAGCAGTCCGATCGGTACGTTGAGCCAGAAGATCCACGTCCAGTCGAGCCCTTCGACCACCGCTCCGCCCACCAGCGGGCCGACAGCGATACCGAGACCGCTGATTCCGCCCCAGATTCCGATGGCGGCGTTGCGACGCCGCTCGGGGACGGCCGCGGCGAGCAGGGTGAGCGACAGCGGCATCACGGCCGCTCCGGCCGCTCCCTGGACTGCCCGGGCGGCGGTGAGCATCCACGGTTCGGTGGCCAGGGCGCAGGCGGCGGAGGCCAGCGTGAACAGGCCGATGCCGGCGAGGAAGAGCCGGCGACGGCCGATCCGGTCGCCGAGCGCGGCGGCGGTGAGCAGCAGCGCGGCGAAGGGAAGCGTGTACGCGTTGACGAACCACTGCAGGTCGGTCAGGGAGGCGCCGAGTTCCGTCCTGATCACCGGCAGTGCCGTCGTCACGACGAGATTGTCCAAGGTGACCATGAACATCGGCACGCCGACGGCGGCGAGCACGGCGGCCAGGGGTGGGCCGTCGGGCCGGTCGGGTGGGCCGGGAGGAAGCACGGCGGCGCTCTCGGTGACGGTGTTTGCACAGGGCATCAGGGGCTCCTTGTTGTTATCGAATGATAACTAGGCTCCTGTTAAAGTAGCTATCGACTGATAACATGTCAACATCCCTTCGAAGGAGTACCGATGACCAGGACCCGGCTGACCGCCAGCGAGCGCGGCGAACAACTGGTGGCCGCGGCGGTCAAGGCGTTCGCCACCGCCGGTTACGCCGGCACCAGCACCGATGACGTGGCGCGGCTGGCCGGTGTCTCGCAGCCGTACGTGATCCGGTTGTTCGGCTCCAAGCAGCGCCTGTTCATCGCCACTGTCGAACACGCCGCCGGCCGGATCGAGCAGGCGTTCCATCGAGCGGCCGAACGACAGAAGGACCTGCCGACCTTGGCCACCGCCTACGACGAGCTACTGACCGAGCATGACCTGCTCGCCGTCCTGCTGCACGGGTACGCGGCCAGCTCCGACCCGACGATCGGCTCTGCCGTACGCGTCCGCTTCGGCCGGATCTATCAGCTGGTCCGAGACCTGACCGGGGCGACCGCGGAGGAGACTCGCGAGTTCCTGGCCACCGGGATGCTGCTCACCGTGATGGCGTCGATCCGCGTCATCGGGCCGGACGCGGTCGCGCCGGAACCGTGGATGTCGGAGATCGCCGACACCATCTACAAGCCCGATCCGGACGGCGAATCCGCACCCGACGGGGAGGCGGCGACGCGAGCCTGCCGGTGATGGCGGTGCAGCCATTGACGTTCGCCTCGATCTACTAACCTCGGGATCTGTGATATCTGATCTGGCGGATGTCGTCGCGGCGTGCGGCTCTGCGGTCGCGGTTGTCGTGACCGTCGTATTCGCGGTACGCCAGCTGCGCTCGGCGCAGACCGCCAACCAGACCCTCGTCGCGATCGAACTGCTGACCCGAGACCGATCCAGCGACGAGTTTCTCCACGCTGAGGACTTCGTCCTCAAGGAGCTGACCCTCCGCCACCCGCCACCCGGTGTCAGTGTCAGTGACCTGCCGGCCGAGGCACGCCACCATGTGGTCCGGCTGTCCCTCTACTACAACGGCCTGGGCCAGATGCTCGCTTTTGCGGCGGTCGATCCGAGGCTCCTGGTGGGTACGGTCAGCTACCGCTCCCGGCAGGCCTGGCGTGTCCTGGAGCCCTACATCCTCGCCGAGCGTGCCCAGCGCGGCGAGACGTACCTGTCCCACTTCGAGCACCTGGTTCACCTGGCCACGCACAATCCGTGGGCCACGGCGGTCCGCAAGTTCAACCTGAAGCACTTCGGCAGCTATCCCGCCGAGCTCGGCCTGAACGACGCCGCGGCAACAGAGCCGTCGCCCCAGCACGAAAACGCGTAACAGTGACAAGCGCCGAGATGCAGTCGGCCGGCATCAGCAGCGGGTCGGTGGCAGAGCCGTACGTGTCAGAGGCGGAAGATCCGAACTATCAGCCCGGTGTCGTGCATCGTGTGTGGCGCGAAGGCGTGGTACGCCCACGCGTGCACCCAGGCGTTGCCGGTCCGTACCGTGAGCCAGGTCTTGAACGCGCCGGGCAGCGTGTAGATGAGGAGTACGAACAGGATCGTCAGCGTGGCCTCGCGCGGTGACCCGAACCTGCCCCAGCCCTCGAACACGTGCAGGGCCGCGTACGTCAGGCCGCCGAGAACGAGGGTCGCGGTGGTGGAGCCGGTCAGACGGGCGTAGCGGGGGACGAGGATGCCCTGCACGAAGATGACCGTGGGCAGCACCGTGCCAGCGAAGTACAGCAGGAAGGTCAGTGGCACTCCGACGGCGAGCTGACCCGGCGCCAGGCCGGCGAACGCGTGGCCGAGCACCACCCATTGCGCGAGCGATTCGACGACCAGCACGGCGAGGATGAGGATGGCATCGCCACGCCGATCCGCCGAGCGCAGACACATCTGGTGGGCGGTGTACCGCCGCCGGAACCACAGGAGTGGCACCAGCGCGTAGACCACAACGTTGTACGTGGCCCACCCGATCGCCTCGGCGGGACCGACCGGATCGGTGGCACCGACGAGCGTACCGGGCAGGTGGAAGCCGATCGGGTGCCAGCCGAGCCCTCGGCCGATGAGCAGGCCACCGAGTTGGGCGAGGACGGCGTACGTCAGGACGAGTCCTGTTTCGCGGCGAGCGGTCGGGAGCATCGGTGCGCGCTCGGCGATCACGGGTGCGGTTCGGCCTCGGGTGAGCGCGTAAGCGATGGCGGCGAGCAGTACCAACTCGACGAGGGTGGCCTGAGCGGCGATCACCTGGCCGGACCCGGATGGCGGGTCGTGCTGAGCCGGCCAGTCGAAGGGGGCGTCGCCGGGCGCGAGGAGCAGTACCGCGCCGTTGAGTGTGATCCAGCCGACCACCGCTGCCGTGAGCCAGGCTCGCTCTCGATGTGACACAGAAGCCCCCGCTTATCTAGCACAGTTGTGTTAGCAGCAAGACGGTAACACGAGTGTGTTATAAAAAGTGGTGCCGAAGCTGGTGGATGCGCAGACCCGACGGACCGAGCTCGCCGAAGCGGTCTGGCGAATCGTGATGCGGGACGGGCTGGAGCAGGCATCGGTGCGAAATGTGGCACGCGAGGCCGGGCTGTCCATGGGCTCGTTGCGCCACTACTTCGCCACCCAGTCCGAACTCCTCGGATTCGCCCTACGGCTGGTGGGAGAACGGATCGAGGAGCGGATCCGAGCCGTGGACACCACGGGCGACCAGCGTGCGGTGGTCCGGTCGATGATCGACGAGATGCTGCCGCTGGACCGGACGCGGCGTGGCGAGTGCGAGGTGTGGCTCGCGTTCACGGCACGCGCCGTCGTGGAACCGACAATGGCCGGCCTTCGCAAGGAGATCGACAGTCGCCTCACCGACGCCTTCACCACCATGATCCGGCGCCTGGCCGACGCCGGTGCACTCCGCCCCGGGCTCGATCAGAAGGTCGAGGCAGAACGCCTCTACGCCCTCGTCGACGGAGTGATCCTGCACGCCCTCCTGCGCCCCGGCCGGACCTCGAACGCAACCGCCAGTGCCACCGTCGGCGCACACCTCGACCAGATCGCGCCAGCCGCCGCGGCTGAACGCTGATCGGCCGTACGGGGGCAGCGGCTCGACCCCGACCGCTGCGCTACCGTGCCACCCGTGGTCGTCCCAGATTCTTACGCCTCCATGTTCATCGCCGCGCCCGACCCAGCTTGGCCGCAACAGGGAGCCGCGCTCGTCCACGAGTTGCGGACCGTGTTGGCACCGGTGGCGCGGCGGGTGGATCACATCGGCAGCACCTCGATCCCCGGCATGGCGGCCAAGCCGGTGATCGACCTGCAGGTCAGCGTCGCTGACCTCGACGCCGCCGTAGCCGCGTTCGATGAACCACTGGCCGCCCTCGGATTCTGCCGACGGCCATACGAGCGAGACCACGTACCGGCCGGTCGGGACGATCCGCCACACAGGTGGGCCAAGCGGTACTGGAACAAGCAAAGCGCCGGTGAGCGGGATGTCAACCTGCACTGTCGGCTCGTAGGCTCACCGAATGAGCGGCTCGCCCTGCTGTTCCGGGACTGGTTCCGGGCGCACCCGGCAGCAGTGCCAGCGTACGCACGGTTCAAGGGCGCTCTGGCCGCCGCCGTCGGGGACCTGGACGTCTACACGGACGTCAAAGATCCGGTGGTCGACCTCGTCGTGACCGTCGCGGAGGAATGGGCTGCCGCCACCGGTTGGTCCCCGGGCGGCGTCGACCGTTGAGGACTGGCCGCCAGCGCCATGGTCGGCGTGACTCACCAGGATTGCCGGCGAGTAGCTGACGGACCTACCCGAGTAGCGCGGCGGCCGCGGCCAGGGTGGCCAGCGACAGCGTCGTGGTCACCACCACCGCCCGGTTGGCCACCGCCTCGCCGACGCCGTACTCCTGGCTGAAGATGAACGTGTTCTGCGCGGTCGGCAGGCCCGCGCACACCACCACGGCGAGCAACTGCGGCGCCGACAGGTGCAGGGCCAGCCCGGCCGCGTACGCGATGACCGGCTGTGCGACGAGCTTCAGCGCGGTGATCACGGCCAGCTCGCCCAGCTCGCCCGGCTCGGCCCGCGACGGCGCCGTGCGGTGCATCGACGCGCCGAGCGCGACCAGGGCGGCCGGGACCGCGGCACCCGACAGCAGGGTGAGTGACGCGCCGACCGTCGAGGGCAGATGCAGGCCGGTCGCCGAGCACGCGACACCGAGCAGCGACGCCAGGATCACCGGGTTGCGGACCGGCAGGGAGGCGATACGTCCGACCCGTATCCGCCCGGTCGGGTCGCTGTGCCGGTCCAGGGCGACCAGGATCACGGGCGCCACCACCAGCACCTGTAGCAGCACCACCTCCGCCAGGAACGACACGTTGCCGAGCACCTGCGTGGCGATCGGGATGCCGAGGTTCGCCGAGTTCACGTACCCGGCGGCCATGCCCCAGATCGGCCGTTCGCCGGGCCGGCGACCGAACAGCCAGCTCGCGCCGACCCACCCGAACCCGACGACCGCGGCCGTGCTCACCCCGAAGGCGAGCAGCGGGCGGCCGGCGAACCCGGACAGCGGCATTCGGGACAGGGCCAGGAACAGGGCGGACGGCATCGCAAGATGGAACACGAACCGGCCGAGCACCGACGCCGCCGCCTCGCCCAGCAGGCCCCAACGACAGGCCGCGTAGCCGACCGCGGTGAGGATCCAGATCGGTACGAACGCCGACACCAGGCTCATCCGGGCGTCACCGGCGGGCGGGCGGGCGAGCCGGGCAGCGGGGTTGACCACGTGTACGCCGATCCGGAGACCACGCGTTCAGCCTCGCATCCCGTCCGGACCGAGCGAAAACGCGTCCACTGTCAGCGGTGGTACTGAACCAGGCGGAACTCGTGGTCCTCGGGGTCGGCCATGACGACAACCACGCCCTCGTCGTAGTCGTGCCGCTCCCCGGTGAACACCAGCCGTGGCCGAGGCTCCGGGTGGGCTGGGACGCCGGGGGCGACCGTGCCGCCTCAGCGATGTACGCGGAGGCGGCACGGTTGCCGATATTCGAGCCGCGACGCCTACTCCCGCACACCGATGTTGTCGATCGGAGGAGCCCCGAGCAGCCGTCGGACGGGCCACACAGTGGTCGTCAAGGCCAGCAGTGTCGCGCCGCCGAGCACCGCCACCCAACCGAGCGGCGGGACGTACGGGATCGGGCTGCCGGTCAGTCCGTTCACGATCGCGCTCAGGGTCAGCGCCGCGATCGTCGCGCCGATCAGCACCGCGGTGCCGAGCAGCCCGGCCTGTTCGGCCCGCACCATCCCCCGAATCTGCCGGCGGGTGACCCCGACCAGTTGGAGCAACGCCAACTCGCGGCGACGGGCCAGTGCGGCCAGCACCATCGTGGTGGCGGCCGCCAGCGCCGCGTACCCCACCATCACAGCGATCAGCAACCGATTCAGCCAGGCGCCAAGCGCCAGATCACTGCTGAGCAGGTGCGTACGGGTGGCGGCGTCGAGAACCTCGGTGCCGGGTCGCCCAGCCGACCACGTGGCCAGTGCGGTGTCGGCCTCCGGGCCGGCGCGGACCAGGACCTCGTCGTCGGTATTCCCGGCCGTGTGCCCGGCGACCGTCTCGGCGGCCAGCGTGACGTCGCCGAAACCGAGGCCACGGCCGTAGATCGCGATGACGTCCAACGTGACCGGGGTCCCGTCGCCCAGCCAGAGTTCCGCCTGATCGCCGACGTCCCAGCCGGACGAGGACGCCTGCATCGCCGACAGGGCGACCGTGCCAGCGCGCAGGTCGGCGAGGTTGCCCTCGCGCACGGCGAGGTCCATCGTCGACGTGATGTCCGCCGGGTCGACCGACTGCGCGCTGACCGGCTCGATTCCGCCGAGCGCCCGCACCAGCACCTGCGTACGGCGTACACCGGTGGCCGCCTGCACCCCGGCCAACTCGCGGATCTCCCGGGCCGTGTCCGCCGGCAGCCCACCCGGAGCGACAAGCACCCGCTCGGCGAGCGTTCCCGCGCTGCTCTGCGTGGTGGTCTGCCGTTCGAGGTTGGTCTGCAGGAACCAGACCGAGCCGCCGAACCCCACGGACAGCACGAGGGCGGTCAGGACGGTCGCCATGCCCTGCGCGTTGGCCCGCAGATTGGCTGCGGCCAGATAGCCGCTGACCCGCCACATCCGCGGCAACAGTGGGGTGAGCAGGCGTGCCGCGTACGCGTTGATCCTCGGTGCGAGCAGCGCCACCGCGATGAGGAACAGGTACAGCATGCCGACCGCGCCGGCCAGTGCCCCGGTCGATCCGACGGCACCGAGCGTGAACGCCCCGGAGGTGCCGGCCGCCGCCAGCGTCAGCACGCCGGCGATCAGCCGCACCCGGCCGCTGCGCCGGGGCTCGACAGCGATCTCGCCGAGCGCCTCGATCGGCTTGATCCCGGTGACCCGGCGGGCGGCGACCAACGCGGCGAGCACCGCCACGAGGACCGCCGTACCGACCGCGGCCGGCACCGCGAACAGGCCGCCGACCATCGGGAAGCTTTCCGGCACGAACCCTCGCCCGACCAACTCGCCGTGCACCCAGCGGGCCGCCAGTAGGCCGGCCGGGCCGCCGACCGCCGAGCCGATCAGGGCGAGCAGCGCGGCCTCGGCGATCAGCATGCGGCGCACCTGCCCCGGCGTGGCCGCGACCGCGCGTAGTAACGCCAGGTCACGCCGACGGTGCCGGACGGACAGACCGATGGTGCCGGCCACCACGAAGACGATCAGCAGGACGACGTACCCCCCGAAAGCCGAACCGGCCTCGATCAGCAACGTCTGGGCGGTCTGGTTCTCCGACTGCTCGACGTTCGCACGGTCTTTTCCGGCGTAGGTCGTGGCGCCCGCCGCCGACGCGATCTCGCGTACCGCGCCGAGGTCGGCGGCGGGCGCCATCCGCACGCCGATCGCATCCACCCGGCCCGGGTGGGCGGACATCCGGGCGGCCTGCGCGTCGGTGAAGAACACCGCCGCCGAACCGGTCTCGGCGGTTCCGCTCACCCGGTACGACCGACTGGCCCCGGCGACGACCAGGTCGATGCGGTCGCCGGGCGCCGCGCCGAGACGGGTGTCGACGAGCACCTCGTCGTCGGCCCGTGGCGCGGCACCCGCGGCGATGGGACGACCGGTGAAGGCGTACGTGTCCCAGCCGTGTCCCACGGCCGCGGGTGAGCCGATCAGCACCCGTTCGTCGCCGGTGACGGCCGCGACGCCCGGCACCTGGCGGATCCGGTCCACCAGGGCCGCGTCCACCGTGCCGCCCTCGGGCAGCGTGACGGTGCTCGTGGTGGTGTCGCCGCCGAACTCTTTGAACGTGTGGCTGACCGTGCGGTTGGCGACGACCACGTCGGCCGTGGCCCACAGGCGTGGCTCCGCGCGGAACCGCAGCCCGGACTCGACGAGCGTGCCCATCGCCACCAGGATCAGCACGCCGGCGATCAGGGCCAGCAGGGTCGCGGCGGCGGGGCCGGCACGGTGCCGCAGCAGGCGGGCGGCGAGCCCGGTCATCGCAGGACCCGCCGATCCAGCGAGGCCAGGTGCTCGGCGATACCGGCGGCTCCGAGCTGCGGGAGGTCGGCGACGATCGCACCGTCGGCCAACACGAGCACCCGGTCCGCGTACGACGCGGCGATCGGATCGTGGGTCACCATCACCACGGTCAGCCCGTGTTCGTCCACGACCGCGCGAAGCAGCGTCAACACCTCCGCCGCGGTCCGCGAGTCGAGGGCGCCGGTGGGCTCGTCCGAGAAGATCACCTCGGGGCGGGTGGCCAGCGCCCGGGCGATCGCCACCCGCTGCTGCTGGCCACCGGAGAGCGCGGCCGGCCGGTCGTGCAGTCGGTCGGTGAGGCCGACCCGCTCGACCACCCGGGTCAGCCAGGCCCGGTCCGGTCGGACGCCGGCCAGGCGCAGGGGCAGCACGATGTTCTCCTCGACGGTGAGCGCACCGATCAGGTTGAACGCCTGGAAGACAAACCCGATCCGGGTACGACGCAGCTCGGTCAGGCGGGTCTCGGACAGCCCGGACAGGTCGGTGCCGCCGATGACCACCCGACCGGAGCTGGGCCGGTCGAGCCCGGCGGCGGTCTGCAGCAGCGTGCTCTTGCCGGAGCCCGAGGGCCCCATCACCGCGGTGAAGGTGCCCCGGTCGAAGCCGACATCGATGCCCGCAAGCGCGGTCACCTGGTTGCGGCCGGCGCCGTACACGCGAGTGAGGTGCTCGACGCGTACCGCCGGTTCGATTGTCTGTCCCGGATAATCCGGCATTCTGGTGGCCTCTCTCCGTGTCATCGGCAAGAACTGCGCGCACCAGAAACGCTATTGACGTGGGAGAACGGCGACCATCCCGCGGGCTGCCAGGTCCGGGTACAGCAGGCGCTACCGCCGACCGCCGTCCAGGAAACGCAGCACCGCGGTGACCCGGCGGTCGGCCTGGTCGTCCGGTGGAAGCTGAAGCTTCGCGAAGATGCTGCGGATGTGCTTGTGCACCGCGCCGTCGGTGACGAACAGCCGCTCGGCGATCGCGCCGTTGCCGAGCCCTTCGGCCATCAGCCCCAGCACCTCACGCTCACGCGGCGACAGCTCGCTCAGCGCCGTGTCCGTCCGGCGGTTGCGGGCGAGCAGCTGCGCCACCACCTCCGGGTCGATCACGCTGCCGCCGTCCGCGACGCGGTGCAGCGCGGCGAGGAACTCCTCGACCCGGCCCACCCGCTCCTTCAACAGATAACCGAGCCCGACGGCGCCGACCGAGAACAGGTCGGTGGCGAACGCCTGCTCCACGTACGCCGACAGGACCAGCACCGCGAGGCCGGGGCGGCGCCGCCGGGCCTCCACCGCGGCCACGATGCCCTCGTCGGTGTGGGTCGGCGGCATCCGTACGTCCACGATCGCGACGTCCGGTGCGTGTTCGTCGACGGCGACCAGGAACTCGCCCGGAGTACCGGCCGTGGCGACCACGTCCAGATCCTCTGCCCGCAGCAGCAGAGCCAACCCCTCACGCAGCAGCGGGTCGTCCTCGGCGATCACGATCCGCATGGCAGCTCCACGTCCATTCTCGTCGGCCCGCCCGGCGGGCTCGTCAGTGTCATTCGGCCGTCGTACGCCTCGACCCGCCGGCGGATACCGGTGAGCCCCGAGCCGCGCGCCTCGTCCGCGTCGCCGTGCCCGTCGTCCTCGACGAGCACCAGCAGCCGGCCGCGCTCGCGGCGCACCGCCACGTCCACCCGGCTCGCACCGCTGTGCCGGACGACGTTGGTCAGCGCCTCGGCCACCACGAAGTACGCGGTGGCCTCGACCGAGGCCGCGCACCGCACCGTCACGTCCACCTCGAGTCGGCAGGGCACCACGCAACTGCCGGCCAGGCCCGCCAACGCGCCGGCGAGACCCCGGTCGTCCAGCACCGGTGGCAGGATTCCGCGCACCACCGTACGCAGCTCGCCGAGCGCCTGCTCCGCAGCGTCCTGCGCCTGCCCGAGGATCTCGTCGACGCGGTCCGGATTGCGGCGCGCGGCCCGCCGCGCGGCACCCAGCAACACGTTGACCGCGACCAACCGGTTCTGGGTGCCGTCGTGCAACGACCGCTCGATCCGGCGCAGTTCGACAGCGTGGGCGTCCAGCGCCGCGGCGCGGGTGGCGGTCAGCTCGGCCACCCGCAGCGACAGGTCGACACCCGGCGGCGGCGGCAGCAGCAACCGGCCCGGCCACGCCTGGAGGCGGGCCAGGGCCGGGCTGCACCAGATCGCGGCGGCCAGCCAGCCCACCCCGAGCAACCCGACCACGAGTGCCTCGGACAATCCGTCGACGCGCCACCAGACGATCCCCGGCTCGCCGGCATCAGCCGGGAGCAGCCGGTAATACAGCGGGAACGTGACGTACTGGACGGCGGAGAGGGGCAGCACGAGGCCGACCAGCCCGGTCACCAGGCCGATGAGCGAGTGCAGCCCGACCCAGCCCAGCTCCCGGCGCACGAAGGGATCACGCGTCGCCGTCCGCAACCCGACCGGCACCGGTCCCGGCGTGGGGATGGGCTCGCCCCAGCGGGACAGCCGGGCACGCTCCCGGTCGGCCACCGAGCGCACCGCCCGCAACGCACCGGGCGCCGCCAGCAGCCCCACCCCGACCAGGCAGGTCACCGCCACGATCGCCGCCCAGAGCAGCGCGCCCAACGCCAGGGTGGCGGTGCCCAGCCCTCCGACGAGGTGCTCCAGGGCGTCGACCGAGGCGCGAACCCGGCCCCGCACGTACGCCATCGACCCACCTCCTCCGCCAACATAGGCCACCGGGGGCCCGGCCCGGCAACGCTCGGCGTGGAAGGTACAGCCTGCTGTACCACTGTCGTCGAGCTGGCGGGATCGTCCCCGCCGCGCCGCCTGCCTAGCGTTGACGGCGTCGAGGAACGAACGCCCGAGGAGGCAGTCATGACCGATCCGTACCGCATCACCGAGGCCCCGGTCGCCGCGCCGAAGAAGCCGGGCGGTCTGCTCCGCCCACTGCTGTGGCTGGTGCTCTTCGTCAGCGCGGCGGCCAACGTGGTGCTGTCGACCGCGGCGGACAAACCATGGATCAGCTCGGCGTTCGGCCTGGTGGCGTTGCTCTGCGCGGTCGCGCTGATCGTCCACCACCGCCGTAACCGGGCGCGAGAGTCGTAACGACGAAACCTCACCTCTCGTCGCGCTCAAGAACGCGTACCGGGAGTGTGGGGCGGGGGACAGTCTGGTTGGATCGGCGTTCATGCAGATGGTGGAACATCCCTGGGGCATCACCGCGTTCGGTGCGGCGAGCGTGAAAGCCCTACCGGATCTTGTGCGCGTCAGGTTCAAAATCGTCCGGGTAGAGCAGGTCCCGGCCGCCGCGTTCGAGGCGGCTCGCATAGCCGTGCGGGCCGTGCGCGGCGCGCTGCGGGAGCACGGGATAGCCGACGCGGCGGTCGAGGGTTCGCGCCTGGACCTGAAGACCGCGACCGAGTACACGGACGGGTCACGCAAGTTCATCGGCTACCAGTGCCAGGCGGCCTTTGCGATCCAGTCCGGCGTCCTGGACGACGTCGAGCAACTGCTGATCGACATCGTCGCGGCGGGCGCCAACGAGATCGAGAGCGTCGAGTTCGACGTCACCGGCAAGCGCGAACTACGGGCCGAGGCTCGGCGCGAGGCGGTGGCCGCGGCCCGCGCGAAGGCCGAGTTGTACGCCGAGGCCGCCGGCGTACGCATCGGTGCGGTCCTGCACATTGAGGACGTGGACCCGGAGCAGCCGGGCGCTTCCCGCTACCGCAGCCACGCCGAAGCCGCCGCGACGAGCGCTCAAGACCTCGCCCCAGGCCACGTCGTGGTGTCCGCCGCCGTGGTTCTTGGCTACGCCGTAGCCCGTGACTGACGTGTTCGGAGCTTTGCTGATCACCTCAGATGCGGAAGACGTAGCAGTCGCGGAGGATGCTGACGTCGTCGTCCGACTCGGGCCAGGCGATCAGCGGCCGACCGCGCACGTCGAGGTCATCGGGCCAGCCGGTGGACACCGGGTCGATGCTCACCTCGGCCGCGACCTGCGGCGCCCCGCACTCACCGACGAAGTCCCACAGCTCTTCGGCCTCAAGCCGTTCCGGCGGCCCGGTGAGACCGAGACGCGCCACGGTGCGCTGCTCGATCGGCAGCGGCTCACCGGTCGCCGTTTCCGGCTTCGCACTGCTGAAACGGCGGATGATCTGCCCGCGCGAGCCGACCAGCCACGCGTCGCCGTCGCCCTGGTTGCCGTAGAAGTAGGCCTGCGTGTCGCCGTACCGGGAACTCAGCTCCTGGACCCACTCTTCAACCTGAGGTTCGCCGTCGGGATCGCAACTCGGGCCGGAGACCACTGTCCACCCGTTGAGCAACGGCGAGATGAATACGTGTCGCCACGTACGGGAACCGTCGGGTCCGCCGTGACCGAGGTGAGCGACGAGCGTCTCGCCGAGGCCGTAGGTGGCGGGCGCGGACCTGGTCAAACCAAGCACCTGCATGATCTCCTGCTGATCACCGCCACGCACGGTCAGCCACGAGTTGAAGCAGCCATCAATCGAGTACGGCCGGTCGTGGGGAAGCTTGATCGTGATGAGCCGCCGCAGCACGGCCAGGTCAGCGGGGTCGAGCGCCCCTTCGCCGCCGAGGTGCAGCAAGGCAAGCAGCGCGGGACGCCGGGCCCGAGCTGGACCATCGCGGCGGATCGCCCGTAGCTCCGGCAGCAGAGACGCGTCCAGGCTGGCGAAGCCCTTGTTCACCGGATCGATCAACAGGTCCGCGAGGTCCACGTTGGACACCCTAACCGCGGCGATCCACCTCGGGACATGTCGCTGTCGCGTCGGCCCCGGGTCGCGGTGCGTGGGAGCCCAGCCCAGGAGATCGGGGATGGGCTCCCACGCGGTGCGGATGGATCAGTTGACGGTGCCGATGGAGACGGCGCCGCGTCCGACGACCGCGCCGTCGTTGGTGACGACGGCCAGTTCGCCGTACAGCTCACGCCCGGCGCTCGGGGCGGACTGCGCGGTCACCGTCCCGGTGAGGGTGGCGGTGGCGCCGTTGGGCAGGGCGAGCGGGGTCGGCGGGGTGTCCAGCGTGCCCAGCGATGATGCCGAGAACGAGTCCCGGTAGTCGTAGGCGGTGCTGGTGTTCGGTCCGTCGACGGCGTACCCGTCGACGACGACCCGGTAGGTTCCCGCCGGCGGGTTGGCGATGGTGACCGCTTCCTCGGAGTCACCGTCGGCGGCCTGGCCGACCTGCGCGTCGCCGCGGAACACCGTCAGGTCCAGGTCGGCGCCCAGGTTGGCGGTGTTTCCGATCCGAGCCGTGAACCTGCTGGCACCGCCCGGAACGTCCACCAGGTACTCCTGCTGGGCGCCCTCGGCGATGGTCGGCCGCTCGGCGTGCACGCTGGACAGTGGACCACCCTGACCGGTCACCGCGACCGGGCCGAAGGTGTTGGTCAGCGTCCAGGTCGCCGGGGTCGGCTGGCCGGCGGTGAGCGTCGGCAGTTCGATCACGGCCGGCTCGACCTGCACGCCCTGCACCCGCGCCTGCAACTGGAACGGGTTGTTCAACGCCGGGGAGGTCCGCCGTGCCTCCACCTCGATCTCCCAGACCCCGGCGATCGGGTTCTGGTAGTCGCGCTCCTGCGGCTTGCAGGCGGCGGCGTCGGAGTAGTTGGTGTAGCAGGCGGTGCTGGCCGTGCTCTCCACCGGTACGCCGTAGGGGTTGATGGCGATGAACCGGGTCTGCGACCCGGTGGCGATGCCGGACAGGTTCACCTGCAGCGCCCCCGCGCCGGCCGGCACGGTGATGAAGTACGAGGTGAAGCTGTTGCGCGCCACCGAGCCCTCGGCGGAGAACGAGTAGCTGGGCTTGGTGACGGTGGTGGCGGCCACCACGACGGCGGAGACCTCGAAGTCGAGCACCGAGGTCTTCGGGTCGTCCACGGTCAGGATCGCGCCGTGCGCGCCGGTGGTCGACGGCTTGGCGGTGACCGGGATCGTGACGGTCTTGTTCAGCGGTAGCGCGACCGTCCTGGGTGCGGTGAAGGTGCCGTCGTTGCCGCGCAGGGCCAGCTTGTGGCTGATGGTTCCGGCCGGTCCGCTGGTCCGGGTGACCTTGACCGGGTAGGTGCGGCTCTGGCCGACCTTGTGCCCGCCCTCGGCCGCGGTGCAGCGGTTGTAGACGCCGGCGCCGCGGTTCGGGTTGGGGACGAACCGGCTCAGGTCGCGGTCGTAGCGGGTGAGGTTCTCCGACAGTTCGGTGCAGACCGGGGCGTCGGAGACGTACGAGCGGGTCTCGACGGTCTTGGCGAGCAGCTTCCACGCGCCGGCGACGTTGAACATGCCGTAGCCCTGCGCGTACGTCGCCACGCCCGCGATGGGCTTGGCGGAGGTGTAGATGGCCCGGCGCAGCGCGGCCGGGGTGACACCCTTGTCGGTGGCCTTGGCGGCGGAGAGCAGCAGAGCGGCGGCACCGGCGGCCTGGGGGGAGGCCATCGACGTGCCGTTGAGCATCTGGTAGCCCGGTGGCAGCGCGTAGCCGGCCTCGGCAACGGGGATGCCCGGCTGCCAGGTCGGCGCGGTGGAGATCGCCGACCCGGGAGCGGTGATGTTCGGCTTGAAGCCACCATCCTCGCGCGGGCCGCGGGAGGAGAAGTTGAACAGCGCGTTCTTCTTCGTGACCACCGAGCCGTAGTTGGCCAGCCAGGTGTCCTTGCTGATGTTCGCGGCGACGCTGACGACATTCTCGGCGACCGAGGGGTCGCCGACGGTGTTCAGGCCCGGTCCGGAGTTTCCGGCGGAGATGAACATCTGCACGCCGTAGGTGGTGATCAGGTCGTTGTAGAGCTGCGCGCGGGCGTTCGCACCGTCGTTGAGCGTCGGCAGGCCGCCGATTGACATGTTGACCACGTCGACGTGCCGGTTGATGACCAGGTCGGCCATGCCGGTGGTCAGTGCCGCGGTGGTGCAGCCGCCACCCCAGGAGCAGGCCCGGGCGGAGACGAGCTTGGCGCCGGGGGCGGCGCCGTCGAAGGCGGTGTTGCCGAGCATGTCGTTGGCGGCGGTGATGCCGGCGACGTGGGTGCCGTGGGTGGCCTCGATGATGCCGATGTTGACGTAGTCGGCGTACGGGCCGGGCTTTCCGTCGCCCGGGGCGATGTCGACGTCCTCGCGGTACTCGACCACGAAGGGCATCTGGTCCCGTACGGCGGTGGCGGGGTTGTCGGTGCCGAAGTGCCCGACGTCGAAGCGCTCCCGGTACGGGCGCATCAGCGTCTCGTCGGTGAAGCTGTTGTCCTGGTCGACGTCGACCCAGATGTCGTGGGTCTGCGGGTTGTACAGCACGCCCCACGCGTCGGTGGTGTCCCCGTCGCGGTTGACGTCACCCGCCGGGTCGCTGGCGACGGTGATCGACTCGCGGAACAGGTTGAACGTGTAGGTGCCCGCTGGCGCGGTCCACGTCGCGCCGCCCGCGCTGAACGAGGGTCCGGTGACCTCGGTGACCATGCGCCGCCAGGTGCCGTCGTTCTCGGTCACGGGGTCGGTGGCGGTGACCCAGTCGACGATCTTCCGCTCACCGGTCGTGGTCCTCTGCAGCGCCGGTTGATCCAGGTCGATGCCGGAGTCCATGATGCCGATGGTCACCCCCCGGCCGTCCCACTGCGGATGAGCCGCTTTGAAGGACTCCGCGCCGGTCTCGTTCGTCGGCATGTACGGGTTCACCGCGCCGGTGCCCGCGCCCGGACCGCTGAGGGTCGCACCCTGCGCGGCGGCCTTCGCACCGGAGACCGCGGCACCGGCGGTCGGGTCCGGTAGCTGGATGACCTCGTCCAGGTCGATGGCGGCGACGCCCGGCAGCCCGGCGGCCTTGAGCACCTTGCTGGTGGGCACGGTGGCCAGGACGTAGCCGATCTGGTCGAAACGCCGGTTGACCGCGCCGCCGAGGGCCTCGACGCCGTCGACGACTGCCTTGCTCTGGCCCTTCTCGGCCGCGACGATCAGGGTGACCGTCGGCGCGTGCTTCGCCTCGGCCTGCGCGAGCAGCTTGGCGTCGTGCGAGCCTAACGCCTCCGCGGGGGTCGCCGCCGGAGTGTCGGGGGTGGAGGGAGCGGCGCTCGCGGTGGCGGCACCACCCGGCACGGTCATGGCACCGGCCGCCAGGACCGATGCGAAGAGCGCGGCGGAGGTACGCCTGCTCAGGTTGCGGGGTCTACTCACGTTCTCTTCCTCCAGAGAACAGGGCCCTGAGATGACAGGGCACGCGTGAGCGATCCTTCGTGGTGTTGGTAGTCGATGTCGATAGATGGTTCGACGTTGTGATCTCTCCGTGACGTCGCCAGCGTGCCCCTTTGCGGCAGGGATGAGATCGACCGCCATGACCTCGAAGGATGTCCCCTGACCAAAATCGGCCATCGCTACGCTGCGGTGCTGTCGCGCTGTCACACCCGCCGCCCTATCGGCACTCGTTTCGGTTTCCGTTACCGTGCGTCCGGCGTTCGATCTGCGGCGGATCGATCTGCGCTGGCCCGCGGTGGCACAGAAGGCGGGGTCGCGAGATGGCGCGGCGACGCTCACGCGCACGCATAATGGTCCGACGGGTAGCGAGGCGACGTGTCGCAAGCGGCAGGCCGGCGGCCCGACATCACGGGAGGATGGCGGCCACGGTGAACCAGGCGATGCCGAGTGTGACCCGGAACACCCGACAGCGGGCAGAGGTACTGGCGCTGTTGCGCGAGGTGGAGGGCTTCCACTCGGCGCAGCAACTGCACCAGATGCTGCTGGCGCGTAAGGCGGGGGTCGGCCTGACCACCGTCTATCGAACCCTGCAACTGCTGGTGGACGCCGGCGAGATCGACTCGACTCGGCTGCCGGGCGGCGAACAACTCTTCCGCCGGTGCAGCCAGAGCAAACACCACCACCACCTGGTCTGCCGAGACTGTGGGCGCACCGTCGAGGTGGCCGGTCCGGCCGTGGAGCGGTGGGCCGACCAGGTTGCCGCCCAGCACGGGTTCGTGGACGTCGGTCACACCCTGGAGATCTTCGGCACCTGCGCCGAGTGCGTCCGCTGAACGTAAGTCCGATGGTCACGTGCCCTGGGCCTGCGGCGGGCGTACTGCTGGCGGAACTTCTCGACCCGTGAGGGGGACGCAGCCGGCGAACGGGTCGTGGTAGGTGCGCTGTCGCGCTCCCGGGCCTGCCGTTCTATGGCGAGCAAAGCCGCCCTGGACCTGCTGACCAAGAGTTGGGCGGCGAATTCGGCCCGGCCTGAGTACGCGTGAGGTTCGACCCGACGCGGGGGATCGAGTTCGCCAGCTACGCGATCCCCACCATCGTGGGAGAGATCAAGCGCCACTTCCGTGACCGCACCTGGGACGTCCGGGTTCCCCGACGGCTGCAGGAGCGGCGCATGGCCATCGCCGAGGCCAACAACAGCCTCACCCAGCTGCTGGGCCGCTCGCCGACCGTCGCCGACATCGCCCGACATCTCGACCTCACGGAGGAGGAAGTCCTCGAAGGACTGGAAGGCGCCCGCGCCTACAACGCGGTCTCACTGTCCACCCCGATCGGCGATGGCACCTCGTCCAGGGAGTTGGGCGACACCCTCGGCGGCGACGACAACGAACTCGCCCTCGCCGAGCTGAAGGTGGCTCTCACCTCGGCCCTCGCGCGCCTTGACGACCGGGAGCGGAAGGTCGTCGCACTGCGCTTTCACGGCAACCTGACCCAGCAGGGCATCGCGAGGAGGTCGGGGTGTCACAGATGCACGTCTCCCGCCTGCTGACCCGCGCGCTGGCCAAGCTGAGGGTGCAGCTCACTGCCACCCCCTGAGGGAGCAGGTTTCCTGCGGCGGTCGGTGGATCCGGCCGCCGCAGGGACCAATGGCGCCCTCGCCGTACCGGCGCCGCACGGGTGGTGCCGGTGCATCACGGGCGTCGCCGCGGAACCGGGGAGTGCCCATCAGTCGGACGCTGACGGCGGGCGGCTTCGATTTCGGGGCGAGTCAACTGCCGGTCGCGGATTTCGCGAAAGGGCAGCAGCAGGTCGGGCAGGCGCGCCGGGACGGCGGGTTGGGGGAGGAGGAGTCAGCGGCGGGCGAGTTCCGGTGCGGCGGTGTCCAGGGGCACGGCGGCGTCGGGCACCAGGGCGAGTTGCACGCTCGGCCGTGACCCGATGGGTTCGCGGTGGCCCGCCACCCACTAACCAACGGCACCGTCGACCCGGCACAGCTGCTGAACAGACACGAACCGATGACCGACGTGCTGCAGGCGTACCGCCAGTTCCAGGACCGCGACCCGGGCTGGCTGAAGGTCGCCCTCACGACCTGAACCATCGATCACCTCGAGGCGGGCGTCAGGTGCGCAGGGTGTGGCTGGGGCTGCACCCGTAGGCGGCGCGGTAGTCGGTGCTGAAGCGTCCGAGGTGGGTGAAGCCCCAGCGTCTGGCGATCAATGGCGACGGTGGCACCGGTGGTCGGGTCGGCGGCCCGCAGGGCGCGGTGCGCGCGTTCGAGGCGGACCTCGCGGACGTACCGCATCGGTGTCGTGTCGTGGTGGCGGCGGAACGCGAGTTGCAGAGCCCGGGGACGCACACCGGCCGCGGCGGCGACCTGGTCGACCGTGATCGGCCGGTCCGCATGGTCGTCGATGTAGCTCACGGCTCGGCGTAACGCCTGCGGGGTGACCCCGCCGGCGGGGCGCAGGGTCGCGGCGTGGGCGGTGTTGGGAACACGGTAAGGGCCGTCGCCGCGAGCAGGTGGCGGGTGGTCCCGGCGACCAGCGGGTTGGCCATCAGGGCAGGGTCGGACAGCACGCTGCGGGTCAGGTGGGAGACGGTCTGGGTCCAGTGCCGACCGAGCGCCGCCGAGATCGGCCGGGAGCTGTCGAAGCGCAGGTCGGCGCTGCTGATGCCGGTCTGCGCGTGGGCGACCTCTTCGAGCAGGGCGCGGGGGAGGCGGGCGACCAACGTGTCGACGTCGTCGTAGGCGAGGTCCGCGGATTGGTCCGGCAGGATCAGCATCACGTCCCCGGGCCGTAACCGGTATTCGTCCTTGTCCCTGGCGATGGTGAAGCGCCCGCCCACCAGGTGGGTGATGTTCAGATCGCCGTCCGGGGCCGTCCGGGCCTGGGTGTGCGCCGAGTAGTGCAGCCGGGTCACGCCGAGGTCGGCGAGCGCGGTGGTGACGGTGCGCAGGCCGGCTCCGTCGCGGCCCACACCGGACGACCGCACCTTGATGTCGAGGAATGCCCGCCGGATGTAGGCGTGCGCCTCATCGGTGTCGTTGGTGGCGTAGCGCTGCCAGTGTGAGCCGGAGTAGACCGTGCCATCTGTCATGTCCAGCCCTCTCCCGTCCATACTCTCGGCGACGGTCCCCAGCCACGATACGCATCACCTTCGCGCCAGGCGTAGATCGCCGCCCGCTGTCTGGTGGTACCACCCGTGCTGCGGATATGCAGCAGGTAGATCGCCTCGTCCGGCTGTTGCCAAGGCGATTCGGCGGGTGTCCTTGGTCAAGCAGTCGGGCAAGGGCACCCGTCTCCAACTTTTCGCGTCCGGCCTGGTCAGCGAGGCGGTGGAGGCAGCGCCGGGCTGTCGAGCCAGGCGGCGAACAGATCGTCCAGGGGCTCGCGGGCGAAGCGCTGGGCGTGCAGACGGAACTGCTCGGTCGTCACCGTCGCGTGTCGGTGCTCGGCGACCCAGCCTCGCAGGAGCGCGAAGAACGACTCGTCGCCGACCCTCTTGCGCAGGGCGTGCACCGTGAGCGCGCCCCGCTTGTAGACAAGCGGGTCGAACATCCGGTCGACGCCGGGATCCGCGACGACGACGGTGCGCGGGCGATCCGC
This sequence comes from Micromonospora sp. NPDC048905, assembly GCF_040649655.1. Classification (NCBI taxonomy): domain Bacteria; kingdom Bacillati; phylum Actinomycetota; class Actinomycetes; order Micromonosporales; family Micromonosporaceae; genus Micromonospora; species Micromonospora sp. NPDC048905. Next base: position 506,295 of record NZ_JBEZFV010000004.1, on the reverse strand, counting down.
GACCCACGCGTACCACCGCGCGGCCAGGGCGTCGGTGGGCAGGTCGCCGCAGACGCCGGACCACAGCCACTCGGCGTACGTGGCGAAGCCCTCGTTGAGCCAGATGTGCCGCCAGTCCGCCACCGTGAGGCTGTTGCCGAACCACTGGTGGGCCAGCTCGTGCACCACGAGCCGCTCGTGCGTGCGCCGCCCGTCGACGTGGTTGCGCCCGAAGACCGCCATGCCCTGCGCTTCGACCGGATCGTCGAGGTCGTCGTCGGCGACCACGACGACATACTCCCGGAAGGGGTACGGCCCGAAGAGTCGCTGCAGCGCCGACATGATCTGGCCGTGCCGGCCGAAGTCGTGGGCGACGTCCCGGCGCAGCGCGGGCGGGATCGCGGCGCGCTGCACCACCGCACCGACCGCGAGGTCCACCATCTCGTAGCGCCCGATCTGGACGCTCATCAGGTACGGCGAGGTGGGCTCGCGCCGCTCGTACACCCACGTCGTGCCGCCCGCGCCCCGGCGATGGTGCACGGGATCACCGGTCACCAACACCGTGTACGGGGAGGGAGCCGTGACCGCCACCCGGAAGGTCGCCTTGGCGCCGGGCTGGTCATCGCACGGGAACCACGACGGCGACCCGTTCGGCTGGCTGGCCACGAGCACCCCGTCGGTGAGCTCCTCCCACCCGAGGGTGCCCCAGCGGCCGGAGATGGGCACCGGCTTTCCCGCGTACCGGATGTCCACCCGGAAGGTGTCCCCGGCGTTGATCGGCCGCTCGGGTTTGATCTGTAGTTTGTCCGGGCGGTGCAGGTACTTCGCCGGGCGCCCGTCCACTCGGACGTCCTGGACGCGGAGCCGACCGAGGTCGAGGGTGAACCGGGAGAGCGACTGTGTGGCCACCGCGGTGATGTCGGCCCGGCCGCCGAGCCGGTTCGACATGACCCGGTAGTCGAGGTCGAGGTCGTAGTGCCGCACCCGGTAGCCGCCGTTGCCGTGCTCGGGCAGGTAGGAGTCGCCGGAACGACCGGCGCCGGGCGTTGCGCCGCTCGACGCCGTCTTCGGATTCATGCCGACCGTGCCGCTGGCGCCGGCCAGGTGGTGATCGGGTTGCCCAGCCACCGGCTGTCGCTCGGCACGGCGTCGCCGCGGGTCACCAGTGAACCGGGTCCGACGGTGGTCCGCGCGCCGATGCTCGCGCCGGGCAGGACGATGCCGTGCGGACCCAGCGCGGCTCCCGCGCCCAGTGTCACCTCGTCCATGCTCATCACACGATCATGGAACAGGTGGGTCTGCACCACACAACCGCGGTTCACCGTGGCACCGTCGCCGAGGCGCACCAGGTCGTACTCGGGCAGCCAGTAGGTCTCCAGCCAGACGCCCCGGCCGATCTTCGCACCGAGCGTGCGCAGCCAGGCCGTGAGCAGTGGCGTGCCGGTCGCGAAGCGGACCAGCCACGGCGCGGCGAGGGCCTCGACGAACGTGTCGGCGAGTTCGTTGCGCCAGACGAAGGACGTCCACAGCGCGCGCTCGGCGACCCGGAAGCGTCCGACCAGCAGCCACTTCGCGGCCGTCGCGATGGCGGCGGCGGTGATCGCCGCGCCGAGCAGCACCGGCCCGGCGGCGAGCGCGGCCGCCCACCCCCCGCCGGCCCGCCAGACGATCGCGAGTACGGCCAGGACGCCGACCGCCAGGGCGCCGGCGCACATCACCGGGACGATCCGGCACAGCTCGATCGCGGCCCGGGCCAGCTTCAGCCGGAGTGGCGGGTCGAAGGTGCGGCTGGTGTCGGCGGCTTCCACGGTCCGGCGCAGCGGCATCGGCGGCGCGCCGAGCCACGACGAGCCCTTCTTCGCCTTGAACGGCGCCGACGACAACACGCCGACGAGCCCGCGCTTGGGCACCGAACGCCCGGGGGCCGCCATTCCTGAGTTGCCGAGGAACGCCTGCTTACCGATGCGGGCCGGGGCGACGCGCAGCCACCCGTGGCTCAGCTCGTAGGTCGCGACCATGGTGTCGTCGGCCAGGAAGGCCCCGTCGGCGACAGTGGTCATCGCCGGCAGTGCGAGCACTGTGGAAGCCTCCACCCCGCGTCCCACCTTGGCGCCCAGCAGCCGAAGCCACACCGGCGTGAAGAGGCTGGCGTAGAGCGGGAACAGCCCGACCCGCGCCATCCCCATCAGCCGCTCGGTCGTCCAGACCTGCCACGCCACCCGCCCCTGCACCCGGTGGTATCCGGCGCGCAGGCCGATGCTGAGCGCCCGGACGGCCCCGAGCACCAGCAGCGCGTAGCCCACCAGGTAGGCGACGGTCGCCACCGCGACGGCGGTCAACACCGCGCCGACAGTTGGCCGGACGGCGAGCGTCCAGCCGAGCAGGGCGATCGCCGGCAGGGCGGCCACGACCGGCACCAGCCCCAGCAGCTGGGCGGTCAGCGCGTACACGATCGGCCAGCCGCGGGACCGAAGTCGCGTTCGCGGGGGCCGCTGACCGGGCCACTCGGCGGGATCCTTGGCAGCGGGTGTCGCGGGTGAGCCGGCCCAGCGCTGATTCGCCGGTACGGCGCCGGTCACGGTCGACCCGGCGGCGATGCGCGCGCCCTTGCCGATGCGGGCGCCGGGCATCAGGGTGCTGCGGGAACCGACCCGGGCGCCCGCGCCGACGCGGACCCGACCGACATGGACGACATCGCCGTCGACCCAGTGGCCGGCGAGATCGACCTCTGGCTCGATCGCCGCGCCTCGGCCCAGTTTCAGCAGGCCGGTGACCGGCGGTGCGGAGTGCAGGTCGACGTCGGGAGCGATGGACGCGCCGAGCGCCCGGGCATAAGTGATCATCCAGGATGCCCCGGCGACGCTTGTGGCGCCGGTCAGCTCGGCGAGACGTTCGGCGGCCCACAACCGCAGGTGCACGCCGCCACCGCGCGGGTAGCTGCCGGGGCGAACCCCACGCAGCAGCAGTCGCGCTCCCGCGGCGGCCACGGCGATCCGGCCCACCGGGCTGAACAGCAGGAGCCAACCCAACGCCACCCACCACCAGGACACGACAGGTGCCCAGGGTGCCGGCGCGAACAGGGCGAGGACGTTGCCGAGGGCGGCCAGGACGGTCAGCCAGCGCAGCCCGACCAGCGCGAGCATCGGCACCAACATCGCCGCCTGGATCAGCCCGGCGCGCCTCGGCGTCGGCCGGACCTCCCGGCGCGTCGCCGCCGTGGTGTCGAGCGCGTCGAGCACACCCGCGAGCCGCGACAGTTTCGGGTGGAGGTAGATGTCGGCCACCGAGACCCGCGGGTGCCGGCGTCGGATCCAGGCCACCAGTTGCGCCGCGTTCAGGCTGCCGCCGCCATGGGTGAAGAAGTCGGCGTCCGCCTCGGTGGGGCGTACACCCAGGATCTCCGCCCAACCGCCGGCGAGCCACTCCTCCGTCGCGGTCAGCTCGCCCGCGGTGTCCTGCCCGGTGGCCAGCGGCCAGGGCAGCGCGGCCCGATCCACCTTGCCGGACGTCCGGGTCGGCAACGCGTCCACCACGGCCAGCAGCGGCACGAGAGCGGTCGGCAACTGCTCCCGGATCCGCAGCGCCGCCGACGCGGCATCGAAGGTGACGCCGTCGTGCGGAACGACGTACCCCACCAGTAGTTGGTTGCCCGCGGCGGTGCGCCGCACCGCCGCGGCGGCCCCGGCGACGTCGGGCAGCGCCTGCAGTGCGGCGTCGATCTCACCCAGCTCGATCCGGCGTCCGCCGAGCTTCACCTGTTCGTCACCGCGGCCGACGAACAGGAGCCCCTCGGGCTCCGCCCGGACGATGTCACCGCTGCGGTACGCCCGCTGCCAGCCGAGCGCGGGCAGCGCCGCGAACTTCTCGGCGTCCTTGCCCGGGTCCAGGTAGCGGGCGAGCCCCACCCCGCCGATGACCAGCTCGCCGGTCTCACCCATGGCGACCGGAGCGCCGGAGGCGTCCACCACGGCGAGCTGCCAGCCGGCCAGCGGCAACCCGATGCGGACCGGTCCCTCGCCGGTCATCCGGGCGGCGCAGGCGACCACTGTCGCCTCGGTCGGTCCGTAGGTGTTCCAGACCTCGCGGCCCTCGACGGCCAGGCGCTGCGCCAGCTCCGGTGGGCAGGCCTCGCCACCGAAGATCAGCAGCCGGACCTCCTCCAGCGCCTCGACCGGCCACAGCGCGGCGAGCGTCGGGACCGTCGACACCACCGAGATGCGCTGCTCGGCCAGCCACGGACCGAGGTCGACGCCGCTGCGGACCAGCGACCGCGCGGCCGGCACCAGGCAGGCGCCGTGCCGCCACGCCAGCCACATCTCCTCGCAGGACGCGTCGAACGCCACCGACAGCCCGGCCAGGACCCGGTCCTGCGGGCCGATCGCCTCGCTGGCCTCGTCGGCGAGGAACAACAGCGCCTCGGCGTCGACGAAAGCCGCAGCCGCGCCGTGGTGGACCGCCACACCCTTCGGGGTGCCCGTCGAGCCGGAGGTAAAGATGATCCAGGCGTCGTCGTCCGGGCCGGGTCGGCCGATCCGACCCACGGGAGTACGACGCACCGACACCGCCAGCCCGTCACCGAGCACCGCCGCGACTCCCGCCTCGGCGAAGACGAGCTCGGCGCGTTCCTCGGGATCGTCCGCGTCCACCGGCACGTAGGCCGCGCCCGCCGCGAGAACGCCGAGGATCGCCAGGTACAGCTCGGCCGTACCGGAGGTGAGCCGGACGCCCACGCGGTCGCCGACACCGATGCCGTGTCCGGCCAGCGACCTCCGGACGGCCTCGACCTCGTCGGCCAGGTCGCGGTACGTCAGTGCCGTGGCGCCGTCGTCGAGTGCGAGAGCCTCGGCGTGCGCGCGCACGGAGTCGTCGAGAATGTCGACAAGCGTGCGGCCCGCCGCCGCCGGGGCCGATCGGAACACCGCGGGGACCGCCGGTGCGGCGACTGTCGGTGGTAGCGCGACCACCTGGGGATCACTCGTCACGGGCACCTGGCGTTCACCATCTTCGTCTCAGGGATCGGCGTCAACCAGGCATGCGGCATGCGGACCCGCCCTGGGCAGCCCTCAACGCTACGTCGCACGGGGCCGGACGAGAGGGCCACGTAACGGCTTCGTGTCCACCACCACAGCGATCCCCCTCCGCGAACACCGAGCGGCCGCGACCTGCCGTCGACGACCGATCACACTCCTGTCTCTACTCAGGCCGGGTCGTCGCTGCGGATGTGCACGGTTTCGCCGCCGCTGCGCAGATCCTCTGTCACCTGCTTCTCGGTCAGGGCGACAAGGTGCGAGTCGACAGTCGCCTCGTCCTTGAGGCGTGCGTGCGTCTCGTGAACGCGGGCGGAAAGGTCCGCGTCGTCAGCCTCCGGAAATCGTTGTTTCAGCGTCTCGACCTGGCGTTGCAAGGCGATCTCCGGGTCGACGAGACCGCCACTGGCTGCGGGTTCGGTCATCACACACCTCGCACGTCGTCGTCAGTGTCTCCACAGGTGGTGCCCCGAGCATCGACTCGACATTCATTCGTTCGCGCAAAGTTCACCTTCGGGAGCCGGTCCTACCGCTCCGTCGGTGGGACGTTCGCAGGAGGCTCGTTCCCCTGACGTTTGGTCAGCCCATGATCATTAGTGTGGTCCTCACGTTGACGCTGTTCGGCGCGACGACATGGTCGGCGCTGCAGCAACCGCTCGCCCGTCGCCCGGCCTTCCACCACCGCCTTACCGGAGCGCTACTGGCCCTGAGCCTGACGGTGGCCGCCGCGCTGATCACTACCGTGCTCGTGGCCCATCCGTGACGTGGCGAACATCCGCAGCGCCGCCCTCATGTCCCTCCTCGAGTACGAGTGGGCGACACACCGCGTCACCGGTCGTGGGCGGCCGGGTGGTCGTCGATCGGCCGGCCGAGCGCCTGCTGACCGACCTTGCCCGCAGCGGCCGCGAAATGGCGCTACGCGAAGCCGCCCGGCTCCGCGAGGGCGGCAGGCCGCGCTCCACGCGGAGACGCCGACCGCCGGATGATCCGGCAAGCTGATCGGTACGCGGTACACCAACGGCGACAACCTGCACATCGAGCACCACGCCGCGACGAGCGTACCCATCAACGGATGCGGTCGGTGAGGCTCTGCGCCGCCTCGTCGAACGCCACGTCGGACTCGCAGGGGCTGTGTCCCTTGATCGGCGGTGGAAAGATGTCGCCGGCCGGGGCGGTCACCCCTGCCGGATCGCGGAGCCGTCGGTCCACCGGCGTACCCCGGTCGGCTGCGGCGGGTGCCGCGTCGGGTCGGGGCGGCGGAAAGACCCGCCCTCCGATGGGGTCGGTGTCCCGCCACAGATTGATCCACCGCCAGTCGACCCGGTCGGCGATCTCGTGGATCACCTCGTCGCTGACGTACGCGGGAAAGAGCCGGGCGTACAGCCGGCGAAGGGGCGAGCCGTGGGTCAGCAGGGCGATCCGATCGGTGACCCGTGGCGGCAGTTGGAGCACGGTCGCGGCGAGCAGGACGGAGCCGTGGCTGTGTCCGCTGAGCAGCACCGTGTTGCCGGAGTCGACGAGGTGGGTGATCCGGCAGGTCAGTTCGGGTACGGCCCGTTCGGCGTAGCAGGGTGGCGCGAACGGGTGTGCGGCTCGGGGCCAGAAGGTGCCCAGGTCCCACAGCACGCCCACGTACCGGCGAAATCCAGGGGTGCGGTAGGCGAAGATCCCACCGATGACCAGGCCGAGGATGATCGCGGCGATCAGGTAGCTGCCGACTCCGATGCCGAAGTCGACGAGGCTGGCCGGCAGCCCCACGTACCGCTGGATCAGTTCGCCCGGTGGCGTCGGCAGCAGGCCGAGCGCGACCATCGTCATGCCGATTCCGGCCAGGCAGGCGTAGAGCACCGCGAGCGGCACCAGCCGCTCGGTGAACTGGGCGCGGGCGATGGCCTTGCGCACCTGCCGCAACCGTGGCCCGGCATCGTTCGGCGCGTCCGGGAAGTCACGAGCAACTATCGACGCCGCGGCGCGTGTCCGTCCCGGTCGGGACGCCAGCGATGCCACGCCGGCGACGGCCAGCGTCACCAGCACCGCCAGTGAGAAGCCGAGGATCGCCCAGATGCAGGCACGCGGGGGGCTGGTGATCAGCCCCTCCGCGGTCGGTGCTCCCCGGTTCAGGACGTCGGACACCCGGTAGACCAGTTCGGCGGAGTACGTCAGCGCCAGACTGATCGCGGCGACGGCGGCCGCCAGGGCGCCGAACCCGAGCGAGGGCGCCGCATCCGGCTGTCGATACCGGTGCCAGAGCAGCACCGCCCCCAGGGCAGCCAGCAGTACCGCCTGACCGATGGACAGCCCGACGACCGTCAGGTTGTAGCCGGGTAGCCCGTTGCGCTCCGGCCAGGAGGCGGAACTGGTCAGAACGTGGATCCAGACCAGCACGGTCAGGCCGAGGGTGATCGTGGGCAGCGCGCTGACCAGGCGGTCGAGCCGCCCTTCCGTGGGTGCGGTCAGGGGCGGGGTGCAGAGCAGGACCGCGCACGTGATCAGCAGAAGCCCGGCACCCGCCGTGAGCGCGACGGTGCCGATCGACAAGCCCTGTGCGGCCCGGGCGCCGAGCAGGCTGAGGTTCAGCGTGGCGAAGCCCGCCGCGACGTGAATCGAGCGCAGCCGGCCGACCAGCGGCTCGTTGTCCCACCGACCGACGGCGGTGAGCCGGTGCGCCGGAAGGGGTTGGACAGTCGCGCGGAAGACGTGCGACGGGAGTGCCGGGCGGGCGCTGAGCCCCCACAGCAGGCCGATGGCCGCAGCCGGTACCAGCGCGAGCACCGCCAGGCGCAGTCCGGCGGGACGGCCTCCGAGCCAGGAGAGCCAGCTGCGTCCGGCCAGGCACTCGGGGGAGGACATGCACTTCCACGCGATCACGTCGAGTGCGATCCCCACCATGCTCTGCACGTACATCCCGGTCAGGCTGAGTGCCAACAGCCGGCACAGCGCCTTGATCACCGGGTCGGAGCGCGCTCCGGCCGGACGCATCCAGATGGCGAGGTTGATCAGCATGAAGGGCAACAGGATCACCATCGACAGCGTTCGCACCGCGTTGCCAGCGGGCAGGTTGTTCCAGCGGTAGGCCTCCAGCGTCACTCCGTCTGCCGCGCCCGTCACTCCGTCTGCCGCGCCGCTCTCGTGGTCGGGCCGGTAGAAGCCGCCCCGCTGGTCACCTGCCACCTGTTGCACGTGCGGTCGATTCAGCAGGTCCTCCGCGCCGATGGCGGACACCCCGTGCACCCGCAGTTCCACGACGCCGTCAGCTCTGGCGCGTCCGCCCGCGTCTCGCTGATCCATCCGGCACCGGCCCCCCGGCGTGTACGCGGCTCACGCCGACCCGCTCGGCTGATCCGACGGCGCCCGCATGGCGCAGCGGGCGTACCCCGTGACCGGAGAAACAACCGCGCGCTGTGGGTGGTGGCGTCCGCCCGGTCCGTGGGCATTCTTCGGGTATCGACTCGACGACCTGCCCGGCGTGATACCAATACTCGAACAGGCGAAGTCGGCAGAAATGGGCGGCCCATGTCGACAAGGGCAGCAGCGCTGCTTCGAAAGCCGGGGCAACCGCAGCGACCCAGCCTTCTCGAACTCTTCTTCGACCTGGTGTTCGTCTTCGCTCTCAACCGGCTCTCGAACCGTCTGGTCGAGGAACTCACCGAACCGCGGATCGTCCTCGTCGAGGCCGGCGAGACGCTGCTGCTGCTACTGGCCTTCATGGTGCTGTGGTTCGTCACGGCGTGGGTCACCGACCTCTACGATCCGCAGCGGCCGCAGCTTCAGGTGTTGGTCTACACCGCCATGCTCGGCGCGCTGGTGATGGCGGTCGCGGTGCCGCACGCGTTCGGGGACCGAAGTCTGGCCTTCGCTGGCGCGTACGTCGCCGTCCACATCATCCGTGGGCTGATCATCGTGCCGATGCTGCGTGGCCACGAAGCTCAGCGCCGGGCGGCTGCGGTGTTCTTCTGGTTCACGTTGTCGGCCGTGCCGTGGATCGCTGGAGCGATCGTGGCGGATCTGGCCCGCGGGCTGTTGTGGACGCTCGCGATCGCCATCGACTGCACGGCGCTGCTGCTGCTCTATCCCGCGCCGTGGTCCCGCCCCACCCAACGACAGTGGCCCGTCCTGGCCGAATATCTGTCCGAGCGTTACCGACAATTCTTCATCATCGCCCTCGGTGAACTGATCTTGACGACCGGCTCGGCCTACAGCGACACCTCCTTCCGACACGTCGGCCCCGCGACCGCCTTCGCGGTCGCATTCGTCACCACGGTGCTGCTGTTTCGCGTCTACCTCTTCCGGGCGGGTCAACTGTTACCCGAAGCCATCAGAGCTGCCGCTGAGCCCGCGCACCTCATGCGGCAGGCATTCGTCGCGCACGTCCTCATGGTGGCCGGGATCGTCGCCGTCGCCGTCGGATACGAAATCGTGATCGAACATCCGTTCGGGCACACCGACGCGGCGTGGATTCTCGTTGTCCTCGGCGGACCGATGCTGTTCCTGATCGGGCGAGCCCTGGTGGAACACGCGGTGTTCGACCGGGTGTCCCATTCTCGGATCATCGGCGCACTCGTGCTCGCCGCCGCCTCGCCAATCATGATCTTCTTGCCGCCGTTGGCCGTGGCCGTCACCGCCGTCGCCGTCCTCGCCGGCATCGCCGCCACCGACGCCGCCCACGCCCGGGGAAGACCGCCCGAACGGCCGCACCCGCCCAATGTGCAACAGTGAACGCAGACACGATGCGGCCCCCGCAAGGGGTCCACGGAGAGACCTCCCGCGAGGTGGAACCGGCCGTGACGACTCGCGGCGGGTGCGAGGCCGTCACGGTCGGAGCGCGTCCTAGCCTCGAGGGAGCACGATGATGGCCGCGACGGCGCTGTTGACGACGGTTGCCGTCACGGTGCGGGTCACGGCTTCCGCTGCGGCGTCGGCACCCCAGTCGCCCCGCTCGAGTTCCTTGGCCCGGCTGATCACCGATGACGTCCACGGGATCTCGCGGTGGAACTGCGGGAGCGTCCCGCTCGCCGAGAGCAGCGCCGCGAGCGCGGCGACACGGGCTTGCGGCTCCGCACCGTCCACGAGGACCTGCCGGACGTCGGCGAGCAGGCGGGACCGTCGTTCGGTCCTGCCCTCCCGCAGTGCCGTCGTCCGAAACAAACCGAGCACCTTACGGGACTCCTCGTCGATGTCGCCTCGTGCGATGAGCCGCTCCAACACCGGCTGGCGCAGGGCGGGACCGATCGCGGCCAGGGCCGTCTGCACCCCCCTCGGTTTCTCGGCGAGGTAGTCCCACGCCGGGCGCAGGAGACCATCCGATGGTGGGTGGTCGGGCACGCCCCGGAGCCGCCCCCGGTCCGCCGTGCTCAGGTTCTCGCCGAGGGCGAGGTCCGCGAGGACGGCTCCGCCGAGGACGTAGAAGAGGGTGTTCTCTCCCGCGATCGTCCCGGAGCTGGGTTGGAACAGAAGCAGCAGGAGATCTTCCACAATTGTCGGGGCGTTCGACCGCGGCTCGGTGGTCATCGGCGGGGCTCCCAGCGGAAGAGTCGGGTGGCCAGAGCGACGGCGACGACGACCCAGCCGAGCGTGGGCGCGAGCAGAAGCAGTGAGTCGGTCACGGCGACGCCGCCGTTCCAGGCGTTCATGGTCAGTTCGGTGGCGGCGCCGCCGGGCAGCAGCCGCTTGAGCCAGGCGAGGTTCTCGGTGCCGGAAATGCCCACCCAGCTGGCGACGGCGATCACCCCGAGGGTAACGGGCAGGGTGGTGACCTGGGCGTGTTCGGGGGAGTTCGTCAGCCCGGCCGTGGCCAGGGCCAGGCCGATCATCATAGCCAGGGCCGCGATGGTCGCCACGACCAGCAGGGCGATGTTCGCCGGTCCGCCGGCGACCACGGCCAGGGCGGTCAGGATCGCGGTCACCTGGATCAGGGCGAGGATAACCACGGGCAGTAGCAGGCCGGCGAGGATGCCGGCGTCGCCCTCGGCGGTGGAGCGCAGCCGCTTGAGGAAGAGGTTCTGCCGTCGGGACGCCAAGGTGGTGACGGCGGTGGCGTAGAGCCCGAACGCGGCGATCGTGAACATGACGATCGCGGCGATGTAGCCGAGGCTGCCGAGGGCGGCGTAGGTCTCGTGTTGGCGGACGAAGAACGCGCTGACCACTACCGGGATGATGAGGCTGGTGATCAGTACCAGACGGTTGCGGAAGAGTTGGATCAGTTCGCTGGACGCGATGGACAACACGGTGACACTCCTGTCGGAAGATCGAATCAACTGTTGATGGCGCGGAAGACGTCGTCGAGCCGGGTCGGCCCCGCCGTCAGGTCCCGCAGCTCCACGGCGTGGTCCTGCGCCCAGCCGAGCAGGAGGTGCAGGTCCTTCTGGAGCTCGAAGGTCTCGACCGTGACCTTCCCGCCCAGGTCGACGGCGGCCCGCACCGGCAGCGTCGGCGTCGGTGCGGCAAGGGAGAAGCGGATGACCGCGGGCAGGGTGCGGGTCAGCTCGGAGACGGTGCCCTCCCGGTGGAGGGCGCCCTCGTGCATCAGCCCGATCCGGTCCGCGCGTTGTTGTGCTTCCTCCAGGTAGTGCGTGGTGAGCACGATGGTCGTACCGTCCTCCCGCAGCCGGTCCACCGTCGCCCAGACGGCGTCGCGGGACTGGATGTCGAGGCCGGTGGTCGGCTCGTCCAGGAAGATCAGCTCCGGGCTGCCGTAGACCGCGGTGGCGAAGTCCAGCCGCCGTTTCTCCCCGCCGGACAGCTGCGAGACCTTGCGGCGGGCTCGGCCGGTGAGGTCGACCAGGTCGAGCACCCGGTCGACGTTGTCGGTACGTCGGGTGAGCCGGCCGACCAGGCCGACGGACTCACGGACGGTGAGGTCCGGGGAGAATCCACTCTCCTGGAGCATGACACCCATTCGGGGACGTACCGCCCGACGGTCTTCGGGGCGGTGCCCGAAGACGCGTACGGTGCCCGAGGTTGGCCGCCGGTGTCCCTCGACAACCTCCAGGGTCGAGGTCTTCCCGGCCCCGTTGGTGCCCAGCAGCGCGTAGAGCTCTCCGGGTCGTACCTCGAAGGTGAGGTTCTGCACGGCGTGGAAGTCGCCGTAGGTGAGGTTCAGCTGTTCGACTTCGATGACGGGTGTGGTGGACATGCACCCATGACAGCGCGGGCGCGGCTGACCCGTCAGTGGCACCACGTCATCGCCGCATGTGACGTGGTGTCACTGGTCGTGGTCCCTGGCTGCCGGATACTGGCCTGGTGACCGCGAGATCGCCGCGCTTCACCGAGTCGACGCAGGGAAGGCTGCGCCGGCTCAACCTCGTGACGTCATTGCCGCCGGTGGCGTTCGCCGCGGTGGTCCTGCTCTACACCGACGCGCGTACCTGGTGGCACATCGTCGTCCTGGCACCGGGGGCCGTGGCGGCCGTGGTGGCCTTCGAACGCTGGACGGCCAACGACCTCGCCCGGGTCGCGCTGCCCTGCCTGGTCGTGGCGGCGGCGGTCTGGCCGCTCGGGGTACTGGTGACCGGCAGCCCCAACGCCTACTGGGGGTTCTGCGCCGTAGGCTCCCTCGGAATGCGCGAGGTGCGACGGCGTCGGAAGCTGCTGATGACCGGGCTGTTCACCTACGTCGCCGCCGTCGGTACGGCGCGGTTGCTGGTGCAGCGGGACGACATCGGTCACGTCCTGCTCACCTACGTCCTCATCCCGACCGTCCTCACCGTCATCGTGACGATCTTCACCGTGGTGGGGGAGCGGTTCTTCGACCTCATCCGGGAGCTCGAACAGACCCGGGAACGGGAGGCGGAGTTGGCCGTGGTCCGGGAGCGCGTGCGGTTCGCCAGCGACCTGCACGACATCCAGGGCCACACCCTGCACGTGGTCAAGCTGAAGATCGCCCTGGCCCAACGACTGCTGCTCAACGACACCAAGCGGGCGGAGAAGGAGCTGCGGGAGACGTACGCGCTGGTCAGCGACACCATCGCGCAGACCAAGGAACTCGCCTACGCGCAACGGCGGCTCAACCTCACCGCGGAGATCGAGAACGCGAAGAACCTGTTCGAGGCCGCCGGCATCCGGGTCCGGGTCACCAGGGAGGCCGAGGTCGATACCCGCGCCAGCGAACTGCTCGGGCAGGTGCTGCGCGAGACGACCACCAACATCCTGCGACACACCCAGGCCACCCACGTGCAGATCACCCTCGCCGCGTCGGGCATCACCATCGTCAACGACGGCGTGACCGCCAACACGGCCCCCGAACTCAGGGGACTGGCGGCACTGCGGCAACGCGTGGCCGGCGACGGAGGTGAGCTGACCGTGGAACAGAAGGACCAGCGGTTCCTGACCGCAGCGGTCTTCCCACCCGTGCGGGCCGACGCGGCCCCGACAGTCAGGGGGAAGGACCGCCGATGACCACCATCGTGCTCGCCGACGACGAGGCGCTGCTGCGCACGGCCCTGGCCGCGCTGCTGCCGATGGAGGGCGACATCACGGTGCTCGCCGAGGCGCAGGACGGGCAGACGGCGATCGCCGCCACGCTGCGGCACCGGCCCGACGTGCTGGTCATCGACCTGGAGATGCCGGGCGTGGACGGCCTGGGCGCGGTCGCCGAGATCCGCCGCGAGCGGCCGGAGCAGGTGATCCTCATGCTGACCCGACACGCCCGCCCCGGCGTGCTGCGCAAGGCGTTGAAGCTCGGCGTCCAGGGCTTCGTCAGCAAGTCCGCCGAGCCAGCGCACATCACCTCGGTCATCGCCACCCTGCATGCGGGGAAACGCTGGATCGACCCGGACGTGTCCGCTCTCGCCGTCACCGAGGACAACCCCCTGACCGACCGCGAAGCCGACGTCCTGCGGGTCACCGGGGAGGGCTACTCGGTCGCCGACATCGCCGCGCGGCTCCACCTCGCCCCCGGCACCGTCCGCAACTACCTCTCCAACGCCATGCGCAAGACCCAGACCCGGACGCGCCACGAAGCGGCCCGCTACGCCCGCGAACACGACTGGCTGTAGCGGCGCGCCGGTGTGCCCCGACGGCTGGGTCGTGGGGGAGCAGACCGGCGCCGGCGGCTACGGTGCCCGAACTGTGCCGCTGCGGCCCGCCCGGCGGGGGAACTGCCCTGTGCAGTTCCCCCGCCGGATCGTCAGGCAGCGGTCCGCTGCACCGCCGTGGCCGGGTTGCCGTCCACCGCCGCGGTCAACTGCGGAACGATCTTCTCCAGCAGGAACGGCAGGCTCAACGGGGTGATGAACGAGGTCGCGGCGCCGACGAGTTCCTCGTTCTCCAGGTAGATGTCGCGACCCTCGGTCTTGACCTTGAGCTTGCTGTAGAGCGGGTCGGCCTGCACCTTCGCCCTGTCGGTGTCGTAGCTGTCGACCAGCCAGATCAGTACGCCGGTATCGAGCATGTCGCTGCGCTCCCGGCTCAGGTTCGCGCCGAACTCCTTGCCGGTCACCTCGGCCAGCCCGGACGGCAGCGTGAAGCCCAGGTCGGTGAGAAAGCGGCCGCGCGAGTCCTGCGGGCCGTACACGTAGTAGCCCTCGTAGGTGGTGGCCATCAGGCCGGTCGCGCCGGCGAAGGCCGGGTTCGCCGTGCGTACCGCCGCGAACTTGGCCTCGACACCGGTGATGACCGTGTCCGCCTGAGCCTTGCGCCCGACGGCGGTGCCGACCGTACGGGTGACGTCCTGCCAGGACACGCCATAGTCGACGGAGCCCTTCGGCTGCGCCACGGTCGGCGCGATCTTGGCAAGCTTCGCGTAGTCCTCGCTCGTCAATCCCGAATAGACGCCGAGGATGAGGTCGGGCCGTAGCGCCGCCACCTTCTCGAACTGGACGCCATCGGTGTTGGTGAGCACCTGCGGCTTGGCGCCCGTGCCCAGCGCGGCCTCGGCCCAGGGCCAGATGGCACCCGGCTTCTCGCCGAACCACTCGGTGGTCGCCACCGGCACGACGCCCAGCGACAGCAGGGCGTCCTGCTCGACCAGGCCGACCACGGCGATCCGCTTGGGCTCGGCCGAGATGGTGGTGGTGCCGAACTTGTGCTCGATCGAGACCGGGAAGGCGGTGGAGGTGGCGGCACCGGACGAGGGGGCCGACGGCTCCGACCCACCGCCGCAGGCCGCGGGGAGAAGCAGGAGCGCGGTCGCCGCGACGACCGTGGCGCTCCGGCGGATTGAGGTAAGCCGCACGGCTGTTCCTTTCTGCAGCGAGGCCCCAGGGTGATGACCTCGAACGGGAGTGTAGGTTAGCCTCACCTAACTTAGTAACGCGAACGGGTGGACGGTGGAGCACGTGTTGACCTCAGGCACCGGCATCCGCCCGGAGCCCCGGACCGTCTCACCCACCAAGGCGCCGCGCGAGCGGTTGTCGCGCACCGCTCGCCGCTGGACGGGGCTCGCCGTCGGCGTCGTCGCCCTCGCCGCCGCCCTGGCGCTGAGCATCGCCGTCGGCAGCCGTTCGCTCGGCCTCGGCACGGTCTGGCAGGTGCTCTGGCACGACGACGGCTCCGCCGCCGCGGAGATCGTGCATCGGCTACGGGTGCCCCGGACGATCCTCGGCTTCGCCGTGGGCGCGGCGCTGGGCCTGGCCGGCACGGTGATGCAGGCGCTCACCCGCAACCCGCTTGCCGAACCGGGGTTGCTCGGGGTGAGCCTGGGCGCGTCCACCGGCGTGGTGCTGGCCATCGCGCTGCTCGGAGTGACAAGCGCGAACGGGTACGTCTGGTTCGCCATCGCCGGTGCCGGGCTCACCTCGGCGGCCGTCTTCGCGCTCGGCGGCGCCGGCCGGGCACCCACACCGGAACGGCAGGTGCTTGCCGGGATCTCCCTCACCTCGGTGCTCGGGGCCGGAATCTGGGCGATCCTGGTGACCCATCGGGAGGCGTTCGACAGGTACCGGCACTGGGACGTCGGATCGCTCGCCGACAGGGAGACCAGCACGATCACCCAGTTGGCGCCGTTCCTGACCGTCGGCATCCTGCTCGCGCTGCTGCTGGGCCGCCAACTCAACGCGCTGAGCATGGGCGACGACGCGGCGACCTCGGTCGGCGCCCACCCGGGGCGGGTCCGGGCGCTCGGCATGATCACGATCACGCTGTTGTGCGGCGCCGCGACAGCCGCCTGCGGGCCGATCTGGTTCGTCGGCCTGGCCGTCCCGTACGCGGCCCGGATGTTCACCGGCTCGGACCACCGCTGGATCCTGGCCTACTCGCTGGTCCTCGGACCCACCCTGCTGCTCGTCTCGGACGTGCTCGGCCGGGTCCTGGTGGCCCCGGCCGAACTGCCGGTCGGGGTGGTCACCGCGTTCCTCGGCGCGCCCCTGTTCATCGCGCTGTGCCGCCGACGCCGGCTGAGCACCCTGTGAGCGGGCCGCTGCTGCAGCTACGCCCGTCCGGACGGACGACCCGGCTGGTGGTCCGTAGCCGGGGCGGCCGGCTCTCGCTGCGGGTGCACCTGCGAGCGCTGGTCGCCGGCACCGCGCTGCTGCTCACGGCCCTGGGTGTCGCGCTCGTCAACCTCTCCAGCGGCGACTTCCCGATCCCCGTGCCCGACGTGCTGCGCAGCCTCGTCGGGCAGGGCGACCCGGGCACCGACTTCATCGTGCACGAGCTGCGGCTACCTCGCGTGCTGATCACCCTGCTGGTCGGTACGGCCCTGGGCGCGAGCGGCACGATCTTCCAGGGGTTGACCCGCAACCCCCTGGGAAGCCCCGACTTCGTCGGCCTGACGGTGGGCGCGGCGACCGGCGCGCTGATCGTCCTGCTGCTGTTCAACGGCACGGGCTTCCAGGTCGCGGCCGGTGCGATAGTCGGCTGCCTGGCCACCTCGGTCGCCATCTACCTGCTCGCGTTCCGCCGTGGGGTGCAGCCGTTCCGGCTGGTGCTGATGGGTGTCGGAGTGGCCGCGCTGCTCGACTCGTTCAACTCGTTCCTGATCTACCGCAGTCGACTGGACGAGGCGATCGCCGCCCAGGTCTGGTTGATCGGCAGCGTCAACGGTCCCGGGTGGACCGAGGTGACGCTCGTCGCCGTGGCCGTCGCGGTGCTGCTGCCGGTCGCGCTCTACCACGGCCGGCACCTCGACATGCTGGCCCTGGGCGACGAGACCGCGATGCTGCACGGGGTTCCTGTCGAACGCAGCCGGATGGTGCTCGCGCTGGCCGGCGTCGGGCTCGCGGCCGGTGCCACCGCCGCGGCCGGGCCGATCGCGTTCGTCGCTCTCGCCGCGCCACCGTTGGCCGCTCGGCTGACCCGGTCGCCGAATGCCGGGATCCTGCCGGCCGCGTTGATGGGCGCCGCCCTGTTGGCGGCAAGTGACTGGGTCGCCCAGCGCCTGCTGCCCGACGACGACGTCCCGGTCGGGCTCGTCACCGCCGCCCTTGGCGGCATCTACCTGACCTGGTTGCTCTTCCACGAGCGACGTAACCGCGGACAAGGAGCACAGCGATGACCGAGTCGCGGCTGCGGGCCGACGCGCTGACCCTGGCGTACGACAAGAGGGTGGTCGTCCGGGACCTCGACGTCCAGATCACCGACGGGTCGTTCACCGCCATCGTCGGCCCCAACGCCTGCGGCAAGTCGACGTTGCTGCGGTCACTGGCCCGGGTGCTGAAGCCCCAGGCCGGTGCCGTCTACCTGGATGGTCAGACCATCGCGTCACAGCCGTCGAAGCAGGTGGCGCGGCAGCTCGGCATGCTGCCGCAGTCGTCGGTGGCGCCCGGCGGGATCGTGGTGGAGGAGTTGGTCGCCCGGGGTCGCTTCGCCCACCAGCGCCTGCTGCGGCAGTGGTCGCCGGAGGATGAGGCGGCGGTCGCCGACGCGATGCGCCAGACCGAGGTGACCGACCTGGCCGACCGGTTCGTCGACGAACTCTCCGGCGGTCAGCGGCAGCGGGTCTGGCTGGCGATGGCACTGGCCCAACAGACGCCGATCCTGCTGCTCGACGAACCGACCACGTTCCTCGACCTGTCGCATCAGTTCGAGGTGTTGGACCTCTGCGCCGACCTGCACGAGCAGGGCCGCACGGTCGTTGCCGTCCTGCACGACCTCAACCACGCCTGCCGGTACGCCACCGAGCTGATCGTGATGCGGGAGGGTCAGGTCCTCGCTCAGGGTCCACCGGCCGAGGTGATGACGGCGGAGCTGGTGGAGACGGTCTTCGCGATGCCCTGCCGGGTGATGACCGATCCGGAGACGGACACCCCGATGGTGGTCCCGGCCGGGCGGCAACGGCGTCGACTGGCCCGCGCCGGCATCGTCGCAGCGCCGGTCGACCGCGTTTCCGCGTGACCGGCGCGCTCTGCTCCTCCCCGGGTACGCGACGTCAGTTCTTGGGCAGGCCCAGCCGTGCGATACGGCGCTCGCCGTCCAGGGCGCGCATCGCCCGGGCCAGCGTCGCGGCGTGCAGCTCGTCCTCGCCGCGTTCGAGCATGGTCTCCGCCGCCACGCCGATCGCCCTGGCCTCCGCCGCCAGCGCCTGCGCGGCAAGGACGCAACCCCGTGCGTCGAAGTGGCCGCTGTCCCGAGCCGGGTTGAGCCGGGCCACCAGGTCGATGATGCGCAGGTAGCGGTCCACGAGTTCCTGCTCGGCGCGGGTCAGTGCGGGGAGTTCTCGGTCCGTCATCTAAGTCCCTCCGTGGTCGATCCGGGAAGGGTCGCGCATCCCCCGTGCGCGGCAGGACAGGACGAGCCTATCCACCACTGGCCGGGCCACCCGGGTGTCCGTCCGCCAGCTCGGGTGCGCGTCGGATCAGGAGGACGCCGTACGCCGCGATCCAGACCAGCCAGAGGAGCCAACCGGCGAGGCCGAGCAGGGCGAGTGGAAGCGCACGACGGTCTCCGTTGATCGAGCGTTACGCGCGTCCATCGGGACAGACGGTGGGCGGCGGTCGGTCAGTACGCGATGCCGATCGCCCGGCGGATCGTCGCGGGGTCGCCTGCGGCGGCGAGCATGGCGTGGGCCACGTCGGCCCGCGAGATCGTGTAGCCGCGGGCGACGTTGCCGTCGATGGCGGTTCGGTACCGGCCGGTCATCGTCTTGTTCACGAGCTTCGGCGGCCGCACCACCGTCCACTGCGCCGAGCTGTCCGCCATCGCGTGCTCCATGGCGCGCAGGTCCGCGTACAGATCTCTGAGCAGGGCACTGATGACCGGCAGAACGATGCGGCGGTTGAGGAAACTGTCCCCGTCGGGTGTCGGGCCGACAGGGGCGGCGCTGACCGTGACGAGTCGGTGGACACCTTCGGTGTGCATCGCTCTCAGGATCGCTCGCGTGGCGGTGGAGGCGACCGGCCCGTCGCGGCGTCCGCGCGGACCCACGCCGGACAGGACCGCGTCACTGCCGCGCACCACGGGCCCCAACGCATCGGCGTCGTCGAGCGTCGCCACCGTCGTGACCTCCAGCGCCGGATGACGTACGTCGAGGCGGACCGGGTCGCGCACGACCGCGGTCACGGTCAACCCGCGGTCGAGTGCCTGGCGTACGACCTGGTTGCCGATGCCGCCGGTCGCACCGAAGACGGTCACCTTCATTAGCATCTCCTAACTGTGGATTGAGGGTGACTGTTACCGTAGCGGACAATAACGTGGGCGTACAATGTTGACGTGTTCGACGACTCCACACCAGGCACGGACCGGCCGCTGGCCAGTCGGGCCAACTTTCTGTTGTCACAGCTCGGGTTCCACGTCGCGCAGACGTTCACCGCGCGGCTGGCACCGCTGGGCATCGCGCCGAACCACTTCGGACTGCTCATGCACCTGGAGCGAAGCGAAGGCAACACCCAGCAACAGCTCGCCGACGCGCTGGGCATCCACCGCAAGGTCATGGTCGGCCTGCTCGACGACCTCGAACAGCGCGACCTGGTCGAACGTCGGCGGCATCCCAGCGACCGTCGCGCCCACGCCATCCACCTGACCGAAGCCGCGCGCGAGCTGCTGCCTCGCGCTCGCCGGGTCGCCGACCAGCACGAGGGCGAGATCCTCGCCCCGCTCGACGCCAGCGAACGCGCCCGGCTCATCACCGTCCTGCAACGGCTCGCCGAGCACACGGGGAGCCCGGCCGGCGTCCACCCGGGCCTGCACCAGTCAGCCGCCCGCTCTCGCCATCCGGGCGACTCGTCGGGTGCTCGGTAGGGCCTCGATCGGGTGGCAAAGAGGCGCCGTCCGTGTTCATCGGGCCAGCGCGCCGCCGCGATGCTCCTGCGGGCTGATGCCGTACACCCGCTTGAAAGCCGAACTGAGGTCCCAAGGTCCCGGTGTCGGACGCGGGTCGACGGCGCCCGCCGCGAGCGCCACGACCCGCGGCACCGACGCCAGCGCCGCGAACCGCAGCGGGGCGAAGAATCCGAGTGCCGCGAAGACCATCAGGTCGCCGGCGACCTGGCCCGCCAGCGTCACCGGCCCCCGGTCGGCGAGGATCGTGAGCAGATCGCGCAGTGGTACCAGACTCGTCCCGGCCCACGCGCCCGGCAACATGATCATCCACACCCACGGGACCGTCCCGTAGACGATGCCGACCTCGGCCAGCGACATCCGCCACGCCCACGCCGGCGTGGCGCCGGTGGCGATGCGACGGCGGGCCACAACCGACACCACCAGCGCGGCCAAGGGCAGTGCGGCCACCGTGGTGTGGACCACCCCGGTGAACGTACCGATCCAGTAGTGCCAGTCCTTGCGCATGCACGACGGAGAGATCTCCAGCGCCGCACGGCCGACCGGCGGTCTGGACATCGCCGTACACCTGCCGTCGGCCCTGGAGGCACTCCTTCCGGATGAGGCCTCGGCGCGGCATGTCCGCGACGGACCCTAGGGGTTACGGGCGGCGGCTGCGGCGACGGTTGCCAGCTCTTCGCCCGAGAAGCCGGTGCGGCTCAGCACCGCCAGGGATTTGTTCGTTGCCAGGGTGCACAACGCCAACTCGGTCGCCTCCTGCTCACCGGCCCCGGCCGCCAGCAACGCCTGCTGCAGCATCGCCCGCACACCGTCGATCATGGCGCGGACCGCCACCTGGCTCTCCGCGTCGAGGGCCGGGAACTGCGTTGCCGACACCGTGAGCAGGCAGCCGTCCGGGACCGTTGGGTCGGCGATGCGGTTCAGGGTGACCTGCAGGTAGGCGGCCACAACGGCGCTCGGGCTCGGGTGGGGGCCGGACAGCGCCTGTTCGTACAGCGGGTGGTAGGTCTGCGCGTACCGTTGCAGGCTCTTGCGGAAGAGGGTGCTCTTGTCGCCGAAGGTGCCGTAGAGCGAGCCCCGGCCCAGACCCGTGCCCTCGGTCAGGCGATCGATCGACGCTTCCGAGTATCCCCAGCGCCAGAAGACGTGCATCGCGCGTCGTAGCGCCTCGTCCACGTCGAACTGCTTGCGGCCCGCCATGGTTCGTGAGTCTACACATCTTGTACCGATCGTTCCAAAGGTCTTGTACTGATCGTTCCAAGATGCGTATGGTCACCGGCATGACAAACCTGAGTTCGCTACGGCTGCCCGACGGCTTCACCGACGTCTTCACCAGCCGCCTCGTGGAGGCAAACGGGCTGCGGCTGCACGCCGTCACCGGCGGGGACGGCCCGCCGCTGCTGCTGGTCGGAGGGTGGCCGCAGACCTGGTACGCCTGGCGGGAAGTGATGCCCGCCCTCGCCCGCGAGCACACCGTCGTCGCCGTCGACTCGCGCGGGGCCGGGCTCTCCGACAAGCCCGACAACGGTTACGACGCCGGCACCCTCGCCGCCGATCTGGTCGCGCTGATGGCTGCGCTCGGGCACGACCGGTTCGACGTGGTCGGCCACGACATCGGCATGTGGACCGGATACGCCCTCGCTGCCGATCACCCCGAGCGGGTGGGCCGGCTCGCCGTCGTCGACGCCATCATCCCCGGTCTCACACCTATCCCGTCGGTCTTCAGCCCGGCCGCGGTCAACCAGCGGCTCTGGCACTTCGGCTTCAACCGCCTCACCGACCTCAACGAGGATCTGGTCCGCGGGAGAGAGCGGCTCTTCTTCGGCTACCAGTTCGCCAATAAGGCCGCCAGCCCGGACGCGATCCCCACGTACGCCGTCGACGTCTACGTCGATGCGATCGTCGCGGATCCTCGCGGGCTGCGGGCGAGCTTCGCGTACTACCGGGCGCTGGACGAGACGATCGCGCAGAACGAGCAGCGCAAGAAGAGCCGGCTGACGCTGCCGGTGCTCGCTGTCGGCGGTGCGCGGTACACCGGCGCGGCGGTCGCCGAGACGATGCGGCTGGCGGCCGACGACGTCACCGGGATGGTCATCGACGGCTGCGGCCACTACGCGGCGGAGGAGCAGCCGGCGCGGTTCACCGAGATCCTAAGGGACTTCCTCGGTGGCAACCCGGTAGCAGCCGACACCACGGCCTTCAAATAGTCGATCGAGCCCTGGGCCGGGCCGCGGTGAGCGGGCACCCACTGCGGCCGGGCCGGGCAGTCCTGCTCGAAGTCAGGACTTTCGAGTCCGGTCCCCGGTCCAGGCCGCTTCGAGGATCGCGGTCAGGCTGGCGGTGTCGGTCGGGCCTGGATGGTTCTGGATCAACCGGGTGACGCCACTGGCCATCTCCGCGAAGCGGGGAAGGTCGGCGCGTGCCACGCCGATGTCCGCCAGGGTGGGAGGGATCCCGATGTCGGCAAGGAGCCCGTCGAGCCAGGTGAGGAACGTGTCTGCGGCCTCGGCATCCGAGGCGCCGGTCACGTCGAGCCCGCACACCCCGGCGAGGATGGCCAACCGGTCGGCGATGGCATCCCCGGCCGCGTCCAGCGCGTAGGGCAGGAGCAGCCCGACGCCCAGGCCGTGTGGCGTGTGCGTGGCCGCGCCGATGGGGTACTGGAGAGCGTGCGGGGCCGCGTTGCCCGCGTGGGAGAACGCGAGCCCGGCGAGCATGGACCCATAGGACATGTCCGCGCGCGCGTCCGTGTCGCCGCCGTCCCGGACAGCACGACGCAGGCTACGGGCGATCCGTTCCGCGGCCTGGAGCGCGTAGTGGTCGGTGATCTGGTTACGGCCGAGGAACACCTGTTCCACCGGGTCACGCGGTCCGTGGGCGCGGGGTCGGGCGGTGTAGCTCTCCACCGCGTGACAGAACGCGTCGATGCCGGAGTGGGCGGTGACGGTCGCGGGGCAGGTGTAGGTGAGTTCGGGGTCGACGATGGCGAAGTCGGGCACGATGTGGACGCTGGAGACACCCACTTTCAGCTCGCGGTCCGGGTCGGTCAACACCGAGACGGGGGTGAGCTCGGAGCCGGTACCTGACGTCGTCGGTACCGCGACGAGAGGAACCGTCGGCCCCGGCACCTTCGACTCGCCGTAGAAGTCGCGCGGTGACCCACCGTGGCGCCGGATGACGCCGACGATTTTGGCGAGGTCGATAACCGTGCCACCCCCGATGGCGAGGATCACGTCGGCGTCCACCTCGGCGGCGGCCGCGACGGCCAGGGCGACATCGGTGAGGGGCACGTCTGAAGTCGCGTCGGAGAACACCTCGACGGCCTGGACCTTCTCCCGCACCGCGGCCACGATCTCGGCCACGCCCGGCTGCCGCAGCAGAACCCGGTCGGTCACGATGAGGACGCGCGAGCCACTCTCGGCCACCACTCGTGGGATGTTCTGCGCGACCCCTTCGCCCACGATCAGTTGGCGTGGTCCGCGGACGGTCTCAAGCATGTCGGTGCCTCTCCGGAACGTCGGCGGCGATGTGCTGGGTGGACGTCCGGGTCACCTGTGAGACCGGGACGACGACGGCGAGGTTGGCGGCCCGGGTCGCGCAGGCGAGCGCCCGGCGCAGCGGGCCGGTCACGGTAGGTCGATCGCCGCGTAGGTGAGGTCGAGGTACTCGAGGATGCCCTCGTGCGACCCCTCCTTGCCGATCCCGGACTGCTTCACGCCCCCGAACGGAGCTGACGGGTCCGAGATCAGCCCACGGTTGATGCCGACCATCCCCGTCTCCAGCCCCTCGGCGAACCGGAGCGCTCGCTGGAGGTCACGGGTGAAGACGTACCCGACCAGGCCGTGCTCGGTGTCGTTGGCCTTCGCCAGCACCTCGTCGTCGGTCGTGAACGAGATGATCGGCGCCACCGGGCCGAAGATCTCCGCCCGGAGCATCCGCGCATCCTCCGGTACGTCGACGAGGACCGTGGGCGGGTAGAAGTAGCCTGGCCCGTCCGGACGCTCGCCGCCCACCAGGACCCGGGCGCCACGATCGACCGCGTCCGCGACGAGCTCGTCGATCGTGCTGACCGAGGCCTCGTCGATCAACGCCCCGACGTCCACGCCGTCGTCGAGGCCATGTCCCACCGACAGCGCGCCCATCCGCTCGGCGAAGCGTGCCGTGAACTCCTCGCGCACCGGCTCCTCGACGTAGATCCGGTTGGCCGCGATGCAGGACTCCCCGATGTTGCGCATCTTGGCCACCATGGCGCCGTTGACCGCGACGTCCAGGTCGGCGTCGGCACACACGATCAGGGCCGCGTTGCCGCCCAGTTCCATGGAGGTACGCAGCACGTTGTCCGCGGCCTGTCGCAGCAGCACGCGCCCGACCTCGGTCGACCCGGTGAACGAGAGCTTGCGGGTCCGACTGTCGGCCAGCAGAGCGGAGACCACCGCGCCGGAACGCTTGGTGGTCACCACGTTGACGACACCCGGGGGTACGCCGACCTCCTCCATGATGCGGGCCAGCAACAGCATGGTGAGTGGCGTCTGGCCTGCCGGCTTGGTGATCGTCGTACAGCCCGCGGCCAACGCGGGAGCGATCTTGCGGGCGCCCATGGCCAACGGGAAGTTCCAGGGCGTCACGAAGACGCACGGTCCGACCGGCTTCGGCACGGTGAGGATGCGGTATCCACCCGCGGGGGCGATGCTGTAGCGCCCCTCGACGCGTACCGCCTCCTCGGCGAACCAACGGAAGAACTCGGCGCCGTACGCCACCTCCCCCCGAGCCTCGGCGAGCGGCTTGCCCATCTCGAGCGTGATCAGCCGGGCGACCTCCTCGGACCGCTCGGTCAGTGCCCGGTACGTCGCGGTCAACAACTCCGACCGTTTCCGTGGCGGGGTCGCCGCCCACGCCGCCATCGCCGAGCTCGCCGCGTCCAGAGCGGCGAGCCCGTCCACGACGTCGGCGTCGGCCACCTCGGCGATGGTCTTGCCGGTGGCGGGGTCCTCGACGGCAAAGGTGGCTCCGCTCGCGGCGTCGCGCCAGGCGTCGCCGATCCGGAGCCGCCGGTGCTCGGGGGCCAGGACGTTCATCGGGTCACTCATTGCGTCGCCTCCTGTGATCTTCTTGGTGCTGTCCGGCGTGCCGCAGCGATCGGGCGGTACGCGTAGTCGGACGGGTCACACACCCTCGTCGGGGGCGAGGTTGTCGAGCGGGTGGAAGGTGGCGCACGGTGCCGGCGCCGCTCGTCGGTCAGCGCCCGGCCTCGGACAGCGACAGCCCGGTGCCCGCATCGAACAGGTGCGCTCGGTCCAGGTCGACCGTGACGTGCAGCCGCTCGCCCGGCGTACCGGTGACGGTGGGTCGTGCCTTGACCTTGAGGATCTCCGCCCCCACCAGGACGTCGACCACCGTTCGGTCACCGAGCGGCTCGAGCCCGTAGAGCTCACCCGACAACGACGCGTCGCCGCGCTGCTCGACGGACAGGTCCTCCGCGCGCAGACCCAGCAGCAGGGCACGACCGTCCTCAGCCGTGGTCCAGCGAGGCCGCGGCAGCGTCCATCCCTCCGCGCCGACCAGACGATCTCCCTCGGCGTGGCAGGCGAGCAGACTGATCGGCGGGCTCCCGACGAATCCGGCCACCCACGTGTTGGCGGGACGCTCGTACACCTCGGTCGGCGTTCCGACCTGCTGCACCTTGCCCTCCTTGAGGACCGCGACCTGGTCGGCCATGGACAGGGCCTCGACCTGGTCGTTGGTCACGTAGACGAAGGTCGCGCCGAGGCTCCGGTGGATGCGGGTGAGCTCGGTGCGCATCTCGACGCGGAGCTTGAGGTCGAGGTTCGTCAGCGGCTCGTCCATGAGGAACGCGCGCGGGCTACGCACCAGCGCCCGGGCCAGGGCGACCCGCTGCATCTCACCGCCCGACAACTGCGCGGGACGGCGTTGCAGCAGACGTTCGATGTGCAGCAGGTTCGACATCTGCTCGACGGCGGCGGCGATCTCACTCGACGAGCGGCGGCGTGCCCGCAGCGGCGAGGCGATGTTCTCGTACACCGTGTGTCGCGGGTAGAGGGCGTAGCTCTGGAAGACCATGGCCAGGTCGCGTGCGGCCGGGGCGTCGCCGGTCGCGTCCCTGCCGTCCAGATGCACCGACCCGGCGTCGAGCTTGTCCAGGCCGGCGATCGCCCGCAGGGTCGTCGTCTTGCCCGCCCCCGACGGCCCGAGTACGACGAAGAACGAGCCGTCCGGCACGTCCAGCGTCACGCCGTCCAGGGCCTGGACCTTACCGAAGGACTTGCACAGCCCCTGTACTGCCACGGTTCCCATCAGGCCACCAGCTCTTCCGTGCTCACGTCGTAGACCGCCGGGGTCCCGCCGGTGTGCCGCAGCCCGACCGTTGCGTCAGCGGCGAACCGGACAGTCGGTGGCATCCGAACCCGTACGTCGCGCTCGCCGCTGTGGTCGACCACGTAGATGATCTCGTCGCCCAGCCACTCCGCCGAGACCACGCGGGCCGGCACCGACCGTTCCGCCCCCGGTGCGGTGACTTCCAGCGCCTCCGGCCGTACGCCCGCGACCAGGCGACGGTCGCGCGGCAGGCCCTGCGGTGGCGTGAGGACCAGTCCGCCCTGACCGCGCAGCTTCCCGTCGGCCACCTCCACCTCGATGAGGTTCATCGGCGGCGAGCCGATGAACGCGGCGCAGAAGAGACTCGCCGGACGGTCGTAGACCTCCAGCGGCGTACCGATCTGCTCGACGCGGCCCTTGTTGAGGATGGCGATCCGGTGACCGAGTGACATCGCCTCGACCTGGTCGTGGGTGACGTAGACCATCGTCGCCCCCAGTTCCCCCTGCAGGTGCTTGATCTCGGTGCGCATGTCCGCCCTCAGCTCCGCGTCCAGATTGGTGAGGGGTTCGTCCATGAGGAAGGCGCGCGGTCGTCGCACCAGGGCGCGGGCGAGCGCGACGCGCTGCTGCTCCCCGCCGGACAGCTGACGCGGTCGCCGGTCCAGGAGTGGACCAAGCCGCATCAGCCGGGCGGCCTCCTCGACCCGCTCGTGCACCTCCGGCTTGGGCAGTCCCTCGGCCCGCAGTGGGAACGCCAGGTTGTCGCGGGTCTTCAGATGCGGGTAGAGAGCGTAGAACTGGAACACCATGGCGATGTCGCGCTCGGCGGGCGGCAGGTCGTTGACCAGCGTGTCGCCGATGCGGATGTCGCCCGTCGTCTGCCTCTCCAGGCCGGCGATGGCCCGCAGCGTGGTCGTCTTGCCGCAACCCGACGGGCCGAGCATCACGAACAGCTCGCCGTCGCCGATGGACAGGTCCACGTGCTCGACCGCGACCGTTCCGTCCGGGTAGCGCTTGTGCAGCGCGGTCACCTCGATGCCCGCCATCAGCGTCGCACCGCCCCGAGCGTCACACCGGCGATGAGGTGCTTGCGCACCAGGTAGGCGAAGACGAGCACCGGTAGGGCGAACACCACGGAGGCGGCGGCCACGAGACCCCAGTCCGTGGTGGTGCCGCCGATGAGTCCGGCGATGGCGGGTGGGGCCGTCCGGACGCTGTCGCTGGAGGTGAGGAAGGTGGCGAACACGAACTCGTTCCAGGAGAAGATGAGGGCGAAGACCGCCGTCGCGGCGATGCCGGGCACGAGCAGGGGAAGGGTGAATCGCCGGAACGCCTGCAGTCGGGTGTAGCCGTCGAGCATGGCGGCATCCTCGTACTCGGCGGGCACCTCGTCGACGAACCCCTTCATCATCCAGATCGTGAACGGGACGTTGAACGCGGCGTAGATGAGGATCAGGCCGAGCTTGTTGTCGATGAGTCCGACCTGGCGGTACATGAGGAAGATCGGGATCACGACCACCACGGGCGGCATGAAGCGGGTGGACAGGATGAAGAACAGTTGGTCCTTCTTGGCCTTCACGGCGAAGCGTGAGTAGGCCCAGGCCGCCGGGACCCCCAGCACGGTGGCCAGCACCGTGGAGACTCCGGCGACCACGACGGAGTTGAGGAACGACACGGACAGGGCCGAGCGACCGCCGTCGGGGTCGACGAACACGTCCTTGTAGTGGGCCAGAGTGACTTTGAAGTCGAAGAACTTGGCCGGGATCGCGTAGACGTCCCGGTTCTCCTTGATGGACGTCTCGATCATCCACAGCACCGGAAAGAGCATGACGACGGCCAGCACGGTCAGCAGCGTCACCTCCAGCACGGAGCGGCCTCGGCTGCCGAGGCGACGCGCGGGGGGCGTGTGATCCCGGGCAGGACCTGTGGACACGGCCTCGTCGACGGAGACGGCCATCAGCCCTCCTTGAGCTTGTTCAGATAGCGCAGGTAGAGCTGCGTGAGGACGATGACGACGAGGACCATGAGGATTCCGTACGCCGAGGCGGTCCCGGTGTTGAAGCCCAGGAACGCGACCTTGTAGATGTGGAACGACAACGTCTCGGTGGAGACACCCGGGCCACCGTTGGTGAGGATGTAGACGAGGTCGAACAGCCGGAACGCCTCGATGGCCCGGAACATCACGGCAATGAGGAGCAGCGGCCACACCAGCGGAAGGGTGATGGTGCGGAACTTGAACCACTCGGACGCCCGGTCGATCGAGGCGGCCTCGTACAGGTACTTGGGCACCGCGGTAAGGCCCGCGAGTGCGATGAGCATGATGAACGGCGTCCACTGCCAGGTGTCGACCACGACCAGGGAGATCAACGCCGTTCGCTGTCGGGTGAGCCACTCCACCTGCCCCAGGCCGAGCGAGCCGAGCATGCTGTTGACCACGCCGAACTGCGCGTCGAGCATGAACCGCCAGAACAGCCCGACCACGACCGGCGACAGCATCATCGGGACCAGGAACAGGGTGGTCAGCACTCCTCGCCCGTGCGTGCGCCGGGAGATCAGGTAGGCGATGCCGAACCCGAGGACGGTCTGCAGGCCGACCGCGCCGACCACGTAGATCAACGTCGTCAGGGCCCTCGTGTGGACCTGCGCCGACGTCAGGATGGCGGTGTAGTTCCCGAACCCGATGAAGTTGGCGGGTCCCCCGCGGGTGGCCGAGTAGTCGGTGAAGGACAGGTACAACGCCCACAGCAACGGGAACACCGACATGGCGAGCAACAGCAGCAGCGCGGGGGAGATGAAGGCCACGGCGAGCCCGCGGTCGCTCAGCCGGCGGGACCGCCCCGGTGCAGGCGGCGTCGCCGACGCCACCTGCCCGGGACGGTCGGTCGTCAGAGGGACGGAGTCACTCACAGTCCGCCGCCACCCTTGCGGTTGCCGGAGTCGAGCACGCCCTGCTGCTCCTTGGCGATGTCGTCGAGCGCGTCCTTCGGCTTCTTCGCACCGTTCAGAGCCGCGTTCACGTTGGTGTTCTCGATGTTGACGAGGCGCGCGTACTCGGGCACGTTCCACATGTCCCGCATGCGCGGAACCGAGTCGGTGTACACCTGGTTGAACGGCCCGGCATTGAGGAACTCGGGCGACTGCAGGGCGTCCGTACGCGAGGGCACGCCACCGGCCGCGGCCCACTTCTTCTGGACGTCGGCCCGCTCGAACCACTCCATGAAGTTCAGCGCCTCGGCCTGGTTTGCCGCGGCGGAGTAGGCCGACACGTGCATCCCCATGCCGCCGAGCGGGACCAGGTTCGTCTTCTGGGTCGGCAGGGTGGCGAAGCCCAGCTTGTCGAGAATCTGCTCCCGCGTGGTGCCGAGCGTCGACTCCTTCGGATCGAGCAGGCCACCGCTCGCGGCGATCCAGTTGAACGCGATGCAGGCCTTGCCCTGGGCGACGGCGGCGTTCACCTCGTCGATGAACCAGTTGCCGGAGCCCTTGGCCGTCAGCGGCTTCATCTTGTTGACCAGGACGTCCATCGCCTCCTGGCCCGCGGTGTCGTTGAGGACGCCGTCGATCTTGCGCGCCTTGGGGTCCCAGAGGTTGCCGCCGTAGACGCCGTTCACCGTGTTGTAGGTGACGGCCGCGGCGTCGGAGCCGTTGGCCTGGTGGAAGGCCAGCCCGCTGACGCCGGGGTTCTCCGACTGGCACTTCTCGGCGGCTGAGATCATCTGGTCCCAGGTCTGCGGCGGCTTGTCGCCGATCAGGTCCTTGCGGTAGATCATCGTCCAGGTGTCGCCGAGCAGCGGCAGTCCGTACAGGCTGGCGTTCTCGTCGCGCTTGCCGGTCTCCGCCTGGGGGTACTGGCCGTAGGCGGCCAGGAGGTACGGGTTGTAGGCCGTGACGTCGATGTTCTTCTTGACGAAGTCGGTGAGGTCGAGGATGTTGCCGTTCGTCACGGCCTCGCCGATGTGTTGCGAGTCCAGGATCGCGACGTCGAAGTCGGTCTTGCGTGCCGCGAACTGGGTGAACATCGCATCGTGCCAGTTCGCGTTCGGCACGGTGTTGACCTTGATGGTCGCGTTCGGCCGCTCCTTCTTGTACTCCGCGTTCGCGAAGTCCTCCAGTGCCTTGGCGGGCGGCCAGTCGAACCAGATGAAGCTGAGGGTCAGCGGGTCCTTGGTGAGTTCCGGGATGGTCGCCGGCGCCTTGGGGGCGCTCGCCTTCGTGTCGTCACCCTTGTCATCGCCGCAAGCCGTCATGGTCGTGGCCACCAGCAGCATGGCCGCCGTCGCCAGCTGTACCTTTCGCCGGGGACCGGACATTCGTGTTCGCTTCGGATTCCGCATCTTCTCGCCTGCCTTCTGGGTGGGGACTTCTAAGGCCTCGCTATGCGCTTCGCCGTGCAGTTGCTGGTTGTTCAGGCGTGTCGCCGGGCTGTCGCGGGAGCCGACCCGCGGACCGGCGGCACGGGTACGCCGCGATGTACTGGATCTTCATGCCGTCGAGACGTCCGTCGGCCACCTGCGGCCCAGTGACGCACCGAGCGGGACGTCGAGCATGCCCGCGGGCGCTCCAGGGATCGAAGTGGAGCGATGGACGGGCGGTTCCGCGATGGTGCAGGATGGCAAGCATCCGGCGCGTTTCCTATACGATTTGGTGGGGCGTCAGCATCCCGCAGCGTTGTGACTGATGTCAACAGGTTCCCGAAGACGCAAGAAAGGACCTCACGTCACGATGGACGAGGAAGCGATGATCGCGCCGGGCCGTAGGGCCGTGGCAGGCGGAACGCCGCCGGGAAGATCTGGCGGCCGGCTTGCCGACGAGGTGTACGACACCCTGCTCGGACAGCTGATGTCGCTACGGATCGAGCCCGGCTCCCGCGTCACGATCGACGTCCTGGCGCGGGAGCTGGGGGTCTCGCAGACGCCGATCCGAGACGCTCTGAACCGCATGGAGGCCGAGGGTCTGGTCGTGCGTGTGCCCCATGCCGGCTACCGCATTCCGCCCCAGATCACCCGTCACCGTTTCGAGGACATGCTCGAGGTCCGCCTGCTCCTCGAGCCGGCGGCGGCCCGTAGATCCGCCGAACGCGCATCCTTGCAGCAGGTGGCCGGTCTGCGACGAATGCTGGAGGAGATGGCAGAGCTGGAGGGGGGCAGCGGACCCATGGCCTACGGCGCCTTCGGGCTACGCGATGCCGCTTTTCACGATCTCGTCGCCCTGAGCGCGGAGAACCAGGTCATCCGTGAGGCGCTCGCTCGCCTGCACAGCCACGTGCACCTCTTCCGACTCCACTTCGACACCCAGGTCACCCACCTGGCCATGGCCGAGCACGAGGACGTCGTGGCCGCGATCGCCGCGCGTGACCCCGACGCCGCCGCCTATGCGATGCGCCGGCACATCCTCCGATCCGGCGAGCGTTTCCGCCGATTGTTCGACGAGGTCAAGGACGCGGACGGAGTCGCGGTAGAGGCTTGACGGGCGGGCTGGGCCGGGGAATGCTAACAATCGATCGAATCGGATCGGATTGGATCCACCTCACCCGTCCCCCCAGTTGTGAGGAGAAGCAGGTGCCCCGAGCGCTGCTCCTGACCGGCGACGCCGCCGAGGAACTCGACACGATGTATCCCTACTATCGCGTCCAGGAGGGTGGCTGGGACGTCGACGTCTCGTCCCGTACGACGCGTGACGTGCAACTGGTCATCCACGAGTTCGACCCCAACTCCGACGCGTACGTGGAGAAGAACGGCCGCAAGCTGGCGGTCGACGTGCCCTGGGCCGACGTCGACGTCGAACGCTATGACGCCCTCATCATCCCCGGGGGACGTGCCCCCGAGTGGATCCGGGTCGACGCCGACGTCCGGCGCATCACCGAGCACTTCTTCGCGCGCAACCTCCCCATCGCGCTGGTGTGCCACGGCGCGCAGGTGCCAGCGGTGTACGGGCTGCTGAAGGGTCGGAAGACGGCGTGCTTCCCCCCGATCACCGGTGACATGGAGAACGCGGGCGCGACGGTCATCGACGCTCCCGACGTCGTAGACGGCAACCTCGTCTCCTGCCGGGGGTGGCCCGACATGCCGCAGTTCGGCAGGGCGATGATGGAGCTCTTCTCGAAGTCGGTCAACTCCGCGTCGGCATGAGCGCACCTGGCCTGCCCCGGTGACGGCACTTCGGACTGTCGCAGTCGACGGCTCCCCGGTCCACCTCCTGGAGAGCGGCACCGGGCCCGCGGTGCTGATGCTGCACGGCTCCGGACCCGGCACGACCGGGTCCGGCGCCTGGGCAGCGACGGCACAGGCGCTGGGCACGTCCCGGCACGTGGTGGCTCCTGACCAGGCGGGGTTCGGCGGTACGCCTGTCCCGGCGGGCTCCCGGGGTGGGCTCCGACTGTGGACGGAGCAGGCCGCGGGCCTGATGGATGCTCTCGGTATCGAGCACTACGCCGTGGTGGGTCACTCCATGGGTGGTGCCGTGGCGCTGGCGTTGGCGGCCGCGCGCCCCCAGCAGGTCACCCATGTCGTGGCGGTCTCGACGATGGGCGCTCCCGGGGCGCCGCTGTCCGCCGAGCTCGACGCGATCTGGGCCGCCCCCGCCGGCCCGGACGGGGCACGAGACATGCTGAGCCGTCTCGTCCTCGACCAGGCGCTCGTGACCGACTCGGCCGTCGATGCCCGTGCGGCTGCGATGCGAGCGGGGGCGGCGGCATTCGCGTCGTTGTTCCCTCCACCCAGGGCGCGATGGGTCGACGACCTCACCCTCTCGGCGCAGACGCTGGCAGCCGTGCGCGTGCCCGTGCTGCTCGTGCACGGGGCGGAGGACCGGGTCACCCCGCTCGAAACGGCAGCCCAGCCCCTGCTCGAACACCTGGCCGACGTCCGCCTGCACGTGTTCGGCCGATGCGGGCACGTGCCGGCGATCGAGCACCCGCACGAGTTCAGGCAACTGCTGTCCTGCTTCCTCCACCCGAACCGAGGTCAGTGACCGCTGCGGCAGCTCCGCGGCCCGCGTTCAGCAGATCTGTGGGTGCGGCGCGTCAGGCGGCGGCGAGCAGCGCGGCCTCCGCCTCCGCGGTGAGTCCGGCTTGCGGCCGGTCGGGGCGTTGGTAGGGAGGGCCATCGAGGGTCTGCAGCCAGGCCCAGGTGTCGATGACGGTGTCGCGGACGGGTCGGCATCGCAGACCGGCCGCGAGGGCCTTGCTGACGTCGCCGCGATGCATGCCGGCGTGCTCGGGTCCGGGCGGTAGCCAGCATGGCAACTGCGTCCAGGGAGTGACGCCGGCAGCGGCGATGGTGGGGGGGTCGATCCAGCGCAGCGTGGCGTCCGAGCCGGTGGCCCGCACGCAGGTGTCGAGCAGATCACCCGTGGTGGTGTGGCCGGGAGGGCTGACCACGTTGTAGGGGCCGGCGAGCCCAGCGGCGCCGCCGTCGAGGACGAAAGCGGCGAGATCGCGCGCGTCGACGTATTGCAGGTCGAGGTCGCGTGGGCCGGGCGCGGCCACGGTGCCGCCGCGGGCGATGCGGAGCAGCCAGTACGGCAGACGGCCGATGTCCTCGTACGGTCCGAGGATGAGGCCGGCGCGGGCGAGCAGGGCTTCTCCGTCGAATGCCTGTTCGGCGGCGATTTCCGCACCACGCTTGAGGGCTGCGTAGTCGACGTCGACCCCGTCACTGTCGGGTGAGCCAGCGACCACAGGTCCGTCTTCGGCGAGGTGCGCGGCGGGCGGGTAGGTGTAGACCGAGCGGCTGGAGATGTAGGTGTAGTGCCCGATGCGTCCGGCGAGCACGGTGCCGACGTCACGCACGGCGGCGGGTGCACCGGACCAGGTGTCGACGACGAGGTCCCAGGTGCCGGTGCGCAGGGCTGCGAGGCCGTCCGGTGTGGTGCGATCACCGATGAGGGCGGTGATCCCGTCCGGGGTGCGACGGCGGCCGCGGTTGAAGACAGTGACGTGGTCCCGACGAGCTCGGGCGTCGTCGACGATGGCGCGTCCGACGAAGCCCGTGCCGCCGAGTACGAGCAGTTTCATGCCGGAACTGTGCCAGGTGATTCCCGCCGGGGGATAGGACTGCTCGCTGATGGCAGAATCGCGGTGGACGTGTCAGCCGGCTGTGGACCGATGATGCCGAGTGTGCCGACAGTTTTTCGGCGTAGGCGGCGGCGACCTGGTTGAGGCGTCCTCCCGGCGGCAAGTGTGGAAAACGCGGGACCGTCGGCGGCAGCTACGCGGGGAGATGGGCTCCCGGACGGCGGGTTCGCCGTATGGTGCGGGAATGTCATCTCCGGTCTGGCAGGACGGTGCGGCCTACGAGGCGTACGTGGGTCGGTGGAGCCGACTCGTCGCGGTGACGTTCCTGCGCTGGCTTGATCTGCCGGCCGAACTGCGGTGGCTCGACGTGGGCAGCGGCACCGGCGTGTTGACCTCGACGGTGCTGCGCACAGCTCAGCCGCGTCGGATCACCGGTGTGGATCCCTCTGACGGCTTCGTGCGGCAGGCCCGCTCCGGGGTCACCGACGCGCGCGCGGGCTTCGCGGTCGGTGACGCCCAGGTGCTGCCCCTGGAGGATGGTGCCGTCGACGTGGTCGTCAGCGGGTTGGTACTGAACTTCGTCCCCGAGCCGGCACGGGCGGTGGCGGAGTTCGCTCGGGTGGTCGCCCCGGGCGGGGTGGTGGCCGCGTACGTCTGGGATTACGCCGAGGGGATGGCGATGATGCGCCATTTCTGGGACGCCGCCAGCGCGCTCGATCCCGCAGCGGCTGCCCGCGACGACCGGCACCGCTTCGCGGTGTGCCACCCGGAGCCGTTGCGGACGCTGTGGCGCGACGCCGGACTGACGGATGTTTCGGTGCAGGCGCTCGACGTGCCAACGGTCTTCACCGACTTCAACGACTACTGGACACCGTTCCTCGGTGGGCAGGGCTCCGCCCCGGCCTACCTGGCCTCGCTGGGCGAAGCGCAGCGGGCCGCCCTGCGGGATCTGCTCGCCGCCCGACTGCCGACCGAACCCGACGGGTCGATCCGGCTGACGGCTCGGGCCTGGGCGATCCGCGGTACCGCACCGACGACGGCTCCGCCGAACCAGCGTTGACGGGCGCGCCGCCGTGGGTGCCAGCAACGTCCAGATCGGCGTGCCGCTCCTCGCGACCTGGAGGATCCGGACCGAGCCGCGTCGCCGGGACGCCGAGGGCCGCGCTCAGCCGCCGTCGATCGCGGAGGCGATCGTGGCCGGGGCGCGTAGGGGTGCCAGCTGGTCCTCGCCCAGTCCGTAGCGCTGGGCGAGGTACGCCGGATCCTGCCAGGTGATCAGCGAGCCAGGCTGGCCGTCGTCTCGCACCATGACTCGCATCGGCAGGTCGATCGCGATCTCGGGCCGGGCCTGCATGAGCGGAGTGCCCGCCTGCGGGTTCCCGAAAATGATCACCTGGGTGTCGGGCATGCTCAGCCCGGCCTTGCCGGCGGCCGCCGCGTGGTCGACGACCGCCACCACCGCGGCGCCTACGCGTTCCGCCTCAGCCCTCAGCGCGGAGATCGTCTCTCCGACACCCCGGGCGCTGCGCCTGGTCACCAATCCGTCGTGCACGACCGACCTCCGCTCACCGCGTCCCTGGGCGAATACCTCTCATCCTCCCCACAAGCGAGGCTGGTCCGGGGAGGTTCGCCGCGAAACGACACCCGGGTTGGGTGCCAACCGTCGCCGCCTCCCTGAGCGCCGGGGGCGGGGACACATGCACGTGTGGTCATCTCGCCATTAGACGATACTTAATGAAAACGATTACCGTTCCGTGCCTCAGGAATGGAGCGTTTCGTGAAGCATGGACAACGCACGATCATCGCAGCGGCGGCAGCCGCCGCGCTCGTTCTCCTCGGCGGTTGTGGCTCGGGGGAGGACGCGGCCGAGGGCAGCGGCAACACCTCGTCCGGCACGAGGCTCGCGGTGGTCGCCACCACCCCCGAGGTGGCCGACTTCGTCCGCACCATCGGCGGCAGCGACGTCACCGTGACCCAGATCATCAAGCCCAACGTCGACCCGCACGACTACGAGCCCACGCCGGCCGACATCCAGGCGATCGGCAAGGCCGCCATCGTCGTCAAGAACGGTGTCGGCCTCGAGGGGTGGCTCGACCAGACCATCGAGTCGGCCGGCTTCAAGGGCGCCCTCGTCGACTCCAGTCAGGGCGTCACCCTGCGCGAGGGCGGCCACGAGGAGGGCGAGGGCGCGCACGAGGCCGAGGCGCACGACCCACACATCTGGCACAACCCGTTGAACGCCAAGACGATGGTCGCCAACATCGAGAAAAGCCTCGCCGCGGCCGACCCCGCGCACGCGGCCGCCTTCGCCGGCAATCTGAAGAGCTACAGGGCCGAACTCGACAAGCTCGACGCGGACAACGAGGCGGCCTTCGCCCGGATCCCTGCCGAGCAACGCAAGCTCGTGACCAACCACGATGCCTTCGGCTACTACGTCGACCGGTACAAATTGCAGTTCGTCGGCTCGGTCATCCCCAGCCTCGACACCTCCGCCGAGCTGAGTGCGAAGCAGCTCAACGACCTCGTTGCCAAGATCAAGGCCACGGGTACGAAGGCCATCTTCGCGGAGACGTCGCTGCCGCCCAAGAGCGCGGAGGCGATCGCCACCCAGGCCGGCGTCAAGGTCATCGGCGGTGCGGACGCCCTCTACGGCGACAGCATCGGCGCCGAGGGCACGCCCCAGGGCACGTACCTCGGCGCGGAGCGGCACAACACCCAGGTCATCGTCACGGCTCTGGGCGGCTGAGATGGGCGATGTCGCGGTGGCCGGCGCCGCCGTTCGCTACACCGAGGTGAGCGTCGGCTACCACGGCACGCCGGTGCTCACCGACGTCAACCTCGACCTGGTCCCCGGGCAGCGCCTGGCGCTGGTCGGGCCGAACGGCGCCGGCAAGTCCACGCTGATCACGTCGATCCTCGGCCTGGTGCCGGTCCTCGCCGGCACGTCCACCGTCCTCGGGGGCGCGCCGGCCCAGGCTCGGACCCGCACCGGATACGTCCCGCAGACCGACTCCCTCGACGCCGATTTCCCGGTGACCGCGGGCCAGGTCGTCATGATGGGCCGCTACCGACGCATCGGCTGGTGGCGCCCCACCCGCGCCGCCGACCGTCGAGCGGTCCACGAGGCGCTCGACCGGCTCGGCCTCGTCGAGCACGCGAAGACCCACTTCGGCGTGCTCTCCGGCGGTCAACGCCAGCGGGTGCTGCTGGCCCGCGCCATCGCCGCCGAGCCACGACTGCTGCTCCTGGACGAGCCGTTCAACGGCGTCGACGCGGTGAGCCAGGACGCCATCCTGTCCGTCCTGCGCGACCTCAGCGCGGCCGGGACGACCCTGGTGCTGAGCACCCACGACCTGACGGTCGCGCACGAACTCGCCGACACGGTCTGCGTGCTCAACGGCCGGCAGTGGGCGGTCGGCCCGCCCGACGAGACGTTGACCGCCGAGACGCTGCGCCGCGCGTACGGCGGACACGCCATCGAGTTGAGAGACGGCCGGACAGTGCTGGTGGAGCCGTGATCGAGCCGTTCACCGTACCGTTCATGGGGCGTGCCCTGGCCGAGCTCGCGCTGCTCGCCCTCGTCTGCGGACCGGTAAGTGTCTTCGTCTTCGCCCGCCGCCTGTCGTTCGTCTCCGACGCGCTGACGCACACCGTGTTTCCCGGCGTCGTCATCGGGTTCCTGGCCGGTGGCATCGAGGGCATCGTGGTCGGGGCGCTGGTCGCCGGCGTCGTGACCGCGGTGGCGCTGACCCTGCTCAGCCGTGGAGGTGCGCTGTCCGACGATGCCGCCACCGCCGTGGTGCTCACCGCCATGTTCTCGATCGGCGTGGTGCTCGTGTCGCGGCGCTCCTCGTACACCTCGGATCTGACGTCGTTCCTGTTCGGGCGCATCCTGACGGTGACGCCGCGCCAGATCGCGGAGACCGCCGTGCTGGCGGTCGTCATCCTCGGGCTGCTGCTGATCAGCGCCCGCGCTCTGGTCTTCCGGACCTTCGACCCGGCCGGAGCGGCCGCCGCAGGCTTCCGGATCGCCGGGCTCGACCTGTTGCTCAACATCATCGTCGCGCTCGTCGTCGTCGCCGCGGTACGCGCCGTCGGCACCATCCTCGTGGTGGCGTTGCTCATCGTGCCGGCCGCGACCGCCCGCCTGCTCACCACACGCCTGCCGCTGATGGCGGTGATCGGCACCGGGCTCATCCTCGTCGCCGCATACGGTGGCCTGCTGACGAGCTGGACCGCATCGGTCGACTACGGCATCTCCCTGACCTCGGCCTCCGCGGTCGTCCTGCTGCTCGTGCTCGCCTACCTGCTGCTGCTCCCACTGGGCGCGCTGCGGTCGAGACGCAACCACGGGCAGAGCATCTCCACCGAGGCACGGAGGTCCCCCCATGAACTGGTGGGATGACGCGCTGCACCGGGCCACGGCCGAGGTGCTGCTCGCCGGCGCGCTCGCCGGACTCGTCGGCGTCCACGTCGTACTCCGTCGGCTGTCCTTCTTCACCATGGCACTGACCCACGCCACGTTCCCCGGGGTGGTGGCGGCGTCCATCATCGGCGTCAACATCGTCGTCGGCGGTGTGGTCGCCGGCGCGATCGTCGCGCTGGGTGTCGGCGTGCTCAGCCGCCACAGGAGCCAGAACACGGCCGCGGCGACAGGCGTCCTGCTCTCCGGCGGCTTCGCCCTCGGCGCCGGGCTCGTCGCCACCCAGAACGGCTTCAGCCGAGACCTGACCTCGTTTCTGGTCGGGTCGATCCTCACCGTCAGCCCGCAGGACCTCGGGACCACCGCCGTCGTGCTCGTCGTCGTCGTGGCCGTCCTGCTGGCCTGCGCCCGTCCGCTGCGCTACAGCGGCTTCGACCGGACCGGCGCGCAGGCGGCCGGCTTCGCCACCGGTGTCTGGGACGTCGTGCTGCTGCTCGCCATCCAGGCGGCGGTCGTGACGATCGTCCCGGCCATCGGCACGATCCTCGCCCTCGCCCTCATCGTCGCGCCGGCGGCCGCGGCGCGTCAGTGGTCGCACCGGCTGAGCACCATCACCGCCCTGGCCGTCACGCTCGGCGCCCTCAGCGGGCTCGGCGGCCTGTACGCGTCGAGCCACTGGGACGTCGCCGCCGGCGCGAGCATCACCCTGACCGCCACCGCGATCCTGGCCCTGTCGACAGTGCTGTCCCGGCTGCTCAGATCCCGGCCCACGGCGACCACCCGCCTGCGGACGTTCCCGGCATGAGCACCGCGCACCGGTCACTGGCCGAGTTGGGTGGCCATCCGGCGGCGCAGCGGCGGTACGGCACTGGCGGTACGCAGTGCCGCGCGGAATGCGGTCCTGGCCAGGCGGTTGGTGGTGCTCGCCTGGCGGGCGTTGCGCAGCGACTGTCGCACCGCAGCGAAGCCGTAGTCGAGCATCTGACGTTCGTAGTCGTGCAGAGCGGGCACCATCGCGGTCGTGCCGGCGTGGACCTCGGTGAGCTTGACGCACAGCAGGGCGGCGTCGCGCAGCGCGGTATTGGCGCCGATCCCCGCCATCGGGGTCATGTTGTGGATCGCGTCGCCCAGGAGGGTGACCCGTCCGGTCTCCCACGCCTTGACGGGAGTGGCACTGCGCACCCGGATGGCGTTGATCGTCTGTGGGTCGGAGCCGGCGATCACTTCCCGTAGCGCCGGTGCCCATCCGTCGGTGCGGTTCAGCACCAGGCGTTGGAGGTCCGTTCCGGGGAGGGACTCGACGCCCTCGGCCGGGAAAGCCGTCGCCGCGTCCGTGTAGCCCCAGAGGAGGTAGGCAGTGGTGTTGTCGAGCAGGAACTGGTCCGGCGGGGCGATCACCTGCGGGCCGGGGTGCCACACCGCGGTGAAGAAGGATCCACGGCTTTTCGGGATCACGAGGTTGACGTCCTGGGTCAGCACCCTGGGTAGGGCCGCGTCGGCGAGGCGATGTTTGCCGGCGACCGCCACGACGCCGGTGTCGACGCGCCGCGCGTGGGGGAGTAGTTGGCGGCGTACTCGTGAGTTGGCGCCGTCGGCACCGATGAGCACGTCGGCGGTGGCCGTGCCGCCGTCGGTGAAGTAGGCGGTCACCCGCCCGTCGGTCGTCGCCTCATAGTGCGTGAATTCGTGGTCCAGCCGCACCACGTCATCCATGCCGGACAGCAGCACCTCGCGCAGGCTGATCCTGCTGACACCGTAGTGCCGTCCTTCGGGAGCGCCGGCCGGCGTGATCTCCTCGGGGGTGAAGCGGAGTAGATCGTCGAGCCGCTCGGTGGTGAAACCGAAGCCGCCGGTGTCGATCGAGACGGTGTCGAGGAAAGCCTGCCAGGTGGCGGGCGGTAGGCACGCGTGCAGCGCTCGGCTGCCGTTCGGGTTGATGTGGATGCGGTAGCCCTGAAGCCAGTCGGTGCGGGCCTTGGTGCGTTCGTGGACGGTCACCGACACTCCGGCGCGGCGTAGGCCCTGGGCCAGGCACAGGCCGCCGATACCGGCACCGATGATCATGACGCTGGGTGTGACCATGCAACGACTATCACCCAACTGCATGTCACTGTCAATCAAACAGTTGATTGAGATAGTTGCCCGGATGACCGTGTTACGGTGATCTTCATGGGCAAGCCTCGCCGGTCCCCGAGTGGTGAACAGCGCAAACGCGATCCCGAGCGCACCCGTGAGCGCATCCTCGACGCGGCGTTCATCGAGTTCAGCGAACATGGTTTCGCCGGTGCCCGGACTGGCGCGATCGCCGCCCGCGCCGGGGTCAACCAGCAGTTGATCTCGTACTACTTCGACGGCAAGGACGGTCTCTACCGGGCCCTTCAGCGCACCTGGGAGACGACCAACGGCGCCGCCCGACCGGACCTGCCGTTGGCTGAGATCGTGAGCGGGTTCCTCGCCCCCGGTGACCCGCAGCGGTCGTGGGCGCGGCTGCTCGCCTGGGAGGGGCTCACCCGGGCCGAGTCGGATGCCGACCCGGTGACCGACGACTACTTCGCCGCGATGGTCGACGACATGCGTCGCCGGCAGCAGGCCGGTGAGCTCGCCGACGATCTGGACCCCGCGTACGTCCAGGTGCTGCTCTTCGCGGCGACACTGGCGCCGACGGTGCTGCCCCAGGTCGCCCGTCGGATGACCGGCCTCGCCGCCGACTCACCGGAATTCCTCCACGCCTACGCCGAGCAGCTACGTCGCGTCATCGCCCGCCTCGCCGAACCGGTCTAGGGGCGAGAGCGTTGCCGGGCGCCCCGTGTCAGTGTCCGAGCGGGCAGACCGCCGCGGTCGGCGACTCGACAGCCGAGGCTTCGCCGACGGTGTACGCCGTGGACGACGCACGGCCAACGTCATCCTCGGCGGCGCCGCCTTCCCGGTGATCGGCCCGCTCCTGGGTGCCGCCGAGAATCGGTTCGGCACCGCGACGATCATGAAGGGCGGTTCGCCGGCAGCACGGGCGTTCCCGACCCGGCCACTTCATCATGCTGGAGCAGCCCGGACGGATGGCCGAGATCATCGCCTGAGCACTGCCCAGGGGTATGGCGGTGGCGGCTCCGTGTGTCCCTCACCATACTGAAATTTGAGCATCTTTCGTCTTCTGTCCGAGATATCCGCTGAAGGTTAGTACGGTGAGGATCGGGCGGTGAAGCACGTCTTGGCGGTATCGCAGCCTGCCCACGTTCGTAAGTCACTTACCAACGAGGGAGACGAGACATGCTCGGTATCTCACTACGTCGGCCGAAGACCATCGCCGCAACGCTCGTCGCCGCAACGCTGGTGACGGTGCTCGGCTCATCCGCCCCACACGTGTTCGCGGACGGCGGTGTGCCACCAACCCCCGACCGGGGGAGTGACGGCAGACCGACGATCGTCCTGGTGCACGGCGCCTGGGCCGACGGCTCGAGCTGGAGCGGGGAGGTCCGCAGACTCCAGGCACGCGGCTTCGAGGTGCAGGTCGCGCCGCAACCCAACCGGGGGCCGACGATCGACAGCGGCTACCTGAAGGACTTCCTGTCCACCATCGAGGGTCCCGTCGTCATCGCGGCCCACTCCTACGGCGGTTTCGTCACAAGCGATGCTGCGACCGGCAACAAAAACGTCAAGGCGCTCGTGTTCGTCGACGCTTTCGCTCCGGAGAAGGGCGAGACCGTCGAGGAG
The DNA here is from genome assembly GCF_040649655.1 of Micromonospora sp. NPDC048905. Classification (NCBI taxonomy): domain Bacteria; kingdom Bacillati; phylum Actinomycetota; class Actinomycetes; order Micromonosporales; family Micromonosporaceae; genus Micromonospora; species Micromonospora sp. NPDC048905. Next base: position 463,661 of record NZ_JBEZFV010000004.1, on the reverse strand, counting down.
CTCACGGCCGGCTCCGGCTCGGTGCTGGAGCCGGCCCTGACCGACCCCACGAGCGTCTTCAAGCTCGTGCCGTTCCCGGGTGCCCCGGAAGGTGCGGCCGACGCGTACGTCCTGCCGAAGGTGTTCATCCCCGGCTTCGCCAACGGTCTGCCCCGCCGCCAGGCGGAGGTGCTCGCCGTGACCCAGGCCGCGTTGGCCACGAACGCCCTGGCGGTGCCGGCCACCGAGCCGGCGTGGAAGACGATCCCGGTATGGGCAGTGATCGGCACCGAGGACCGGGTCATCCCGCCGGCCAGCCAGGAGGCGATGATGAAGCGGGCGGGGGCCGACATCACCCGGATCGACGCCGGTCACCTGGGCCTGATCTCGCATCCCGGTGAGGTTACCGAGGTCATCCTGGAGGCGGCCCGGACGACCGCCTGACCGAACCTCCTGCCATCGGCAGCAACAGTGGTGGGGGGGGGGGGGGGGGCCCCCCCCCCCCGCCGGGGGGGGGGGGCGCCCCCCACCCGCGGGGGGTCCCCCGGGGCCGGGGGGA